>CAYXDE010000038.1:0-29845 GCA_964463525.1 uncultured Dehalococcoidia bacterium | reverse complement strand
CCGCGCCCGTTGGGTCTCGTCGATGAACCGGGCGTTGCCTATGGCGACGGCAGCGCTATCAGCCAAGGACTGAAGAAGCTGTATCTCACCGTTGGTGAATTCATGGGGTTCAGGGAAGAAGACGTTCCATACGCCGAATGGCTCATCCCGAACGATCACCGGCACCGACAGGAGACCTCTGATTCCATACTTCCCAACTGAAATTCTAAAATCGCTCTCGCTGAATCTCTCATCAGCAGAATAGTCGGTGGTCCAAACCGGCCTACGCTCAGTGAAAGCTGCACCTGAGATTCCCTTCCCTGGCCTCACAAACAATCCCTGGGCCATCTCGGGTTCCAGGTTGAATGAACTCGCCGACACCAAGGCCTGTTGGGCCTCATCAAACTTGAGGAAGCCGGAACTCGGTGCGCCTAGCATCTCGGCGGCTCGAGCCGCGATGAGGTCTAGGATTCCTTGCATGTCATGGTTGGAGGCCAGTTGGGTCGTGACCTCATAAAGTTGGGTGGCTTGCCGCTCCCTGGCCTCCGCCTCGTTCAACAGCCTGGCCTTCTCTAAGGCCAGGGCCGCCTGGTCGGCGAAGGCAGAGAGGAGTGAGGCCTCATCTTCTGAGTACCGGCGAACGCGCTGGTCCAGCGCAACCAGCACGCCGATGGACCGGTCGTTGGCTAGGAGAGGGACTGCAACCGAGGACTGAAAGCCATGCCCCGTCAGAGCCGAACGTCCGGTAGGGGTTATCATCTCATCTTCGGCGATATTTTCCGTGATCCGTGGGGATTGTGTGGCCATGACGTGGCCCATGTAGTTCGCCCCTGATCCGACGCTTAGAGTGGGCATGGAACCGCCCATCTGAGCGAGCAGGGCCGCCGCCGACTCGGTAACGGCGCTGGGGACTAGCACATCGCCTTCCAGCAGCCGGATGAAAGCCCCCGTGGCGCCAAGCAGTCTTGTCGCCTCATTGACGATGAGGTCCAACACTTCGTCTGTGTCGTGTACGCCGGCCAAACGGTTGGAAACCTCATAAAGGGCATCGGAGCGTCCTTTCTCCTGTTCGGCCTCGTTCAACAGACGGGCTTTCTCCAGGGCGAGGGCGGCCTGGTCAGCGAATGCCGTCAGAAATGACACTTCATCTTCAGTGAAGCGGCGAATCCGTGAATCGACTACGGCTAGGACGCCCACTGACAGGCCATTGGCCAGCAACGGGACCGCTACGCTCCCGTGGAAATCTAGCTCTCGTAGTCTTTTGCGGTTCTCCGGAATAACCAAATCATCTTCGATTACGTCGTCAGAAAGATAGGGTATTTTCGTAGCCATAACATGGCCGTTTACACTGGTCCCTTGTCCAATAGCCATTGCCGGCATTTCCGCTGAGCTGAAATCTACAAGTCCTCTGGCTGATTCCGTGGCGGCGCCGGGCAACAATAGACCTCCTTGCAACAACCGCATCCAGGCGGCAGTAGCACCCAGCAGCCGTGTAGCCTCGTTCACGATAATGCCCAGCACTTCATCGGTGTCATATGCTCCGGCCAGAAGGTTGGAAACGCGGAAGAGGGCATCGGACCGTTCCCGCTCCTTGGCCAGATCTTCCAGCAACTGCTTTTTGGTTTTTCGTTGGTCGTTCATGCGGTATCTGCCTAGAAAGATGCCGGTATTATGACACGATTCGGTTGTACCACGCTCCGATTCGGCCGGCCCCGATTCCGAACAGACAAACAAGAAAACCCCGGCCTGTCTGGCCGGGGTTTTCTTCGATCACTTGGAGATACCGCCTGTTAAACGGACAGCGGGCCAGAGCCGCGCATCTGCTTCAGTTTGTGCGCGGCCTGAGGCAGGAAGAACCGGCGTTTGAAGCCAAATTCCACGATTAGGAACGAGACCAGTATGACCATGCCGCCGCCAAAGGCGTCGGTCAGGTAATGGTTGGCGGTGATGGTGATGGCGAAGAGCGTCATCGTCGGGTAGAGGATGCCGAAAAACTTGAGCCAGACGTACGGAGTCCTGAAGAAGAGTATCCCGAACATGACCGTCCAAGCGAAGTGCAGACTGGGCATGGCGGCAAAGGCGTTGAAGTAGTTGACCATCTCCCGGCTGGCATACTCGGAGGGGCCGAAGACCTGGATGGTGTCTATGAAATACATAGCCATCATCCGGGGCGGGGCCAACGGGAAGACCATGAAGGCCACCACGGCGATGGCGAAGCTGACCAGCACCACGTTCCTGTAGTACCGGTACATGCTCCGGTTGGTTATATAAAGGACCAGGGCCGAGACAAGGATGATTGGCCAGAAGGTGACGATATAGGCCCAGTTGAAAAAGACGACCATGGCCTTGGCGCTGTCGATGGCCCAGGCCTGCATCACAGGTTCCCAGAAGATTCCCAAGTCGCTCTCGAATTTGATGACCCGCCAGGCGTTGTTGAAGGCCGTGGTCTGGAAGTCGGAGAACACCAGGGTCTTGGTGTACATGTAAGCCAGATAGCCGAACACTACTATGCCTACTTCAAAGGCGTGGGACAACCAGATGTTCAGGACCGGGAATCTATTCATATTGATTCGTATAGAAGCCAGCAGACCGGGCGGTCCACCGTTATCGACAACACGGCCTCAAGGAGCGATCCGACCATCTTATGCTCCAAACAGGTCCGAATAAATTGACAATGATTCTAGCATGGGCAGGAAGCCGTTTGTAGTATCTAGCCAGTCCAAAATCAACATGTCCGCGCTGTCATACATACGACCGTTCGATCATCCAGCGTCAATGAAGAACGCCCCGCCTATTGACCGGGACGTTCCTCTTGCTGTTGGTTACCGGTTATATACGGACCTCTACTGAATCACGAACCCTTCGTAGCCATTGGCCGCCACTTCGTTCCTCTTGGCCCGCATGGCGGGAGCGGTGTCCGGAGCGGTGAGCAGCCCCCGCGCTTTTCCGGGTATGTTGGCTCCCACATACCAAGAATCGGCCTGCGACCGAAGTATCTTGGCCCCAGCTTCCGCTATATGCTGGGTCCAGCCCTCCTCCGCCTCGGGGGATGCAGAGATACGGGAGTGGTTGTTGTCCCGCACGTAGGCCATGGCTTCGCTCACCCAGTCGACCAGCGGCTCGGCGGCCCGGACGAAGTTGCCCACCGACGCCTGGTTGATGGTGAATAGATTGGGGAACCCGGCGCTCTGCACACCCATGAAAGTGCGTGGTCCGTTGGCGAATTTGTCCTTCAAAGTCTGGCCGCCCTCGCCCTCGATATGCAGCCTGCTGAGCGAGCCCGTCACGGCGTCGAACCCGGTGGCGAAGACTATGACGTCCAGATCGTATTCCGCGTCTTTGGTCTTGATGCCGTTGGGAGTGATTCGCTCGATGGGCGCCGACTTAACGTCAACAAGCAACACGTTATCTTGGTTGTAGACCTCGTAATAACCGCTCTCGCAGGGCAGGCGCTTGGAGCCGAACATGTGTCCCTTGGGCACCAGCATCTCCGCCACGACAGGGTCGTGCACCCGCTCGCGGATCTTGTTGCGGAAGAACTCGGCGTAGTCCTCGTTTGCTTCACCGGGGAGCATGACGTCATAGAAGTTGCTGAGCCATTTCTTGAACCCGGACTCCTGCCATAGGCTTTCGTACTTCTCCAACCGCTCCTCGGGCGAGACGCTCATGGCGGAACGTGGGTCGAATTCGTGCACGAATGAGCCGGCGGTCTCCATGCACTTCCGGAAGATCTCAGGATAGCTGGCCTTGATCTCTTTCTGGGTCTCGTCGTCGATCAGGCTGTTCCGCAGCGGCGCGCAGAAGTTGGCGGTGCGCTGGAAGACTGTCAGGTGGGAGACCTCTTTCGCGATCTCCGTGATGAGTTGTACGCCCGATGCACCAGTGCCGATGACGCCGACCCGCTTACCGGCCAGATCGACTCCTTCCTTGGGCCAGCGGCCGGTGTGGCAGGAGACTCCCTTGAACGTTTCCTTCCCTTCGAAGTCGGGAACGTATCCGGCGGAGAGGATGCCCACAGATGTGATCAGGAACTGGCCCCGGGCGCGGTGGCCGTCCTCCATGACAACTTCCCAGCGGTTCTCGTTCTCATCGAAGACGGCTGACATCACGCGGGAGTTCAAGCGGATGTCCCGGCGCAGATCGAATTTGTCGGCTACGAAATTCAGGTAGCGCTCGTTCTCCGGTTGGGCGGAATAGTGCTCTTTCCAGTCCCACTCTTGGAGCAGTTCCTCGGAGAAGGAATACCCGTAGGTGTAGCTCTCTGAATCGAAACGGCAGCCCGGATAGCGGTTCCAATACCAGGTGCCGCCGACTCCGCTGCCTTCCTCGAACGAACGGGCCGAGAACCCGAGTTGGCGCAGACGGTATAACGCATACAGACCGGTGACGCCGGCGCCGATGATTATGGCGTCGAATTGCTCAACATCTTCAGCGCCCTGCGTTTGTTGTTGGGTGCTTGTCATCAGTAGCTCCTGTGTTTGGTTGAATCTAGGAAGTCGCTCCACCATGCGACAAAATTCAGTGAAAGAACGGGGTTTTGACTATCTCATACCGCCATAGTGGGGAGGCATGAATATCGCGGTCATTCTACTTGCCGCGTTTCCAAAGGACAATGCCCGACCGGGGCTGCCCCCCTTAAGTAGTCTCAGGGTTTCCGGGACCGCCGATGGTTACCACAACTTGGGCGGCGAGCGCTGTCAGTTGGGAATTTTCTTCCTCGGTAAAGCGGCGGACGCTGCCGTCAAAGACGATTATCACGCCTATGGGGTAGTCACCGGCTAGCAACGGAATGGCGACCGCGCCGCGAAAACCGTATTTGGCAGCCACTCTTCTGGTCTGGGGATAGATTATCTCCGATGTCGTAACATCATCCACAATCGCGGGACGGTTCGTGGACATAGCCTCGGCTGCCAGAGTTATCTTTGAGTCTTGAGACGGCTCAGGGACCAACTCAGATATCTCTGCCAGATAGTCGGCTGCCGATCCCGTAACGGCGCCTATCATCCACTTACCATCTTCTACCAGTCTGATGTAGCCGGCTTTTGCGCCGACGAGCCGGACAGCCTCGCTGATGGCCCGGTCCAGCTCTCGAGAGGCGCTGCGAGCGCGGAATGATCGATCGGGTTTGTCCTCGGCCACTAGCGCTCCTTGAAATGACAAGAATATGGGCGGACAACTTGGGTCCTTCGACAGGCTCAGGATGAGCGGGAGATGATCAGCTGCCCTTTAGCGCCCGGTAGACCCGGTCGGCGGTGATGGGGAGTTCGAATATGCGGCAGCCCACGGCGTCTGCCACTGCGTTGGCGATGGCGGCGGCGGTGGCATTGTTGGCCAGCTCGCCGATGGCTTTGGCTTCGTACGGGCCGGTGCCGCCGCCGGTCTGGATCAGAACGGTATCCAGGGCCGGGATGTCGGCCATGGTCGGGAGTTTGTAGTCCGCCATGCTGCCGTTCAATACCTGGCCGTCATCGGTGACGAATTCCTCGGTGACCCCCAGGCCGAAGCCGGTGATCACCCCGCCGTCGATCTGACCCTGGTGCGCCAACGGGTTGATGATGGTGCCGACGTCGTGGGCGGTTGTCAGCCGCAGCACCTCCACCTGACCGGTCTCGCTGTCCACATGGACCTCGGCAACCTGAGCGCCGAAGTAGGTTATGTCTTCTCGTTCTTCAGCCGTGTGCTCGACAGTCACGGTATGGGGCAGCGCCACACCGTCGGCGATGGCCTGTTTTATCTCGGCGCAGGCTTTCATCACGGCCTGACCCTCGGTGTAGGTCACCCGGCTGGCCCGGGGCCCCTCGTCGTAGGGGACGCTGTCGGTGTCACCGACCCGCACCCGGACCTGGTCGATGGACACGCCCATCTCGTTGGCGACCATCTGTTTCTCGATGGTGTGGGTGCCGGTGCCGATGTCCACGGTGGGGCTGATGACCGAGAACGAGCCGTCTTCCTCGGCAGTCAGGACCGCCCCGGCCACGCCGCCGCCGATCTGCCGCCCGAATAGAGCGACGCCCCGGCCGTGTCCCGGCCTGTCATCGGGTTTCTCCCAGCCGGCGGATTCTAAGGCAGCGTCCATAACTTCGGTGATGTTCAAGAAGTCGATGGGGCGGCCCAGCCCATCTTCCTCACCGGCAAGCAGGATGTTGGTCCTCCTGAACTCGGCTGTGTCCATGCCCAGTTCCCTCGCCAACAGATCGGTATGGCATTCCAGGGCGAAGGTGTACTGGTGGGCGCCGGGCGCGCGGAAGTAGCCGCCGGGCACTGTGTTGGTATAGACCTGCAGGAACTCGAAGACGGTGTTGGGTATCCGGTAGGCGCCGCCGACGTAGTGGTGTGTGGACAGATAGGCCCTGGGTTTCAAGGCGCCATAAGCGCCGCTGGCATGAACGGTGCGCACCTCGCGGGCCGTGATCTGGCCGTCGCGCTTCACGCCCGACTTAATGGTGACGAACGTTGGGTGGGTCGGATTGCTGGCCGTATATTCCTCAACGGAACTCATAACGATCTTGACGGGTGCGTCGGCCATCTTGGCCAACAGGTAGGCGATGGGCAGGTCGCGGGTGTCACCTTTCCCACCGAAGTCGCCGCCGATGGACGTCACGTTGACCCGGATAGTCTCCTCATCCAACCCCAACGCCACGGCCATCTGCCGCCGCGCCCGGAACGGGGCTTTGCTGGAGCACCAGGCCTGGATGCGGCCGGTGTCGTCGATATCTATGACGCTGGCGAAGGGCTCGATATAGCCCTGGTGGCGGCTGGGAATGGAGAAAGAATGCTCCAGCACGACATCGGCGTCCTTGAAGCCTTGTTCCAGGTCGCCCTTCTCCCAGTAGAGCCTGGTCTGGCCGTTGTGGAGGTCCGGCGCAAGGAATTCGGTGGGCGCGCCTTCGTAGGCCGCCACGTCATCGTGGAGCAGCGGGGCCTCCGGCTTCATGGCTTCTTTGGGGTCGTAGACCGCCGGCAGGACCTCGTAATCAACCTCTATCAAAAGCAGGGCTTCATCGGCGGCCTCCGGGGTCTCCGCAGCCACCGCCGCCACCCGGTCTCCGATGTAGCGGACCCGGTCCCAGCAGAGGACTGGCATGTCGCGCAGTACCTTGCCTTGAAGGCAACCGCGGGCGTCTTCTCCGGTCACGATGGCTTTCACACCGGGCACTTGCCAGGCCGCCGTGGTGTCCACGCTGCGGATGCGGGCGTGGGGATGGGGACTGCGCAATATCTTGCCGGTCAGCATGCCGGGAAGGATAACGTCGGCGGTGTACAGCGTCTCACCGGTGACCTTGTCCGGGCCGTCGATACGGCTGACCGACTGGCCGATTATCTCAGACTGGAAGACCATTTCTTCTTTCCCTTGTATCAGTTTCAGGGCTTCGCTCGAGCGTTAACGCTGTCACCCCGCTCCTTCCCCGGAAGGAGCGCTCGTTGCTGGCGAGGAGCATGATTGCACCGGGCAGACAGACTCCCCGGCGGCTGCGGCCTTTTCGGAATGACAGTGTCGATAAGTTAGGCGTCGGCCAGTGACCCCATGGGGTCCCAGGCGGGCAGGACTATGGGTTCTAGTTCTAAGGCTTTCTGTAGTTCCGCCGGCAGATAATCCTTGGGGACTGCGATCTCGAACATGTACTCGGCGAACCAGGAATCGTTCATCAGGAAGAAGCCTTTGTTGCCCACCTTGTCGTCCCAACTGTTCTCCACCCGCCAGCGGCGCGGCACGCCGTCCACAACGTCGACGCCGGTGAACATCATGGCGTGAGTCATCGCCGTTTGGTGATACTCCAACCGCTCTGCCTTGTTCATTGAAAAGTCGGCCCCGTAAACGGTGGCATAGTCGAACAGATCGGCGTCCCACAGGCCGTGGTCCCGGTGCATCTGCTTGCCGGTGTCGCAGCCCATCCAGACCGGCTTTCCGTCTTCCAGCATCTTCAGGGTTATGTCCTTCATCAACTGGATATCGACATTCAGATACCTGATTGACGGGGCGTCCACCACGTTGCCCAGGTATTCCACGGTGAATGTTGCACCTTCAGGGCTGGTCTCGCGGGGGTCGTGGACCAGGCTTACATAGTCATGGATGTCGGTCTGGAGATAGTTCTCGGCAAACTGCAGGGGGGTGAGCTTCCCGGACCGGGTGAATTCGCCGTCTTTGTCCTTCCACTGCCAATCGACTTCCGTAGGAGGCGTGCCCAGGTGGATGCACAGCACGTCGTAGATCACTTTCAGGGTCTGGTCCTTGATGCTGCGTAGTTCGTCCAAGCCGGACTCTTTAGCGTAGGCGTCGCGGATCCGCTTGGCGCCCTGCCGGGTCTGGTAGTTCAGGCTGGAGTTCATCCGGGCCGAATTTGCCGAGCTTTCCGTCTCTTCCATGGCCGACTTGGGGACCACGCCGTGCTTGGCCACCAGGGCGGTGAACATGTCCCATTGACCGCCGTCTGAGATGGGGTTCCGCAGCAGGAAGGACACGGTCCGGTCGTCGGCGGGACGGTCAGCGGTCTCGATGATGGCCTCTAGGACAAAGTTGGCGCGCTCCAGCTTGTCCCAGAACATCAGATAGTTCTGGCTGAACTCGAATTCCTTGACGTTCAGGACGTTCCTGGTGTCCACCCGGCAAAGGTTCAGGCCGGCGAACATCCAGCAGCGGCCGGAGCGGGCCTGGTTGGTCACCCCCCAATCGTCCAGTACTATTGAGAACGAATGGGGCGATTCGGTGACGATGGACCGGCTGAGGGCTATGTCATTGACGTCGTGTTGGGTGACGACGTTCTGGACCAATTTCTTGTTGGGGTCGGCGTCGAAGCTCTCCCGATAGCCCGCCACGCTGTCATGGGTCAGGGCGCCGGGGCCGGAGTTAGTCGTATCGTTGGCCATGTTGCATCACCTATATGTTAACTAGCGGCCCATAGTGTATCCCGTCTTTCGGGTTACGGCCAAGAATAGGGAGTTGGTTCCGGGCAGGACATGACTTGTGCGCGCCCTTCGACGAGATCAGGACGAACGGCTTTTTGCACGCTACGCCCTTTATCCGCTCATGGTGAGCCTGTCGAACCACTGCTTGCGGTAACCATGGCTTGCAGGCGGCCTCTGCCATCACCCTAACCCTCTCGTCCTTCCGCTGAAGGACGAGGGAGAGGGAATCTTGCGCACCTAGAACAGGCGGCTGCTGGCGCTTAGCTCTTGGAGGAAGAGTTCCAGGCGCTCTTGGAACTCTGGGTCGGCGGTTAGGGTTTCGTCTTTATCGCGGGATAGGGCCTCGGCTTCTTCCAGAGACGCAGCGGAGTAGTAGGCGGGGGGAATGCGGAATTCTGAATCTCCAGCCAACACCACTGTACCCAGGGTGGCGGCTTCCAGTTCCAGGCGGTCTGAACTGCCCAGCTTCTCCCGCAGATCGCTCACTCCGGTCAGTCCGTGGTTCAGGTAGACCTCGGACAGCAGGTCGCGTTGTCTCTGGCTGGTCAGCGTCTTCATCACCACGGAATTTCCGATGCGGCGTCGGCGGATCACTCCTGTGAAGAAGGAATACAGCAGCACAGCGCCGGCGAACAGTCCCAATATGACCGCAGCGCCCAGCAGGAAGAGGATGGAGCGGACCAATTGCACCGCCCAGCCCCCGCTGAAGAGGTCGGAGAGAAACCCTGGTCCCTCAACCTCCACCGGCACCCTCGTCACCACTAGCTCGTCCACCCCGGCGATCTTGCCCAACGATTCGATATCGGGAGTCACGTCTTTGGGATGCACCACTAACATGTTGAAGGAGAAGAACTGGCCCTTCTCGACGATGGCCTGGTCGAATTGAACGACGTTTTCACTCACGACCTGGGGGTTGGACTTCTCGTTCAGGTAGCTGGAGCTGGCCTCGATGGGTCTGGCCTCGATCACGCGGCCGCCGGTCACCTGAAGGCCCCAAGCCTGGTCCTGGTCAAAATGAGTCTGCAGGATATCCACTTCTCCGTTGTTGATCACCCGCATGGCATAGATGCGCAGATTCAGGTTCTCGCCCTGGATATCCTGGTTCTGGAAGGTGATCTGCAGGTCTTCCACCGGGGTCCGCACGTCCAAAACGTCGGTCTCCCGTAATATCTCGTAGGTCAATTTGGGGTCCGGCTCTCTGAGATTGGATAGGCCGAAGAACAAGGCCAGTGAAACAGACACGGCGAAGGTCAGACCCGCAAAGGCGCCGCTGCGGTGGTCTTTAACCCACAGCGCCGTTCTTTTGATGGTGGCAGGAATCCTAGATTCAGGAAGGGCGGCCATATCCTACTCTTAGCTTAGCGCACGAATTCAGATGCCAGTGAACTGACGTCCACGTTCTCAACGTTGGGAAGCCCGGCCTTGATCTCTTGCATCTGGCCGGGGTCATAGCTTGCCGTCAGCTCCTTCAACCGGGGATAGACTTCCTCGCTGAAGAGCTTCATGGACGCCAGTGTCTCATCAAAGGTCATGAACCCGGCCTGGCTCATCATCATCAGGTTACCGAAGCCGCCGCAGTACTCATAGAAGCTTTTGATCTGGTCGTATACCTGGTCCGGTGTGCCGGCGAAGACGTTGCCCCGGGCCATCTGCTCGACAAGATTGGTCGAGGTCGGGAGGCCGGTGCCGGAGCTGTTGCCGCGCATCATGGTCGCCGCCACCGCCGGTGTGTGGTAGCCGGGGGGATTGGAGAACTGGGGCGGGACTTTGTTGGAACTCATATACCAGAGCAGTTTCTCCGCGCCTTCCAATCCTTCCCGTTCAGTCTTGCCCACGCTGATCAGGGCGCAGTAAGCCAGCCGGTCGATGGGCATCTCGGTCTTGTGGGTCTCGGCGTACCCTTTGCGGTAGCCGTCGAATATCTCCCTGATCCTGGGGTATCCGGCCAGGAACACCGCGCCGATATGCCCGCGCTGGGCGACCTGTGCGGCCGAGCCGGCGCTCCCCATGGTGACCCACACCGGAGGATGGGGCTGCTGGAAGGGCCGGGGCCAGATGTTTACCTGTCTGGCATGGAACCAGCGGCCTTCGAAGTTGAAAGGGCCATCGTGGGTCGTCCAAGCCTTGGTGATCAGGTCGTGGGCCTCCCAGAGTTTCTCGGTGCCCCGGTAGGGGTAGACGTTGGCCGGCGCGATCTCGTAGGGGACCCCGCGCACAAACCCGCACTCAAGACGGCCCCGGGACAGCACATCGACCATGGCCATCTCCTCGGCGACCCGGACGGGCTGGCTTCTGTTTGATACGGGATTGCCCAGGATGAGCAGCCGGGCATTCTTGGTCTCCCGGGCGAGTATACCCAGCATGATGGGCGCTGCCGGGACCATGCAGGTGGCGGTCTGATGGTGCTCGTTGTTCATGATGTTCAGGCCCATCTCATCGGCCGCGCACCACATGTCCAGGTACATGTTGTAGAGGTCGGCGCCGGTGCTTGGGTCGAAATGCTTGTTGGGCAGGGTTACCCGGATGGACTCGTAGGAATCTTGGTCCGGCAGATAGGGATAGGCGTCTTCGGTGAAAAACCAGGCTCTCAAATCAAGCACCTACTTCAGCCCGCATAGCGGGTTTAGTTTCGCCGGTTAACCGGAGGCGAACTCCAGGAATCGGGACGCAAATTCATCGGGCTGTTCGATGTGGGGATGATGGCCAGCCTCAGGAATCACAGACAGACTTGCTCCGGGAATCAGGTCCCGCAGCGCCGCTCCATAGTCCGGGGTCACGATGCCGTCGTTCCCGCCCCAGATGAGCAACGTTGGTATGTCTATGCGGTGCAGCCTATATCTCAGCTTGGGGTTATGCATGTAGGGCTCCCAGGTATAGAGCCCGTGGGCCACCCGGTTGGCGGCGATTATCTGCAATTCTTCGTCGGTCATCGCGCCCTGATCGGGGGCCAACGAGCGGTCGTGCCAGGTGGCTTTCAGGAGGTCTTCGGCAGAGCTGGCAAACACGTCGGCTATGTCCCGGTCGAAGGGACCGCCCGGCTTGATGCCCACCGAGTCCACCAGCGCCAGCTTGGAGAACCGCCCGGTATTCATCACGGCGATCTCAGCCGCGAGCCACCCTCCCATGGAGAACCCCATCAGGATGGCGTCTTGGAGGTCCAAGGAGTCGATCAGGTCCAAGTAGAGGAAGACCAGGTCCTGGAGGTTGTCGAAATGCTCTGGGATGGGGGCGCCGCCGAACCCTGGATGGGTCGGGAGAACTAGTTCGAAGTGGGCTGCGAGAAAATCGACGAATGGCAGTTGGTCCACCGGCCCCTCGCCGCCGTGAAGCACCAGCGCCGGAGGCCCAGCCCCCCTGCGGACCAGGGGGACGTCCACCCCACGCAAAGAGACCACAGTTGATGTTTCGCTGGCCATACCCGAGCTTCTCCAGAAATTATAGCTGCGCGTACCGGGAGTCGTGGGGATTGTACTTCCAGAAGCCGAGGCAGGCAAACGGCTTCCCTACAAACCGCTTCTGGGCAAACGGCTACTGGACAAACCGCTTCTGGCCATACGGATTCTGGGCATGAAAAGCCCTCGCGGCGGCTCGTCGTTGAGGACATTCGGCCCTGTTATGTCAGTCCGTTGGGCACTGCCGTCAGCCCAAGCACCGCAATACCATAGGCGAAAACTAGGGGAAGAGGTGCGTAATGTTCATAGGACACTTTACTGAGCAGCCCTGGCAGGACCAGAACACCAACCTCATGGGCGCTCGCAACACCACACTGGACATCAGTAACCAACTCTATGACCCCAAGATCGGGGCAGACCTGTACAACCGCTACATAGACGAGAAGATGTATGCGGAGGAGGTGGGGTTCGACGGCCTGATGCTGAATGAGCACCACAGCACCCCATTCTGTATGCAGGGCGTCACCAACGTTGAAGCCGGCATCTTGGCCCGTCAGACCTCAAAGGCCAAGATCATCATCCTGGGCAATATCCTGCCCATATGGGAAGACCCCCTCTGGCTGGCGGAGACGCTGTCAATGATCGACATGATCTCCCGGGGCCGCCTGGTCTCCGGGTTCGTCCGGGGCGGCGGGACCGAGAGCATCTCCCACAACGCGCCGCCTCCCTACAATTGGGAACGCTTCCAAGAGGCCCACGACTTCATCATCAAAGCATGGACAACCCCCGGCCCCTGGCGCTGGGAGGGCCGTCACTATGAATACCGTTATGTGAACCCCTGGTCCATGCCCTACCAAGACCCTCATCCACCCATCTGGATCCCCGGTGTCATCAGCGCTTCCACCACCAAATGGGCCGCAGAGCACAGGTACCCGTACCTGATGCTGGCCACCAAGATAGAACCCACCAAAGAGATGTTCCAATACTACCGCGAGGTCGCGGCAGAGGTCGGGTACGAAGCCGGCTCCCAGAACATCGGCTACATGGTCAAGGTCCACGTGGAGGAGACCGAGGAGAAGGCCGAAGAAGTGGCCCGGAAATACCTGACCGGGGTAGCCAACCCCGAGATCGCAGGCAACCCCGCCGCCGAAGGCCGTGTGGTGCCGTGGCTGCAGTCGCCTCCAGGACTATCGTCCAGAGACGCCGTCAAGAAGCGGATCGAGATCCTTGGCGCGGCAGCAGCATCAGGTCCGGACAGCCGCGGCGCAACGATCTTCGCACCCTACGAGCAGCAGGTGGCAAACCTCAGCATCATCGCCGGCACCCCGAAGAGCGTGCTGCCCAAGATACGCCACGTCCTTGAGGAAGTCCGGCCTGGCAGCATCGTCTTCTGGGACGGCGACGGCGCCATGGACCACGAGGACCAGATGCGCAGTTTGAAGCTGATGGGCGAGGAAGTCCTCCCTGCAGTGCGAGAGATGGGCAAGGAATTGGAATTGTACAGCCCCTTCGAAGTCAGCCCATCCACGGGTGAGCGTTTGGACGCAGGCGTAGCAGCCGCAGCTTAACTTTTCACATGTCTATCAGATAACAACGTAAAGAGGTAGGTACGATGACCACAACCGTACAGGGAACCTTTACCGAAGAGATGGTGCAAGCTGCCGGGGTCCAGGTGCAGTTGCGCAAGGGCGGGAGCGGAGACCCGCTCCTGGTTATCCCGGGCGAACTTGGAGTGCCCGGCTGGCTTGAAGCTCACCAGGCACTCGCCGGCGATTTCACCGTGTACGTCCCGTCCCTTCCGGGGTTTGGAAAATCGTCCAAGCCCGACTGGATCGTCAACGTGCGTGACCTGGCAGCCTGGGTCAACTGGTTCGTCCGAGACATGGGACTGCAGCAACCCCTGAACGTCATCGGGTTCTCCATGGGCGGCTGGATAGCGGCGGAGATGGCCACCATGAATTCTTCGATCTTCAAGAAGATGGTGTTGGTCGGCCCAGCCGGTCTCAAGCCGGACAAAGGTGAGACCTGGGACTACTTCGTGAACTCAGGCAAAGAAGCCTTTGAGCAGGCATTCCACGATCCCGCCAACGCTCCTGAATACGCCCGATACTACGGGAAAGAATGGGACCCGGAAGAGGCCGATGAGGTCGAGGTCAACCGGGAGATGGCCGCCCGGTTGCTTTGGAAGCCCTACATGAAAAGCCACACCCTAGCGCCTCTACTGGGAGCGGTCGCCACGGAAACCATGATGGTCTGGGGGCGGGAGGACCGGATAATCCCGGTCAGCACCTGCATGCAATTCCACAATGGGATCAAGGGATCGATCTGCCGGGTGATCGAGGGTTGCGGCCACATGCCGGAGATGGAGAAACCGGCAGAGTTCACCGAGATGGTCTTGGAATTCCTCCGGTAGGTCTTAAGTTGGGAATCCCGGAAATCAGAAACAGCCCAGGAGTATTTCCTGGGCTGTTTCTCTTTCAGCTAGGTCAAAGCATCATTGAGCGGTACGGCCGCCGTCGATCACCAACTCCGAGCCGGTGACGAATGACGACTCGTCTGAGGCCAGGTAGAGGACTCCGTTGGCGATCTCTTCTGCCCTTCCAAAACGGCCTAGGGGGACCCGCCCCATCATCACGTCGAGTTCATCGTATTCAGGCCTGGTCCCGAGAAGCATGTCGGTTTCGATGGGGCCGGGGTGCACCGAGTTGCAGCGGATACTTTCCTGAGCGTACTGGATGGCGGTGGACTTGGTGAAGATCCGCACGGCGCCCTTGCTGGCGGCATATGCGCCCGAAGTGTTTGGCTGGGGCGCGATTCCAGCGCCTGAGGAGATGTTGATGATGGAGCCGCCGCCGACAGCCCGCATCATGGGGATGGCCTGCTTGCTGCCCAAGAAAGCGCCTTTCACGTTGATGTCCATGGTCCGGGACCAGACGGCCTCGGAGGTCTCTTCGATGTTGCCGCGGGCCGAGACACCGGCGTTATTCACCAGGATATCCAGCTTCCCGAAGCGGGTTGTTACCTCGTTGGCGGCCTGCGCCCAGTCGGCTTCTCTGGTGACATCCAACCGGACGAAATAGCATTCTCCACCGGCGGCGGTGACTTCCTCGGCCGTCCGGCGTCCCTCTTCTTCCAGGATGTCGCCGATGACCAACTTGGCCCCTTCCCGGGCGAATATCTTGGTTACGGCGGCCCCGATGCCCCTGGCGCCACCGCTGATCAAAGCCACTTTGTTCTCTAACCGCATATCATCCTCTCAGTCTGACTCTATCTTGCGGCCCTAGTATATGACAAAAAGAAAACAGGCCCGGGTCCTACCCGCGCCTGCTTGATGGTTCTGACCTTGGGCCCTGTCTCTGCCAGCTGATGGGCTGGATGAGCCGCCCCTCGCATATTTTCGGGGGCAATCTGCTCGTTACTAGACCTCTTTGGACCTCTGGCCTTTTGGCTCCCCGCTAACGTTCGTGGGGTCAGCGGGGCTGGGACAGGCCAGCCGCCAAATGCGCTCCATCAAGTATCCTCTTTCCATCTTGTCCCCCTTCCTATCCGCAGGGAAGGTTTCTATCAACTTCGACGTTGTTAGGATAATGGAGCAGCAAGGCTGATTTGAGGGCCTGAGGTCACTAGTTTTAGGGGCCGTTTGGCCTGCTCTCTGTCCCCGTCCACTCAAAGCCCAGGTTGGCGTAGCGGCAGAAGACGGTGCCGCCGGGGGCGGCTAGGGGGCCGTTTGCCGCCAGCAGGGCGATTGTGTGCTGGTCTCCGGGTTTGGGGTCGTCGCTCAGCACCACTCTTTGTACGACGTTGAACCCCTGGATGGCGCCACGGTCCCGGTTGCACTCGCCGTCGATCCAGATCTCGCCGTAGTCGTCGATACAGGTCTCGAACTGGACCCGCGTTCCGGCCACAGGATGTCCGTTGACCTCTTCCGGCAAGGTTATCTGGATGCGGTACCACATGAAGCTGAAGCCGTGGGAGTTTCTCTCCGCCAGGTCTTCGCAGACGGCCCAGCTTGAATCGTCGTAATCGGGCAGCCGCGCTGGGCTTCCCTCTGTCTGCTCCACCAGGCCTTCGTTGGGCTGTCCCGGCACGTAGCCCCGGGCATACTTCCAAGTCCCTTTGACCAAGTCTTGGCCTTCTTTATCGCGCAGGTAGATGGTCTCTCTCGGCATCGTTGGTCCTTCCTTGTATTTGTTGTGACGCTAGACGGGGTTGACGACGGACGTGGCCCCCATCCTAACCTTGCCCCTTGCGAGGGGGAAGGGATCGCTGACGGCTGTTAGCTGTTGGCTTCCAGTGGTTGGCTATTGTCGCCTTCGAAGGCCCAGTGGAAGGCTTGGGTGAGCAGTTTTGTGTTGGCCTCGCCGTCAAAGCGGTGCCCGCACTGGGGGGCCTCCCGCACCAGGAACGACTTGGCGGCGAACTTGCCGGTCCTCAGCATCATGGCCAGGTGGCCGGCCATAGGGTCTTCGTCTCCGTAGACCAGGTAGATGTCTCCGGTGAAGTTGGCTATGCCTTCGTAGAACGGGTCGCCGACGCTGTCGTAGGTTGAGAGCAGCAGCAGCCGTTCCACGCTGGAATACCGGTGGGCAACGGCCCCGGCGGCGGAACCGCCCGAAGAGAACCCGGTCAGGTAGACCTTGGGAGACTCATTTCCACTTAGTTGGACTGCATTCTCCAGCGCCCAGTCAACGGTATGGGACAGGCTTTCGATGAGCAGTTTGTTCCAACTGGCCCCGCGGTAGGAGTAGGGCTCCCACTCCAGCTGGACCTGGAAGTCGGGCCGTGGGGCGTTGTAGGTGACCAGGGTAGCCAGCCCCCGCTCTTGCAGGTGCCGGCCCAGGTTCTTCCAGCGGTTCTCCCGGCCATCCTTGAGTTCTCCCGAGCCAGGCGAGTTGACGATTATCACTCCCGACTCCGTCGGGTAAGCGGATACGGGAACGCCGTAAGGAACGAGTTCGCCAGACTCGGCCTCGGTTTCCTTGAAGAGGGTGGTGTCCACTGAATCGGGCACGCTTCTACCCGGCCGCCAGGGGCGATGGGCCGGCAGATTCTGGGTTGCCGGCCAATGAGTTGTGGAGGGCCACCACTGATCTGCCCAGCGACTCCAGCCCCGCGATGGCCTTGGCGTCGGCCAGTTTGCCGTCCTGGAAGTGCTGCGACTGAAGATAGACCTGACCCGGCACCAGATGCGCGCCGAACCAGGCTAGGACCGGGCGCAGTTGGGTGTCCACGGTGAGGTAGTGGTGGTCGGTGGCGCCCATGCCGATCAGTCCGACGGCCTTGCCCATCATAACTTCCACCGGCACGTGGTCCAGCAGGTTCTTCAGAGCGCCGGTGAATGACGCGCGAAAGATGGGGGTGGCGATGAGATACATATCCGCCGCCGTAACCTGTTCCAGCACCTTCTGGGTGTCATCACCGTAGGCCTCGGCAGGGCGTCCGTCGGCGAAGGATATCTGGTGGTCCCCCAGATGCAGCGTGCTGGTTGTGATGGACGGGTCCTGGGCCGCAGCAGCGCTAACGGCTGATTCCAGGGCCTGGTGCAGACGGCCCGGACTAGTTACGGTGCCGTGGATGCCCAACAGGGTTGGCAATGGATTGCCTCCTCATTCTCTTGTCTTGACCGACCTGGCTGGCGGAGAGCTCCAGCCGCCACCCTCTCCCATCGTCTTTCTATGTTTTGATCGGCTTTTTGGTGTAGCGGTTCTCGGGTTTGGGTAGGCCTAGGTTGCCGCGCAGGGTGTCGGCCTCGTATTCGGTGCGGAATAAGCCTCTGTCTTTCAGGATGGGCAGCACGTGCTCCACGAAATCGTTGAAGCCCTGGGGCAGCACACTGGCGACCAACATGAAGCCGTCGGCCGCGCCGTTCTCGAACCAGCTCTGCATGGAGTCGGCCACCTGGGCCGGGGTCCCGATGAACTCATTCCTGGGAGTGGTGGAACGTAGCGCCATCTCTCTGAGCGTGAGGTTCTCTTCCTTGGCCACCTGCTTGATCCGGTCGGTGGTGCTCTCCCAGCCGTTGCGGCCAAAGTCGCCCAGGTCCGGGAAGGGCTCATCAAGTTCGTAGGGCGAGAAATCCATGTCGTTGAAATACCGGCCCAGGTAGTTGAGGGCGTCGTCGATGACCACCAGATTGGCGATCTCTTGGTACTTTGCCTCTGCTTCCTCGGGCGTGCTGCCGACGACCGGTGAACAGCCGGGCAGTATCAGCACCTGGCCGGGGTCGCGGCCTTCTTCTTTGGCCCTTGTCTTGATGTCTTGGTAGAACCCGGCGGCATCGGCGCTGGTGGCCTGGCCGGTGAAGATGGCATCGGCGATCCTGGCCGCAAACCCCCTCCCGGCCTCTGACGAGCCTGCCTGGATCAGCACCGGGCTGCCCTGCTTGGAGCGGGAGATGTTCAGCGGACCCGCCACCGAATAGAACTCGCCCTCATGGTCGAGGCGGTGCATCTTGGACGGGTCGATGAATACTCCCGACTCTTTGTCGCGGATGAAGGCGTCATCCTCCCAGGAATCCCAGAGGCCTTTGGTAATCTCCACGAACTCGCCGGCCATCCGGTAGCGCAGGTCATGCTGGGGATGCTCGGGCTTGCTGTAGTTGGCGGCAGAGCCTTCCAGCGGCGAGGTGACGATGTTCCAGCCAGCGCGCCCGTCGCTGAGGTGGTCGATGGACGAGAACTGGCGGGCCACGGTGTAGGGGTCGCTGTAGGTGGTGGACAGGGTCGCCGCCAGACCGATGTGGGTGGTTTCCATGGCCAGGGCGGCCAGCAGGGTCAGCGGCTCAAACCGGACCAAGAAATTGGGGTGGGATTTCTCGCTGATGTAGAGGCCGTCGCCAAAGAACACGAAGTCCAATTTGGCATCTTCGGCCGTGCGGGTCATGCCCTTGTAGTACCCCAGGTTCACCGCGCCGTCGGGCACCGCGCTGGGGTGCCGCCATGACGCCATGTTGCCGCCGCTGCCGGAGAGGAAGGCGCCGATCCGCATCTTTCGCTGCTCTGTCATGCCACTTCCTGCCCTTTCTCTGATGTGTTTAGCCGGTCGGTCACGGCCTGACTCAGTAGCTCATAGGAACGGAGCCGCTTCTGGAAGTCGTTGACGGCCGTAACGACGATTATCTCATCTACGTTATGCAAGGTCTGGATGTCCAGGAGCTTCTGCAGCGCAACTTCAGGCGAGCCGTGCACAACAGGCGCATCATAGACGTTTATCTGAAATTTCTCGCCCGATTGCTTACCGAAGTTCTCGGCTGACGCCAGGTTCCCGGCGGTAAGTGTCCGCCCGCTCTCCAGGCTGATGCGGACCACCTTGATATCGGCGGCATAATCGGCCGCCTCTTCGTCCGAGTCGGCCACCACCACCGGCAGGGCCAACATGGCGCGCTTCTCTGCTTGGCCGGAAGGACCGAACCGGCTGTGATAGGTCTTCATGGCCTCGGCCATGACCTCTTGATCGCTGTTCAAGAACAAGGCGAAGACGTAAGGCATGCCGAACTCGGCGGCCATCTCGGCACTGGAAACGGAGGTGCCCAGCAGGTAGAGACCGGCTGCTTCTGGGGGGCGGGGACTGGCCATCAGTCCATGCAACGGGTGGGACTCTGCCAGGTCTCCGGCCAGGAACTCGCGCAGCTCAGTTATCTTGCCGCCGATGTCCCGTTCGCCGGCCGCGGCCTGCTGCAGGGCCATGGTCGACTGGGGCAGCCCGCCGGGGCCGCGGCCGATGCCAAGGTCCACCCGGCCAGGGGCCAGTGACGCGAGCACATTGAAATTCTCAGCCACTTTGTAGGGGCTGTAGTGCTGGAGCATCACGCCGCCTGAGCCGACACGTATGCGGCTGGTCTTGGCCAGCAGATGAGAGATCAACACCTCGGGCGACGACCCCATGACGCGGTCTGAGCTGTGGTGTTCCGCCACCCAATAGCGGTAGTAGACCCAGCCGTCTGCCTTGGTAGCCAACTCGATGGTGCGCTGGAAGGACTGGACAGAGTCTTCTTCCTCGTGAACAGGACTCTGGTCCAAGATGCTGAGGGTCAGATCAAATTTCTGGTCGAATTTCTGGCCGTTGTTGTTCATACTCTCCGGTGCCGGCTGGCCGGTCGGACAATTTTACCCTGTTTTCGGGTAGCCGTGGAGCACCGGCGTGTTATTCTCTTGGTTCAGGTCACTAACAGATACGAACTTACGACTTTCTTTCATATAGATGCAATTACGCTTAACTAGAGTCCACTACGCCTGGGTCATCATCGGCCTGTCCGTGCTTCTTTACCTGGGCGGCGGTTCAATTACCCAAGCCTTTGGCGTGGTCATCCTGCCCCTCCAGGACGAATACGGCTGGAGCCAAGGTTCGATCACATTAGCCTATGGCATCTCCGCCATTATGAGCGCGGTGCTGTCACCATTCATCGGCATGGCCACCGACAAGTACGGCGGACGCCAGGTGCTCTTCTTGGGCGTCGGCTGCTTCTTCATCGGCACTGCCATCGCTGCGATGGCCACTGAGGTCTGGCATATCTGGGTCGCCTACGGGGTCTTCCTGGGCGTCACTCAGAGCTGCCTCAACGTGGTGTTGATCACCACCGCCACCTACTGGTTCCGGGAGAAATTGGGCGTTGGAGTTGGACTGCTGCAATGCGCTCAAGGCGTGGGACCGGCGGGGACTTCACTCCTCATCGGCATCCTCCTGGCGCATTACGATTGGCGGTTGGCTTTCTGGGCCTTGGGACTAGGGTGCGGGTCTGCTATGGCCCTCATCGTATTCTTCTTCCGCAGCCGGCCCTCGGACATGGGCCTAGACCCGTTCGGAGGCGCCTGGACAGGGGAGACTCAGCAGAAGTTCACACGCGAGATACGCATGGTCCGGGACAAGGTCAGGGCGGCGTCGATCCAGTCCACCTCGGCTTTCTGGAAGCTGGTGCTGGTCCATTACCTGGGCTGCGTTTCCCACGCCATAGTCATCGTCTACATCGTCCCCATCGCCGTGCTGGCCGGAGTGGGCTCGGTGGCGGCGGCAGGGGTACTCAGCGCCCTGGCATTGGTCAGCGGCCTGACCAGGTTCCTAACTCCGGTGCTGGCCGACTCCCTCGGCGCCAGGGGCACCATGGCGGTCATGTACGTGCTGCAGGGACTGCCGGTGTTGATGTTGTTCTGGACCAGCGACACCTGGAGCTTCTACCTCTTTGCGGTGATCTTCGGCATCGGCTACGGCGGCGAAGGGTCGGCTTTCCCGATCATCAACCGCCGCTATTACGGCGAGGGCTCATTGGGCCGGTCATTCGGCTGGCAGCTGTCGGGAGCGATGCTGGGCATGGCCACCGGCGGGTGGATCGGCGGCGTGCTCTTTGGCTTCTTCGACGATTACCAGTTGACCATCGCGCTGTCAGTGGCGACCAGTTTGGCGGGCGCAGTCGTAATCATGTCCATGGACAAGACCGACCGGGTCTTGATCCTGGACTGGGAAGACGGACTCCCCGAGGAAGCGAGGTCTGCCCCTTCTCCCGCCCCCGCCGACGACTAGGCCTAGATATTGGGCCTGGTTTCGTACCAGCGGGCGTGCTGCTGGTAGGTGTACGCGGCCTGGATCACGCCCGGTTCGTCGAAGGGTTTCCCAGCTATCTGCATCCCCACGGGCAGGCCGGCCTCAGTGAAACCGCAGGGCACGGATATAGCCGGGAGCCCGGTCACGTTGAAGGGGGCGGTGAAGCTCCGGCCCCTGATGGTGTCCGTGGGGTCGTAGCCCTCAAAGGCCGCTGCCGGCTGGGTCATGGTCGGCGTCAGGAAGAAATCGACCTTGCGCAGCGCATCGGCGAATTCCCGCTTGCTCCACTGACGGCAGCGCTGGGCCTGCAGGTAGTCCCCGGCGCTGAGCATACCGCCGATCCGGAACCTTGCTCTGACGATGTCCCCGAAGTCCTGGGGCCGGGTCCTGAGGTTCGGCTCGTGGTAGGCGAACGCCTCACTGACCATGATTATGGTGTTGGCGGCGCGAACATACTCCAGGCTGGGAAGCTCGATGGTCTCGATCTTCGCGCCCAGTTTCTCCAGCTCTCCGGCAGCCTTTTCCACCACGGAAACCACTTCGGCGCTGACACTGGGGTCGGCGTCGAAGAAATAGTGCCGGGGCAGCCCGAAGGTCTTACCCCTTATGTCCTCACGGAGAGATAAGGAATAATCGGGCACAGGCGCTTTGCTGCTGGTGGGGTCCTTGGGGTCGTGTCCGGCGATGGCCTGCAGCATGTAGGCGCTGTCTTCCACCGTCCAGGTCATGGGGCCGACATGGTCTTGGGACCAACTCAAGGTGACCACTCCGGAGCGGCTGACCCTGCCGTAGGTCGGCTTGAGACCGACTATGCCGCAGAGGGATGCCGGGCCGCGTATGGACCCGCCGGTGCAAGAACCAAGGGCGCCCATGGCCTGGCCCGAAGAAACGGCTGACGCCGAGCCGCTGCTGGAGCCGCCGGTGATGTGGTCCAGGTTCCAGGGGTTACAGGCAGGTTCGAAGGGCGTGGACCAGTCCGGGCCGCCCAAAGCAAACTCGTGCATGGCCAGCTTGCCCAGCAGTATCGAGCCAGCCTCTTTCAGCCGGGCTGTGGGCGTCGAGTCAGCGGTCGGCACGCGGTCGAAATCGACCCTGGAGCCAGAAGTGGTGCGTATACCGGCGGTGTCGTAGAGGTCTTTCAGGGCGATGGGTATGCCGTGGAGCGGGCCCCGGTACCGGCCGCCGCGAATCTCGGCTTCAGCGGCGCGGGCTTCGCTCATAGCCTCTTCGTTCAAAAGCGTGATGAAGGAGTGCAGCCGGTCGTCGGTGTCGGCGATCCGGTCGAAGAAAGCCTGGGTCAATTCCACCGGCGAAAGCTCGCCATTCTTCAGCAGCTTACCGGCCTCATGGATGGTTAGATGGTGTAATTTCTGGTCTGTCTGCGCCATGATTTTTTTCACCCTCGATTCTGGTTGATCAGCCTGTATGGGATTCGGTCTGCCGGGCTAATCCGGGTGGAACTCCACCACCATCTCCTCGGGGCCGAAATCTATAGAGTGCACCATCGCCGTGTACTGCATGTACAGCTCGTAGATGGGTTTCAGGTGTTCCAGTTCGGCCTGGTCCATGCCCAGACCTGCGCGGTCGGCCATGAACTTGAATTCTTCCATGGAAATTTCCGGGTTTTCTGCCATGAGGTAACTCCTGAGAATCGGGCTGTCTTTCCGAAAAGATTTCTGATTATACATCGGGATGATTGGAGTCATATACCGACTTCGATCCTGTTGTTCCGGTCATAGTTGGGGGAGTGGATTCCGGCTTCCTCCGGAATGACGGAGAGGGCCCTGCCGACGAGATGTCGGTAGGGCCCTCTTCAAATACTCGAACGAATGGGTGTAAGTTTGCTAGGCCTAAGCGTACTTCCCGCCTACCTGCGGGGTGGTTCCCTCTTTGCCTTGCTCGGCCATCTCAAGGCGGGTGGTCCTGTCCCAGGTGCGCTTCAGATCGTCTTGAATGCTGAAATGAAGTGTGCCCAGACCCTGAACTTCCAGCTCGACCTTGTCGTCGTTCTGGAGCGCGCTCAGGCCCCGGTGGTTGGTGCCGGTGGCGATTACGTCGCCCGGCTCCAACTCGTGGATGGAGCTCACCCACTCTATGATTCTGGGTATCTTGTGAGCCATGTCGTCGGTGTTGAACGACTGCTTCAGGTCTTCATTGACCCAGAGCTTGATGTCCAGATTCTGGGGGTCGTCGATCTCATCGGCGGTGACCAGGTAGGGCCCCATGGGCGCGAAAGTGTCCCTGGACTTCATCTGATAGAAGGTGTTGCCGCCGGCCTGCAGACCACGGGCCGAACCGTCGATGAAGTTGATATAGCCGAAGATGTGGTCGTAGGCATCTTCTAACTTCACGTTGCTGGCCCGCTTGCCGATGACCAAAGCGATCTCGGCCTCGCCCTCAAAGATGGAGGCGGGGATGTCGGGCAGCACCATGGTGTCACCGTCGCCAATCACCGCGTTTGGCGACTTCTGGAAGGCGTTGATGGGGGCCGGTTCGTCCCGGGTGCCGTCCTCCATGTAATTCACAGCCATGCAGATGATGTTGGGCGGCTTGGGCAGCGGGGAGCGCAGCCGTACCTGGTTCAGGGGTTTGCCGGAACCGCTATCAGCAGCCTGCTGCAACGAGGCCCGGTGCTGGGGGAAATTCTCTATGAGCTTGCCGATCAGGTCTTGGGGTGAGGTGTGCTCGATGCCGCTTACGGCGCCGGACACGTCGACAACGGTCTCGTCCTTCACGACACCCAGTTTGAAATCGTCGAAGAATACCAGTTTCATAGTTCTCCTTTCTGTTACCGAAGAGGCGGGTCGATTCCACCGGACATGTAGCGGGCATGTTACTGAACGGCTGGCCCCGTGGCAAGTGAGGGACTTTACTCCTCCCCCACGGGCCGATTCCTGGGGTATAGTAAGGACAGACTCGATCAGGCAGGAGATCAGGGACCCCATGACCAGTTACATCGACCATCTGGATTGCACCGTTTGCGGCAAGAGCTATCCCCACGAGCAGTTGATCGGCATCAGCCCCTGCTGCGAGAAGGTGTTGTTCGCCCGCTACGATCTGGCCAAGTTGGGGCGCGAGGTGGACCGTGACAGCCTGGCGAGCCGGCCCGATTCCATGTGGCGGTATGCGGAACTGCTCCCGGTGGACGACCCCGGCAGCATCGTCACCCTGGGCGAGGGCGGCACCCCTCTGGTCAAGTCGATGAACCTGGCCCAAAACCTGGGGATGAGGAACCTCTATATAAAGGACGAGGGCCTGAATCCGACAGGCACTTTCAAGGCCAGGGGCATCTCCGCAGCGGTCTCCAAGGCAGTTGAGCTAAAGGTGGACGGGTTCACCATGCCTTCGGCTGGAAACGCCGCTGGAGCTGCCGCTGCCTATGGGGCCAGGTCCGGCATGGAAACCAAGGTCTTCATGCCCCAAGACGCCCCCGACGCCAACAAGAAAGAAACGCTGGTGGCGGGGTCGGAATTGAACCTGGTTCAGGGCCTGATCAACGACGCCGGCCGCGAAGCGGTTGCAGTCGCCAAAGAACTTGGGTTCTTCGACCTCTCAACCCTGAAGGAGCCGTACCGGGCCGAGGGTAAGAAGTCGATGGGTCTGGAGATGGTCCAACAGCTTGGCTGGAAGATGCCCGACGCCGTGATCTATCCCACCGGCGGCGGCACGGGAATCATCGGCATGTACAAAGGGTTCAAAGAATTGCTGGAGCTTGGCTGGATCGAGGGCAAGCAGCCCAAGTTCATATCGGTGCAGGCCGACGGCTGCCAGCCGATAGTCCGCGCCTTCGACGCAGGCGCCGATAGCTCGGAGATGTGGGAGAACGCCACCACCAAGGCAGACGGGCTGCGTGTGCCCCACCCATTTGCCGATTACCTGATTCTAGAAGCCATCCGGGAGACCGGAGGCACGGCTCTGGCCGTTTCCGACCAGGAGATGATCGCGGCCATGTACGAGATGGCCACCGCAGAAGGGATCTTCCCGGCGCCTGAAGGCGCGGCGACTTTGGTTGGACTGAAGAAACTGCTGGACCAGAAGTTCTTGGACCCCGATGAATCGGTGGTCCTCTTCAACACTGGGTCCGGGTACAAATATCTGGACCTGATCAGCGGTCCTTAGAACGCGGCCAGGCCTTGGAGCGATGCCCGAACGGTCCAACTGAGAAGCTGGTCAGGCGGTATCGGCGGAAAACCCGTTGAATTCCGGTTGAGGCCGGCGTTCCTGTTCCTTGGCGGCGACGGGGACTGTGAAATAGAAAGAACTACCCCTGCCCGGCGTGCTTTCCACCCACATTCGGCCGCCCACGTACTCGACGATCTGCCTGCAGATCGGCAGACCCAGCCCGCTGCCAGTGGGTTTGTCGGTGAGCGTTTCTGAGACCTGCTTGAATTTCTTGAAGATATTCTCGTGTTCCGATTCCGGGATGCCGACGCCGGTGTCAGAAACGCAGACCTCCAATCTTTCGCCGAGTCCGTCTGATTCGACGTCGGACGATCTTTTGGCCCTTATCCAGATGTTTCCGCCTCGTCGGGTGAACTTGATCGAGTTACTCAGCAGATTGGTCACCACTTGGACCAACCGGTCACGGTCGTTCCAAATCACGGGAAGAGGAGAGTCTAATTCCACCTCTATAGAGAGGTCTTTCTGCAGAAGCAAAGACTGGGTCCCATCAACCGCGGCGGAGACTACTTCTGGCAGGTCCACATCTCCCCAGTTCCAGTTCATCTCCCGGGATTCCATGCGCGAGAGGTCCAGGACTTCGGTGACCATGCGCGTGAGCCGGTCGCACTCCTTATTGATGATTCTTAGAAACTCCATCTGCGTTTCCCGGTCCTCATTATCGTAGGTGAGCAGTATCTCAGCCGAACCTTTTATGGAGGTGAGGGGGGTGCGCAATTCGTGGGAAACCGTGGAGATGAACTCATCTTTCAGCCGGTCGAGTTGCTGCAATTCCCCGTAGGCTGACTCCAAGCTCTTGGTATATTGTGCGATCTCATCTTCAAGCAATTGGCGCTCGGTAATGTCAGAGACAACCGCCACTATTCCGATGGGGGCGCCGTCATCGTCCCGCTCCAAGCTGGCGCGGACTTCGGTAATCACCCTGGTGCCATCCTTACGGATATATTCCTTCTCGTACGGAGGGATATCTTCGCCGTTGAGAGCCCGCTCGAATAATCGCCTCTCTATCTCTTCATACTTGATGTCATATAGGACGCCCGGCCCCAGTTCTCTGATCTCATCCATGGTGTAACCGACCATGTTCAAGAAGGCGGGATTGAGGTCCTTGGGAGTGCCGTCGATCGCCCGGGTGCCTATACCGTTGGCTGCGTTGTTATAGACCGCCCTGAACCGCTCCTCCGACCGTAGCAACGCATCTTCTGCCTCCTTACGGTCAGTTATGTCCCTGATGAAAGCATAGAAGTAATACCGGTCGCCCAATTTCAACGGCGAGACAGTCAACTCGACAGGAAATTCATGGCCGTCTCGGTTCTTTGCCACTAACTCAGTGTGTCCCTTGGATAACCTTTTCTTGCCCGTGGTTACGAAATTCTTGAATCCGGCCAGGTGCTTTGCGGCGAGCCTGTTGGGAATTATGAGGTCTGCGATACGTTGCCTCATCGCTTCGCCGGCGGTCCAGCCAAAGGTTGATTCCGCTTGAGAATTCCAGGCGATCACCTGCCCGCGGTCGTCGATTCCGATAAATGCGTCGTGGGCGGTCTCCAATATCATCCGGTTGCGGTCTATGACATCGGCTAGGGCCGTTTCAGCGTTGTTGAGGCCGTCGAATAACTGTGCGTTGTCGATGGCCCCCGCGATCTGATAACTCACCCGGCCTGCCAAAGCGATATCCAGGTCTGAGAAGGCGTTTTGTTTCGAGGAGAAGAATAACAGCGCGCCGATGGTAACCCCTCGGTTCGCCAACGGAAGTCCGAGCCAAGAGAGGACACCCCCCTTTCGGCTCTCAGAAAGATGGGCAAAAGTCCTCCGAAAATCTTCATGGGACGACCCGTGGACCAACACCGGCTCACCGCTGGCCACTACTTTTCCGGTTACGCTCCCTTCCAACGGCACCGTGGTCTGGAACCTATCCCGGTACTCAGCAGGGCCGGACCAATACCGGAATGTGGTGGTCTGCCGGACATGGTCAACGATGCTGGCGGCTATCATGTCGAACTCGATCAGCCTGCTGACCTCGACGGCAAACAACTCAAACACCTCTTCGATGTTGAGAGTGGACCCGATAATGCGGCCAACCTCTGCGAGGATCTCGTTTTCCTGTGCTAGGCGGCGGTCCGATTCAGCCGTCTCACGCATCGCTTCCTGGGCTTGTGCGCGTTCCGTAACGTCCCTGGCATTGACCACTACGCCAGGAGGTTCCGGACCTTCTGGAAGTTTGGTGCTAACGGCTTCCAGTACAACCCAGTGGCCATCTTTGTGGCGGAAGCGGAAGGACCGGGGGGCTCCAAGCGTAGCCAACTGAGGGTCGGAGACGATCACGCCGAACACTTCGGATTGTTCGCGGGCGTCGTCCGGATGCATATAGGAGAAGGCATTCTCGCCGATAAGCGTTTCGGGAGTGTAGCCGGTGGTCCGCTGAACGGACGGACTCAGATAACGGAAGGTGCCGTCATAGTTGAGGACCACCACGATGTCGAGGGCGGTCTCGATCAAGGCCTGGAATTGTGATTCGCCGGCCGCATTCGCCCCTGGCATGGGGCCGGAATCCTGTGGTTTCTTAGAAGCCATATCGATATCTGGCGGGAGTCAGACCGGGACTCTCGGGCCATGTGCCTGATACCCAAGGTCGACTCGGATGGCACGCTGAGCGGTGGCGGAATTATACCATTGAGGGACCGTATCGTTGTGTGAAGGCCTAGGGCGGATTCCGCAAAAAAATACTGCTGACAAAGCCCTATTGTTCCGTGGAGGCCTTGCCCCGTAACATGAATCTCCCAAACCCCATGAAAAGGGCCGGGTCTGCTTGTTGAGAGAGCAAACGAGACTCGGCCCTTTTCTATTTTCCCCGTTTGCCCCACCGCCGATCTGCCGGAATTCCCCTCAAGCGTGGATAACACAGCCGTAATACTTGCGGAGGCATTATGTCTATTAGAGGTAGTCAAGATTTTGTGTAACAGGAGGGCCGTTATGAACTGGGTTGATCTTGTGCTGCTTGGCTCTTTGGTGGCGGGCGGCCTGGCCGGCATGTGGTTCGGAATCGTGCGCGCCGCCTTCGTCGTGATCGGAGTGATTGCAGGCCTGGCGGTGACGGCACAATTCAGGGGCGGAGCGGAATCTTGGTTGGCAGGGTATCTGTCCGATGGGTCCCTTGTAACGGTCCTGTCGTACGCGATGGTGATCGCCGGAACTGCCGCCGCCACTTTGGTGGCCTCCAGGATCGCCCGCAAACTGGTCTACGGCCTATTCATGGGCTGGGCGGACCGGCTGGGCGGCATGGCCGCTGGTCTGGTGGTTGGCGCAGCGCTGGCCGGGGCCGTGGTCGTTGGAATGGCGGGGCTCTCGTACGGGAAATACTCCCTAGAGGAAGGAGTAGCCGGCAAAGTCATGGCTGTAACCCCTTGGGATAACGGCTCTGTTTCCGGCCTGGACGCCAAGCTCACGGACTCCTCCTTGGTGTCTTTCTTGGTCGGCGCGGCGGACATCATCCCGGAGAAGGCATTTGACCTGGCGCCCGAAGACTGGCGAGAGACCTTCAAGATCTTGGAACACCGCTTGGAGGGAATGGACACCGCCCGCAGGTAGAAACAGCTTCAACCAAAGACATTCCCCTGAAAAGGCCGGTGCAGGATCCACCGGCCTTTTTTCGTTCGAAGCGTACGCGTCTCCAGTATTCGACACACCCGCGCCAAAACCGTTATCATTACGGGAACAATTTTCAGAGGCGTTTTAGGAGTGATCTATGCGACGCGTAGCCATCGTTTCACCAGTCAGGACTGCCGTGGGCAATTTCGGCGGAACACTCAGGGATGTGCCGGCGGAAGAACTGGCCTGCACTGTGATCAAAGAGACCTTGGAGC
>CAYXDE010000037.1:0-30433 GCA_964463525.1 uncultured Dehalococcoidia bacterium | reverse complement strand
CCTCCTGGTGCCGGATCACCCCCAGCCTCAAGTATTCTTGGAGCACAAAAGCGGTGAAAGTCATGGTCCGGGCGGTTTCCAGGTCTTCAAGATGCAGCACTAGGAAGAAACTGCCCAATATGATCGCAGCCATCACGGCGCCTACGGAGATTATCAGGGCATACATACCGGCGGTTATGACACCGCCGCGGGCAGGCCCCTGGTCCATGATCCCAGGGGCGGCCGGGTCTATTCCCAGGGCCACTGCCGGGCCGCTGTCCGTAACCAGGTTGATCCAAAGTATCTGTACAGCCGTGATGGGCAGGTAGCCAAAGACCGAGGCGATGAGAACGACCAACACCTCCGCCAGGTTCCCGATCAGCAGATAGTTGACGAACTTCTTGATGTTGGCGAAGATGCGCCGGCCTTCTTCAACCGCCGCCACGATGGTGGCAAAATTGTCATCCATCAGGACCATTCCCGAGGCGTCCTTGGCGACGTCTGTTCCCCGGATTCCCATGGCGATACCAACATCTGCGCTCTTCAACGCCGGGGCGTCATTTACTCCGTCTCCGGTCATCACCACGATGGCGCCCTGTTCCTGGAGGGCGCGCAGGATGCGCAGTTTGTGGAGCGGTTCCGCCCTGGCATAGATGCCGTACCGCCTCACGGTCCGGTCGATCTCTTCTTCGTCCAATCCCTCTAATTCCCGCCCCTCCAGACACTCCCCTGGCAGGCCCACATCCCGGGCCACCGCCAGAGCCGTGGCGCGGTTGTCTCCGGTGATCATCACGATCCTGATACCGGCGCGTCCGGCTAAAGCCACGGCGGCGGCAACTTCATCCCTGGGCGGGTCGCTGATTCCAGCGAGACCCAGGAAGGTCAGGCCTTCTTCCAGAAGGCTGCTGTTTTCGCCACTCCATTCCCCGCCGGAGGGCAGTTCTTTGTACGCCAAAGCCAACAAACGAAGAGCCCGGGCGGCCAGTTCCTCGTTCTTTGCAAGCAGGTCTTCCCGGCCCTCGTCGGTTAAGGGAGCATCCCCTTCTTTTCGCCTTACTGCCGAACATCGAGGGATGACAACTTCCGGAGCGCCCTTGGCCAGAACGAAGCGGCGCTGGTCCTTGCCCACCACCACGCTCATCATCTTGCGTTCAGAAGAGAAAGGTATCTCATCTATCCTGAAGTAGGAATCCAGGTCCACCCCAGCCGCCAATGCCCCTTCCAAAAGCGCGGTCTCCGTGGGGTCGCCCCGGAGATTGCCTGAAGCGTCTACGGTGGCGTTATTGCATAGGCCTGCCGCCAACATCGCCAGGCTGTCGCTCTGGTCCACGGGGTCTCCGGTTTCATCCACGAACACGCCGATCCCGGAAGAGGCGCTGACCAGTTCGAACCACGATCCCGGCTGCTCCAATATCCGGAGGCCCATTCGCCCCTCGGTGATGGTGCCGGTCTTGTCGGTACAGATAACGTCAGCGCCACCAACGATCTCCACGACCGGCAGGCTGCGCACCAACGCATTTCGTTCCAGCATCCTCCTAGTGCCGAACGCCAACGCCAAGGTCAGGACTACAGGCAGACCCTCTGGGATCGCCGCCACGGCCAGGGCTACGGCCGAGATGAACGTTTCAAGCAGGGTGAACCCGCTGACGGTCAACTGGACCACCACGATGACCGCTATCAACACGGCGATCATGGAGGTGATGCGCCTGCCCAGGGTATCGACCTCCCGCTGGAAGGCGGTTGGCCGTTCTTCCGCTCCTTGGATCTCCGCGGCGATCTTCCCCATCTCCGACGCCATTCCGGTGTCGGTGACTAAGTATCTGGCGCGGCCACGGAGAGTTACGGTGCTCATGTAGACCATGTTGGAACGTTCTGCCAGGTTCGTGGCTGTTTCGAGCAGGCCGGGCTGCTTGGCCACCGGCAGGCTCTCTCCCGTTAGACCCGACTCGTCCACGCGCAGATCGAATGCCTCGATGAGGCGGCCGTCCGCAGGGACGCGGTCTCCCTCCTCGACCAGGACAATGTCGCCCGGCACCAAGTTCGCCGTATCGCCGGTGACCACGACGCCGTCCCTCAGGTAAACCGCCGTGGGAGCGGAAAGCTTTCTGAGGGCTTCGATCCCGCGTTGGGCGCGGTAGTTCTGTACGAAGCCCAAGGCCCCGTTGAAGAGCACGATGAGGAGGATCAAAGTAGCGTCGATGAACCGGCCGGGATCGTCGTCCACGGCGCCTACGATAAACAATAACGTGGCGGCGGAAATGAGGATCAATACAAGGAAGCTGCGAAACTCCCTGAGCAGCAACGCAAGCGAAGAAACCGGCGGCGTCTCCACCAGCCTGTTGGGGCCGTAATGCTCCAACCGCCTGGCGGCCTCTTCCGCCGTTAGGCCGGTGAGTGCCCGCTCAGGATCAGGCAGCACCTGCTCCAGCGGCAGGGCGTGCCACAACCGGTCCGCTCCGGGAGTCATGGCGCCCGCTCCAAGCTGTTCTTGCCCGGCGGTCTTGGGCCCGACCGGAACATGCCGGACAAGGTCTCTGTATTGTAAAACTCTAATAATTGCATAAACTATATTTAATGCGAAATATATGGCATATATTCAAGGAATTTCGTAGCGATTTGAACCTAAATCTACGTATCCATCTATATCAAATTCATGAATACTGTATAATATAGATAGGAGCGGGACCGCTGCCCGCATCCAATTTGTCGGCAGGAGGTGTTTATGGTATTCGTAGCGAATCATCAGTGGAAGTTCCCTTTTCGCACCTTTGCCGGCCGGGTATTGATCGGGTGTTAGGCCGGCAGGGGACCAGTAAGCCTGCGGGGCCGCGAGGTTGACCAACCCCTCACTGGCTAGAACGAAAGAGCGTGAGAATCCGGCAGTGATCGCCGGAAATGCGGCGTCAGGGCTAGACCGACCGAACAGGCGCGGCGTGCAGCCGGGCCTGTTCTCATTTTCCGGCTTCTCAGTCTGGTTATGGGGCGAATCTCACTCCCGTAAGAGCTTGCGTTCCAGGTTCTCCAGCATGTCGTCCACCACTTCCGATAGGCCATATCTCGGCCGCCAGTCCCACTCTTGGCGCGCAACGGAGTCATCCAGGGAGTTGGGCCAGGAATCGGCGATGGCCTGGCGGACCGGGTCTATCTCAAAATCCATCCGGAATTCAGGCATCCTTTCCTTGATCGCCCCAGCCAATTCTTCCGGAGCGAAACTCATGGCATTCACATTGAAGTCCGCATGATGCCGTAGGCGTGTCCTGTCTGCCTCGGCCACCTGCATCAACGCGGACACCGCGTCGGGCATGTACATCATGGGCAGGTAGGTGCCCTCTTTCAGATAGCAGGTGTAACGCCCATTCCGGACCGCCCCGTAAAAGGCGGCTACGGCGTAATCGGTGGTGCCGCTGGTAGGCTCGACCTTCCAGCTCATTATCCCTGGCAGACGCACTCCTCTAACATCCAAGCCCAGAGATTCAGAATAGTAATTCCCCATCAACTCGCCGAACACCTTGGCGATGCCGTAGAGCGATGTGGGTCTCTGAATCGTGTCATTAGGCGTGTTATCTCTGGGTGTGTCCGGCCCGAAGGCTCCAATGGAACTGGGAAGGATCACCCGCTCCAGTGAGTGCTGTGCAGCAACCTCCAAGACGTTGATCAGGCCGGTCACATTTACGGCGTGGGAGCGGTCCCGTTCCCGTTCGGCGGCGGCCGACAATACCGATCCCAAATGGTAGATGGAATCGATATCCATGCTTTTCACAACCTGCGCCAGAGAAGCCCGGTCGGTAACGTCCACCTCTGCCGATGGCCCGCCTTCCGTGGTCTCATCGGTTAGCGGACGGGAGTGGCGTCCGGCGATGACGTTTTCGGCTCCGTATGATTCTCGCAGCGCGGGCACCAACTCCGACCCGATCTGCCCAGATGCTCCGGTGACCAGGATCCGTCTCATCGGGAGATAACACCCAGTTCCTTCCCCACAGTTTCAAACTCAGCCAGCGCCCGGTCCAGGTGTTCTTTCGTGTGGGCGGCGGATAGCTGGACTCTGATGCGGGCTTCGCCGCGGGGAACGACAGGGAAACTGAAACCGACCACGAAGATTCCCCTGTTATTGAGTTCCGATGCCATCTCCACCGCGTGCAGTTCTTCGCCCAACATCACCGGAACGATGGGGTGGCTGCCCGGCACTATCTCAAATCCTAACCCGGTCATATTTGTCCGGAAGTATGCCGTGTTCTCCCAGAGTTTCTCCCGCAGTTCCGGCTTGGCTTGGACCAGTTCCAACGCCTTGGTGGCCCCCAAGACCGCCGGAGGGGCCAGTGTGTTGGAGAACAGGTATGGCCGCGACCGCTGCCGCAGCAGGTCGATGATTCCTTGCCTGGCCGAGGTGAACCCACCCGTTGCGCCGCCCAGGGTCTTGCCCAGCGTGCTGGTGATGATATCCACCCGGTCGGCCACCCCCAGCTCTGCCGGAGTGCCCTTGCCTCCAGGGCCCAGGATGCCCGTGGCGTGGGAGTCGTCCACCATCACCAGAGCGTCATACTTGTCAGCCAGGTCGCAGATCTTTTCCAGGTCGGCCAAGTCGCCCTGCATGCTGAAGACGCCGTCGGTGGAGATGATGCGGAACCGCGCTTCGGCCGTCTCTTTGAGCTTCTCCTCTAAATCTTCCATGTCATTGTGGCGGTAGACCTTTCGTTGGGCCCGGCACAGACGGACGCCGTCGATGATGCTGGCGTGATTGAGGGCGTCACTGACGATGGCATCGTCTTGGCCAAATAACGTTTCGAACAGTCCGGTGTTGGCGTCGAAGCAAGAACTGTAGAGGACCGTGTCTTCAGATCCCAGGAATTCGCTGATCCGCCGCTCCAAGTTCCTATGGATATCCTGGGTTCCGCAGATAAACCGGACCGAGGCCATGCCGAACCCGTGGGACTTCAACCCGTCGGCCACCGCGGCCAGGACCTCCGGATGATTTGCCATGCCCAGGTAATTATTGGCACAGAAGTTGATGCATGGGCCGTCAGCGGTCTCTATCTCGGCCCCCTGGGGGGTGGTGATGGGCCGCTCCTCTTTGAATAAGCCGGTGGACCGAATCTCTTGCAGTTGGTCTTCCAGCCAGCCCCTGATGGTGCCGTATGCCATAGACTGACCCCTTACTTATAACGTCTGATTGGCCAATTCCAGATGGAACCTGGTCTGGCCTTCTAAAGCTACCACCTGGGACTGGTCCAGGCGGTCACAGACCCACTCCCAATGGAGCGAAACGATCTCCCCAGGTTGAGGTGTGTCCAGGTAACCTCGTCCTCCAGCCCGGTAGAACCCCCAGTACTCCTCAGGTTCTCCCAAGGCTAGGAGACCCTCTTGGAACTGCAGCGGCTGCCGCCAGACCACTAGAGTGTCGCCTTCCACCCGGTCGACCATCCCCCAACTTATCCGGCAGTGGTCCAGATCTTCGAGGTTCTCCCGCAGAGCCCCAGTTCTCATGGACACATCCAGTACATGGAAGCTGTGGTGCGGCCGGGCGCCGGCGGGGGCCTTGCCGATGAGATATTTCATGGCCTTGGCCGAGACCCGAGGACCGATCTTCTCCATCAGGTAGGTGTGGAACGATGTCATCTCAACCCGGTCTAAGAGCTGGTTCCCGACCCAGTAGGCCTCTACCACACGCGGGTCCAGCGGGTTCGCGATCTTGTTGGCCCCGGCGATGAACTGGAGATAGGGAAATGCAGCCTGGAATTGGCGGATCAGTGGGTCCATGCCCAGGTCTGACTCCCCTGCCTCGCAATAGTCGAACAGGGTCTGGGCGTCGCTGCCGCCGCAGTAGCCCAACCGGTTGGGCATAAGAGCGTAGTGGGCGAAGAGCAGCTTACCGTCCTTCATGGGCCACCTCCGCCGCCGGCGTCCCACTGAGCGACGGGGACCGGCCGACCTGCACCCACAAGGCCGCTGCTGTCAGCACCAGCACGAACCCGGCCACCTGCTCAGGCGAATAGGTCCGCCCCGAAAAGATGGCGTGCAGGACGGAAGTGATCACCGAGCCCAGGACCAGCACGCTGGCCACCAATACCGCCGGGGCATGTTTCAGGGCCCCATAATAGCCAAGAACAAAGGCGGTGAGGAACGCAGATGTGAGTACGATCCACCCCCACTGCTCGCCGCCCATGGACGTGAACGTGTCCATCCTGCCGCTCACCATCAGGAATCCCAGCATGGTCAAAGAGCCGAAACCCATCCGGCCGAGCACCGCCACTCGCGCGCTGATTCCAGCCATGATGCGCCGGGCCGCAACGGCTTCAACAGCCCAAAACATAGTGGCGATCAGGATCAACAGCTCGGCCAAGCCCAGGTCCCAACTGGCCGGGCGGCCCACCAGCACCAGCTGACCGACAACCAAGACGGCCAAAGCCAATAACTGCCATCGTCCGAGACTTTCTTTCAGGAACGGGACTGCCATGATCGCCACCCAGACAAAAAGGGTTTTGTGAATGAAAGCCGCGCTGGGCGCTGTTGCCTCCTGCAAACCGTAGAAGAACAGCAGGAAGGGCACGCTGCCACCGACGATTCCTAGAGAGAACAACGCCAGCCACTGTCTGCCGGATAGCCTCCGTAGCTCGTTCAGTGCCGTGGGAAGGACTATCAGCGCCGCCAGAGTGGCGCCCACTATCAGGTTCTTGGCCGTGGTGTAAACAAAGGGGTCCGGGGAGTGCTTCACGCCAAAAGAATTGACGTAGACCGACACCCCACTGATTATCGCCGTCAAAAGGGCCAGGTAAGCCCCTGTTTTCGCGGTCCGTCCCATCCGGTCCAACCTCCTCACTTATCGCGCCGTCTTTCGTATTACTGAAAAGTCGAATTTATCTCTTGCCAGAGGTCCAACACCTCTTGGGCCTCATCCGCGCTCAGTCTCTGCACCGCAACGCCCAGGTTAAGAAGGACGTATTCCCCTTCCTGCAAATCCGGCAGCAATTGAACGCTTACCTGACGAACGACCCCGCTTTGTTCCACCGAAGCCCGCCCGGATCCCAGAATCTCAACCACTCGGGCCGGTAAAGCTGCGCACATCAGATGACCTCTTCCACTTCGATCGACTCCAAGACTATTCCGCCATCTCCGGTCTCCTTCACATTGACGTGAGCGCCCTCGGCTTCGGTGCCGAGCATGGCCTGCCGGAGCGCCGATTCCAGGGAGTTTTTCGCGGCGAACCCCATGGGGCCGAGAAGGATATTCAGTCCACTGATCTGGCAGCTGCCGTCGGCAGCCGCTTCTTCCAGAGCCTTTTTCACCAGGTCGCGGGCTATACCCTGTTCGTGCACAAGACCTCCTTCCGGATCAGTCCGGCCACAACTTCTGCCGCTGCGGCAACTTCCGGTGAGAGACCAACTCCCGGTTCAAAATTCGCGCCTTCGATCCCAAAGAGGACCAATCGCGGCGGAAGCTGGCCCAAAGCCTTGGCCATTCGGACCGCCTGCCCCACCCCGAACCCGTGAGTGGAGAAACCGGAGTAACGGTCCCAGTTTTCGGTCTCCCTCGAATCCAAGCGGTGGACACAACCCGGCTTGCCACTGGAGTTAACCGCATCCACCAGCGCCACGTCTTCGGCTTCGAGAAGGATCTCGAGCAGGTCGGCCCCGTCGCCAGAATTGGTAATCACGGTGACATCTTCCAGATTCATATCTTGCAGATGGACCGCCACCGCAAGTCCAACGCCGTCGTCGCTTCTGTATTCATTTCCTATTCCGATCACCAACATGACGTCATTCACCTCGCACCAGGGTGAGGTCCAAGAAATGGGTGGCGCAGGAGATGCACGGGTCGTAGGCCCGGATCAACTGCTCACACTCATGGGTGAGTTGGGAATGGGTGAGGTCCAACCGGTCCGGAACGTACAGCCGCAGGTCGCTTTCCATGCTGGTCTGGTTCTGGGAGGTTGGCGGGACGATCTTGGCATCCAAGATCGCACCTTCATCGTCCAGGCTATACCTGTGATAGAGGATGCCCCTGGGGGCTTCGGTGCAGCCGTGACCGGTGGAGGCTTTCGGACTCATCTGAATACTCGGCTGCTCAGGCTGCTCGTATTGTTCGATAAGACGCAGGGCTTCATCGCAGGCATACATGAGTTCGATGCTGCGCACGATTATGCTCTGGAAGGGGTTGCGGCACTGTTCCGAGAGCCCCGCCTCTCTGGCGGCTGCCTGCACCTCCAGGGGAAGCTGATCGAAGTTCAGGTTGTAGCGTGCCAAAGGCCCGGTCAGATACGGGCCGACGCCGGCCAGCACCGACTGCAGGGCGTTGGAATGAGCGGCATGCTCCTCGGAGAAATGCTGGTCATACTCTGAGATGGCGATGTCCAGGCCACGGTTTGAGACTATTCGTCCATCGATGGGCAAGTAGTCTTCGGAATGACGCATGGCCACAAAAGCGTAGTCCGGCTCGAAGTCGGGGAATGAAAGCGTACCGGTCAAGCGCACTGTATCCAGGGCCGTCTGCCGGGCCCATTTGAGTTGTTCGTAGACCTCGTCCAATTCCGAACGTCTCGGCGTCCGGTAGAACCCGCCGACCTTTACGTTGATGGGGTGGATCTCCCTGCCCCCGATCAGCCGCATCAGTTCGTTGCCGATCTTCTTGAGCCGGAGACCCTGTTCCACCAGTTCCGGATGGTCCTGTGCCATCTGGATGGAGTCCTCATAGCCAAGAAAATCGGGAGCATGCAGCAGGAACACGTGGAGGGCATGGCTCTCGATCCACTCACCGCAGTAGAGAAGGCGGCGGAGCGCCCGGAGCTGGCCGTCCACCTCTACACCGAAGGCGTTCTCCATGGCCGTGGATGCACTCATCTGATATGCAACAGGGCAGATGCCGCAGATACGTGCCGTGATGTCGGGCGCTTCATCGAACCGGCGTCCCCGCAGGAAGGCCTCAAAAAAGCGGGGTGGCTCGAAGATGCGGAGTTCGACCTCTTCAACCTGGTTATTCCGCACCCTAACGTACAGGCCGCCCTCACCCTCCACACGGGCGAGATAGTCGACCTTGATCGTCCTTCTCCGGTTACTGGTCATGGGCGTCGCCCTCTTCCTTGAACGCGGGGGCGTTGGCGTTGTAGGTGCGGAATGCCCTGACGACATCCAGACGTTGCGAACCCATCCCACGCCAGCGCTCCGACAACGATCCGGTGTTGGGCGTTTCCATGGGCCCGAAGCAACCGAAGCAGGCCCGGTCGTAGCCAGGACAGATGGCCCCGCAGCCGGCCTGTGTGACCGGGCCAAGGCACGGGGTTCCGCGAGCCACCATGGTGCAAACGTGGCCGGCCCTCTTGCACTCCACGCAGACGCTGTAGCCTGCGATGTTGGGCTTGCGTCCGTTGAGGAAGGCGTTCACCACCTCAAGCAATTGGTACTTATTCACCGGACAGCCGCGGAGTTCAAAATCAACCGTCACGTGGTCGGCTATGGGTGTTGAGGTCTCCAGGGTCTGGATGTAAGCAGGGGTCGCGTAGACCGTGGAGGTGAACTCCTTAACGTCTTGAAAATTCCTCAAGGCTTGGATGCCTCCGGAGGTGGCGCACGCCCCGATGGTGATCAGCACTTTCGAGTCTTTTCGCACCTGCTGTATGCGCTCGGCGTCGTCGGGCGTGGTGATCGAGCCTTCCACCAGAGAAACATCGTAGGGTCCCTTCATGACGGCCCTGGAAACCTCCGGGAAATTGGCGAACTGGACCGCGCCGGCCAAGGCCAGAAGTTCATCTTCCAGGTCGATGGCGCTGAGCTGGCACCCATCACAGGACGCGAATTTCCAGACGGCTAGTTTGGGTTTTCGACGGGCTGGCACGTCACACCTCCCGTGTAAGCAGAAGACTCTTGACCTGATCGTAAGGAAAGACCGGGCCGTCTTTACATAAGAAAGTGGGTCCGAATTGGCAGTGCCCGCAGAAACCCACGGCGCACTTCATGTTCCTCTCCATCGACACATATATGCTGGAGTCGGCCACCCCGGCTTGCTCAAGCTCTTTGAGGGTAAAGCGCATCATGATCTCCGGCCCGCAGATGAACGCGGCAGTGTTCTCCGGGTCGAACGAGGCGGCAGGAATCAGCTTGGTCACCACGCCGACCTCGCCTTCCCAGCCATCGTCTGACCGGTCGACCGTTGCCGATACTTGAGCGCCGCGGCGGCGCCACCGGGCCAACTCCCTGGCGTAGAGGACTTCGGCAGGGGAGCGGGCGCCGTAGAGAACGATCAATCTTCCGAATCTTTCCGGGCTGGCCAAGACGCTATAGATCACAGGACGGAGCGGGGCCAAGCCGATCCCCCCAGCGATTATGAGCACGTCTTTTCCCGCGGCTTTTTCCACCGGCCAACCTTGCCCGAAGGGACCTCTCACGCCCAGCGCCTCGCCCTTTTTCAACCGGGCGATGGCTTCGGTAACAGATCCCACTCCGCGAACGGTGTGGGCCATGGATTCAGGGCGGGTGGGGTCTCCGCTTATGGAGATGGGCACCTCGCCCACCCCAAAGACATATAGCATGTTGAACTGGCCCGGAAGAAATGCCGGGCCGGGACCCCCGTTGGCCGGACTTAGATCAAGGGTGCAGGTGTCCTGCATCTCGCGCCGCACGCGGTCGACGCGGTAGAGAGCCGGCGTCATGGGGTCGTTTCTAATTGCCGTGCTCACGGATTGCTTCCGTAGAGGTCCATCAATTGCAGTCTGGCGGCCTCCAGCCGCTTGGTCATGACCTGGGTGATGCGGAGCAGCATCTCATAGCCGAACCGGTGGTCTTCAGAGCATTTGCCGCGCAGACACTCACCATCCAAAGCGATGGCCCGCGTCAGCTCCACCGCCCTGCCGTCGAAGCGCCATTGGTGGGGAGGGATCAACCAAGACCAGCCCAATACCTCGTTCTCGCCGATGGTCTGGATGGGAACTGAACCTTTACCCGGAGCGGCTATCTCTATGGCGATCTTTCCGGACCGGAGCAGGTAGAACGTCTTAGCGTCTTCTCCCTCGCGGATCAGGTATTCACCGGGCTGGAACACCGCGTTTGCGGCGCAGCCCGTCAGCAGCTCCAAGTGTTCAGGGGCGAGGCCTTTCAGCATGTGATGTTCGGCCAGAATCGGCCCTAGTCCTCGGATCATGGGTCAACCTCCTGGTCCGGGTAATCGGGCTCCACAGTCTCGCTATCCCGGATCACTTTCACTTCCTGGGTGATGTCGATGGCCACCGGGCACCAGGATATGCAACGTCCACAGCCCACGCAGCCTGACGTTCCGAACTGGTCGGACCAGGTTGCCAGTTTGTGGGTCATCCATTGGCGGTAACGCGACTTGGCGCTGGACCGGGCGTGGCCGCCGTGGATGTAGGAGAAATCTAGGGTGAAACAGGAATCCCAATGCCTCCAACGCTCGGCGTGGTCTCCGGTTAGGTCTGTGGTGTCTTCCACGGTGGTACAGAAGCATGTTGGGCAGACCATGGTGCAGTTGGCGCAGGTCAGACACCGGGAGGCAACGTCGTCCCATTGCGGGTTCTCCAGGTTCCGGTAGAGAAGGTCTTTGATGTCAGCGGTGTCCATCGACCGGCCCATGGTCCGCGCGGTTGCCGCCAGCAGGTCTTCCGCCGCTTGGACCTCATCATCACCGGCCGGCCTGGAGGTGATCTGGTCGATGAGCGTTTGCCCCTGCTCGGAACCGGCCTCCGCCAAGAAACGGTGGTTGCCGCCGTCCAAGAGTTCGGTCAGAGAAATATCGTAGCCGAACGTGGATTTGGGGCCCGTGTCCATGGAAACGCAGAAGCACGTTCCGCCGGCCTGAGCGCAGTTGACGGCGACCACGAACACCCGCTCCCGCAGCGCCGTGTAATGAGGATCAGAATGAGCGCCGCCCGTGAAAACCTTGTCCTGGATGGCCATGGCATGAATCTCACAGGAGCGCATGCCGATAAAGGCATATTTGGGAGGGTCGTCGGCCCGCGGGACGACCCGGAACCCATCTTCTGTCCGTTCCATCTCCAACAGACGCAGAGATGAGGGAAAGAGGAACTTCTTCCAAGAATGGGGGCCTACGTTGTAGCCGAAGAGGGCCTGATCGTCTCGCCTGGCGATGCGGTACTCGCCACCGTCTTGCACGTCGGTCCAGCCGATAGGCAGGTCATCAAGTGAGTCCAATTCGCCATAGACGATGGCCTCTTGATCAATGGTCGGCCCGACTACCTGATAGCCGCTTCCCTTCAATAACACCAACAGATGCGAAAGCTGTTCACGGTCTATGATCAAGCTGTCGCGGGCGGACCCGTCCGCTGCAGTTACGTCCATCTATCACCTACATGAATCTCAAGAGGTGCGGTTGTGCGCTGATTGCTCCGGGCTTCCGGCGAAGCGCCTGCGCAGTGCTTCTGGGCACTGCTACAGCGTATTCACGAGAGATGCCTGTACGATGAACCGAGTTTCCAAACCTGTGACGATTATATGAAGGCGCTCGTGGGGCACCAAGGGAAGATTTGGCCGGGTTACGAGCAAAATCAGACCGACTCTTTGCATAGATGGGGGTCTACCGGCCAGGCGATCCTACCGCGCCGGGATACGGTCGCTCTCGCGGAGGGCCGCCGTAAGTTGCAAGGCCATTTCCTTGGCGTCCCCGTACAGCATGAGAGTGTTGTCGGCGGCAAAGAGCGGGTTAGGGATGCCGGCAAACCCGGGGCTGAGACTACGTTTGATCACGATGACGGTGCGTGCTTGGTCCACGTCCAAGATAGGCATTCCAGCGATGGGGATCGCCGGGTCGGACTGACGGGCCATCGGGTTCACCACGTCATTGGCGCCGATCACCAGAACCACGTCCGTCTGTCTGAACGATGGGTTGATCTGGTCCATGTCTTTGAGTCTCTCGTAGGGGATATCGGCCTCCGCAAGCACCACGTTCATGTGGCCCGGCATCCTTCCGGCCACCGGATGGATGGCGAACTCGACCTCGATACCCGCAGATTCGAGGAGATTTGCCAGGTCTCTGACCGCGTACTGGGCTTGAGAGATGGCCATTCCAAACCCGGGCGCTATGACTACCCTCCTGGCATCTTCCAACAGCATGGCCACTTCCTCCGGGCTGGAAGATTTCACGTGGCCGGTGTAGATATCTTCAACATCCCCTGCAGCGGCCACAGGCGCCCCCACACCGGCGAAGAAAACGTTGGCCAAAGACCGGTTCATGGCCCGGGACATATTCAACGTTAGGATCAGTCCTGCTGCTCCAACCAACGACCCAGCGATTATGAGGATGTTGCTGTCCAACGCGAAGCCAGTAGCTGCTGCCGCCAGGCCGGAACAGGAGTTTAGGAGAGATATGGCCACCGGCATGTCGGCCCCGCCGATCGGCGCCACCAATAACAATCCAAGCAGGCTGGCAACCCCAACCAGCGTCCAGAAGACCGGAGTGGAACCGGACTCCACAGCCAACCACGCGATCAGCCCGAGGCAGACCGGGAACAGAATTCCGTTCAGGAGGTGATGGCCGGGCAGAGTCATAGGGCGCTCGGGCAGCAGACGCTGAAGTTTGCCGAAAGCGACGGCGCTGCCGCAGAAGGTGACGGCGCCGACCAATGCGGATGCACCCACGGACCCTGTAACTTGAATCTCGCTTACTCCAGCCGCCCCAGCGCTTCGCTCCAAGGCAACCGCCGCAACCAAGGCGGATGCTCCTCCACCCAGGCCGTTGAAGAGGGCGACCAGCTGTGGCATCGCAGTAAGGGAAGCCCGCACAGCCAAGGCCGTCCCAGCCAAAGCGCCGACGACCATTCCCGCCACGATGACCTCGTAATCGACGACTCCCCTTTCGACAAGGGTAACCACCACGGCGGTCAGCATGGCGCTCGCGGCTAGAAAATTGCCTCTCACCGCGGTGCTTGGATGCGATAGACCTCTGAGGCCCAAGACGAACAGGGCCGCAGCAGCCAGATAGATCAGTTCTACGGCTGAATCAGACAAGTCAGTCTCTCCGCCGGAACTTCTTCAGCATGCGGTGGGTGATCAGGAACCCTCCCACCACGTTGGTCGTTGCCAATGCGATGGCAAAGAATCCCAGCGCGATAGCCAGTGTCTCTTGGTCTCCCTGGCTGGCCATCAACGCGCCGACCAAGGTGATTCCAGAGATGGCGTTGGCGCCGGACATAAGAGGGGTGTGCAGGAGGGCCGGGACCTTGGTGATCACTTCGAAACCCACGAACAGGGCAAGAACAAACACAGTCAGGGAAAAAACCAAGCTATCCATCGACACTCACGCTCCCGTAACAGGCAACATCTTCCCCGTATTCGTCGTGGCCGGCCGGGGCCAGACCGGCCAGCTCTTTCACACGGTCATTGACCACCTCTCCCAGGTGGGTGACCAGAGTCTCGCTGATGACCGGCTCGTCCATGTCCAAGTTGAGCTGGCCATCTTTTATCAGGTAGCCCAAGAATGCGGCCACATTGTTGGCGAACATCTGGCTGGCGTGGTACGGCACAGTGGAAGGCAGATTCACAGGACCCAGAACCGTAACTCCGTGGGTTACGATCGTTTCGCCGGGTACGGTCGATTCGCAGTTTCCCCCGGCCTCCGCCGCAAGGTCTACGATCACGGAGCCCGGCTTCATGCCCTGGACCATCTCGTCGGTGACCAAGACCGGCGCGGTCCGGCCGGGCACCGCCGCGGTGGTGATGACCACATCATTGGCGGCCACAACCTTGGCCATCTCCTCTCTCTGCCGCCGGTAGAACTCCTCGTCCATCTCTTTTGCATAGCCACCGGCGCCTTCACCTAAAGCATCCATGGAGAGGTCGACGAATCTGGCTCCGAGGCTCTCGACTTCCTCCCGGGCCGCGGAGCGAATGTCGTAAGCCTCGACGACCGCGCCAAGCCGTCTGGCCGTGGCGATCGCCTGGAGTCCAGCAACACCGGCCCCGATAACAAACACCCGGGCCGGGGTCATTGTCCCGGCAGCGGTCATCATCATGGGAAACATCCGGGGCAGAGCCTGGGCCGCCAGCAGGACCGATTTATACCCAGCCACCATGGCCATTGAGGACAGAGCATCCATGGATTGGGCGCGGCTGATCCGTGGCAGCAGATCCAGGGCCAAGGAAGTCACTCCGGTGGCCGCCAACGCCGACATCGAATCAGGCTCTCCCAGAGGGTTCAAGAATCCCAACATGACTTGGCCAGGGCGCAGGAACTCTAGGTCGTGGAGGCCTAACTCGGAGTTGGCGCCGAGACCACGCACCTGCACTATGATGCCGGCTTCGGCAAACACCTGGGAGCGGTTATCGGCGATCCTCGCTCCCGCGCCCTCATATTCGGCGTCGGTGATACCCGATTCTGCACCGGCGCCGGCCTCCAACAATACCTCCAAGCCCGTTGAGACCAGCTTGGAGACTGCTCCCGGCACCAGCGCCACACGCCGTTCAGAGGGAAATGTTTCCCTCAACACTCCAACAATCAACGCAGACCTCGGTTCTATCGAATGGTTGTTGCGAATGGCTTCGAGGCCTGCTATCAGCGGGCCCTTATCATCTACTAGGGGTAGATCCCTCGATCACGGGTAGTGTCGACCACGCGTTTGACCGCGATGGTCAATGCGGCCTCCCTCATGGTGACACCGGTCTTTTCGGCTGCCGCCAGCACCTGGGAGTAGCCGCGCTTCATGAGTTTATCCAACCGGAAATCCACTTCCTCCAGGTCCAGGAAGTAGCGCTGCCGGTCTTGCACCCACTCCAAATACGAAACTACCACACCGCCGGCATTTGCCAGTATGTCCGGAATGACGAGGATTCCCCGGTCTTTGAATATCTGGTCTGCTTCAGGAGTAGTTGGACCATTGGCTCCCTCAACCACAGCCCTGGTCTGGACCTGGCCGGCGTTTACACCGGTGAGCTGGCTCTCCATGGCCGCCGGGACGAGGATCTCGCAGGGAAGAGTCAACAGTTCTTCGTTGGTCAAAGAGTCGCCATCTTGGTATTCAAACAGCCGCCCTCCGGACTTCTTGAACCTGCCCAACTTATCGGGGTCCAGGCCGGCGGGGTTATAGACCCCACCGGAGGAGTCGGACGCAGCGACTATGTTGCAGCCGGCTTCCCGCAGCAGCTTGGCGGCGTGGAACCCAACATTGCCGTAACCCTGGACAACAACGCGTGCGCTTTCCGCAGGGAGGGCCAGGTGCTTCAGAGTTTCCAGAGCGGAGATCATCACGCCCCGGCCAGTCGCTTCGACCCTTCCAACCGTCCCACCTAGGCTCAAAGGTTTGCCGGTCACAACCTCGGGAGAGAGATAGCCTCTATGCATGCTGATGGTGTCCAGGAACCAGGCCATGATCCTGGCATCGGTATTCACGTCGGGAGCTGGGATGTCTCGGTCCGCGCCGATGAGAACGGCAATCTCAGAGGCGTAACGGCGAGTCAGGTGCTCCAATTCACGTTCGGACAGGTCTTTGGGTTGGCAGGCAACGCCACCTTTTGCCCCGCCGAACGGGAGCTCCATCAGAGCGCATTTCCAAGTCATCCACATGGCCAAAGCCCGGACCTCGTCCAATTCAACCCACGGATGATAGCGGATTCCGCCTTTTCCTGGGCCGCGGGCCAGATTGTGCTGTACCCGGTACCCCTCGAACATCCGGAGAGAACCGTCGTCCATCTTGACCGGGAACCGGACCGTTAGCTCAGCCGCGCATGACTCCAACATGTCCCGCATACCCCTATCCAGGCAAAGGGCATCCTCGGCCGCCTTCAGTTGTTGTATGGCGACCTGGTATAGGGATTCAGTTTTGGGAAGCTCAAGCACTGCACCCTTATGTCCCTGGTCCATGTTTGTCCCTCCGAATCTGGTTTCTTGCCGTTCCGAATCAAGCTCTATGGCGGTCGGAATTCAAGCGCACGGACGTGAGTTCAATCGGCATCTTCAACCACAACCGCGGTCCCGTAGACCAGGAGTTCAGCGGCCCCGGACATGACCATGGAAGTCACGAACCTGGTGCTGACGATAGCGTTTGCACCGAGGGCTGCGGCTTCGTCCGTCATCCTCTTGATCGACTGCTCACGAGACTCTGCCAAGAGCTTGGTGTACTCCGCGATTTCCCCTCCGACTAGGTTTCTTAACAATGCCATCAGGTCCCGGCCAATATGCCTGGCTCGAATAGTGCTCCCTCTGACCAGGCCGCAGGTCTTCGTTACCTTCATTCCTGCCAGTTGCTCGGACGTTGTGATGATCATTTGTCGTCCTTCCGGAAGTTTTCCTTCCCCATCTTTGAGAGCCGGTCCTTCACAGCGAGTGCAACAAGAACCAGCACACCAATAAGCGCTATGGGGACCGCGGCCTTGACCGGCATGGGCAGATCAGATTCGTTGAATAGTTCGTCGAATGAGGAATAACCCGCGTAGCCCAGCAGTGTTAGGCAACCCACTGCCACCAAGGTCCAAGCTACTTTCTCGACGATCTTCTCCACTTGCCCTCCTCTGCGGATCATTCGGGAGAATCGGTCTCCCCGCATCTGGCCAACAGGCCTTCCCATTCACGGTCGGTCTGGGCCTGTAATTCCTCCAGCAGCTCCTCGTTCCCGGGGAGCAGTAGATGGCTGAACCTGCCCTGCTCTTTGAACCAGTCGGCGATGGGAAGTTTCTGCCTGGGGCGGTAACTCAGCCGCCAAACCCCTTGGTCCACCTCGTAAAGCGGCCACATGCAGGTGTCAACGGCGATGCGCCCCAACTCGACGGTGGCCGACGGTTCACTACGCCAACCGCGTGGGCACGGGGATAAGACGTTGATGAAGCTTGGGCCGTCCACCGCCAGGGCCTCTTCCACTTTGCGCATCATGTCTTTCCAGAAATGGGGAGATGCCTGGGCGGCGTAGGAGATGCTGTGGGCGGCGATGATGCGGGTCAGGTCTTTGCGCCCTTCCGGTTTCCCCGGCGCGGCCTTGCCCAACGGAGAGGTGGTGGTCCAAGCTCCGGTGGGCGTGGCACTGGAGCGTTGGATCCCCGTGTTCATGTAGGCCTCGTTATTAAGGCAGACATACAAGAACCGGTGGCCTCTTTCAATGGCCCCGCTCAGAGCTTGCAGGCCGATATCATAGGTGCCGCCGTCGCCGGCGAATACAACGAAATTGGGCCTATCACCATCGACCCGTCCCCTCTTGGCCATGGCCTTGTAGGCGGCTTCCACGCCCGACACAGTGGCGGCGGCGTTCTCGAACGCGTTGTGCAGCCAGGGCAGCCGCCAGGCGGTGTTGGGGAACCGGGTCGTAGATACCTCCAAACAACCGGTCCCGCTGATCACCACGGTGTTCGGCCCCGCCGCTTGGAGCACCTGTTTAACGATGATTGACTCAGCGCACCCCGGGCAGAGGCCATGGCCCGCGGCCAAAAGGCTTTTCTCTTTGGTCATTTCCCTCAGATTCAGCGCCATTTCCTTACACACTCGATCTCGTTGGATACGTTGAACACAGTCACCAAGGCGGCCCTCATTCCCGCAGGCCCACAAAACGGACCAACGGGAGAGGCTGGGCCGCATCGGCTTCCCGTTCCAGATCAGCGAAGACTTCACGGAAGTCGGCTACGCTAGCGTCCCGGCCTCCGATGCCGTAGAGGTAGTTGACCATCTTGGGGCGTAGGCTGTTGGAACCAAGCGCGGTAAGAGTGTCTTGGAACAGCGGATGAGCTGCCCCTCCAGGGGATACAGCGCGGTCCAGGACCGCAACCGATTTCTTCCCATTCAACGCGGCCGCAACCTCGGAGACCGGGAATGGCCGGAAGCTGCGCACTCGCAGCATGCCCGCCTTGGTCCCGTCTTTCCTGAGAGCGTCCACGGTTGCTTTGACTGTTCCGGCTGTGGCGCCGAGCACTACCGCCGCCACTTCCGCGTCCTCCAACCGGTAACTCTCGGTCAACCCGTAGTTGCGTCCGCTGATCCGGCCATATTCTTCACCCACTTCTTTGATCACCCGGAGAGCGTTGTCCATCGCCGTCATGTGCTGGCGTTTGAACTCAAAGTAGTGGTCCGAATAAGAGACCGTCCCGATGCTGACGGGGTTACGGCGGTCCAGCAGCGGCAACGCTGGGTGGTATTCACCCAAGAACTCCGAGACCACATCGTCGGGCAGCAGCAGACCGCCGGTGAGATTGTGAGTGACCGTGAACCCGTCTTGAGTGTGCAATACCGGCAGCATCACATCGGGGTGCTCCGCGATGCGGACGGCCATCAGGGCGTTGTCATAAGCTTCCTGCCCGTTGGCGTCATACAACTGGACCCATCCGCTGTCCCGAACGCCCATGGTGTCGCCGTGGTCGGTATGCAGTGTGACGGGCGCTGACAGACCCCGGTTGGCGCAGTGCATCACGACCGGGAGCCGAAGCCCCGAGGCGACGTACAGAATCTCAAACATCAAGGCCAACCCTTGGGAGGTGGTCACGGTTTGGGCCCTGCCGCCCGCCGCCGCTGCGCCGATGCAAGCGCTGATGGAAGAGTGTTCGCTCTCCACGGCGATGAACTCCGTGTCCACCTCGCCATTGGCCGCATACTCGCTAAACACCTCGATCATCATCGTGGTGGGGGTGATGGGAAATGCCGCCACCACATCTGGGTTCGTCTGGCGCATTGCCTGAGCGACCATCCGGGCGCCTGTCATGGCGACGATCCCAGTTTGGGCCGGCATTTTGGTCTTCTTGGTTTTTTCGATCGATAAAGTCATCCGCGTTCCGTCCTCCGGACCCGAGCCGACTTGTAACCGGTTACTGAACTGCGGCCGGAGACTGCTCTTCCATGGTGATGGCGTTGAGAGGGCACTCTTCAGCACAGATTCCGCAACCCTTGCAGTGAGCCAGGTCAAAACCGGTGACCCGGAGGTCTTCCACCATCACCGAATCATCCGGGCAAAATAGCCAGCAGAGCATGCAATGGGAGCACTTTTCCAGGTCCAATATGGGCACGTTGGAACGCCATGCCCCAGTCTGTGTCTTTATGGAGCTTCCAGCTTCAGCAACGTATCCACCGATGGGAAGCTCACGCCAACCACTGTCTGCTGCAGGTGATGAAGACCCGGAATCCAGACCCTCGAACCCCGGTATCTCCTGTCGGAGAGAGGCGATCCGGACCTGTTCGTACCCCCGCTTCAAAGCCATGTTGTTGGCCGCGACTTCGCTGGGAGATATTCGGCCCGACAACCGCTGTTCGATACAACGCTCCATGGTCTCCAAGGAAACGATCCCGGTGGCGTTTATCAGGGCACCCAACATGGCGATATTAGGGAGGTCGCGTTCCAGTAATTCCCGTGATATTCCGGTGGCGTCCACCGTGCAAACGGTGTAAACACCAAGGGGTCCTACCACGCGTAGTTCTTCGGGCGATACCGGCGAGTTGACCACAGCTAAGCCAGTCCCGGACCTCAGCCCAGCGAAGACGTCCACTACCCCAAGGAGAGTGGGGTCAAGAACCACCACTATGTCGGGTTCCACGACAGCAGACTGAATGTGGATAACCGAGGAGCTGATGCGGGTATAAGCGGTGACCGGAGCGCCGGACCGTTCAGCGCTGAATTCGGGAAACGACTGGAAGTCCATCCCTTCGATGAGCGCCGCTTGTGCCAGTAGTTCACCGGCTGTCACAACCCCCTGGCCGCCTCTACCATGCCAGCGGACCTCTACAAACCCCTTGTGCCCTAGTCGCATTTCAAGCCTAGCCCGAGATGCAGGCGCTTCTTTGGACGCCATACAGCAACACCTTTCGCCCAGGACGTCCCGAGGACTTGGACGAATGAGAATGTCGCGGTTCCTATCAATAGAACCAGCGCAATCTATAGTTTCCGGCCGGTGAGTGCATGGGACGTGAATAACGGCATCGATGCCGTGCAGATTGTGTGGTTACAGGCTGCTTTGGGCAGAGCACGATCCGTAACTTTAGAGATATGCTCCCGAACTCCTAGAGTTACAATTGGACCGGAGGATGAATCATCCGCTGGCCGATGGATCTGATCGGGTGATTCTCCGGACCCACGGCGCCTTTAACGCTGGGAGCCGGCAGCATGGCCCATGAGTGAATCAGCGACAAATGGCGCCGGGCTCACTACGGTGGTCGAAGCCGATGATGTTTTTTTCAGCGAGATGCCGGGCTACCTGGAGGTCATCGCCAGGCTGCTGCCACTGACGTATGCGGTGGAGGGCCTCCAAGACATCATGCTCAGAGGAGAAACCCTGGGCGACGTGACGCTGGAGATCGGCGTGTTGGCCGGGTTTGCCGTGGCCTTGCTGACCCTCGCCGCTGTCACGGTCAAGCGCTCATAGCTCTGAAGAATCCGGGGGCGGTTCAACTATTCTCTGCCCGGATGTTGCTGCCGTTGGCCGGTGTTACCAGATACAACAACGATGGGAGAACCAGAAGGGCGGCCACAGCGGCCAGGAAAATCATGATGGCGGTCAAGATTCCGTACGCGGCGAACATTGGCATAGGTGCGAATGCCATCACGATAAACCCAATGATGCTGGTGGCGGCAGAGGCAATGAGAGCTGCACCCGTCCCCGTTATGGACCGCCGCATGGCCCGCTCCCGGTCCCCAGTGATCCTGAGTTCCTGCCTGAACCGCTCTGTGAAGTGCACTGAGTAATCTATCCCTACCCCTATCGATATGGCGGCGATGGTGGCGGTGATGAAGTTGAGGCCGAACCCGAAGAGGTGCATGACGGCGTAGAGCCAAGCAACCACTAGGCCGATGGGAATAATGGTTACCAACCCAAACCGTACCGATCTCATGGCCGCGACGACCAACACCAAACAGGCTGCCAGGGCGATGGGGAACGCCCGTTGAAGCCCGTTGGTGGTGGCATCGAGCGACGCTTGGCGGGTAAACGGCGACCCGGTCAGTCCCGCGAATGAGATGCCCGGGTGTTCCTCCAAGGACGCGACTGCTGCGGTCAATGTCCTCCGGGCCTCTATCACGTTGGTCTGCTCTCTGGTCCCGGGTATCCCAAAGATCAAGGTCGTGGCGTCTTCTCCCGTGCCCGACGGGTCGTGGAACAGAGTCTCTCCCACCTCCAGATGGTCATAGATGTTCTGCGTCGGGCTCTGCGGCACCCCGTTCACGGATATAAAGTCCAAGATGGCCTTGATCTGCTCCCTTGATCCCGGCCATTCATATGTCTTCCCGGCATATTCGGTTCGGCGCATGTCTGTACCAGCTTCAAGCGAAACTCCCGAAGCTTCTTCGATCTGCGACCGGGCGTACTCGGAACCCATCGCGTGGTCCAGTACGACGAACAGCGGCCTAGCCTGAATGGATGCCTCTCCGTAGTCGTTCTTGGCTACGTTTGGGTCCGAGGCCAGAGATTTCCGGAAGATATCCAGTGAGACTAAGACTTCCGGGTCCGTGAGGTCCCCCCGAACGTAGATGATCGCCGGCTCGCCGCCTGTTTCCCTTAGGTGCTCGTCTATCTTGTCCAGGCTAACCACAAAGTCGGAATCGCTCTTGAAGAAGTCCTTGACATCGAAAGTGGCCTCCAGTTTCATCGCGTAGAACCCGGCAACAGCGGTCAGCGCCGCGGCTGCAACGAGCACCAACTGCCACCGCGTGGCCAGAAAGAGAAGCGGGGGCACCATCCGGGAGCGTTCCCTTTCCGGGCTGAGTTCGGTGGAATCGGAAGTCTGATCATCGACGGCCTGGACCCCTTTGAATCTCCGGTCTTCGAGCCTCATGTACGCGATCGGGACCGCGAGACCCAGAATCATGAACGCGGCGAATGTTGCGATGGCCGCCCCGATACCGAACCCAACCACTGTTTCAATGTCCGCGGAGGCGTTGGATAGGAATGCGATGGAGTCGGTCATAAACGCCAAGACCAGTGCGGTGAAAACAGCAGCGATCCCGGTGCGAAATGCCCTCCTCGGCGCAAGCCCCAGCCGCCTTTCCTGACGGTACCGGTTCACCGCGTGGATCACGAAGTCGGCTCCCAGGGAAATCATGGCGATCGGCACGATGAAATCCAGCGTTGTTGACGAGTTGAGACCCACCAGATTTGAGAGACCCTTGAGCCAGATGATCATGGACACCAGGCCCAGCGCAGTCAGCAGCACCAGCGCCCCCGACCGCAACGCGATACCCACCACTATGAGCACTGCGATAACGGTGGCCATGATGAACGGAAAAGCCGTGTTCACCTCATCTTCGATCTCCAGGCTGGCATCGATCGCCACCCCCCACAGTTCGTAGTTCGTCTGGTCCCCGCGCAACACCTCTTGAGCCTTGCGGCTGAAATGTTCTTTTCCGGTAGTGACCGGGTCGCTGGTTGCGCCGATGCTCAGTCCGCCGCCACCGAGGAGCTCATTGTCAGCGAAGACCCCGAAGGCGTAAGCCGGCGCCGTCCAATACTCTATCTCCTGGCCCAGGACCGCGCGGCGCTCTACCTCTTTATCCTGGGATAGCTGGTCCTTGAGCCAATCGGTACGAGGATCGTTGAAAATGAGGTCGATGGCGAATTTGACCTGGTCTTCTGTCGCCTCCTCCAGACCGGTGTTCAGGAGAGGATGGGCGGCCAGGGCTTCCTGCACTGCGTCGGCAAGGGTGAAGACGCCAACAACCGGCTGCTGACGGTCCGCATCGAAGCCGTTGTACAGATACGGCTGGTTGGGCAGGTTAGGCGGGTTCAGTTGGCCTGCAGCGTCGGTCTCCCTTAACTCCTGGGAGTTCTGCAACAGTTCCAGCAACGGTTGCCGGGTGAGTATGTCTCCGTCCCGGGCCTCTACTATGAAGAAGGGAGTGAAGACGCGGCGCGGTAGCTGGGCGTCGACCGTGTCCTGAAGGTCATACACGGGCCCGCCGGGGTTGTCGGATGCATCGTGTTCTGGGGTCATCACAACCATTGGCACGCCTAAAGCCACGGTTAAGAGGACCACCAGCAGAACCAACCGACCGGACTTAGCCTCTAAAAAGGATGTGATCTTCAGCGCGATTGGCGTTTGGGTAGACATAGAAGCTCATCCTGGTGCCGGCTGCCGAGGGGAGTATCCCCCTCCAACGAAAGTCAGGTAGAAGTTGCCTGGCTCCAGTCTAGGATTCGATTCAAGCGCCGGTCAACTTCTCGCCATTCCCGTGACCAGAGAATGCAATGATCACCGTCCGCAGAAACAGATCAAGAGGACTGATGTTCATGCCTGCTGCCCTAAGCCAGTGTGAAGCAGGCTCGCTAACCGATTGATCTAACCAACCGTATCGCCCGAATCATGATGCATGGGAATGCCCGACCCTGAAAACTCCTGACTTATCTATCAGCGCGTGGTCCACATCTTTCGGCCTGCCAGCAGCCCCAACAGACCCAACAGCAGGTAGGGGCCGGCGTACCGTTTGCTGCTGCCGCCGGAGGGAGCCGAGCAGTCACCGCCGGTAGGCGCCGGAGATTGGGCAGGCGGGGCCGCGGTTGGCGCTGGGGTGGACCCGGAGGGTCCCGTGGTACTTGGAGGGCCTATGGCCAAGTTGATCACACCCTCACCGCTCTGCGTGCCGTCGGTGGCGATGATTTTTATGGCGTGACGTTCCGCCTCCAGGTCTATCTCCACATCAAGCGAGGCGCCTGCCTGCTCCAGTGATTGAAGCGTCCACGTCTCGCCATCATCAGTGGAGTAGAAGACCGAGTACAGGAGGGGGTCTCCGTCGGCGTCTGAGCCGGACCAGCTGACGGTATCGACACGAACGCCATCTTCCTGAGGCTCCGAGCTTGGACCTGCGGTGATATTGCCCACAACCGGCGGGTTGGCGCTGTAAGTAAAGGAGTCCAACACACCGTTTGGCCCATCAAGGTCTATGGTTACCAGGTCTTCTGGCGCCACTACCCAATGGGCGAAGGTGACCAGGTCTCTTTCCGTCAGGCCTTCATCTTCTATCTCAAATTCCCACTCGGGAGAGAACGGGTACCGGCCCAGTTCGGAGCCGCGTTCATCTTTTAGTACGATAGCCCACTCCGACTCCATGGTCTCAACCGGGTCGGGAACTCCGTCTTGCTGGTAGGCCGGGAACAGTTCTCCAATGACGTTCTCGCCGTCGCGGGCTACCCTCCCTCTGACCAGCAGCAGCGGTGGGTCAACCCGGTTGCGCAGGCCCTCGATCAGATGCCAATAGGTGCATTGGGTGATCCAGGTCTCAGTGCTCGAGATGCCGGAACCCATCAAGGGCCTGGTGAAGTTCTTTTCCTCCAGATGAGGCACGGACATCTGATTCAATTGAAACCCATTGGCCTGACGCCCCTTGGTCCAGTGATAACCCAGGTCGCACTCATCCTCCATCTGGTCCTGGGACCAGAGGTGCTGCGGCAGGGTATGGACCAACTCATGGGCAACGGTCAAGTAATCCACTCCGGAATGAATAAACATAACCTTGGTGGTGGGAGCAAATCCTTCGGAACTACCGCTCTTGGCGATCTTGGCATAATCGGCCTGGTCCAATACGGCTACTACACGGTCGGCGCCGGCTAGAAGGCCGCCCGTCTTGAGGTAGTCGTTGAGTTTGGCCAGGGTGATCTCCCGAAGCCTGGTTGAAATCTTGGACCGGTTCCAGATGTTAGACAGCCACGGGGTCCAATCCTTCTCGGCTTTTTCAATATCATCACCCAGGTCTTGGACCGGGTGCAAGACCGTCACCACAGAATCCTTGGGCAGGGGAAATAGATCGGGGAGCCCCACTTCCGTGTCTGCGGCGATCTTCTTCATGGCGCCGCCGTAGATGTCCTGGATCGCCTTGCGGGTCACCGGATCTACATTTTTGAGCAGCAAGAAAACGAAGTGGACCTCAGGCGCGTCCACCACGACCGCCTCTCCGGTAACGGTGACTTTAAGACCGGTACGCACTCCTCCTTCCGTCACTAGTTCTGCCTCTAGTATGTACGGTCCCTCGGGGATCGTGAATGGACCAACATTCCCGTAGGGCACTCCGCCTTTGATGTCTAGAAAATCGATGCTGGCCGTGAACGTCAGAGGTTCTCCACACGGTCCATTCAGATAGATGGGCTGCGGGATGGGGTCTTTGTAGAAGCGTGTGCCGTTCAAGAAAAACTCGAAGTGGAGCGGCACGATGGATGAGCCCGTGGTGTTGCCGTTGATCTCTATGACCCACCGTTTCCAGTCGGTTAGAGGATCGTTAATGCCACGGATCCCGAATAGCAGCGTCTCGCGTCCGACGACCATGTCCAGCTCGGCTTCATAACTAACGGGGGATAGCTTGGTCAATTGTTTACCCGGTTTGTCGGCGAAGGTGTAATCGTCTTGCCACACACCTTGCACCGGCTCGAACCAGCCTCCGATCTCTGTAGTGGGGCACTGGGTGGGAACGATCGTCGGCGGCACTACTATGGGCGGCGTGGTAGGCGGCGGAGGCCGCGTCACAAAGAAAGGTGTCGGGGTCCTTGTCGGCGTTGGCGTAAACGTCGGTGTCGGCGGCCTCGATACTGTGGGAGGCGTTGGAGTTGGGGGCTTTGTCGTAGTGGGCGGCAGGGGGGGGGTGGGCGTGGTTGTCGGCGTGGGCGGCATCGTCGGGGTCGGCGTGATGGTCGGAGTCCGCGTTGGCGTTGGAGTCGGTGTCGGCGTGGGAGTCGGTGTGATGGTGGGCGTAGGCGTCAACGTCGGAGTGGGTGTAACAGTTGGCGTTGGGGTATTGGTGGGAGTGGGAGATTCCAAGGGGCCATACCCTCCGATCTCCACGGTTGACTCGACATAAAATCCCGGCGGCAAGGGGCTATTCAGCTTGAGGAATATGTCACCGTCGGCGGGCGCGGAGAATTCGATGGTGGTGTCCCAAGTCCCTGCATTGGAAGCCAACAGGGTCGAGGCGTCTGATCCGTAGGCATAAAGCTCGGTGGTGGGACCGGCGATGCCGCGTATGTTGTACTCCCATTCAGCCACACCGGAGAACCTGAACCAGGCCAGCTCGAGCTCTCCGCTCTCAAAGACCACGTTGCCGTAGCCACAGGTGTAGAGCTCGTAGCCGCCAGGGACGCAGGGGTTGCTCATGGACACAAATATGGCCGAGGCCGGATTTTGTTGGGCCTGTGCCCGCCCAATGGTAACCAGGGCCACGAGAAGGATGGCAAAGCCGGCCAGCGCCCACAGAGCCAGCAGGCCGGTTCTCCGGCCCCCTCTGCCCATGTCCGCATCCGTCATGCCTGCCATGGACCGGCCTCCCCGTTTGATTCTCCTTTGTTAAGGGCGCAGATGGGATATGTATTCATTTGTCCCTATTGAGGCGGCGCGCGGCCGGTCGGGAATCGAGGTCACCATGCGATCACGTTCCATCCCGAGAAAAGGCTGCGGTCTTGGCCGTTTAGAGTGACGGTCTGGTCGGCAGTCACTTCGATCCAGTAGATGCCTCCGGGCGCCAACTCCAACAGGTTATTGGCCCTGGCGAATTCAGGACGCGGGTCGAAGAATGTCCACACCTTGGTTTCGTTATCCACTGTCCACACGCGCACGAAGTTGTCCGCGTCAGACAATGGCGCGAGGCCGGTGGATGGGCTGGACGATGTTGGGTCGGCTACTGCCGGGCCTTCGACGATGGAGAATGAAGTTGTGACTTCAGAACTGTTTGCCCCGTCTGTGGCGATGATTTTCACCAAGAGTCTGCGAGCGCGAACCTCTTGTCAGTCCTCTTTGGGTCGTAGGTCTGGGATTGAGCCACATCGGTGCGAATAGAATGTCCAGTCCTGGGACTTCTACTGATGTCCCTTTCACCGACACGATGATCCCTGTGCTCTCACTTGTGCCACGCCGAAGTTCTGCATCGAGGATATAATCTCCGGCGCTGATCTTGAATGGTTCCGAATGCGGTATGCCATTAACAGCATCAAGTTTTTCTTCGAATGGGGTAACCGGCCCACATTCACCTAGCGGAGCGTCCAACATCAATGTTCGTAGACCAGGGTCTCGCTCGATCTGAATACCATCCAGGAAAAACTCGAAATGGACTGGCACCGGTATGGTGCCAGTGGTGTTACCTGCGATTTGAATTACCCACCGTTTGGGGTCATTAAGGGGATCGGTGGAGCCCCGGATCCCAAAGAGCAAGGTATCCCGGCCCGCCACCATGTCCAACTCAGCTTCATAGTAGTATTCCGGATAACTGGCGCCGACGAATGGTCCATCTAGTTGTTTGCCGTCCAAGTCCTTGAAAGTGTAGTCGTCCTGCCAAACGCCCTGGACAGGCTCGAACCAACCCGAGATATTGGTAACCGGACACTGGACTATCGGGACCTCGGTGGGCGTGGGGGTGGGGGTTACTTCCGGCTCTGGGGTGACCGGGGGAGTGGTGATGACGGGCTGTGGCGCTTCTCCGTGGATGCCTATCTGCCCGGTCAGAGAGACCTTTGCCAGCTCCAGCGGCTGGAAGAATCTCACCAGAAAGGCGCCCGATTTGGGGGCGGTCCAGATGATCTCGGCATCAGGGAAGGGCAGGCCGCTGGCGTCCGAACTGTCGTCAGTGGCCACCACTGCACCGCCGTCGTATAGGGAGATCTGAGCGACGTCGCCTTCGTCGATGAACCCGAACGCAGAGATGGTGTATTCCCAGCCTTCCTCAGCGGTGAAGGAGTACCAATTGGTGTCCCTCGGCGGGGTTTCAGATTCGATCGAGGCCCAGAAAAATTCTCCCGCGGAGCCACCACATACCTCGGTGTCGGGCGCTCCCGGATAACACGGAGCGCTCAATGTCACTGGGATCGCCTCCCCTGGACTGTCCCCCGCAGCGGCTTGGACACTGGCAAGACTCAGACCGAAAAGAACAACGAATACAACGGCAACTATCCCAACGCCGGACAACGACGACACAAGCAGAAAACCTGACCACCGCCGGCCATCCGCGGATGAGTTACTGGCATTCAACAACGAGTTGGAGCCCTCCGTGCCGATTCGTCAGCTAGCTGTGTTTGGGAGATAGTAGCTCTGCCGATGCCGGCTGGGCAAATACCAACCGGCATCTATTCAATAGTCGGTTCGGCCCTAACGGCCTTTGAAGACCGGCGCCCTTTTCTCCAGGAAGGCTATGCGCGCTTCGTCGGCGTCTTCTGAGCCGCTCAGGATGCCGCCGGCGTTGGAAGTCAGCACCATGGTGTTCTCCAGGGTGGTGTCGGCGGCGGTGCGCATGATCCGCTTGCTGACCCACTGGACCATGGGCGGCACCCGCATGATGCGGTCGCACAGGTCGCGGGTGGTCTGCTCAAGCTCGCTGGAGTCGACCAGATAGTTGAGGATCCCCCACTGGTAGGCCCGCTCGGCGTCAAGCCTTCCCGTGTAAGCGAACTCCAAGGCGCGGCCCAGCCCCGCCATCTTGGGCAGGTAGTAGCTGCCGCCGTTCTCGAAGATCTGGCCCAACTGGTGGTAGCCGACGAACTGGGTGGCTTCGCAGCCGACGCGGATGTCGCAGTGGAGGGCCATGTCCATGCCGGAACCGACTGCGGCGCCGTTGATCATGGCGATGGTCGGTTTGCGGATGAGCGATATGTCCCGGTGCAGTTGGGTGAAACCGTGGAAGAAGTGCTGGCGTACGAAGTCGGGGCTCTCGGTGTGGTCGCGGTTGCCCACGAAGTTCTCACCCAGGACAGAGGGGTCATTGTCGCGGCGCATGTCGGCGCCGGAGCAGAAGCCCTGGCCCTCGCCGGTTAGCACTATGACCCGGACGGCTGGGTCGTCATCGGCGGCCCGCATGTACTCGCCGACTTTAGCGACGGTTGAGTTCTCCTGGGAGTTGCCCATGAGGGCGTTGCGGCGCTCGGGCCGGTTGAAGGTGATCCAGCAGATGCCCGAATCTTCGACTTCATACTTCAGGTATTCAACAAGTTTGGGTCCCATGTTTGTTTCTCCTTAAATCGCGCACAGCGGCGCAGGGAAATTATGGGACACATTCTGACTGGGAATCGGGGGCAAGTCTACTGCGAAGCCCTGTATAAAATTGATGGAGGCGGTTTATTCTTTTGGAATTCGAAATTCAGCTTGCCCTCAACCCCTCAATGGAAGAGACTTAACTACCGAATTTGCCTTCCTGTGATATTCGCTGCAATTCTATTCGCTAGTTTTTCTTTGAGTTCCTCCGAATTAGCCCAAACTACGTGATTGTATTGCCGCGTATCGAAGTGCGCCGCATCGATATCGGTCTCCCGGCAAGTCCAAAACACCGGAATTCCTAGACCCAAGGCGAAGCCCGCTTCAAAATAAACTCCTGGACGATGATTCGTTACATCGGCAATTAGCAGGCCACTACGCCGAATCTCTGCCATGATTCGATCATCAATCTTTTCGTTATGGGGATCTTGATCCACTCTGTAAGGTCTTAAACCCACAGACTCGAGTGCAGGAATAAATCCTTCAGACCAAGCCGTATCTAGACTTGGGTCGAACCACATCGCAACAAAGGCCTGGTCAGAATCGGAGGCAGATTTCCTCAGTTGATCTACACGATGCCAACCGTCCGGGGTTAATAGAATTGGCCCCCAACCGG
>CAYXDE010000036.1:29845-31209 GCA_964463525.1 uncultured Dehalococcoidia bacterium | reverse complement strand
CTTCAGGCCAGCCACTTGCAACGATAATTTGAAGCTCTGAATTAATTCCGTGTAACCATCTGCTTTAAACAACAAAAAACCCTCCTATTTTGGAGGGGCAAAGGAAAACAGTTAGCTTGAAACTGGCTCCCCGAGTAGGATTCGAACCTACGACCTAGCGGTTAACAGCCGCCCGCTCTACCGCAGAGCTATCGGGGAACGTTGCAGAAACGTGGATGAAGCCGTGGTAGAAAGCCTCCAAGATTGTAGCACCTGGGTGGCGAAGGCTCAATATTGATCACGGACCCGGAGAAGCAAAACGCCGTCGGAGTTCTTCGTTGGACCTACCGTTCTTTAGGGCCTTTTCTCGGCGCATGGCCACGGCCCGATCAGAGAATTCTTCATAATGGACCAGTTCCCAAGGCCCTTTACCCTTGGTCCACCCGCCCTCATCGCCTTGATGCTGTCGCAAACGACGAGAGAGATCAGTAGTGAACCCGATGTAAAGGCGGTTTTCTGGATTCCGCAAGACGTAAACGAAGTACAAATTTCCTCACAAACGGGTAGGTGCGAAATAAGAGGACAGACCGGCCGGTCAGACCGTGAAGGAGATTAGCGGTTAATTCTTCCCGTCCGGAAGGAACCCGCTCTACCGCTGAGCTATCGGGGCACGGCAAATACCGGGGTTGGGGCCGTGGTGATTAGCCTTTGAGATCGTAGCACTTGGACGTCCGCCGCTCAACACAAACAGGGCGTGAAACCCTGTTGTATGATGGTTATAACAATCTGCAGACCCAGTTTCCCCAAGGAGCACTTTTCCATGCCTTCTTTTGATGTGGTATCCAAAACCGATCTGGCGGAAGTCGATAACGCGCTGAACGGCGTTGAGCGAGAGATCAAGCAGCGGTTCGATCTTGCCAACACCAAATGCGCCATCGTGCGGACCGACGACACGCTTACGCTGACTGCCGATGACAGCATGAAGATGACTCAGGTTGAAGAACTGCTGAAGAAGTACCTGGCCATGCGGAAGGTGGAACTGGGCGCTTTGGAGTTTCAAACGGCGCAGGACGCCGCCGGAAGCAGTCTGCGGGAAGTGGTGAACATCAAGCAAGGCATCGACAGTGAATTGGGTCGCAAGATAGTCAAAGACGTTAAGTCGGCCAAGATGAAGGTCCAACTGGCGATCCAGGGCAATGAGCTAAGGGTCACCGGCAAGAAGCGTGACGACCTGCAAGCCGCCATTGCTTTCATCAAGGACATGAAGAACACCCAACCCCTGCAGTTCGTGAACTACCGGGACTGATTTTCCGCCTCACCGGTAGTTATTACCGCCCTGCAGGGGACCTAGGCCGGCTGCTTCCGTTGATTGCGTGATGACCTGT
>CAYXDE010000036.1:0-29835 GCA_964463525.1 uncultured Dehalococcoidia bacterium | reverse complement strand
GATTCAGGACCGAAGCCGGTTCTGGCTGGGGCCTAAGAAGCGTGGCGGCTTGGTTCTGAGATCCAGCTGTTCAGCGCCTTGATGTTGAACCCCACCCATCATGAACAGAGAGGCCGGAACAACGGACCGTTTTGGCCCACTGCCCAGCCTCCCTGGTTGGATATCAGATGAAAAGGACCGCTTAAAGGGTCAGCGCGGTTTCTTCATCCGCTGGTTCAGCCCAATCCGACTTGGCTGATGCTGAAATTGATCCATCGGAATTGTGGTTGCCGTCCTCGCCCACTTTGAAGGCGGATACCGCTTGCTGTAGGGACGCAGACATCTCTGAGAGTGATTCAGCGGAAGCCACAACCTCCTCCACCTGGGCGCTCATCTCCTCGGCCGAGGCAGACATCTCCTGCGCAGCTGATCCGCTCTGCTGGGTTATATCAGAAACGGATTCTATTGAGCGGAGGACCTCGTCGCTGTTGGCCGACATCTGCTCGGTGGCGGCGGAGTTTTGCTCCACTATCGCGCTGACGCTCTCAATGGTCTTAACCATCTCGTTGCTGGAGGCGCTAACCTCTTCAGCGGCGGCGGATATCTGTTCGATCTGCCCTGAAACAGCTACCACCGAAGAGAGTATCTGCTGGAGGATCTTGCCTGCCTCCTGGGCCTGCGCCGCGCCATCGGACACCTCACGCGCTCCATCTTCGGTGGCCTTGATGGAGTCATCGACGCCCTTCTGGACCGTGTCGATCAAGTTGGCGATCTCCTTGGTTGCATCGGTGACCCGCTCGGCCAGCTTCCTGACTTCGTCGGCTACCACCGCAAAGCCGCGGCCCTGTTCACCGGCCCTGGCAGCTTCGATGGCCGCGTTCAGGGCCAGCAGGTTGGTCTGAGCCGCTATGTCGTCAATCACTGTGACGATCTTGCCGATCTCAGCGGATTGTGTGCCGAGTTCGGTGATCTTTTCAGAAGCCATGCTCACCGCCGACTCGATCTTCTGCATACCTTCGACGGTCTTTCCTACCATGTCGGCGCCGGTTTGCGCGGCCTCGTTGGCTTCTTGTGACCCGCTGGCAGCGGCCTGGGCGTTTTCGGCGACTTCGCCAACGGCATTGGAAACCTGGTTAACGATCTTGGACGCCTGGTCCACCTGTCCAGCTTGTTCTTGACTGCCTGTGGCGATCTGTTCGATGGCCTTGGACAATTGACCAACGGCTGAACTGGTCGAATCCACGCTCTCAGATTGCAGTTCGGCGCCGCTGGCCAACTGCTGGGTGGTGGAACTCATGCCCTGGGTCGACTGACCAGCCTGCTGGGCGGCGCTAGCCAGTTGATTGCTTGCACCACCAAGATTATCTGCGGTGGTCCGGACCTGACCGATCAAACCGCCAAGGTTGGTGACCATTTGCGAAAATGCGTTGCCCAAAGCGTCGTTTCCAGACCTTGGGGTAACCGAAATCGTGAGGTCGCCTTCGCCTATCGCGCTGGCGACTTCCGCGGACTCCACCAAGTATTCCCTCATCTCACCGTAGGAACGGGCCATATCGCCTATCTCGTCTTTAGACTTGATATTGGCCTCGGCTGAGACATCGCCCAATGAGATCTTCTGTAGGGCGCCGGCCACGACGTTGACGCCGCTGACGATACTCCTCGAAAGGAAGAAACCGATAATCATCATGATGGCGATAGAAACGGAGGCTATTACGATGCCCATCGTCTTGGCGGAGCTGGCCTGTGATTCTACGTCTGCCGCCCGGCCTTCGTTCAGGGCAACCTCGGTTTCTAGGAATTCAACAAGGTCAGCCCGGATCACGTCCATGGTTTGCTTGCCAAGACCTGAATTTACCAGGTCGATGATGTTGCTCATATCTTTCGGAAAGCTTCGGACTTCGATGCGTGCATCGATCTCTGGCTGTGCTGCTGCCTCTTTCCAGTCTGTCACAGCAAGTTGGATGCCATCGATCTCACTGCTGCTTATCCCTACTGCTGCGAGGTCGATATTCTTTAGTTTGGCAACATCTTCAGTGAGTTTTGCCTGGCCTTGTATAAAGGGTTCCAGTGAAGCATCTTCACCCGTGAGAAGGAAGCCGCGTTGTCCGGTTTCCATGTTGACCAGATCAAGCGTGATAGCTTCCATCAGGAACTGCCCCTCTAGACTATCGGCAGCCGCGAACTTGGCGGTGATTCCCCCGAGAATCCCACGGATCGCATCGAATTTTTCTTTGCCTACGGTCCTGGCTGAAATCTCGGCAAAGTTCGCTTGGGCAACCGCTCCAGCCTCAACCTCTTCCCGGAGAGCGATCGCCGGCTCGGCGTACCCGGTCAGCCACTCTTGTTCCAACTCATGGATCTCATTTAGGATGGCGACTGCCTCAGGTTCATCTGAGGTGAGTTTTTGCTCCTCCGCCATCACTTCTTCAAATCTAACTCTGCCGCTGAAGTAAGGGTCCAAGTATGCTGTCTGGCCGGTAACCAAATAACCGCGGAGGCCGGTTTCCATGTCTACCATTAGACCGGTCAATTCCTGGGCGTTGGTTAGCACCCGTGTATCGTGATGTACAAGGAAGCTGAATTTGGTGTTCAGGCCTCCGATGCTGTTTATCAACATCACGGCTAATATTGCCATTGCCAGCGCGGCTATTACGTAACCGCCTATGATCTTTGGGCCAATTTTAAAGTTGTCTAAAAATCCCATCGGACGTTATTTTCCTCCTTCGGAATGCTGCATTTTGACCAGATGTTCCTTCTGGTTGTGTTTGGTTGGTGCGGACTGCCTGGCGATCGATGAAACCCCTAAGATTGGTGATTTGCGCGGCGCGTTTTATGACTTCCGGCTCCCCCGCCAAACATCTTCAAAAAGATATGGATGGAGCCTTGGCCTGTCCTCATCATGAGGACAGATGCCTTGAGATCACGGTTAGGTTGATACCCGCGATCTCAAGGACTGTTTCAGCCGCGACTGGGCTTGCGTAATATCGATATTAGGTACGGCCCGTTTTTAAGAGCAAGCCATACCAATTCGGTAAATTTGAAGCTAAAAAGGCGTGATTCAAGGCAAAATGGGCCTCTATTCTTACCCAAATCACACAGATCTACACGGTGAATGCTCGGGGTTAAATCTGAGGAGGAGTCCCTGCTGCATTTCCCGGATACCCGGTCCTGGGGCGGAAATACGGCTTCAGGAACTAGAGGGTCCGGGTGGTAGATCTCTGACGGGACCTACCAGCGCCAGGGACCGGTGAGGAAAGTCGTCGATGGGATAGGACCTGTCATACGACGCCGTCTGCGGCAGAGCGGTGGTCTGACAGGCCCACCACCAACGGGTTATCGCCTACAGCCGCAAAATGCCTAGTCGGTGAAGTGGGGCATGACCTCTTTGGCGAAGAGGTCCAGGGAGTCCAGCACCTTCTGATGCTCGATCCCGCCGTAATTGATGAAGAAGATGATCTTCTCCACGCCAGATCTCTGCAGATTCTGGATACGTTCGGTCAGAACATCAGGGGTGCCGAATAGGGCCACGTTCTCGTACATGGCGTCGTAGTCGAAGGTGACATCCCTGGTGAACCGGTTGCGGTAGGCCTGGTATTCGTCGGGCAGCAACTCCACGTTGTTGTCCCGGGGAGCGCCCACCTCCTGGCCGGTCTGCTTGAACCACATGAACGGCGCTTCGGTATCCTGGCGGGACCGGGCCACGCTGGGCGCGGTATACATGGCCCGCGCCACCACCACCCGGTCGTCGTTGTAGGTATTTCCAGCCTTGGTCAGAGCCCCTTTATAGTTCTCGATCTGCTGGGCCACCTGGTCAAAGGGCTCACCCTGGCCGATCATCAGGTTCCAGTCGTTGGTGGCCACGCGGTTGACGCTGGCTTCGCTGGACGCCGCCACGAAGATGGGCGGGTGAGGCAGCTGCACCGGCCGAGGGTGGACGGTCATGTCGTTGAACTGCCAGAACTCCCCTGCGTGGTCAAAGGGCTCGGTGGAAGTCCAGGCTTTGGTCAGAACATCCATGGTCTCTTCGAACCGCCGGCTAGCCTCCTCCATGGGGATGTTCAATTTGTGGAACTCGCCCCACTGAAAACCCCGGCCCGCGCCGAAGTCCAGCCGTCCGTCGCTGAGCAGGTCCACGGTTGCAGCCTGTTCCGCTAGTTGGATGGGATTGTGGAAGGGGAGTACCGTGACGCCGGTGCCCAGGCGGATCTTCTCAGTGACCCCCGCTAGATAGGCCAGCAGCGAAAGCGTGGCCGAGACTATGCCGTGGCGGGAGAAATGGTGCTCCGTGATCCACACCGACTCGAAACCAAGCTGTTCGGCGTGGCGCACCTGGGCCATCGCCTCTCTGTAATACCTGACTTGTTCCTTGGGGTTGGGCAGTTGGACCGACTGAAACAGACCGAATTTCATACACTTACCGTCTTATGGGGTTTTGATGGACGCGCAGGGCCGCAGGCCGCGCCTAGTTTAACCAATAACAGGTCCCCAAGGAAGGGCTAAGCGGCCCCGGACGCTTGCTTCAGGGCGGATGGAGCACTAGGATATCCGGTGGCCCTATCTTGATCCGGGAGCCTCACACCCCCTCAGTTTGCGCCCAGAACCGCCTCAAAACCCCAGCCCGCCCACTCCAAGAGCGCAGTACCGGCCACCCTCCGGCCGTATCAGGACCTTCTCCTCACTGCAGAATAACGTCAACTACCGTTACCTGTGGACGGGCAACCTGTTCGGCAACTGCGCCCAATGGCTCCAGTTCATAACCATCGGCTGGTTAGCCTTGGACGTCAGCGGCTCCGCGCTCCATTCCATCCTGACCGTGGCGGTTAGAGCACTGCCTGTTCTGCTGCTGGGGCCGTGGGGCGGTGTGTTGGCCGACCGGTGGGACCGCAGAAAGTTGGTCATGGCCATCCAATTCTTCATGGTCTCAGCGGCCTTGGCCTTTGGCGTGTTGTTGGCCAAAGGGATGATCGACAGCATCTGGCATATCTACGGCTACATGATGGTGTCTGGCATCACCCACGCCTTCGTTCAGCCAACCCGGCAAGCTTTGGTGGCCAACACCGTCCCCAGGGAAGACCTGGGCAATGCACTGGCATTGAACGCCATGGCAGTTACTTCCATGCGCCTGGCCGGGGCTGCCCTCAGTGGTGTGCTCATAGAGACCTTGGACTTCCATTGGAACTTCTTTGTGGAGTCGGGTCTCTATGCGGGTATGATTCTGCTCTTGGCGCCCATGAAGACCCCCCACCGTGAGGAATCGGAACGGCGTAAAGCCTCTCCGCTGGCCGACCTGAAAGAGGGTTTCAAGTACATTCTTGCCAGCCAAGAGATGCTGCGGCTCATGCTGATGAATTTCGTGCGGACGGGAGTGTTTATGCCTTTGCTGCTGTTCCTGCCCGCCTATACCGAAGAAGCGTTGGGGAGCGGGGCCGGGGTGAGCACGGCCATGATCGTGACCATGGGGGCGGGAGGCCTCACGGCGACTGTGATGATCTCATCTTTCGGGTTCTTCACCAGAAAGGGACTGGTGACTTTGCTGACCCTGGTATCCGGCTCGTCGGTCATCCTGATCTTGGGTCTGTCGCAATGGATATGGCTGTCGGTGCCCATCATGCTGCTGATGGGTTTCTCCCAGACCAACTTCATCGTATCCAACCAGACCCTGATCCAGACCTTGGTGCCGGACAACCTGCGGGGCCGGGTGACCAGCGTGTGGCACTATGAGCAGGGGCTGATCCCCATGTTCGCGGCCATAACCGGCGGCGTCGGGATCGTGGTTGGGATCGACGTCGCCATGGCCATCGGAGGCGGCATCGCGCTGGCATTCAGCCTGCTGATGCTGGTAAGGTTCGACGATATCAGGCGGCTGGAGTGACGGAGAGACTGAAGAGAGATGGTTTGGGTGAGGGCCGTTTGTCTTTCTGGGTCTGGTTTGCCTTTGAGCAGTCCTTCGACAAGCTCAGGATGAGCGGGACCCGCAAGCTCAGGATGAGCGGGACCCGCAAGCTCAGATGAGCGGGACCGACAAGCTCAGGATGAGCGGGACCGACAAGCTCAGGATGAGCGGGACCCGCAAGCTCAGGATGAGCGGGGCCCGCTCGGGTTCGCCTATTCCACCGGGGTGGTTGACCAGTTGATGCTGGCGTAGGTCCAGCTGATCTTGAAGGGCTGGTCGCCGTGGTTGGCGATGCTGTGGTGGGCGCCGGGCGAGATGAAGGCGGCGTCGTTGGGTGTCACGATATGTTCTTCGCCATTGATGACCATCAGGCCCTCGCCTTCGATCACGATCACCGATTCCTCGGCGTCATGATAGTGGGTGGGCGCTTTGGCCCCCACGGCAAACTCGGCGACGCCGCTGGATATCTTGGTGGCCCCTGTGTCGCCGTCAATCAGGCTGGTCAGGACGACTCCGGGCCGTTTGTTCTGGTGTTCCACGCTGTCGAAGGGCACGAATTTCGCTTTGGGCATCTTCTTCTCCTATGGGGTGCTGAGGTCCCAGCCTGGCAGCGTCATGTAGCCTTCTATGGGGACCTTAACTACGGTGGTCAGGCCCTGGGCCAGCTTGATCCTCTGGATGTTGTAGAGGTGGGTGATGTGCTCGTAGTACCGGTGGCGGAAGATAGTCTCCAGGGTGAACCAGATCTTGGTTGGGACCTCGGTGTCCCGCCTCAGCCCGGCGCCGTGGATGTTGTAGAACCAGGGCCACTCGCCATCGTCGGCGAACTCGAATTCCTTGGTCCGCATCGAACCCGCGGTCTCGTTGGAGAGAATGGCCTGACCCAAGGCTATCCCCTGATGTAGCTTTCCCAGAATAACTTCAACGTCCCAGTACAGGTCTTCGTCCAACCTCCGGTCGAATCTCGACCGGGTCATCGATTCGGTCTCTTCAGGGTTTGGCACGTCCGGCGGTGCGCCGTTGGGGAACATCCGAAGGCCCCAGCGCGCCCAGAACCAGCGGAAGTTGCCCGACGCCATGTGGCTGAGCTGACGCCGGATGCTCCATCCGCTCCAACCCCATTGGTCTGATTCGAAATCCAACTGTTCCTCGCTGAGGCCTGCTACTTCCGAAGCGGCGCCCCGGTACAGCTCGGACTCGAACTGAGGGAACAGCAGGGTGGCGGGCGAATCGTTGGAGACCTGCTCGGATGGCATGCTCGTTAGATCCCCTGCCAATAACGGCGTTCTTCGCCACGGATGAACCGGCCAAAGCCGGGGTCTGGGAAATGGCCGGCTGAGACCAGCGTCCCCTCGGCCTCCAGCATATCGATGACCGAATGACGGGTGGCGCGCGCCATGTCCGGGATGATATCGAACTCTGGGCACCAATCGGTGTGATGTGCCTGGATGGGGCTATGGGCCACATCGCCCAGGATGAAAGCGTGCTCGCCGTTGGAAGTGACGCGGATGGAATTGTGGCCGGGGGTGTGGCCCGGCGTCGGGTAGGTGGTCAGTTCCGGGGTGATCTCATACTCACCGTCGATCAGGTCCATAACACCGTCTTCTTTCAGAGGTAGGACCTGGGGCACAACGTACTCAACCGTGTTGATGTTATCTGGGTGGGTCCAGTAGTCCCAGTCTTTCTGGGGCACCAGGAACCGGGCGTTGGGAAAGTTGGGCTTGCCGTCGGTGTAGTTCCAGCCGACGTGGTCCGGGTGGACGTGGGTGAAGACCACCAGGTCCACCGCCTCCCGGTCGATCCCCTTCTCCTTCATGTCGTCCAGCAGGTAGCAGCCCTCGCCCTGCATCCCGGTGTCCACCACGATCAACTTGCCTGAGGAACGGATGGCCAATGCGCCCCAGCGGTGGTTGGCGTTCTCATGGTCGTGCATCAGTTCCGGGTACTCGTTCCACTCCTCGATGGTGGTGTGGGGGAAGGCCACGAAAGGCGACCTGACGGGCAGGTTGTCGTTCAGGGAGACCAGTTCCACGTTGCCGACGTTCACTACATGATCAGGCATTTTCCTCTCCGTCCAAGGCGTTTTGCGGGTCTAAAGTCCGCCTAAAGTTCAAAGGTCTTTCTATAGATACTTGGGGAACCGGGGCCGTGGGTGATCAAGGCGCGCATATCGGCGTTCTTGGGGTCGGCGTCCAGTTGTGCGGCCCATTCCGGTGTCTGGGAGATGTTCTCATTCTCGAATTCATAGACTACTGAGTACATGGGGTCTTCGCCACGCACAGTCTTGAAGCGCCGCCCGCGAATCACTCCCGGGACTTTCTCGAAATTGGGCACGAATATCGAGTTGTACCACTGATTCCATTCAGTGGCGCGGTCAGCAGGGATATTCATGCGGCCTACCTGTAGGGCCGGGGCCATGCCGCTGTTCTCCATCTCGCTGGAGACCGATCCGGGAAAGATCATCTCGTAGAGCGGGTTGAAGAAATTCTCGCCGATCAGGGTCGGCCCCATGGTCTCGCTCCACTTGGACTTGGTACGTTTCGTGAAACCGTCGCCCAGCACTGCGGCGGGGCTTTCCAGTTCATAGCAGGCCAGGTGCTTGGGACCTCCTTTGACGGCCTCGTAGCGGGCGGCATCCAGCACACCGGGGACCGTGAGAATCTCCTCGATGTGCTCTTCGTTGTACCAGCGGTTGAATTCGTCTTCCCTATCTGCGGGAACGTCGCACCAGACCATCAGCAGTCCGGTCCCTTTCTTAGCGGGCATACTTTTCTCCAATCAGCAGTCGGGGTTCTGCGCCATCGATGCAGCAGACACTATATCCCAGGTTGACGTAACGGGGAACAGAGAACGGCCATCTGGCGTAGTATTGATTGTCGGCCACCACGTAGCGCCAGGGCATTGCCGTGCCTCCACGTTCCCACGAAGACACAAACCATGGGTCCAACTAGGAAAGAACCATAACTACCCCGACCGAAAATTCGCCCAGGCCAGGCCGACGCATATTCTACGGTTGGTACATCGTCGTTGCCGCCGGCCTGGTGGTTTTCAGCAGCGGGCCCGGCCAGTCCTACGTCTTCTCGATCTTCATCGACTCGATAATCGAAGACACCGGCCTGTCCCGGCCCGGCATCTCCGCGCTGTACATGGCCAGCACCGGCATGAGCGCCGTATTGGTGGCATTTGTGAGCAGGCTGGCCGACCGCTACGGGCCCAGGACCATGCTGGTGGCCATCGGGCTGGGCTTCGGCGCGGCGTGTTTCGGCATGGCTACCGCCACCAACATCGTGCTGTTCTACATCGCCTTCGCCAGCCTGCGCGCCCTGGGGCAGGGTTCTTTGGGCATCAATTCGATCCTGCTGGTGAACACCTGGTTCGTCTCCCGTAGAGGGCGGGCAATAGCCATGATGGGCTTGGGTGCGGTTCTGTCCAGCGCCATATTCCCGCCGTTCGCCAGGTTCCTGATCGACAACTTCGGCTGGCGCGAGGCCTACGGCGTGATCGGTGTGGTGGCAGTTCTGCTGATCATTCCGATTACCATCTTGGTAGTCAGGAACAAGCCGGAGGACATGGGAATGTTCCCCGACGGCAAAGACGAGCCGCCCATTTCGGAGACGAGGCAGGCGGCGGAGGGCCTGCGCCGGGATATGCGGGTGTTCAGTTCAGTGAATTTCTGGCTGCTGGCGTTGTCGCTGGGCACGCCGGGCTTGGTGTCGACAGCGCTGGTCTTCCACCAAACGTCTATCTTCGACGAAAAAGGATTGAGCGCGACCCTGGCTGCTGGGGTGTTCGTGATCTTTTCCGGGTCGTCCGCCGTCAGCTCTCTCGCGGCGGGGTTCGTGGTGGACCGCATCGGCCCCAAGGCGCTCTACGCTTTTTCGATGGTGTCTTTGCTGCTTGCGTTGGCGTTGGTAGTTGCCGTGGATTCAGTATTCATGGCCGTGGTCTATGTGCTGGTCATGGGTGTGGCCGGAGGATCGCACCACATAGTGCAGGGCGTGATCTGGGCCCATTACTACGGCCGGCACGGGTTGGGGCGGGTGCAGGGTTCAGCCATGACCATCAACTTCTGCGCGTCGGCGGTGGGCCCCCTGCCCCTGGCCATCTTCCACGACCTGACGGGCACCTACACCCTGGGCATGGTGGTGATGATGGCCCTGCCGGTCTTGTCTGTCTTGGCTCTGGTCAAAGCGCGGCCCGGCGGCACGGAACGGGTGGAAGACCGTCCCGTTGCTGCCCAGTGAGATCCACGTGATCTGGGCTGCGGCAGCGCCCAAATACCGGAGCGCCGCCGCAATTCAGCCGATGCTTACTCTAGGTATGGCCGCCGCCAGTCTCGTGCCGGTTCCAGCGCTTCCTTGATGGTCCTGGGGCTCATCCACCGGGACATGTTCAACCAGAACCCGGACTTGTCGTTGGTGCCCGAGCGCCGAGCGCCGCCGAAGGGCTGCCGGTCCACGATGGAGCCGCTGGGTTTGTCGTTAACGTAGAAGTTTCCGGCGGCGAACCTCAAAACGTTCTCTGCCTCGGCGATCGCCCTCCGGTCTTCGGCGAACACGGAACCGGTGAGACCGTACTCCGACGTCTCGTTGCACAGACGGAGCACCATCTCGTACGAGTAGTCGGGGTAGAGCAGGACCGTGAGCACGGGCCCAAAGATCTCCTCGGTCATCAATCGGCTCTTGGGCTTGGTGGTGACGATCAGTGTGGGCTCCACGAACCATCCATCTGTATCGTCGTATCCGCCGCCGTAGAGGATCTCGTACTCCTCGGGATGTTCCTTGGCGTACTGGATGTAGGACTTGACCTTGTCGAACGCATCTTGGTTGATGAGCGCTCCCATCGCCACGCCCAGATCGTCAACGGGCCCGTACCGGATGTTCGGCATCTCCTCCAGCATCCGGTCACGGATGCCCTCCCACAGGCTTTCCGGGACGTACATCCGGGACGCCGCCGAGCATTTCTGTCCCTGATACTCGAACGCACCCCGGATGGCATTGGCGGCCACCGCCGCAGGGTCGGCGGACCGGTGGACCACGATGAAATCTTTGCCGCCGGCCTCTCCGACTATCCTAGGGAAATTCCGGTACCTGCCCAGATTGGAGGAGATGCGCTGCCAGAGCGCCACCAGTGTCTCGGAACTGCCCGTGAAGTGTAGTCCCGCGAATGACGGATGGCGCAAGATGACATCCATCTGATTGGAGTCAGAGGGCACGAAGTTTATGACCCCATCCGGCAGGCCGGCCTCCAGCAGGACCTGCATGATGCGGTAATTGCTGAGGAGGACCGATCGAGACGGCTTCCAAAGGACCACGTTTCCCGCCATGGCCGGCGCCGACGGCAGGTTTGCGGCGATGGCCACGAAATTGAACGGCGTGACCGCGGCCACGAACCCTTCCAGGGGCCGCCAATCGAATCGGTTTTCCTCACCGGGCGCCTGACTGGGTTGCTGTTCGTACAGGTATTCCATGTAGTACGCGTTGAAGCGCCAGAAATCTACCAGCTCGATCAGGTCGATCTCGGCCTCGTACGGCGTCTTGGAGAGGTCCATCATGATGGCTGCGATGGTCTCGATGCGGCGTGGGCCTGCCAAGATATCTGCCGCCCTGCGGAAGATGGCCGCCCGTTGATACCCGCCCAAGGCGGCCCAAGATTCCTGGGCTGCGCAAGCGGCTGCGATCGCCTGCCGTAGTTCCGGTTCGCCGGCCAAGTGTGCGTGGGCCAGGGTCCGATTGCGCTCGTGGGGAGCCCGCACATCGATGGTCTTGCCGGTGCGCACCAGCTTCCCTCCGATCACGAGCGGGACCTCGACTCTTTCGCCTTTCAGCGATTCGATGGCGGCAAGCAATTCCTCACGTTCCGGTGTCCCCGGCCCATAGGTGAGGAGTTGGTCCATATCGTTGGTGGGTTTTTCGGCTGTGAATATCTGAGTCATTTAGATCACCTCCGGTCCGGCCCTGCAGTTAAACGTCGAGTTACGCAAGGCGCGCCTGCTAGACGATCTCGTATAGCGTGCGCGCAGTCCGCATCTCACAACTTAAGGCAGGCGCGTGAAAGTGACGTGTTCTTCGGGCACGGGCGTGTGGCGGCCCGGTGTTTACGGCAGATCGCCCGTCTGGATATACCCGGCCCGCTAGCTCTCGTAGGCGTATGCGTAACTGGGACTGGTTACCCGGCCACCTTCGACTATGATGTAATCCCGGTCGATGGGCTCACCGGCGAAGAATTTCTCCAGGCAGTCCCGTATCCCATCGGAATAGCGCTTCTGGGCCTCCAACGACGTGCCGGACACATGGGGTGTCATGGCGTGGTTCGGCATCTTGCGCCAGGGATGGTCTGCGGGAGCGGGCTGGGGATACCAGACATCTCCGGCATATCCCGCGAGATGGCCGGATTCCATGACCTTGACCAGAGCATCGGTGTCCACGATCCGTCCCCGGGCCGTGTTCACCAGGTAGGCGCCCTTCTTCATGCTGTTCAGCAATCTCTCGTCGAACAGGCCCTGGGTGGCGGGGTTGAGGGGCATGTTTATGCTGACGACATCGCATTCGCGCACCAAGGCGTCGAACCCCTTGTACCGGGCGCCCAGCACCTGCTCTTCGGCAGTGGCGAGACGGCGGTAATCGAAGTAATAGATCTGAACATCGAAGGGCTTGAGACGCGCCGCTACCCGCTGGCCGATGCGTCCCATGCCGGCTATGCCCACTGATTTGTCTTCAAGGTCGTGGGAGCGGGAGGCGACCTTGCCGATGTCCCAGCCGCCTTCCGTGACTTCGAAGTATGACGGGATATAGTTTCGGACCAGCGTGAGTATCTGCATCACGACGTGCTCGGCTACGCTGACGACGTTGCTGCCGGTGATCTCGGCCACCGTGATTTCCCGTTCTGCCGCGGCGGCAAGGTCGAAGTGGTCCGAGCCTACGCCCGCCGTGAGCAGCAGGCGGAGGTTGGACGCCATCTGGATGCGTTCTCTAGTGATATATGCCGGCCAAAAGGGCGTGGCGATGAGGATATCGGCGGTGGGCAGGTGCGCCTCAAGCCCGGCTTCGGTGTCGGTGATCGCCACCAACTCGTGTCCTTGAGACTCCAACCATGGGCGCAGGCCAAGGGCATTTTCAGCACAACCCAAAAGCTCCGGGGTCTCAGCGGCGGCGGGACCTCCTGGATAAAGCACGGCTACGATCTTCATTGCATCCTCCTACTCGGTTGAATCTCCTCTGAACGAATCCAGAACGTTTTCGATGGCTAAGGTGTCGTCCGGGCGTTATTCCGGGCAGCGCCTTGGCGGCAGGCAGGAGCCGCTATTCAGCTTTTTAGATCAGGGGACCGCGTCCCAGGGTTCGCGAAGCGAACCGGACTCTCCTATATTCTAACCCTCACCGTTCCGCGATTGCCGCTGATACTGGCGTTGTGTAGAATGCGCCCAGTATCGAGGCTCGAACCGGCGGGCCAGACAAGGGTTAGAGAGGAGACTGAAACATGGACCTAGGACTGAAAGACAAGAAAGCATTTGTGGGCGGCGGCAGCCGTGGCATCGGCAAGGCCATCGCCTTGGAGTTGGCCCGTGAAGGCTGCGATGTGGTGATCGCATCCCGGACGCAATCCGCCTTGGATGAGGCAGCCAAAGAGATCGAAGACATCACCGGCCGCAAGGTCATTCCCATGGTGCTGGACGTCACTTCCCGTGAGGACGTTGACCGGGTGATGGCAGACGCGGCCAAGCAGCTGGGAGGCCTGGACATCCTGGTCAACAGCGCCTCGCTGCCCGGCGGTTCGCCCAACGCGGTCGGACCGATCGACACCGTCGATGAGAACGAATTGCTGGGCGACTTCGACGTCAAATATGTCGGCGCGCTCCGCTGTGCCCGTGCTGCCCTTCCCTTCCTCAAAGAGCAACCCTGGGGGCGCATCATCAACATCAGCGGCGGGAACGCCCGGAACGCCGGCAACCTGAGCGGCGGCGCACGCAACGTGTCGCTGGTCCACATGACCAAGACCCTGGCCACCCAGGTGGGCAAGTTCGGCATCACGGTGAACTGCATCCACCCCGGCACCACCCGCACGGAGCGCACCCCCAGCTTGCTGGAGGCCCGCGGCAAGGCCTTGGGTGTCAGCCCCGCCGAGGCGGAAGCCCAGGACTTCGCCGACGGTTCACCGCGCGGCAACCACATCAACCGGATGGTCGACGCATCTGAGATCGGCTACCTAACGGCTTATCTGGCTTCGGATAAGTCATGGGCCGTGACCGGAGAGGTGATCATGGCCGGCGGCGGCTCCGGAAACGCGGTCTACTACTAGCCGGATACTAGCTGAGCATTCAGGCTCAAGAAATTCAACAAGACGCCGCGCTTCCAGCTTGGAGCGCGGCGTACTGATCAGGTGTTCAAGAGACCCATGGCGACAGACGACCAGGCAGAACTCGACAAAGACATAAATGAAGTCCGCCGGCGGGTGGAGGCATTGGCCAACGACATGCGCGGGCTTGGCATGGAGTTGCGGTTGTCCACTGAGGAGTACGGTTCGGAGCGGGATTTCGACGGCACTATCACCCGCAGCATCACCTTCAACTTCAAGGTGTTGCAGCAGGACTAGACCGCTTTGGCAGGTACGGTCAACGGCGTCCCAACGCCATGGCTGCCGCTTCAGGCATGGTCCTCAACCGTAGCATGGCAGCGGTCCCCAACGCCGGCCCGATGGCCAGTACAGCGAAGGCCGGTCCCCAACCGGCTGAATCCGCCATCACCGGCAGGAACCGGATGGGGGCGATGGTCAGCAGGAACCCGATGCCCGTTTGGAAAGCCAGCGCCGTGCCCCGGTAATCGTCATCCGACAGCTCGGTCAATGCCGTTGAAAATTGGGCCGAGTCCGCCACCACCGACGCGCCCCAGATCATGGCCACGACGGCGATGACAACGTTCCATTCCACGGGCAGGAAGCCGATGTAAAGGGCGGTCGCCCCGCTGATGACCATCGCCCAACTGGTTGCCGCCGTTCGCCCGATGCGCTCGGCGAAGACACCCGCGGCGACGCATCCCCCAGCCCCGGCGATGAAGACCAAGAAGGTGACCAGGCTCGCCAGGTCAAGGGAGTCACCGATCAAACTCTTGGTCCCATAGACCGTCCCCAAAAAGGCGGGTATCCAGGCCCACATAGCATAGAGCTCCCACATGTGCCCCAGGTAGCCGAACAACACCAGCCGGGTGGACCGGACTCTCACGGTTTCGAAGATGTACGACGGGTTGAACCTCCGCGCAGGGACGTCCAACGGCCCATCTTGCACCAAGAGATAGACGATGGCCGCAGCCAACGCGGCCAGACCCGAACTTAGGTATAACGTCAGTTCCCACTGGGCCACGAAAATCGACCTGAGCAGGTGCGGGGAGCCTGAACCCAAGGTCAGCGCTCCGATCATCACCCCGATGGCGATCCCCCGGCCCGAAAGGAACCACCCGGAGATGATCTTCATTCCCGGAGGATAAACGCCTCCGAGAAAAACTCCGCTCAAGGTCCGCAGTACAAGTGCGGTGGCAAACCCTCCCGGCATAAAGACCAGTGCGGCATTGGTTAACCCGGCCAACAGGGCGCTCACAGCGAAGACCTTGCGGGTGTTGAAGACGTCGGCCACGTTGGTCAACGCGATGATCAGCGTGCCGACGACGAAGCCAACCTGGACCGCGATGGTCAGCCAGGCGATGTCACCGGTGGAGAATCCCTTCTCGGATTCAAGCGCCGGGGCGATGGCGTTGGTGCTGAACCAGACCGTTAAACTGAGGACCGTGGCCAAGGACAACAAGCCCAGCATGCGCCAGCGCAGCGGATGTTCAGTGCCTGCCGTACCCGGAGGTAGTGAGGGTTCTTCTTGGGCCATGGAATCTTGTTGAGACGCAGCCTGCCTCTACCAGAGTTCCTGGCTGGCCAGCCGGGCGCCTTCAACCATGGCCGCCAGTTTGGCCCAGGCGATCCGCGACTCAACCCGTCTTCCCCAGGCGGAGGTCCCGAAGCCGCAATCGCTGCCCACCATCATGTTCTCTTTGCCGACCACGCTGGCGTAGCGGGCGGTCCGCTCGGCGATCAGTTCCGGGTGTTCTATGAAGTTGGTGGTGGTGTCCAGCACCCCTGGGATGATCACTTTCCCGTCTGGGAGCTTCACGTCCTGCCAGACCTTCCATTCGTGAGCATGACGGGGATTGGCGCCCTCGAACGAGACCGCTGTGACCGGGACCTTGAGGACGATGTTCACGATCTCTTTCAGGGGCACGTCATAGTGGTGCGGTCCCTCGGTATTGCCCCAGCAGAGGTGCATCCGCATGCGGTCCGCCGGGAGGCCGGCCAGAGCGTACTGCAATACCTCAACATGCATCTCGACTATCTTGATGAACTCCTCTTCGCTGAGGTGCGAGAACTCGGTGATCCTGGTCATGGCTAGGTCGGGACAATCGATCTGCAGCAGCAGACCGGAATCGACTATGGCTTTGTAGTCGTCTTTCATGACGTCGGCCAAGGCATACAGGTAGGCCTCGTCCGAGGGGTAATGCTCGTTGTGCAGGAAATTGGCGATGACGCCGGGTGAAGCCGCGGTCATGAATACTTCTTCCGCATCCACTCCTGAGGAGGCCGACTTGAGGCGCTGGATGTCCCGCTGGACCGCTTCCCGGTCTTTCCACCCGATCGGACCGGTGCAGGCCGGCCAGGGGATGGTGGCCGACGAAGACACTCCGCTTTGGGCGGCGAATTCCGGGAAATCCAGCATGTCTTTCCTGGGCCGGGCCCGGAGGACCTGCTCTCCGTCGAACCCGGTAAGCCGGTCTTTCACGTAGGTTGCGTACTGGACGCGCCCCTGTTCCCCGTCATTTATGACATCGATTCCGATGGCAGCTTGCCGGGCCACAACGTCGGCCACTCCCTCGTCCACGCCGGTGCGGTATTCCTCAATCTCGCCGTCTTTGGGGTCCAGTCTGGAGCGGAGTAACTCCTGCAACTCCGGCGAGCGCGGGAGACTCCCTGTGTGAGTGGTCAAGATACGGGATTCGCTGCGTTTCATGGTGCGTTCGGGCTCCTATGCGTGGCCTAGTCGTGGACGGTGCAACGGATTGTACACGGTCTGCTAACAAGGGCATAGGTCATCGATCGGGGCTGAATGGACAGGGCAGCTAAGGCAGCAAACAACGGGCTAGGCCGAGGGTGTAGACGCGAGTTGGTCTTATGAAAACCGGGGCAGTCTTCGGAGGAGAGCTAGGAGACTACTGAGGGAGTGGAAGTGTCTGGATCCAGTTCCTCACTGGCGCTTTTCCCGTTCGTAGAGATGGTTGGCACGGGTCCGCTGAGTGAAAAATCGTCCACGGTTGGCACAGTGAAGGAGAATATGCTGCCGTTGCCGGGTTCACTCTCAACCCAGATCTTCCCGCCCAGCCTCACCACGATCTCTTTACTGATGGTGAGTCCCAATCCTGTGCCTTGAGGGCGGTCTGACAGAGTTGTGCCAGCCTGCTGGAATCGCCCGAATATCCTGTCCAATTCCATCTTAGGGATGCCGATCCCGTTGTCGGAAACGCTGACCATCGCCATGCGGGCTCCGGTCTCCGAATCCATCACCGGCATCAACTTGGACTGAACGCGGATCAGGCCTCCGGCCGGAGTGAACTTGACGGCGTTGCTAAGGAGATTCGTTATCACTTGGACCAGTTTGTCTGGGTCTGCGCTTACCTGCGGAAGGCCAACACTGGAGTCAACTTCAACTTGGACTCCCTTCTGTACCGTGAGAGCCTGGGTGCCGAGAACAGCTGTCTCGATAACGTTGGTGATGTCAACCGGAGCGACTTCCCAATTCATCTCTCCCGATTCCATTCGGGCCAGGTCCAGCACATCGTTGATCAGCCTGGTGAGCCGGTCGCTTTCTTTGTCGATGATCTTAAGAAATTCGACCTGGATAGCGGGGTCTTCATCCCGGTAATTGAGTAATATCTCTGCCGCTCCCTTGATGGAAGTCAATGGCGTCCGGAGTTCGTGGGAAACGGTGGATATGAACTCGTCTTTCATCTTGTCCAGGGTCTGAAGTTCCCCGTAGGCTTGCTCAAGCTCCTGGGCGTGTTCCTCAATCTCCCTTTGGAGTGCTTTGCTCTGCGTGATGTCTCGAACGATTCCGGTGTAGATGCGTCGTCCCACCAATTCCACCACGCTGATGGAAAGGTCCATGGGAAACTCCGTCCCATTCTTCTTCAGCCCCGTAACTTCCCGGTCTTGACCGATGACGCTTAGGGGTCCGGTTTTATCTACCTTTTTCAGATAGCCGTCATGCTCCCCGAAGAATGGGGCGGGCATCAGCATCTTCACGTTGTTCCCAACCACTTCGCCGGATGCGTATCCGAAGATGATCTCGGCCCCGTTATTGAATGACTCGACGATGCCCGATTCATCGATGGTTATGATTCCATCAGCGGCGGATTCAACGATGCCATGAAGGCGGGCTTCCCGTTCCCTCAGAGCATCCTCTGCTTCTCTTTGACGGGCATAGAGGTCGGCGTTGGCGATGGCTCCGGCGATCTGGTTGCCTATCCGTTCAAGCAGCTCCAGGTCTCGCTGCGTATAGATGCCCGGGAGCTTCGACCCAACTCGAAGCACTGCTATGACAGAATCGCGTGACACCAGCGGCACGGCCATGAAGGAAACGGTGCCGGATTCATAGACAGGCATCAGTCCGGGGAAGCGTTTTTCCAGGTCAGGTTCGGTGTTTGCATCTAGTAAATAGGGAGCTTTCGTCCGCACGACCTCACCCGCCAGAGACCGCTCCATCGGGAAGACATCGCCCTCTCTTAGGCCAGGCACGTCAGTCCCGATCACCCATGTGGGAGACATGGTCTCCGATTCATGATCGGCGAAGCTGAGCGACATGCGGTCGAAGGGAATCAACTTGTTGATCTCTTCGGCGAAGGTTTCATATACCTCGCCGATGTCCAATGAGGAGTTGACGATGCGGCCGAGATTGGCAAGGACGCTGGCGTCTTCCTGCAACTGTTTGCCCTCTGCAAAGTGATGTGCGTTCGATACGGCGCTGGCGATCTGGTTGCCGATACGTACGGCCAGTTGAAGGTCGTTTTCACTGAAAGCGGAGTCAGCATTTGAAGCGATGAATAGTGCCCCGATCCCTCTGCTACGGTGGACAAGCGGTACGACCAACCAGGAGCGCAACCCTTCGTCGGCTGAGCTTACCAGGCAAGGGTATTCAGCCTTCACCTCGTCAGAGGCCAATCCCTGGACGATCAGTCCAGTCCGGCTGGAAGCCACAAGCCCGGTCAGAGAGCCCTCTACAGGCGTTGTGACGCCAACCTCAGCGGCGGTCCCGGACATAGCAGTGCTAAAGGCGACTCTGTCGTTCTGGCCGTCTCGATCGATCAGAGTGACTTCCAGCCGGTCAAAGGGAATCATCCCCCGGGTTTGTTGGGCGAATAGCTCGAACACCTCGTCCATGTCCAGGGAAGAGCCTATGACACGGCCGATCTCAGCCATCACCTCATGTTCTTCGGCCAAGCGGCGCTGGACCTGATGGGAGCGCTCTGTCTCTTCGTGTAGCAGGGAGTTTTCGAGGAGCACACCGAACCCCTCTCCGACGGCCGCCAGAAGGTCGACCAGTTCAGTGCTGAAGTGGCTTTTTTCCTTGGAGATAACGGTGATCAGGCCCAAAGTGCGCTCGCCAGCCTTGACGGGGAGGATCACCATGGACTGCATCCCAAGCTCGGTGAGGCGTTCAGATGCCTCTGGTTCAGCGGCGTAGTCATCGATCACTTTGATCCGGCCTTCAGTGAAGGACAAAGTGCTCATGGTCATGGCTTCAGTGAAGACGGGGATCGGCGGAGCCTGTGCCACCGCCGGTCCGGACGCGGCAATCAGGTGGAGGCCTGGTTCCTCTTCCTTCGGCAATCTGAGGGTGACCCAGTCTGCAGCCGCCAGGGTAGACAGTCGTTCCAGCGCCTCGGTCGCCTTGCTTTGGAAGTCGCTTTCAGCGGAGAAGATTCGGGAAATCTCATAAAGGCCGGCCAACTCTTGTTGGGTTCTTGAGCGGTCAAGAACTTCATCTTCCAGCTGCTCGTTCGTTTCTGATAGCTCTCTGGTGCGCTGCTCCACCAACCGCTCGGTCCTGGACTCTCGTTGCATCGCCAACAAGATATAGGCAACTACGATGACTGTCAGGCTCAGCCCGGCGAACAGGGTTGACCACGGTTGCCAGATGCTGAACATGGATTTCTGTGGAGCTGTGATGGTCGCTTCCCAGGCGCGTCCTCCCATGTTGAAAGCTGCAGTGAACTTCAGCCCCTCAGACGAGACTGCTTCCTGGCCTTGTGTTCCGGGCGGGACCATGAGCGCCTGGGCTCCCTCGGGCGCCGATCGGTCAAAAAGGAAAAGTTCGTGGTCTCCGGAAAGAGGGGACAGCCCCGCATTTTGCCAAGCGCTGTCTACCAAGCTATCAACACTGAAAACGCCGAGGACAAAACCTTGCAGGGCATCTCTTCGCTGTTCCGGCGTCAAGACCGGAAGCCCTCGCTGATAGACGGCTTCGAGCACCAAGAAACAATTTTGACCACCGACTTCTTGGACCAGTTTTATCGCCTCAGTAGCCACCGGTTCACCGTTGTCGCGAGCCTGGATCAATGCCGCGTGGCGGACAGGATCTGATGCGAGGTCGAAGCCAAAGGCCGCTTCATTTCCGGAAAAAGGCTCGATGTAGTTCACCGGGAAGTATTCGAGCCGCTCCTTCGCCGGGGTAAGGAGGCCCCCGTCCCCGCGCTCAACGATCGAGAAATCGGTAGATCCCTCGGCTCTAACTCCGTTTTCGAAGGCTTCCCTCTGGCTGGCCTTGACCGATTGGACCCATTCCAGAGCCTGGACCGCCGAGCGGTTGGAATGAGCGGCTAATTCATTTTTCGCGAATGCCGCGAATTCCTGCCGGCTAACGTTATCTGAAGCAGAATAGAGAGAGCGCAGCGAATGCAGGACGGCTATATGGGAGTCGATCTCTATCTGAATGGCAGAGACACTGTCTGCGGCTTTGAATTCGAAGTCGTTCTCGAGCCGGTCACGCTCGAACCCCAAGACGACTGAAAACGCCAGAACAGATAAAGCGACACCGGCCGAGGCGAGCACCGCCACAAATACATAACGCCGCTTGGAGACAGCGGCGTGGGCCGGGGTTTCTATGATGGGGTCTCTTAAAATGCTTCTTCTCTAATTATCGGCTGGATCTTCAGGGAAGGCATATTTACATGCAAAGGAGGGAGATCCGAAGTTCCGGTTGTACATCAGTACGCAGGCGGTTCAGCGATCGGATGATCCAAGTATTTCCTTCATACGCGTCAAGATCTGAATCGGGCTGAAGGGTTTGCTGATGTACTCGTCCGCTCCGTGGGATAACCCAAGCTCGCGGTCTACATTCTGTCCTTTTGCGGTCAACATTACAACATGTATGTCGCTTAACACGGGGTCTGACTTTACTTCGTTGCACACGTCATACCCGTTCTTGTTGGGCATCATCACGTCAAGGATCAAAACGGAAGGCTTCGAGTCGCGAATCATCGTCATCGCTTGCTCACCGTCTGCAGCAACGGAAACCTGAAAACCACCTTTGTTGAGGACAAAGGTCAAAGAGCGGAGGATGTTTGGTTCGTCGTCGACGATAAGAATGCTATTGCTTTGCAAGGTTCACCATCAACTCGGTCGTTCGCTGGGCACTAAGAAGGGGGATCAGTTGATCCTGTTGCCGGAATACATCGCGCTGAAACGGCTGCCACAGGTCATGGATCAGGCCCAAGTCGATACCGACTCAACCTAAGATTACTGGGGCAATAGAAGACCAACGTGTGAGAATCGTGTGAGAACGGTTATGAAAGTGGATGAATAAGGTGTGGATTACGGTAAATCAGCCGTGGAGAACGGGCACCTGATAGGAGCCGCTCCAAGAATGAATAGCCTGAAAATGATCAGCTAGCCTTCGTTTTTTCCTCGTAGCCTCTCGGTGTTATCACTTTTCCACCGTGAAGATAAGTGGTGGAGTTACCGATCACCACAATGGTTACCATATCTACAAATTCGGCGTCTCTTTCTAGATCATTCAGGCTGGTGATCTTGACCCTTTGGCCGGGCCGGAATGCGTCGCCGACCAGACCCACTGGGGTATCGCCGGGCCGGTGCTTCAATAGTATTTCCCGGGCTTCGAGCAGCTGAGTCTGCCGCCGCTTGCTGCGCGGGTTGTAGAGGGCCACCACAAAATCGCCCTGACCCGCCGCTTCCAACCGGCCTCGTATCTTTTCCCAGGGCGTCAACAGATCGCTGAGGCTGATGGCACAGAAGTCTTGCATCAGTGGCGATCCGATCACTGCCGCCGCGGCCTGCATGGCCGAAACCCCGGGGACCGTCTCAACCACCGGGTTTTGGCCGTCCCAATCGCGGTCTGTGAGCACCCGGAATACCGGCCCGGACATGCCGTAGATGCCCGCGTCGCCCGATGAAACCACGGCGACCGTCTTTCCCTCATAGGCCGAGTCCACCGCAGCCGCAGCCCGCTCCAGTTCCTGGCCCAACTCCATGGAGACCACTTCTTTGCCGGCAATCAGCCCTTCTATCTGCTGGATGTAGGCCCTAAAACCGACTATGACATCGCTTTCGGCCAGCGCTTTCGAGGCGGCGGGCGCCAGGTAATCGGCGTCGCCCGGTCCAAGGCCGACGAGATTTATCTTTCCGGATGCTTCCTGAGGGGTGGTCATTAACTAGCGCTCCCTGGGTTTTCGATCGAGTTATACCTAGTTGAAATTCTTCCGGGCCACTGCGATGGTCGCCCGCTCTGTCTTTTTTCTGGTCACCAGTAATTCTTCGGCCCCGGCGGTCAACAGCGCAGACGGCTCCGCGACCCCCCAAACGCCGACAAGACCGTGGGCACGCTCCGACTTGGAGGTGATGGCGTTGGGATTGTTCTCAAACACCCCGTTCAGCTCGTCAGCCTGAAGGAACGACAAGTCCACACCGTGACGTTCTGCCAGCTGTTCCAGTCCCGGTTCGCCGCGTTTGATCTCGGCAGTTGCTATCCCTGCGATGCATGCCAACGAAAGGCCGTTCTCCTGGAAGGCCTGGGTGAGCAGCGATTCCAGTTCCTCCACCGGCACGCCCCGGCGGCATCCCATGCCCACCATCAGACTCCTGGGCCGGTAGACCACGGCTATCTTGTCGGCCAGCAGCGTTTCCAGCGGCTCTGCTTTGTCGGTGACCACCAAAGCGGCGGCACAGGCCGAAGCGGCCAGGTCTTCCAGCGCTGGATATACCGTGATGTTGTCCGGCAATGGCTTATCTTCCGGCCACCAATCGGGTTCACCGGCGCCCTGCCATATGCCCACCGGTTGGCCGTTGATCACAGCGGCGCTGGCGCGGGTGACGGTTAGGGAACCGGCTTCTGACCGCCAACCGAACTCGCGGCCAAAGAGGTCCACTGCAAGTGTCCCCGAAGCGTGGGAGGCAGACGTTATAACCGCCCTTGCGCCTAGTTGCCCGGCCACTTCTTGCGCCAGTTGGTCAGCCCCGCCCACATGGCCTGAGATCAGACTCACACAGAAGCTGCCGGCATCATCGATGCAGACCACCGCCGGGTCTACCTGTTTGCTTTCCAGCAGCGGCGCCAGGAGACGGATGGTTGCTCCCACAGAGAGGAAAATGACCATGCTTGAGTAGCCGGCAAATGCCTGTTCTACAACGGGTCTCAGGGGGAGATCGAATACCTCAGCGCCGTCTCCCTTTTGAGTGAAGCGGCGGTCGATAAACAGCGTTGAGTCACGGTCCAAGGACTCGGCCAATCTTCGTGCCATCGTGGCCCCATTGCGGGTTAGCGCGATGATGGCAGTCTTTTCTGAGATGTTATCCCTTTCCGTTGCCACTGGCCTGGCTCTCCGACCCTCTGCGGTAACGGTGGGTGTAATCGGCGGAATACAGGTGGGATACCGCGCCTGCGGCGTCCAGACCCGGGTCTACGGCGTCGCCCACGATGATCAGCGCCTGCAGCGTGATCTTGGCGGCCCGGACCTTATCGGCGATGTCTTTGAGTGTGCCCCGGATGATCAGTTCCTCCGGCCAGCCCACGCGGTAAACGACGGCCACGGGAGTGTCTTCGGTATATCCGGAGGAAGTGAGCTCTCGCACCACCTTGGTCATGCGGGTGATGCTCAAGAAGATGACCATGGTGCAGCCGTGGGCTGCCAGGTCCTTGAGCTGTTCTCCCTCGGGCATGGCGACTCGGCCTTCCATGCGGGTCATGATGACGGTTTGAGACTTCTCAGGAACGGTCAGTTCGGAGCGGAGGACGGCGGCCGCGGCGAAGGCTGCGCTCACTCCGGGGATGATCTCGAAGTCGACGCCTTCATTGTCGAGAATGCGCATCTGCTCCAAGATGGCCCCGTAGATGGAGGGGTCGCCGCTCTGCACCCGGGCCACGGTCTTGCCCTCGCGGACGGCGCTCAACTCCAGGTCCATGATCTCGTCCAGGTTCATCTCTTTGCTGCCAACGACCTTGGCACCATCTTTGGCGAACTCCACGACTTCCGGGGGAACGAGGGAATCAGCGAAGATGATGACATCGGCGGACTCGATGATGCGTTTGGCTTTCAAGGTCAGCAGTTCCGGGTCTCCCGGACCGCCGCCGACTATATAGACTTTGCCATTCGATGTGGTTGTCATTGGGTTTCCTTGCTATTCCCCCGCACTATGAGCAGGGAAAAATAGTCCATGTCTTCGTCTTTGATCTCTGTTACGTCCCGGATCACCTTTTCACGGTCGGTGCTAACCCGGCGCACGTAGGTGCTGTTTCCGGTCAATCCCAGTCCTTCCAGATCGGCCAATGCTTTCACGATCACCGGGCTGACCTTCATCAATACTACCGTATCGAAGTTAGAAGTGGCTTCTGAGAGTTCTTCCAGTCCGTAGGCTGCCGGCAGGATGGCCAACTTCTGCCCGTGGGTTACCAGCGGGACTCCGGAACTGGCCGCCGCGGCCATCACCGATGATACACCGGGTATGATCTCAACGCGGGCGTCCGGGCACAGTTCTTGGACTCCCTCCAACACGTAGGAGAAGGTGCTGAAGAGCATGGGGTCGCCCTCGGTCAGGAAGGCCACGTCTTGCCCTTGTTGGAGGCGTTCCACCACCAATCTTGAGGCCTCCCACCAGACCTGGGCTGCGCCATCGGCGTCGTCGGTGGGGAACGGCGCCCGCAGTATCTCCTGTTCCGGCTTCACGTATTCTTTGACGATGCTCAGGGCGTAGCTGTCCAGGCGGTTGGCGGCTTGCGGCACGCAGATGACCGGAGCGCGCTGCAGTGCCTTCAGGGCTTTCAGGGTTATCAGTTCGGGGTCGCCCGGGCCAACGCCGATGCCGTACAAACAGCCGAGGTTCTTGGGTTTCTCAGTCACGTCGGCCGCCTAGTTTCCGCGCCGGCCGGAGACGATGAACACCGGGTTTAGGGACTCTAGCCGCACCGCGCCGTCAGGCATCTCTTTGCCCCTTGCTGAGGTTACTTGGGTGAGTTCGGCTTCAAGCCCAAGGTCCTTCAACAGCCGGTAGGCTTCATGGGTGCGTTCCAAGACCGCCAGGTTGACCACTATCGTGCCGCCGGAGTTGAGACGGGAGGCGGCGTATTCGAGTATCTGGGACAGGTTGCCGCCGCTGCCGCCGACGAAAACCGAGTCCGGGCTGGGCAGGTCTTCCAGCGCTCCCGGCGCTTCTCCGGAAACGATGGAGATGTTTTCTGAGCCCCACTGGGCCACGTTGGCTTCCAGCAAAGGTAAGGAATCGGTGTCGCGCTCGATGGCGTAAACCCGGCCATGGTTGGCGATCAGTGCTGCTTCCACGGAGACCGACCCGGTTCCCGCGCCGATGTCCCAGACCACGCTGTCTTGGCGTAGGCCCAGGGAGTAGAGGCTCACGGCACGCACTTCCCGCTTGGTGATCTGGCCTTTGACGGGCCTCCGCTGCTCAAAGGCGTCGTCGGGGAGGCCCAGGGGCCGTCGAATCTCAGGAAGGTCCTTAACCATTGGAGGACCCTCCACCTGCAGCTCCAGTGTGAGAGACCATTGGGATGCCGTCAGGGGACGTGGAGGCATAGCCCAGCAATGTGCCGTCGAAATCGAAACACATGGCGTCTACTATCAATTTGTCCGCATCGCCGCCCAGCAGCTTGTGGCTCTCGTCGCAGACCATCTGGCTCATCACGGTGAAAAGGTCGAGCTGGTTGTTGGCCAAGGCGATCTCGCCGAAGTGCCGGCCCGAGGTCGTGGCCGCCATCTCTTTCTGCAGGTCCTTGGAAGCCCCGCATTGTCCCGCCAAGCCGGCCAGGAATGTGGTGTCCACCTTGTTGCCGGCTACGTGGGTTACGAAGTACCCCTCGGCCATCTTGGAGAACTTGCCGATCATGCCGACGTGGGTGGCCCGTTTGATGCCCCTGGAGACACAGCGCTTCAGGGCCGCGCCGCTGAAGATGCCGACGCCGACGTAAGCTATGTCGGGCAGGTCCAGGTGGTTCTTGGTGAAGGCCTCGCTCTGCAGTCCGGTGGCGAGGACCATGTGTTCGATGTGGTTGGTGCCAGCTACGTCGATGGCCAGGTTCACGCTGGCCCGCCAAGCCGCCGTGGAGTAGGGCTGGACCACCCCTGTGCTGCCCAGTATGGAGATGCCGCCGATGACGCCCAGACGGGCGTTGGTTGTCTTCAGGGCAACCTCTTCGCCGGTGGGAACAGAGAGTTCCACGACGATCTCTTTGCCGGATTCCAGGCCGTGGGATCTGGCCGCTTCGAGAGCCGCTTCAATGATCATCCGCCGCGGCACCCGGGTTACTGCCGGTTCACCCACCGGGATTCCGGTGCCGGGAAAGGTCACGGTGCCTACTCCCACTCCGCCTTTGATGGTTACGCCCTCTTCCGATGTGGCTGAGGACTCAAACCAAACAGTGGCGCAGATCTCCGCGCCGTGGGTAGCGTCGGGGTCGTCACCACCGTCTTTGATCACCGAGCACAGTACCCTTTCGCCGCCGAGCGTCTTATCGGTCCATTGGCAGCGGTTCAGGGTGAAATCGGCGTCTTGGCCGATGGGCAGGTGGATGGTGACCTGACTGACCGGGTTTCCTGTGAGCAGGGCCGTTACCGCAGCTTTGGTGGCGGACGCCGCGCAGGCGCCGGTCGTGTATCCGGTGCGCATGCCCTTGCCGCGGACGGTCGGTCTGCTGTAGTCGCTCTCGGGTGCTGAGTCGCCGGGGCTCATTTGGCCGCCTGGCTCCAGACCTGGCGCACCCGGTCGGCTGTGATGGCCACGATCTTGTCGTCAACGCCCAGGGGAGGGGTGACCGACATGGCGATGTTGGGATACCGCTCTTTGATCTGCTCCATGCCGCCGATGACATTCCTCTGGAGGATGATGCCTGGGAAGAAAAGATAGGGGACGCACATGATGGAAGACACGCCGCGGGTATCGGCCAGCTTGGCGGCTGCGTCGTCCATGGTGGGGTCGCCGTAGTGGGACTGGGCCACCGCCACGGCATAGTCTGAGCCGAGAGTGGTTTCTACCAGTTGTCCCAATTCTTCCAGCCAGATGCAGTCGTCGTACTCGGTCTTGGTCCCCGCCTTGACCAGCAGGATGCCCTTGGGGCCTGGACCGGTCCCGGTTGTCTCCGCCGATTCTTCCAATTCACGGACCCGCTGGACCACTAGTTCCGCCAGATTGGGGTCGGTGCCCAGGCCGGCGGCCAGGTGCAACTGCACTCCCGGCAGTTGGCCCTGGACCTCTTCGATGATCTCGTTCATCTCCAGGGTGGCGTGTTTGCCGTTGCCCAGGAGGAAGGGGGCGACTACCACTTGGTGAAAACCCCGGTCGTCCAGCATCTTGACCGCTTCCGGGGGAAAGGGTTCGATGAATTCAAGACACGAAAGGACCATCTGCGATTCTTCTATGTCCAGCATCCCTTGCAGCCGGTCGGCCGCCTGACGGAGGCCAGTGGGCGTGCTGGGGCAGTCCTGACACCATTCTGGAGTTTTTTCCGGATCCCCTGACGGAGTCTTTGACTGAAGCCAAGCACAGGAGCACTCGGCCTTGCTGGTGCCGCGTTGGCTGCCGTGGCCAAGAAGGATCACTCCCCAGCGGTCCTTCTCATTATTCTTGTCGTTCAAAGGGTTACCTCTTGCAGCGCCAGTCCCAGCAGGGCATTGACCGTGGCTGCCGCCGCGGAACTGCCGCCGCGCTTCTCCCAGATGGAGATGTACGGCACGTCTACCTTGGCCAGCTCGGCTTTGGATTCGGCGCAGGCGATGAATCCCACCGGCATGCCGATGACCAGGGCGGGTGAGACCTCGCCGTCTTTAATCATGTCCAATAATGCCAAGAGCGCGGTTGGGGCGTTGCCGACCACGGCGATGGCGCCATTCAGGTGGGGCGTCAGCTCGCGGATGGCCGCCACGGACCGGGTTGTGCCTTCAGCCTTGGCCCGTTCAGCCGTATTGGGCGTGTCGATCTGGCAGTGGGTGGTGAGGCCGCACTTGCCGAGCAGGGCCTTGGAGATACCCACCTCGACCATGCGGACGTCGGTTACGACAGCCGCTTTGGCTTTGACGGCGGCGATGCCCTTTGCGACCGCGCCGGGGCTAAACCCGACGTTCTTGGAAATCTCAGGGTCGCCCTCGGCCCGCACGATGCGGAACACCACGTAGCGCTCTTCCGGCGTGAGGCCTGCCAAGTCGGGCAAGCTGGCTTCAACGACCTCGATGCTCTGGCGGTCAATCTCGTCTGGGAGTAGTGCGTATTTCTCTACTAATGACATAACAATATCGATATTACCGGTGAGTTATTATAGCCGGTTTCGCGGTGCGTGGGCAGGGGGAGAAGCGGTAAGGGACCCTAAGGTATTTGATGGAGGGGTTTGACCGGGAGTTAATCAGGGCTTTGGAGTCCCTCTTCACTGAGACGGAAAATGTCCCGCGCGACCTGTAATTCCTCGGGGCCTTTGCGTTCTTTAAGGAACATGGTAGGGTCGTGGAGAATCTTATTGACTATGGCCCTGGTCATCGCGTCCAGCGACTCCAGGGCGGCTTCGTCCAGCTGGCCGTTCAGCTTCCTCATGGTCTTGTGCAGTTCCAGCGAACGGACCTGGTCTGCCCTATGGCGCAGTTCGATTACCGTGGGCAGCGCCTCTAGATCGAGACACCACTGGCGGAACTGCTGGGACTCGTCAGTGGCCAATGCTTCAGCCCACTCAGCCTCTTGAGCTTTCTTCTCGCGTGCCGCTTGGGTGGCCGATTCCAGGTCGTCCACGTCGTTCAAGAACACGTTCTGCACCTGGGCGGCCTCGGGGTCGATGTCCCGGGGAACGGCTATGTCGATGAGGAATAGCGGCCGGTCGGGGCGGGCGGCCATGGTGTCGCCGATGAGATCAGCCTGCAGCACGTACCCCGGTGAGCCGGTGCAGCCGATGACGATGTCCGATTCCCGCAGGGCTTTGGGCATACCGTCGAAGGGAAGGGCCTGGGCGGAGAGATTGGCCGCCAGTTCTTCGGCCCGCTGGAAGGTGCGGTTGGTTACCGTGATATCGCTGACTCCCGAAAGACTAAGGACTTCCGCGGCCAGTTCACCTGCTTCGCCGGCGCCAACAACAAGCACCCGGCGGTCGGATAGATCGCCCAACACAGATCTGGCCATCTCGACGCAGGCGCGGCTTACGGAAAGGGCGTTTCTGCTGATGCCGGTCTCGCGCCGGACCCGGCGTCCCACCCGGAGGGCCTGCTGGAATAGCTGGGCCATCGGTCCTTGGGCGGTGCCGGCGGTGGTTGCGGACTCGTAGGCATCCCGCACCTGGCCGATGATCTGCTCTTCGCCCAAGATCATGGAATCAAGGCTTGAGGCCACGCGGAACAGGTGGTGGATGCACTCGTAGCCCCGGTATACATAGAGGTACCGGT
>CAYXDE010000035.1:18994-31329 GCA_964463525.1 uncultured Dehalococcoidia bacterium | reverse complement strand
TTTTCGTTCGATCTGACAGGAGCCAGAGCCATGAAAGCCGTTGTCTACAAAGGGCCATTCGAAGTCGCCGTTGAGAATGTGCCGGACCCCGAGATTCTGCACCCCAACGACGTGATCGTGAAGATCACTTCCAGCTGCATCTGCGGCTCTGACCTGCACATGTACGAAGGCCGAACTGCAGCCCAGCCGGGCATCGTCTTCGGCCACGAAAACATGGGCGTCATCCAAGAGACCGGCCCCGCCGTGAAATCCTTGAAGAATGGTGACCGGGTTGTCATGCCGTTCAACGTGGCCTGCGGGTTCTGCAAGAACTGCCAAGGCGGCTTCACCGGGTTCTGCACCACGGTGAACCCCGGCTTTGCCGGCGGCGCCTACGGCTACGTGGCCATGGGACCATGGGTCGGAGGTCAGGCGGAATACCTGCAGGTGCCCTTCGCCGATTTCAACTGTCTGCCACTACCCGCAGGCACGGAGTGGGAGTCTGACTTCGCTCTGTTGGCCGACATCTTTCCCACTGGCTACCACGGCGCAGAGTTGGCCGGCGTCAGCCCCGGCGAGAGCGTGGCCGTGTTCGGCGCAGGGCCTGTGGGCATCATGGCAGCCTATAGCTGCATGATCCGCGGAGCGGCCGAGGTCTACGTCATCGATCACGTCAAAGAACGCCTGGACAAAGCGGCTGAGATCGGCTGCATTCCCATCGACTTCGACAAGGGCGACCCGGTACAGCAGATCAAGGACCAGCGCGGCGGGCAGGGTGTTGATAAGGGCATCGACGCCGTGGGCTACCAAGCTGCCACCGCCGGCTCATCAGCCGCCGGCGGAGAGCAGGACGAAGCCCCCAACATCGTGCTGAACCAGATCATCGACGTGGTTAACCCCACGGGAGCCCTGGGCATACCGGGGCTCTATGTGCCCACTGATCCGGGTGGAGTTGACGAGGGTTCCAAGCGGGGAGCCCTGTCCATCAACTTTGGGCGGCTGTTCGAGAAGGGACTGCGCCTGGGCACCGGTCAGTGCAACGTGAAGCGCTACAACGCCTACCTAAGAGACATGATCATCTCGGGACGGGCAGCGCCCAGCTTCGTCGTTTCCCATTCGGTGCCCTTGGATGAGGCCCCGGACGCCTACAAGAAGTTTGACCAGCGGGTGGACGGCTACACCAAGGTTATCCTGAACCCCTAAGTGTGAGTCAGATGCAGATCGGCAGCGGAACGAACACCTACGAATGGCAGGACACCTGGGCGTCTTTTCCGGACTCGGAGAGCGCCCGCACCGGCTGGTCCCACCACGGTGTGGCGGTGACGGAATCGGGCCAGATTATCACCTACCACCCAGGCGATCCGACCATGATGGTGCTCGACCCTGACGGCACGCTGGTCCGGTCGTTCGCAGTCGAGATCAGCGACGCCCACGGCATCACCCTGGTGAACGAAGGCGGCCGGGAACTGCTCTGGATCGCCGACAATGGCCGCAAACGCCACCCCAGTGTGGGCTACGACTACCCCGGCGGCGAGACCAAAGGCCAGGTCTTGAAGATGGACCTGGAAGGCAACGTCCTGGCCGGCCTGACCCGGCCCGACCTGGAAGTGTACCGCGAGGGCATGTATTCGCCGACCTGGGTCGCGGTGAACGAAGAACGACACGGCGGCAACGGCGACGTCTGGGTGGCCGACGGCTACGGGCAGAGCTACGTGCACCGGTACGACAAGTCCGGCAACTATATCGCCAGTATCTATGGCGAGGAGGGCGGCGCCGGCAGGTTCAACTGCCCGCATGCCATCTTCATCGACAGGCGTAGTTCTCCGCCAGAGCTCTACGTTGCCGACCGGGCAAACGGCCGCGTGCAGGTGTACGACCTCGAAGGCAATTACAAACGTGTGTTTGGCAGCGATTTTCTGACCACGCCCAGCGGGTTCGTGACCCACGGAGACCTGTTGGTGATCGCGGAACTGAGGGCCAGGCTCACGGTGTGCGGCAAAGACGACGGGTTTGTCTGCTACCTGGGCGCCAACGACCAGGTCTGCGACGTCGAGGGCTGGCCCAACAACAAAGACGCCTCGGGAAACATTGTTCCAACAAGCCTCCTGGAGACGGGAAAGTTCAACAGCCCCCACGGCCTGGCGGTGGACGCCCAAGGAAATCTTTACGTAGCCGAATGGTTGATCGGGGGACGGTTCGTGCGCCTGGGCAAGATCTGATTTCCGGCCTTTCAGCTTTATTTCAGTGCCGTTTGAGGAGGCCGCCGGCGCTAAAGCAACCCAGGACGGCTTTTCTCAGAATATAGAATTCAGAAGAAGTCAGAAGATTCAGTGAGGCTGGAATCATGCGAATAGCAGTCCCGGACCTAATATCGAACTCCTATTTCCCAGCTGTGGCGGCGGTCGAGCTTGGCTTCTTCAAGGCTGAGGGGCTGGACGCTGAATTAGAGCTGATATTCCCCGTGCCCAAGACCATGGAAGACCTGAGGGACGGCAAGTTGGACTTCGTGGCCGGGGCTGCCCATGCCACACTGCAGGCGTTCCCCAACTGGAAGGGGGCCAAGCTCCTGGCTACGCTGGCGCAAAACACCTACTGGCTGCTGGTCCTCCGCTCAGACCTGAACGCCAAGCTGGGCGATGTTGACGCCGTCAAAGGACTCAGGATCGGGGCTGCGCCGGGGCCGGACTCAACCATTCGGCGATTGATAGTGGAAGCGGGGATCGATCTAGAGAAGAACAATGTGGATGTCGGGCCGGTGCCCGGTTCTACCGGGGCCGGGGTCTCGTTCGGAGTGAACGCCGCCAAGGCGTTGGAGGACGGGGTTATCGACGGTTTCTGGGCTAACGCCATGGGAAGCGAAGTGGCGGTGCGGAAGGGACTCGGCACAATAGTCTTAGACGCAAGACGGGGTATCTGTCCTCCTGCTGCCGTGGACTACACTTTCCCCGCCCTAGTCACGTCAGACGACATGATCGAGAGTGACCCCGAGAGTGTGCGCGCGGCGGTCAGGGCCATCGTAAAGGTCCAAAGAGCGCTCAAAGAGGACCCTTCGCGGGCGACGGCCGTCGGCGAGAAATTATTCCCTGCCATGGAAGCATCGATGATCGCGGGACTGATCGAGCGGGACCTGCCGTTCTATGACCCAGGCATCAGCGAAGCCAAAGTAGAAGGCATGAACGGGTTCGCCAAAGACATCGGCCTGCTAACGGAAGAAGTGAATTACGACCAGGTTGTGGCCACTCAGTTCAGCGGACTGTGGACAGAGTAGCTAGATAACCCCCGACTTCTTCAGCGATTCCAGGTCGCCTTTGGATAACCCCAGTTCGCCGCCCAGTATCTCTTCGTTGTGCTCGCCGATCAGGGGAGCGCGGCGGGAGATACGCCAAGGCGATGCGTTGTAGATGGCCGCCGGCCCGGGGTAGGTGAACTCTCTTCCCAACTCGGGATGTTCCACCGGAACGAAGAATTCCCGGTCCTGTAGATGCGGGTCGCCCATGATTTCTTCCATGGTCCGTATCGCGCCCCAAGGGAAGTTCAACTCCTGCCCGCCCTCGTAGGCTTCCACTAGAGGCATATTGGCGAAGAAATTCTTGAGCACGTCCGCGAAGTGCTGGCCGCTCACTTCCACCACCGCCGGGTCCTGGTACTTGTCGTCCAGCAGGTCCTGGGCCAGACCGTACTTGTCCATCCACTCGCCCAACACCTTGATCCGCGCCGGCGTGAGGTTGCTGCCGGAGCGGGTGGTATTGATGTAACCGCCGTCGTTGGTGGCGTGCTGTATACCGGGCGACATATCGGGCGAAGCGTGTCTGCCGGTATGCCGGCGCACGACGTCGCCGGTGGACAGATAGATAGCGATCGCTCCCTCAGTCGTCAGCGAGCATGCTTCGTGGGCCGAGACGTCTATATATTGGCCTTCTCCGGTGAAATCAAGGTGGTACAACGCACCCAGGATGGCGATGTATGAGTAGTGGCTCGCGATGTGCCAGGCGTTACCGCCGCCGGGAGCTATGGGCGGCGCATCGGGGATATCTTCGACGTCATATCCGGAAGACGCCATCTGACCGCCGGCCGCCAGGTGCAGCAGGTCAGACGTCTGGTAGTCACGCCAAGGGCCGTCCTGGCCGAAGGGAGTGACCGAGCACATGATGAGTTCGGGGTTGTCTTTGGACAGCGAGTCATAACCTAGGCCCAGGCCGGGCAGATACCCGGCAGGGAAGCTCTCCAGCACCAGACCGGCAGTTGCGGCCAGTTTCCTGAAAACGTCTTGGCCTTCAGGCGTAGTTAGATCGAGGGTCACACCTCTTTTGGAAGTGTTGTAGTGCCAGAAATACAGACTTCTCTCGGGATGGGCCTCGTCGTCCAAGAATGGACCGACGTTCCGGGTCTCCTGGCCGCCGGGCGGCTCGATCTTGATAACGTCAGCGCCCAGGTCAGCCATCAGTTTGCCGCAGAACTGGGCGTGCTCGCTGGTCAGCTCCAGCACGCGCAGTCCGGTTAGGGGTCCGGTCAGATCATTTCCGGAGGTCATCTGTTGGCCTCTTCGTCTATAGCTTGCTGTACGTAAGGGAATTTGGGCGTGGTCTCCGGCCAGTAGACGCCCTCCTCATAACCTTGGAGCAGTTCGTCGCTGCCGACGCCCAAAAGCTCGCCCATGATCTTGGTGGTGTGCTCGCCGATCATGGGCGGCGGGCCTTTCACCGCTACCTTAGCGCCGCCCAGCCGGAAGGGAGCGCCCTGGAACTTCCAATCTCCCAGCATCGGATGCTTCACCTGGGTGAACATGCCCCGGTGCCTGAGTTGAGGGTCGTTCTCGACCCGGTCTTCTGAGCTCTGTACCGGCATGGCCCGCACTCCGGCGGCCTGGCATTTATCAGCCAAGTCGTATTTGCCCAGGGTTTTGGTCCATTTCTCGATGCCCTGGTCCATCTCGTCCTGGTGCTCCAGCCGACCTTCCAAAGTCTTGAACTTGCCGTCCTTGGCCCAATCGGGCCCACCCATCAAGTCGACCAAGCCGCTCCATTCTTCGTCGGATAGACAGGCGATCACGCACCAGTCGTTGTAGCCGCCGTCGTGGGTCTCTTTGGTGCGGAAAGCGTTATGCGGCGCGGCGATGGGACCCCGGTAGTTGTGCACCACCGGCGCTCCGGGCCAGACGGTGCGGTTGCCAGGCGGATAGCCTTCCCGGCGCGACTGGCGGCCATTTATCGACTTATCGAGAAAAGCGGTGCCGGTGAGCGTGATGCCGGTGATCATCTGAGACAGGTCGACATGCTGACCCTGGCCGGTCTGATTGCGGTGTCTGAGGGCGGTCAATGCGCACATCGCGCCGTACATACCACCAGTGTCGTCCAGGTAAGACCAGCCCCAACCCGCTGGCTGCTTGCCGGGCAAGCCCGACTGGTGGGTTAACCCGGAGAGAGCCTGAGCAGCGGGGCCCATGGTCCCGAAGTAGTGCTGGCGTCCGGTCTGGCCGAACCCGGCCATGGAAACATAGACCACGTCTGGACGCAGCTTTCTTAGCTCGTCGTAGCCGAGGCCCCAGCGGCTCATGATCCGGGAGCTGAAGTTCTCGATCACCACGTCTGAAACTGAGATCAGACCCTTGATGGCTTCCAGTCCCTTGGGATGGCGGACGTTGATGGAGAGTCCCAATTTACCGGCGTTGGTGTCGGCGAATTGTCCGGTGGAGTTGGGTCCCGGTTCCACGCCTGGCGGCACGGTAAACCGGTTCTGCCGGAGCATGTCCATGTTCTCCGGCCACTCTACTTTGATGACCTCAGCGCCCAGGGTGGCCAACCAGCGCGCGGCCCAGGGCCCAGCCCTGACCCAAGTGAAGTCCACAACCCGGACTCCCTCTAATGGCCGGTCTTTGCGGCGTTTGGGCGTCCCGCTTCCGTCAGCCTGCATCTTTTCAGCCTCGTATAAACTCTGGGTGGGATAGCGTTCTTATTTGAGCCAGGGCTCCGAAACGGCTTCGTCAGGCCAGAAGAACTCAAAGCCCGCGGCCAAGGCGTACTGCCGGTCCAGGTCCTCACGGTCGCCGATGTGGTAGTAAATCTCGGCATCGAACCTGGCTTTCACATCGGGAAGTTGGTGCTTGGAGACGGCGAAGTCATAGGCGATGCCGTGCTGTTCCCAGATGGCCCTTTGGCTGCTCAGGGGCCGGTCGGAGCAACTGCCGACCAGGATGCCCGCCTCCTGAGTCTTTCGCACAAACTCCATGGTGAGGACGCCGGGAGGATCTCCCACCTCTAAGGTGCCGTCAATGTCAAAACTTATCAATATAGCCAAGTGGGTTCATCTCTCCTTGTATCTGCTGGACTGGGAGCGTATTCCTGCGGCCCTAGGTTACCTTGGCCCAAGAGTGCGCCCCCATCCTAACCTTCCCCCATGCAAGGGATAAGGGATATGTTCCGACCCCAAAATTCAGGGGGCCTGGTTTCCTAGTCGGGAGTGGCGCTCCAGACCGTGAAGTTGCCGCCCATGGGCATGGGGCCGCCGGAAACGCCGATCTCAGGCTTTACGCCGGTGACCGCCCTGGCTCCGGCCCTGCCCTGTATCTGCTGGATACAGTCGGTGTGCATCCAGAACCGGCTCCGGCCGCTGCCGATGTTGCCACCGCTGGGAAGCACCGGGTCCGGGCCTTCGATGCTGATGTCTTTCTGGTAGAAGTCCAGCGCGTCACCATTCTGCATGCCGCGGTAGCGCAATCCTTCCAGATGGAACTGATGGAACAGCGCGAAGCCGTCGTACATGTTCTCGAAAGAGAGGTCGGCGGCGGTGATGCCGGCCCCTTCATAGATCTTCCTGCCGGTCTCGGCCGTCTCTCTCTCAACCTCGTCCAGGGTGGGCAGAACACTGCGCTGAGCGCCCCTGCTGGACGCGTGATTAAGGATGTAGACGGGCTTCTGCTTCATGTCCTTGGCCCGCTCGGCCGTGGTGAACAGGTAAGCTCCGGAGACCATGATCGGGATGTCGTTGTCGAATAGGTTGGCCGGCTTGGCGATCCAACGGGCGTTCAGATAGTCTTCGGGTTCCAGTTGCTCAGGGCGGTGCTGGGCCCAATACCCCTCGGGGAACAGAAGGCCGTTGCGCCTGGAGTTGGCCATGAAGGGGGCCATCATGTCGTGGGACTTGCCGTACTTGCGGCAGTACTCCGCAAACTGGAGGGCCGTGCCGTAAGAACCGGGAGCGCCCCAGAGGGTGCGGCCCGGAGCCAATGCGAAGGAGCCGGGGACCTCGTCTTGGGCGCTGATGCCCGACTGGTTGTAGCGGCCTTCCAAGTTGTGCCAGCTCTTGAGCACGAGACAGGTGTGGGTGCGGCCTTCGCCGACAGCCTGGGCAGCCACGACTATGGCGTGGGACATGCAGCCCTGACCGTACATGGTGAATTTGACGTTGGACAACTCCGGCATGTTCTTGAGAATCCATTCGGCGCTAAGTTTGGCGATGCCGTCCAAGGGGTCGTCCGTCGGGTTATAAGCGTTGACCACGTCCATGGGAATCTCTTGGCCTGGAGGCCAGTGGGCTCCCGTGGTGGTCACTGGGTCTAACACCAGACCGTCGATATCGGCGGGATCTACCCCGGCATCCGCTATCGCTTGGCGCAGTGCGAAGATGCTATTGGCGCCCATGGTGTTTTCAGCCGTGCCGTCCCAGCGCCGGGTGGTCGGAGAGTGTCCGATACCCACTGCTGCGACCTTTCCTTTGTGTTCCCAGACGCCCAGTCCCTCTGTAGTGCGATACATGGAAGCGGGAGCATTTTCGGTGGTCATTGTGAACTCCTTTGGGAGATGTGGTTGATTATCAGGATAGGAGCGGACTAGGAAACGACCTGCCATTCGGGGATCATCTGGCCGTTGGCCGACTTCTCGAAGATGACTTCCACGCTGGCGCCCACGGGGACATCGTCGACAGGGGTACCGGGGAGATGGGAGTACATCTGGATGTCAGGGTCTTCGTCCAAGGTGATCACGGCCAGGTTGAAGGGCTGGTCTTCCTGGAGGAGCCGCACCGGGCAGTCGTAGACCACACCGTAGTTGTAGATCTTGCCTTTGCCGCTCATGACCTTCCATTCCAGGTTGTCGGCCGACTTGCATTGGCTGCATGTCTCTGCTGGAGGGTTCTGGAGGCGGTTGCAAGCGCTGCAGTTCTGGATCTCTAGGCGCCCTGCGTTGGCGGCGTCCCAGAAGGGCTTGGTCAATTCATCGGGCACAATACCTTGCTTTACCATGTTTCGCACCTTCTCATTTTTCCGCCTGACGGCGGAAGATTATCGAGCGTGTTCAATCACGAATATATTCACCGGCTCAACAATATTCACATTTGCCCAATATGTCAAAACATGTGGGTAATGTTGGGCAAAGTTGGAGATAACGCCGGAGTAACAGAAGGAGATGCAGAGACGTTCGAGGACAAGACTGGCATGGCTGTAGATGGAGTACCGCATGCCGCGCTCAACACGGCAATGACCCTTAAGGTGATCGTCATGACAGATCTGCGTCCGAACAGGAACCCTAGCCTGATTTCTCCGCGATGTCCTTGATCCCTTGTAGGTTCAGCATCATGTTGGCGCGGTGTTGTTCTTGACGGCTGGCTAGTATCTGCTCGGCCTTGTCCGGGTTCTCGACCATCGCAGTGCCGGTGGCAGAAAGGCGCTGGCCTAGGATGAACCGTTGGCGCAGCCTGGTCCCGCCAGGGATCTTCTCGAGTTCGAACCGCCATTTGGCGCTGGGTTCGTCGCGGTCATTCACGTTCCAGGCAAAGACGTTGGGAGCATCGCACTCAACGACCCACGACCTGGTCTCCCATTCGCGGTTGACGTCGGTGCGTTTGTTCCTGCCCTGGAACGATGCTCCCTCTTTGGGACCGTCGGAGTCGATCCAGTCAGCGCCCTGAAATTCCTTGCTGAACCTGGCCGAGATGTTTATGTCGCTGGCCAATTCCCAGACGCGCTCCGGTGGGGCCGCGATATCGATCTCCACAGTCACGCCCGGGCCGGCCGCGATGAGGCCTTCAACCTCTCCGGCTTGTTCTTTCGTGTACCCCCAGCGGTCGAACCAGACTATCTCTGAGGCCGGACGGCGATCTGCCGGCTTGAAGTCGGTGCCAATGGTCCAGGCCACGGGCAGCAGCACCACCTGGCTCACGCCTTCCGGAATGCCAAGCAGCTCCGCGATCTCTTTGGACTTACCCAGGTGCATGGTGGTCCAGGCCGAGCCCAGACCCCTCGACCGCAGCGCGAGACAGAAACTCCAGGCTGACTGGATCACTGAGTCGAAGAGTCCCGGTTTTCCGCTGCCGTCATGGACTCCCCACACGGTGGCCAACACGAGCACGGGCACCCGCTCCAAGTTGGCGGCCAGGTGGGCGGCGGATTCCAGCACCCGCTGCTTGGGATGGCTGGAGCCGCTGCGTTGTCCGGCAGTCTCGATGATGCCGCTGCCGCCGGCGGCGCGGTACAGGTCTGCCAGTTGTTTCTTGATCTCAGGGTCTCGTATCACCAACCAACGGCGGCTGGAGATGTCTCCGCCAGAGGGGGCCTGCTCGGCCAACTCGATGCAGCGCATGATCAGCTCATCGGGCACGTCTCGTTCCAGGTCCAGCCTTTTCCGCACCGCTCGAGTGGTGCTCAATAACTCGTCGGTTTGCTGCAGATCAAAGTTCATGGAGACCTCTTGGCCGGGGCTGGATTTAGCCGGATAGTGATCCGTGCCTGAAATGATACCACTCAGGCATTCCCGGAACTTGACAACAGCCAGAGAAGGCAGCAACGCCCGGCCACTTGTATTGACACTTCAGGTGCCCAATCCTACGATGGGACGGACCCGTTGCCATTTTCTTGGAGTTTCACGGATGCCCGACCGGAAAGAGATAGCGTTGATGGCCCATCTGATGCGGCGCGCCGGCTTCGGCGAGCCCAGGTGGGAGTTGGACGCCAGGGCCGAGAAGGGCTACGAGGCCGTGGTTGAGGAACTGCTGCATCCGGAAGAGCAGCCGGCCATCAACGACGAGCTGATGTACCGCATCTTGCCCGGTTACGAAGGGGCATTGGGGCCGCCCATCAACCAAGCCGATTGGGTGTTCCGCATGGTCAACACCAAGCGGCCTCTGGAAGAGAAGATGGCCCTCTTCTGGCATCAGTTGTTCGCCACCAGCAACGCCAAGGTGGACAACCCACCGGAACTCACCCGCCAGATCGCCATGTTCCGCGAGTTTGGACTGGGCAATTACCGGGACCTGCTGGTTGAGCTGGCCAAATCGCCCGCCATGATCTTCTGGCTGGACAACCACGGCAACCACGACGGCGCCATCAACGAGAACTGGGGCCGGGAACTTCTGGAGCTATTCTCACTGGGAGTCGGCAATTACACCGAGGACGACATCCAGAACGCCGCCCGGGCTTTCACCGGGTGGTCCATAGCGCCCAAGATACCCCGGAACCCCTTGGGCCGCTTCTACTGGAATTTTGAGTACAAGCCCGAAGACCACGACGAAGAAGAGAAGACCTTCTTGGGGCACACCGGCAACTTCAACGGCGAAGACATCATGGGAATCATCGTGGACCAGCCTGCATCTCCGCGGTTCCTGGCCCGCCATCTCTACCGGTTCTTCGTGGCCGACGAGCCCGCGGTATCCAGTTGGAACACCACCCCTCCCAACGCCCCCGAGGCGATCGAGATTCTGGTGGCCGCGTATAACGAATCGCAAGGCGATATCAGGTCTATCCTGAGGGTGCTGTTCAACTCAGATTTCTTCAAGAACTCTCAATACGCGCGGGTAAAGAGCCCTGCCGAGTTGATCGTGGGAACGGTGCGGATGGCGGGGAGCCATGACGGGTTCAGGCCGGGCTACAACAACCTGGCTTTGGAATGCGGCTGGCAGGGGCAAGAACTGCTCAACCCGCCCAGTGTGGAAGGCTGGCACACCGGCTCGGCATGGATCGATGCGGGGGCCCTAATGCGCCGCGTTAATTTCGCCGCCGGAGTGCTGGGCGACACCTCGCTGCCCGGCGTCCGGGTGATGATCGACCGGGTCAGGTCGTTCGGCGCCATTACCCCGCAGCAGGCGATCGCAGCATGTCTCGACGCCATGGGGCCGCTCACGGTCAGCGACGCAACGCTCCGGGAACTGCTAACCCACGCGCTCAAGGCTGGGGACCTGGGATGGGACTCGGATGAAGCCATCGCAGAATCGGAGAAGAAAGTGGGCAAGATACTCACTCTCATCGCCGCTTCAAGAGACTATCAATTTGCCTAAGCAGATATCAGCATCAACGCCCTGGGAGGGTCAGTTTGACTTCGATTAAGAAAGACCCGGTATTGGTCATATTGCAGCTAACCGGCGCCAACGATTACCTGAACACGATCGTGCCGTATACCAACCCTCTCTATTGGGACAACCGGCCCAAGGTCAACATACCCCAGGACTTGGTGCTGCCCATCGACGACGAGCTCGCCTTCCGATCGGAAGTTGAATCGTTCAAAGACATCTATGACAAAGGGAACATGGCCATTATCCACGGGGTCGGGTTCGAGAATTCGCCCCGCTCCCACTTCCGGGCCATGGATATATGGCACACGTGCGAACCCGACACCATCGGCGTCGACGGATGGGTCGCCAAGGTCATCCGAGACCTGGACCCGGCTGGCGAGAACGTGCTGAAGGGCGTGAATTTCGGCCAGGGGCTGCCCAGAGCGATGGCCATGCGCGGCGTGCCTGTGACATCGGTGAACAACCTGGCGACTTACGGTGTGTTCTCCTCGGTCAGAAGTCTCACCTCCGAGGAAGAACGCACCCAGTTGTTGGATAGCTTCGCGCGGATGTACGCCCCGGCCATCGGCACCGGGCCGACCATGGAATACCTGGGACAGACCGGGTTGGACGCCCTGAAGGGCGCGGATGTCATCAAACTGGCCCCCGAGCGGTATTCATCGACCATCGAGTACGCCAACAACGCCATCGCACGGTCGTTGAAGGATGTGGCCCAGGTCCATCTGGCCGATCTTGGCACCCAGGTCTTCTACACCTCCCACGGTCCCTTCGACACCCACTTTGACCAGTCTGGCTCCCACGCCAAGTTGTGGATCGAGATATCGGAAGCGCTGGACAGTTTCTACGCCGACCTGAGAGAGCACAATGCCAGCGACAACGTGGTCGTGATGCTGTTCAGCGAGTTCGGCCGGCGCGTCCGCGACAATGGCACGGGCACCGACCACGGAGCCGCCGGGGTGGCCTTTGTCATCGGAGACCGGGTAAAGGGTGGGATGTATGGGCAATACCCCTCTTTGAAGCCGGAAGACCTGACCCAGGGAGACCTGGCGCCGAGCTACGACTTCAGGGGCTTCTACGCG
>CAYXDE010000035.1:0-18974 GCA_964463525.1 uncultured Dehalococcoidia bacterium | reverse complement strand
AGTGGCTGGGCCTGGACCCAGTCCCCATCGTTGGCGGCAAGTTCGAGCAGATGGCTTTCGTATGATTCTCCTAGGTGTACATCAGCCACACGTGGGCCACGCATGCTGACGACCGTTGCCGCAGGACGGGTCTTCGACTATAGCCACTGCATCGGCATGTACAGCCAGTCAGGCCAGGGCTTCTGGACGCCCCAGGACTTTGTGCTGGGCAAGAACGACCGTATCTATGTGTTGAGCCGCGGCGTGGAACAACTTGGCCAGAGGGTCAGCAAGATCAACTTCGATTCTGAGTTCCAAGGCCAGTTCGGCTCGTTCGGCGGCGAGGACGGCCGCTTCATGTGGCCACGGTCCATCGACATCGACCACGACGGCCGCGTTTACGTCTCAGACGAGTACCTGAACCGCATCTCGGTTTTTGACGCCGAGGGGGCTTTCCGGTACCACTTCGGCAGGACGGGCAGCGAGGAAGGCACGCTCAACGGGCCTTCCGGCGTCGCGTTCGACTCCCAAGACACTGTCTGGGTTGTGGACAGCATGAACCACCGGGTCCAGAACTTCGGCCAGACCGGCGAGTTCCGGAGCAGCTTTGGGGGACAGGGCAGCGGCGACGGCGAGTTCGAGATGCCCTGGGGCCTTTGCATCGACAAGAACGACGATATCTATGTTGCGGACTGGGGCAACAACCGGGTGCAGAAGTTGTCTCCCAGCGGCGATCTTCTGGTGAAGTTCGAAGTTTCGAGCAACGGTGTGGGCGACCTGAAGGGACCGTCGGGTGTGGCGGTGGACTCGGACGGCGATGTGTATGTGACCGATTGGGGGAACCACCGCGTGCAGATCTACGACGCCGAGGGCCACTACATCACGGCGCTGGTCGGCGACGCCCAAGAGCCTTCACCTTGGACTCAGACCTACATCAACGCCAACCCGGAGATCATCAAGGCCCGGCGCCGGGCCGACATGGAGCCTGAGTGGCGCTTCCGCAGGCCCGTGGCCGTAAATGTGGACGCCGAAGACAGGATCATCGTCTTAGAGTCATACCGCCACCGGCTGCAGATCTACAACAAACTCAAGGACTACGAAGAGCACTCCCTGAACCTCTGACGGACCGCTCATTGGACGCCACGGCCTAATCCCCTACGGTCTGAGTCTCTACCGGCCTGCCAGCGAAGAAGTCGTAGTGCTCGGCGGCCTGTCCTGTTATGGTCACCAAGTCCTCTTCCAGCAGGTAGCGCTGGTCCACCAATTTTCTGGCGGCTTGCTCAACCAATTCCAGGTACTGCTCCTTGGACGCGTACCGTTCCTCGATAGACAGCCTCGAATCTCCTGACGTTTCCCGTTCTTTGCGCGTGGCTGAGAACGGGACAGTGGAACCGCGCAGGGTGCCGCCTGAGGCCCCTCCGGTACCTATCACCTGGCCTGCTCCGCCGCTATCCGGGTGGCGAATGTTCCAGCCGGTATGAGTCGCCAGAGGGACCGTGATGAAGGGCAGTCGGATCCCAGACAGTTCGTTGGCGTCCTCGTCCACCGCCGACACCAGGCTGGGGTACACCTCGCCGATCTCCGCGGGAATCTTGGTAGGAACGAAGGGATCGGGACCGAAGTCCAGACGTGTGAACCGGCGCATGGGCACGGGGAGTTTCATCCCCGGTATCTTGGCGAAATTCTCGGCCAGTTGTTGTGCCGGGACCGCGGTGCCGTCATCGAGGCGCGGGTGCTGGCTGGGCGGGGCCGCCTCTCCGCTAGTCACCCAGCGGTCCATATTGACCAGGGCCGCCCTGATCAAACACCGGTAGTCGACGACACTGAAAGGACTCTGCCCGTGATAGCCGTCGGCGTCTTTGTCCGCGGGCGGGAAGGTGGCCAGGGCATGCTGCGAACTGGCAAAGACGTAGATCCGGACCTCCTCGGGCGGTTCCAGGTCGTGGCTGGCGGCCATGTCCGTGTGCATCAGCGAGCCGTGACCCGCCCAGTACTCGGACGGAGTATGGGTATACATGATCTTGGGCAGACCGCCCTGTGCCGAAAGGCGGGAAAGCAGTCCATCGGATGATCCGGTCTCCGGGTCGGTCTGCGCGGAGTCGCTGAAGGGGAACAAGCTGTTGCCGCTGCGGGTAGCCTGGCTGGAAGGCTGGGCGAACCGGTGGTTGAACTCGCCCATCTTTCCGCCTGCAACGTGGGGAATGAAGCCGTCAAAGGCCACCCGCCCTTCTTCGTCACGGTTCAGTCCGAGGTAGAGGAACAGCCTCAAGAATCTGGCACTCTGGGAGACTCCAAAGCTATAGGAGTTGTCTATCTGACCGGCCAGAGGGTTGCCTTGTTCCGAGGATGCGTTCCGCAGGAATGTCGAGATGTCCCTGGTCGCCAACAGCCCCAGACCGACAACCGGTGCTCCGGTGGTGGTATAGATGACCTGGTACACCTTGCCGGGCTGAAACCCTGAAGCCAGGTGGACGTGGCTGTCGTCGGGAACGGCCTTTCCGTTCTCCAGCCGGGCGAAGGACCATTGTTCTCTCGGAACGATTTGTTCGGGAGCGTCTTCGTGCTCTTGCACGGTCATCACAGCAGCTTGTTCGTCGACGTCGCTTGCTTTGTAGGCCCGGTGATTCCGGCTGGACAGGAATTCAACTTGAGATGGGCCGTTCAACTGAAAGGTGACGACGATCTTCCCTGATACTGGGCCGTCGGCGGTCACGGCTTCCGGCACGTTTACCCGCAGCATCCCCGGCGCATCCGGGACATCGTGCTGCCAGGCGCACCAGACCACGGTATAGCCCTGCCGCATCAGGAACCCGTTGCCCGGGTCCATGGGCGCGTCCGGCGTTACTTCAGGAGCGCTATTGATGTTTCGGAGGGCAAGAGGTTTCCCCCGGTTAGGCACGTCCAAAAGAATCCGGCGATTACCCAACTGTGGGTCGGCAGGCCGGAGTATGCGGAAATCGGAAGAATATTCCACCAGCCCGTCAGCATTGGTAGGCGCCAACCCCAGGTCAGCGATGGTCTCGTTGGCGTTGTTGTTCGGGTCGGCCGTGAAATGGATGACGCCGTCCAGTTGTTCGTAGGCCCCGGCATCGCCGAAAACCTGTCCACCGGCGAACGGGGTCCGGGATTTGATCTCTATCTTGGTAACTGACATTACTCATCCTTTTCCGGGGCTGGGTTTGGGTGATCAATCTGCGGGCTTGCACCGTATCTGCACAAGGATAGGGGCGGACGGCCAAAAAATGCAATCCAGTGGCCCACACTGTTCTTGGTGTCCATGTTGTCCAAAGAGATTGTATAGTTGTCGCACGCCCAGATCTGTTGATCACAACTAGTAGTCTGCGGCTGCCGGAGAAACTCGATGCAAAACATGGACCTCAACATCGCCTGCTGGGACTACGACCGGACGAGACCGCTGATAGACGGCAGGGTACGGCCCGATGGGATCAATCCCAATTTCACCGTTCTAAGACCGCGGGAGATATTCCCCCGCATGCTCCAAGACCAAGAATTCCACGCCGCGGAGATGTCGCTGGCCTCTTACGTGATCCTGAAGGCCCGGAATAGATGCCCCTTCGTGGCGATCCCGGTGATGCTGTCAAAGATATTCCGTCACGACTGCATCTACGTCCGGCCTGACGCCGGAATAAACGAACCAGCCGACCTGCGGGGAAAACGTGTTGGCTTGCCACAATACAGTTCGACGGCAGGGGTATTCATCAAGGGGCTGGTCCAACACGAGTATGGAGTGCCGCCGTCGGAGATCGACTGGTTCATGGGCGGCCAGGATACCCCGGCGCCGGCGCCCCTGGTCCCGCTGGACCTCCCCGATGAGATCCATCTGGAATCCATTCCGGAAGACAAGACCTTGGAAGGGATGCTGGCCGACGGGGAATTGGACGCCCTCTTCGCCACCTACATCCCCAATATGTTCTTGAACGGCTCACCGAAGATCGCCCGTCTCTTTCCGAACTTCAAAGAGGTGGAGCAGGACTACTACCGGCGGACCGGCATATTTCCCGTGATGCATACCGTGGTCATGCGTGAGGACCTTTACCGGGAATACCCCTGGACCGCCTCGAGTCTTTACGACGCTTTCTCAGAGGCCAAGGACCTGGCGGTCAACCGTCTCTACGATACCGATGCGCTGGCCCTGACTCTGCCGTTCCTCATCGAGCACGTCGAGGAAGCTTGGAAGACCTTTGGCACGGACTACTGGGCTTATGGGATCGAGCCCAACCGCCCCGCTCTGGAAGCTTTGACCCAATATGTGGTGGACCAGGGCTTGGCGCGCCGTGTGGTCGGCATCAACGAGTTGTTTCCGGCGGTCATCCCCTAGTTCACCGTGTGTCTGAGGGCGTGGAGGCCAGGTGTGGAATCACGTGCTTGCCAAACAGTTGCAGCGTCTGCGTGACCTCTTCATCAGCCATGGGCCCGATCTGAAAGAGCGGCATGATCTCATCCACGCCCGTGGGGACGTACTGCTCCAGGTATCGCAGGCAGTCATCGGGGTCGCCGATGCAATATCGCCCCTGTTTTATCAGGTCAAGCGAGGAAATCTCATCCTGCTTCGACGTGTCCGCTGCCGCCGAATGTTGGTAATGCCACTGGTAATCGTCGGGCACGCTTGCCGGGTCTTGCTGTTGCCAAACCCGGTCGTGGCGAAGGTTTTGTTGACGGCGGTACCAGTCCAGAATCTCGGCGCCTCGCTCCTGGGCCTTCTTTCGGCTATCAGCGCAGATCGCCAGAGTGCTGATCGAGACCTTGTCCGTGATCACTTTGCCAACGGGGTTGGCCTCCCGGATACCCTCTCGATAGGCGGATATCAACTGAGTCAGACGGTCCGGCCCTCCGCCCGACATAGCTAGGCATCCCAAGCCAAGCTCGCCGGCCTTTCGGAAGGTTTCCTCACGGCTGCACCCCAGCCAGACCGGGGGATGGGGAGTTTGCACCGGCTTGGGGTGTACCTCTCTGGCCGGGATGTTGAAGTATTCTCCCTCGTAGGAAAACTCTCCTTGAGTCCAGGCCCGGGGAATGATCTTTAGCGCCTCGTCGACCATGCCGGTGGCATTTTCCAGATCGACCCCGAATGCCGCCATCTGCAAAGGATAGCCGGAGCGTCCCACCCCAAGATCGACTCTCCCGTTGCTGAAGATGTCCAACGTGGCCATCCGGGCCGCGATGTGCAATGGGTGCTGGACCGGGGGCACGGCGACAGCGATGCCCAATCTGATCCGTGACGTGCGCTGGCTGATGGCTGCCAGAGTAACGTCCGGTGCGCTGGAGTGGGACCACTCAGTACGGAATTGATGGTCCGCCACCCAAACACGTTCGAAACCCAACTCTTCAGCCATGACCACTTGATTCAGCATCTCCCAGTGGCGGTCGTAGTCGCTGGTGGGCGTCCACGGCCTGGGGACCTGTATCTGGTAAAACATCCCGATCTGCATGTATCTTCGTCCTTGAAACCGATTCGCCGGGTCACCGGCAATATTATCCCATCTCGCGGCAGCCTACTCTTCGTCTGTGTAAGAATACCGGAGAGACCGGCTGACCATCTGCCAAAGGAGAAGATATGTCGACTGATTCACCTGAATTCTGGGACGAAACATGGGCTGAAGCGGGAGCGTCAGGCTCCGGCTCGGATGAGATTCTCGCCAAAATGGTGGAGCACTTGGCTCCGCAACGTGCTTTGGAAATCGGCTGTGGGCTTGGTGGGAACGCAGTTTGGCTGGCTGAACACGGCTGGAGGGTCACAGCCGTTGACTACTCCGAGATCGCCATCGAAAAGGCGAAGCAGTTGGCAGCCGAGCGCGGGCTGGAAGTGGACTTTCTGGTTGCCGATGCATCAACATACCGGCCTTCAGAGAGCTTCGAGCTGATCACCTCCTTCTTCATCCAATTGTTCCCCCAACAGCGGGCGGCCATGCTGGCAAACATGTCTCAAGCGCTCGCCCCTGGAGGCACTCTGCTATTCGTCAGCCATGACAGGTCTGGGCCTTTATCAGGCTGGACCGAGGAAGACCAGCTAAGCTTGACCGACCCCCAGGAGATCGTCGGGGAACTCCCCGGCCTGCAGATCGAGCAGGCTTCGGTTTTGGAAGACGGCGGAAGTGAGCACGACGCCTACGAAAACGGTGAGTCCCATGGCTCACGGACCACGGTCGTCAGGGCAGTCCGGCCCGAATCTTGATCTGGGCACGGACAACCGTTAGCCCATCTCCGATGTCCGCTTGATAGTGTCGATGAATCGGTTAGGCTTGCCGGTAGATTCGGGCCGTTATATCGTCTTGATTAAGCCCAGATACAACTTCTCGGTCCATCGCTCTATGTCGTGATGGCCCTTCCGGTCAGACAAAGTGCCCTTTTCATAACGCGGCCGGAGCTAGTTGGCAATAAGGCCCGACGATGCAATTCAAGTCGATCGGGAAACGCTTCGAGGCATCTCTGTTTCGACCGTCGCCCACGAACATCCTTCTCTTTCTTGGCCTTTGGTTGACGGCGGGATTCTCTGCTGGGACCAGCATACTTCTTGGACCTGTTCGTTGGGTCACGGACCTCTCAAGAGAACAAAACTGGCCAGAGACCGCTGAGGACTTGGTTGTAAGATCGATCATTCTCTTGCTGGTCCTTATTTCGGCCTCAATCGCACTGTGGCTGACGCGCACCATCAGGCTGTCTTCCCGCCGTCACGTTAGAATCGGATTGCCCTCGTTGGCGGTCCTAGCAGCCGCCGGCGCTCTGTTCCTTTGGCTTAATCCGCAACTCGCGATGGGTCAAAATTCGGCGACAATCACCTCAACCGGCAATTTCACATTCGGCCCATACCCGACGGAAGAACGATTGGCCGGTCTCAAGGAACAAGGCTACACGATAATCTCTCTGCTTCATCCCGCTGTCATCCCATTCGAACCAAAACTTCTCAGGGATGAGCGAAAAGCCGTCGAACGGGTGGACATGGAACTTATCCATATCCCGATGCTTCCTTGGGTAAGCGACAACGAGGATTCTTTGGAGCGAATCCGAGAACTGGCCGCGAACGGCGACGGCCGCTACTACGTCCACTGCTATCTGGGCCGGGACCGGGTAGCCGTGGTCAAGAGGATAGTTGAGCAGACCATCGGTGTCGAAGACGCCAGCGGAGCCCAGCGGGAATATCCTATATCGATCCGCGATAAAGAAGAATTTGAGCGCGGGCCGATCTACGAGGTAGCCGATAGAGTATTCCTTGCCCCGTACCCCACAGACGAGGAGTTTTTCAACCATATCGTTAACGGGCCCATAGAGCACGTGGTTTCCCTGCTTGATCCAAAGAACCCAGACGATGTTCCATGGATCGAAAAAGAGCAGGACGTATTGGCGTCGCACCGGCTCCCGTTCGACCTGTTGCCTGTTTCAACCCTCGATTATGATCCCGAGGAAGCCTTGGCCGCAGCGGAAGCAACCAAGAGCCTTCCTCGCCCGGTGGTGATCCATGGGTTCTTGTCCCCTTCCCTCAGGACCGAAGCGTTCCTCCAGTCCTACCGAAGCGGCCTGCCTGCCCTGCCGCCATCCCGGTTCAACGAAACGATGGCTCGAGGGAAGGCCACCGTGGTTGCCCCAAACATCGCCATCGGTCCGAGGCCCCTCGGCCCAGAGTTTGGAAACTTCCTAGCCCGAAGAGGGGTGCACGGCATCGTGTACATGGGTGGCGCGGATACACCTGACTCCGCGGAGGATCGCGCCTCTGTGCAAGAGGCCGGCCTGAGTTGGGAGACTATTCAGACAGATACCGGCGACCTCTTTGACAAAGTCAAGACCGGTGGTCCTTGGTACATCTATGGCCCTTTGCTTGGCGCCGTTGAAGCCGAGTTGAACAGGCGATTTGGCCCAGCGATCCCCTCAGCCGGCTTTGATCACCGGCAATCCCCCGAACCCAGAGGCACAACAGGCGAACCCGCAAGCGAACCGGAGGGGTCCTTCGAGGCCTTTCTGCCGGACACCCGAATGCTGATACTACTTGGCCCTGTCCTACTGTTACTTGTCGGCGTTGGAGCATCCTTCTTCCGATGGCTAAACGGGAACAAGCTTTGGCGGGGAGCAGACACTCGTTTGCTCGCCTTCGCTGTTGTAACGGCAACGGCGGCTGGCCTCTACTTAGCCCATGACCTCTCTGCAGTGACTCTTTTCGGTGCGACCCTGGTCCTTGCCGCAATCTACAGGTTTAGCTACAGCGGCGGGTCCACCGTCCCTCATGACTACACTCGCCGCACCGCAGGCCCAAGAGCTAGGTTTTCGAGTTTCTTGATGGCGTTACGCCCGACCGCCTCAGGAGACAGGTAGCTCTCTACCTTCATCTGATGCCTGCTTGATGGTGTCGAGAAAGCGGTGGAGTTTAACCGCATCGTCGAAGGTCGGCAGTCGGTTTTCTCCAGTACGGATGGCTTCGGCGAACAGGGCATACATCTGCCCAACGTTGAACGGGTCGCCTTGGGGGAAGTCGCTTGGAACGTAAACGAAACGGTCGGGTATGGCCAGGTCTTCCAACTGCTGGCTGCCCTGCGCTCCTTGCACCCGCAGCATCTCGCCGCGCTGAGATGAAACGCTCCCGGTGGTGACCAGTGTGCCTTCCCGCCCGTATATCTCCATCCGGTAACCGGTGCCGGCCCAGGGGACCGCTCCGACGTGTACCGACGCCGCAGCGCCGCGCGCCAGCTTTCCGCTAACCTGCACGTTGTCCGGAGACGAGGGTTCCACGGACTTCTGGGTATCGGTCTCGAAGATCGGGCTGATCTGGGTTGTCACCATGCACGCCACGCGCGTGAAGTCACCCAACACCATGCGCAGGGCGTCGATCACGTGGCCGTTGGCGATGGTGAGAGTATTGGCGCCTTGGCTGATATCGAGGTTCCAATTGCGGCTGGAAGGACGCTGCAATGCGCCGTCGCGCATCGTGGTGACGTGGCAGGACAACACCTCCCCCACATAGCCGCCGTCGATCAGTTCCTTGATGTATAGAAGCGCTGGACTAACCCGCGATTGCAGGCCCACGGCCGTCTGCACTCCTTTGGCATTGGCCAGCGCCGCCAGTTCCTCGGCTTCAGCGGTGGACCGGCCCAAGGGCCACTCGGTGTAGACATGCTTGCCGGCTTCGATAGCAGCCTTCGTGGGTTCATAGTGCAGCGGCACACGCACTACCACAGCCACTGCTTCGATCTCCGGTGAAGACGCCATCTCCCGGAAATCATGGAAAGCCAACTTGGCCCCAAAGGCTTGGCGCGCCTCTTCCGCGCTCTCAGGTCTGGAGGTGCAGACCGCAGTGAGCTCTACGTCGGGACTGGCCAATAATGCTGGATAGTGTGACTGGGACGACCAGGTCGAGTTGACGTTAGCTCCCACAAACCCCAGGCGAATCTTGTCTGCCATAGTGCGCGCTCTCCTCAGATGGAATCGTCACACTATAGCCAATGGGGCTCATCACCCACAACCATCAACAGGGCGACTCGCACAGACACGAAGTCATGCCGGTGCCGTCTGGGTATACAATCCTCGAGTCTAGTGGAGAATGGAGGCAAGTTTCATGGTCCGTTGGGAAGATATCCATCCGAATGAACAGGCGACTCTGAAGGAGCGATTGAATGGTAGATACGCGCCTCCTTTCGAAAACACTCCTTGGGTTGAAGCTCCAGAGCTGAAGGATGCCCGGGTTGCCATCATCACGACAGCCGCGATCCACCGGTCTGATGACCGGCCATTTACAGGTCATGAGGGGGATTACCGGGTCGTACCCGGTGATATCGACTACAAAGACCTTGCGATGACGCATTCCAGCACGAATTTCGACCGCAGCGCCTACCAGCAGGATGTGAATGTGTGCTTTCCCCTGGACCATCTGAGGACCCTGGCCGACTCCCAGGAGATAGGATCGGTAGCGGATTGGCATTATTCGTTCATGGGGTCAACCGCCCCGCAACGGATGGAGCCCGCCGCGACAGAGGTTTCCAAGCTTCTTATCGGAGATGACGTCAACCTGGTGCTCCTCATACCGGTCTGACCCAACTGCACGTACGCCGTGGGCGTGCTCTCTCAATACATAGAACGGGCTCCGGCCGATGGTGGAGCCGGTATCTCGACGGTCCAGATAAGCCTGATCAGACCGGTCTCCGAAGCTGTTCGCCCACCTCGGGCGTTATGGGTGCCGTTCCCTCTAGGCCGCCCGTTGGGGCCGCCAAACCGGCCGGATGTTCAACTGGATGTATTACGGCAAACGTTGAGCTTGGTAGACCAGCCAAGCGCTCCGGCGTTGATCGACTATCCAGACGTTATCGAAGACGATCCCCAGACCGAAGAGGGTTGGTCCTGCCCTGTGACGTTCCCCAGTATCCAGCCAGAGACCGAGTCAGACGCTCTAATAGCCCAATTACGGACAGAGGTCCAACTGCTTAGGCCGTGGTTCGATGAAGGACTCCGCCAACGAGGCCGCACAACGGTCGGGACCAGCGGCAAGGGGGCCGGGTCGATCGGCGAGATGCTAGAGATATTGGCGGCGTTTTCAGAGAACGGCGACATGGCGGTACCGGATGGTTACGGCCAGCCGATGCCCCAGCTGTTGCGTTACCTCAGCGCCGATATCAGAGCATTCTATAGTGAGGCCGCCATATCGAAACCTGGCGCGGCCTTTCCAAACCCGGAGGACCTGGAAGAGTGGTTCTTCCTGGAAACGGTCGCAGGAGACGTATTCTACGAAGTCCGCGAGAGGCTCCTGAGCGCGGACCTGCTAGTCCTCATGGCCCAGGGGCTGGATGACGATGAGATAGACAGCAGATTGGCCCTAGGTCCGGGCACCGCGTCGAACATTGCCGGCGACACCCTCCATGAACCCAGAATAAGTCGAGGGCTGCTACGTGAGTCGGCCGAATCGTTTCAAGCAGGGCTGATAGGCCGCTTTACGCGGAGTTTTGTTCCGATCGCCATGCGTGACCGGCGCAGTGAACGGACTGAAAAATCCGCTATTTCTTAAGCCTTGCTTGGACGCGGCGGCGTGCATCTAAGGCGTTACACGAAATGAGAGAGATGGCGCCCCAGGTGGGATTCGAACCCACGACCCCCTGCTTAGAAGGCAGACGCTCTATCCACTGAGCTACCGGGGCGCGTGAAGCCAGCTTGACGCTGGAAACCGGTACACACCGGCTTAAGGTTATCTTACGAACGGGCTGAGAGGGGTGTCAAGGCAACCACGCCGTCCTTCTTCCGGCCCGTTATGTTTGGTAATCCGCAGCCCGGTTGGATTGCGGTTGAGCCTGCGCTCTGTCAGAATGAAATCCCCGGCGGCTTAGCCGGAATTTGCGAGTATACCTGTGTTGGCGGCCCTTTGGCCGACCGGCCGACTGGGAAGTGATGGGCTATGGCAGACGAGCTGATTAACCTGGAATCAAAACCAGTTGCAAAGCAGTTGATCGCAGGATGGCGGCGGCAGTGGTCCGACGGCGGCGAGATATCCGGTGGCCTGCCCCGTTACCTGATCAGTAAGCTGGGCGCGACCCAGATCGGCGAGATGGGCTCTGAGGTATCCAAGCTCTGTTACCCCTTCCAAGTGCCGGGCACTCACGACACCTACCGCCCCAGAGTCGCCTACAACGAAGGCCTTCCCGTGCAACCCATGACCCGCCGCAACCGCTTCTACGACGCCGGCAACGGGCTGATCATCTTTCTGGGTCAGGAGCCTTGGTTCCGCATCGACGTGTATGCCGAGGCTTTCTTCCAGGCTGTGGCCGAATTGGGGTCCCCCAAGATCGTCGCCGTGGAAGGCTATAACGGCGCGGCGCCGCCCGAGATGGAACGCAGCGTCAGTTGTATCTACAGCCGGGCAGACATGAAAGAAAACCTGGACCAGTACGGCCTGCGTTACTCCAATTACGGCTCCCAAAGCCGGAACGGTCCAACCATCGCCATGGCCCTGGTGACCCTGGCCCACTACGAGCATCCGGACCTAGAGATGCTGCGGATGGGCGCCATGGCCCCCATGTATCCCTTCTTGACCTCTAACAACGACCCTGTGGGCATCAACCGCGACCACCGGGCCTTCTATGACATCATGCGCCGGCTAAAGGCGATGTTCGATCTGGACATCGACCTTTCGGAGCTGCTGTCGCTGGGCGAGGCTGAGTCACAGGAACTGGTTGAGACGCTGCAGAAGATAGCCGAGACGAACCCGACGGCCAAGGAACTCATAGACCGGGCCAAGTCGGACTACAACATGGTGCCCTTCCAGACTTCTGTGTCGCTGGACCCGGTTTTGGACGCGACATTGGAGGATATCCTCCGCAACGCCCCGGACCAGCCTGACGACGCTGAGTAAGGGTTGTTGCCTCTTTGGATCAGTCTGGCGGATAAGACACCATCTGCGTAATGCCAGTCTTACCTGGATTCCGGCCTTCGCCGGAATGACGGGAACAATCCCCTCCCCCACGTCCTTCCGCGGAAGGAGGGAGGGTTAGGGTGGGGGCAACGGTTATCAGCAACTCGACCAGCAGTCCCAGGATGTGGCTTGAGTGGATTCCGGCTTTCGCCGGAATGACGTGGGGAGGGTGACACCAGGCTTCTCACAAAACCGCTCACCCTGAGCCTGTCGAAGGGCCGTAGCTGGACAGGTATGGTTTCCCTGGGACGTTGCCCCCACCCCACATTTGGCGAAGAGGGCTTTTTCCGCCGCTAGATCAGGCCTTCTGCCTCGGCCGCCTTCTCAACCAGTTCCCAGCCTATGTCATTTCCAGGCACGAAATGATCGCATGCCTCGCCTTCCAGAACCATCTTACCCACCGGGTCATCCGCGGTCACTGAAAGGAGCGCCGACTCGATCTCCGACGCCACGTTTGGGTCCATGTCCTTCTTCGAAGTGAAACAGCAGTGGGAGTACCCTGGACTGGACCAAAATATCCGGACATCTTCCCGGGGCAGGGTGCCGTCTTTGGCCATGGTCTCCATGACCCGCTGACTGACCGCGCCAGCGTCGAATTCGCCACTGTTAACTCGTTCGACCACGTCCCGTTGGTCCGACTTGGTCTGGGACTGCCGGTCGTCATAGAAGCTGCTGGCCGCCAGGTCTTTTCGAGGGTCCAATCCGGAGTCCTTCAAGAAAGAATAGGCCAGAAGGCCAGCCTCAACCGATGACCGGGCCCCAAATGCGAAGCTCTTGTCCTTGAGGTCTTCCACGGTTTCGATCCCGGAGTCGGCTCTGGCGATGAAGTGGGTTGTGAAGTTCACGTCGACATCGCGCATGGCGATCACCCGGCAGCCTTCCGCTGCCAAACGTTTCATCTTCACGTGGCTGAGCGGGCCGTTCCAGGCCAGGTCGATCTCGCCTCTAACGAAGGCGTCGACCATCTGGTCATATCCCGCATACAACACCCAGTCTAGGTCTATTCCGCGCTTCCGGAACAACGTCTCCAAGCCTTGAAAGACTTCCATGTGAGAGCTTGTGGCGGTGCCGCCTAATCTGACCATACCGGACCTCCCATCGGGGCGTTTGGGAACCAACCAGGATGTTGGGCGATGGATTTGAAGATTATAAGGCGAAGCGGATGGGACCAGCAATCAAACAGATCTCAGACCGCCTGGGAAATGGCGTGGTCCAGGATATCCGCCGCTTCGTCTAGTTGGGCTTCCGTGGTGGTGAAGGGCGGCACGAAGCGGAACACTGACCCTTTCCGGCGCACGCTCAGGATCAGTCCGTTCTCCAGGCACGAGCGGCCGATTGCCCGGCCCTGGTCATAGGCCGGTTCCCTGGTCTGCCGGTCGGTCACCAGTTCGATTCCCTGAAGCAGCCCCCGGCCCCTGATGTCGCCGATGATCTCATGCTTGCGGGCCAACCGCTCCAGATGCTCCCGCCAGTAGGCGCCTATGCGTTGGGAGACTTCTACCAGGATCTCCTCCATGATGATGTCGATGCTGGCGATGGCGGCGTTGCAGGGCATCGGGTCGTTGGAATGAGAGTGGCCGACAACAAGACCCGATCCGGAGACCTTTTCTTCTATCTCGTCGGTGGTGATGGTAGCGCTGATGGCCACGCCGCCACCGAAATGCTTGGAGATGGTGAAGATATCCGGCACCACTCCTTCATGATCGAAGCCCCACATGGAACCAAGCTTGGCCAGGCCGGTCTGGGCTTCATCTACGATGAGCAGCGCTCCCCGTTCCTCACATCTGCGTTTCAACTCTTTGAGCCAGCCTTCGGGCAGGTCTATCACTCCGCCGGCGCTGAACAGCGGCTCGGTGATAACGCCGGCCAGCTGACCGTCGGCCTGGGCGTCCAGCAGGTCGAAGCTGGTATTGAGGCAGGTGTAATCACAGCCGCCGCGGTCCTTGCAATAGGCGCAGCGGTATTCGTAGGGGGCCAAGATAGGGTAGTGCCCCGGCGCGTAGGGACCGTAGCCCTCATGCCAACCGGAGAAGGTGACGGCGCGGGTTGAGTCATTCATGCCGTGGAAGCTCACCGCCGGGCTGGCGATCTCATAGCCGCCGGTGTACCGCTTGGCGATGGCCATTGCGGCCTCGTTGGAGTCGCTGCCCGAGGTCAGGAACATGGAGCGGTCCATACCTTCCGGAGTGATCTCGGCCAAACGCTGGGCCAAGATTATCTCCCGGTCGTTGAACATGCTCATATGGCTATGGATCAGCGTCTCACAACTCTCTTGCAGCGCCTGAATGATGCGCGGGTGGTTGTGGCCCAAAGCTCCGCACATCTGTCCGGAGTTGAAGTCCAGGTATTCCTTGCCGTTGACGTCCCGTACGACCGAACCCCTGCCCCAGACCATGATGGGCCCGGAGACGGAGTTGGAGTCGATACGGCTGCGGAAGCTGTATTTCCGGGCGATCTCCAGCAGTTCCGCCTCAGTTAGCTTTTGAGTCATGATGCCACCTCCAATCAGCGGCCGGTTTAACGGTAAAGAAAATCAGACCGCCAGTGTGCCCTGACGGTCTGATGGTTCACGTGATGGTCTTATCTTAACGAGCGGACACAGCCTACTTCTTGAAGTGCGGCATGACTTCCTTGCCGAACCGTTCAAGCTGCTCCAGGATGACGTTCTCGGGAGTGCCGATCACGGACCCGGCGTTGATCTGCTCCAAACCGGGATAACGGTCTTGCAGGTCTTCCAGCTTCTCTATGATGGATTCCGGAGTGCCACAGAGCCAAGAGCCGGCGCTTACCCCTTCTTCCAAGGTCGGAAGTTCCGCAGCCCTGGCAGCGGTGCCGCCGCGGCCCAAGGCAGTGATCTGGTCTTCGGATAGGCCCCGGACGAACCCCAATGGCGCAAACATCTTCATGTTCTCTTCGAAGTAACGCCGGGCATTGTTGATCGCCTTTTCTTCCGTGTCATCTATGTAGATGGTGTAACCGATGCACAGGTCGGTGCCCAGTTCAGTCTCACGGCCGTGCTTGGCCAAAGTGTCGCGCCACTGCCTCACCACCCCATCTTGAGCGCCACCCGCTGCGGCGCCGCCGCCGATGATGCCTTTGATGCCATGTTTGGCCATGAAGTCCATGGCACGTTGGCCGGCGCTGACGATGGGCTGCCAGGTTTCCACCGGCAGTGTGCGCGGGCGGGGCACCAGGGTCAGCTCTTTCAGAGTGTAGCCGCGGTACGGGACCTCGGGCGGGAGAGTGTAATACTTGCCTTTGTGCGAGAAGGACTCTTCATTGAAGGCTTTCATCATGATCTCGACCTGTTCCTCAAACACCTCGCGGTTGGCGTCGGAGTCGGTCGCTGTGCTAGGGACACCGAAAGTGTCCACCTCCCGGGTGTGATAGCCTCGGCCGACGCCAAAGATCACCCGGCCGCCGGTCAAGATATCCGCGGTGGCGTAGTCTTCCGCCAGCCGCAGTGGATGCCACATGGGATTGACGTTGAACCCGCACCCGAACTTCAGGTTCTTGGTCAGGTGCGCGAAGTGGACATACATCATGAGGAGATTAGGTATGCACTCATACCCCTCATACTGGAAATGGTGCTCGGCGGACCAGAAGGTGTCGTAGTTCAGCTCCTCCATCTTGAGGATGATCGCCTCGGCTTTATCGAACACGCCGGCCAGGCGTTCATCGGAAAGACGCCGTTCATTCACTGGTGTTGCGTCGAAGCCCATATCCTCGAAATCTACGTGTCCGGCGAACAGGCTTCCGAATTTGGTAATCATCGCTTCCTCCTTAGGTGCTAGATCTTGACGTGACTAGACTTGGGGGGTATCTGTGCTCATTTTAAGCAGGCGCGCCTGGTTGTCAACCAGAAGCTGGGTCAATCCGGCATTAAGCGCTTACCGAAATGTGTTTTGCCGTGGTTTTTGTCCGGTAAGCACGGCAAAGTCAGCAACCAATCTGCCCCTGCATTTGATAAGATTCATTTATGTTAATTCGTTGGGTGCGCCATCGCGCCGGTCCCAGGCTCGGATAACACCGACCATGGCTAAAGTAAACCTAGGCCGCAGGATACTGATAGTAGACGACGAATCGGAGTCGGCGATCCTGCGCGCCGTCCGCCGCCGGGTGGACGAAGAGGGTTGGCAAACCGTGGTTATCGAAGCTGAGGCTGGGTACTCGCTTGGCGAGGAATTCGAAGCCGCGACCCTCTATTCCATAGAACAAGAACTCCCCGACGCGGTATTGCTGGACGTCAGGTTTGGAGAGCACAGGGACGACCAGTTCCGTGGCCTGGGCATACTGGGAGAGATCGTTGAGCGGTGGCCCAAGCTGCCCATCTTGATGTTCACTCAATACTCGCAGGGACAAGACCGGGAGACCGCGGTGCGGGGTTCCCTGCAGTGGGACTCGCCAGTGGATTTCATAGATAAGCTGGCCAGTCCAGACGAAGTTGTATTGCGTCTCCGCCGGCTGATCGGCGCTTCTCCGGAGTCCATACCGATCGGGAACCAGATATTGGTTGATGTTGGCACGCGCCAGGTGTTTATCGGTTCCGGAGATGACCGGACGGCTGCCGTAGAGATTCAGGGCATGAAATTCGAGATCTTCCGGGAACTTGCCGCATCTTGGTACCGCAGCCCCGGAGAGCTGGTCGCCTTTTCACGCCTGGAGCGTTACTCTGACGGGGAGGACCCGCGGGCCTCGTTGCGGGTTAGAATACGGGAGATCAAGGACGCCATCGGCAAGGCGCTGAACACCAGGTTCGGCCCCTCAGAGTTGATATTGAACGTAAGAGACCAAGGATACCGGCTGGTGCCACCCAAACCATGAGCAATGTCCTCACATCGATCAAGATCAGCGGCGGAGCTATCGCTCTGGCCGGTATTATATGCCTGATTCTTGCGCCTCTGATCGGGGAAAAGGCCTTCAACTCTCTTTGGGCGCTGGAGCCTTTCACCTACATCGGCGGCGCTCTGCTTATTGCCGGGCTTGGAGTGGCCGTGGCGGCCTACGTCGGGACCGAGCGGCAGGTCCGCTCCGCCCAGGCCATGAACGGCCACAAAAATGGCAATAGCTGGAGCGAAACAACACTCCAGTACTTCCAACTATTTGACCACGACTTGGGCCGCCCACTGCGCCGGATCGCCGGTAAGGAGCGGGAGCTAAGGGCCGTGCTGCAAGCGGCGCCCGGCGAAGCGGACGCCGGTGTGGTGGACCTGCTGGATGAGATCGAGCGGCAAACGCCCAATTTCCGGCTGATGATGTCCAACATCCAGGTGCTTATCCAACTGGAATCTCCAGACAGCGAAGAGCCGTTGCAGCCGGTGGAACCAACGGAAGTAGTCCGGCGCATCGCCGACCTCTACACCGCCGTGGCTGCAGAGGCGGGAAAAGAGATCACATGGTGGTCGGAACCGGCTGAGATGGGACTGGTGTACGCCAATTCCAACGCCATCGAGCATATCGTCACCAACCTGGTCGATAACGCGGTGCGCTACGCCGGCACCCATGTGGAAGTGAAGCTGTCCAACAACCCTAGCCATTTCTTCGTGCGGGTCTGGGACGATGGCCCCGGTATCGGCGCTCAGTATGTTCAGCACCTGTTCGACCGTGGGTGGACGCCCGAAGTGGTCAAGAGAGAAGAGAAATCCAGCTCCGGTTTGGGGTTGTTCATAGCTCGTAGTCTGGCCAGACAGTTGGGCGGAGACCTTACCGTGGAGACCGATGACAGGGCTGACGGAGACCACCACACGGCTTTTCTATTGAGTCTGCCCTCCAATTTGGCGTCACAACCCAACGGAGTCCGTTAATCAATGTCTGTTAAGCCCGGCGATTCCAGGTTATGCTTGGGTAAGGCTTAGATAGTTTTACCGAGTGCTACGAACTCGATGTGTGGACGGGGGTGACTTCAGATGAAGCCGACCAGATCTCTTCTCTTAGTAGCCGTTTTGTTATTGGTCCTGTCTGCTTGCGCCTCGGGGGTAAGCAGGACGACCACTCCTCCGACGCCGGTCCCAACCAACACTCCCACGCCGGTGCCGGTGCCGACAGCTACCCCGGTCCCAGCCGCGACGCCAACCCCTGCGCCAACCGCAACGCTGGCTCCCACGCCAACGCCGGCGCCGACGGCTACCCCGGCACCAACGCCGCTCCCCGAACGGGACAACAGCGAATTGCCTCACGTGTTCGTCGGCAAGCTCACGATCGGCGGGGAACCAGCCCCAGACGGCACGCAAGTTACTGTGTGGCTGCCGGAGTTCGATGCACCGATAGGCATTGGAGTGTCTTCAGGCGGGGACTACTCCGTGCTGGCCAGTCAGCACGGCTCCAGGTCTTTTGGAGGCAGGTTCCTGATCTTTATGATCAACGCCGAGGACTCGGGTGAGACCGCTATCTGGGAAAAAGGCGGAGCGACGATCCTGAATCTCTCGCTTGACTAAAGGCGTCAGAATCCCTTTCTCTGGCTACCCGGTTAGAACGAAGAACGGCCCAGGATCGAGTCCTGGGCCGTTCTGATTAACCTTGTTCCTTAGGCTGTGATGGAGCCTGTCACAGTCTTGACACTCAAAATCGAAAGACATACACTCGGATTGCTGGACTTTCA
>CAYXDE010000034.1:0-32067 GCA_964463525.1 uncultured Dehalococcoidia bacterium | reverse complement strand
ATAACGCCCAACAACACCAGCGCTCCCAGGATGGCCCCGAAGACCTCCGGCGTCCATTCCCGGCTGGCCATGCCGATGACGGTCCCGGCCGCAGGTGGGTGCTCGGTGTCGGTGACGGCCATCACCAGTATCAACAGCCCCACTGAGAGCGCCATCATCAACGCGTGGAACTGACTGTGGTCGGCGGTGAATGTCTCTATGGACCCCGCGAACAGTATGAATGAAAACACCGATCCCACCAGCAGGGCCATGGTCTGTCCGCCAACGACAGCCCTCAGCCTAGCGGTGGCTCCTGTGGGGTTTATGAAGATCCCGATCACGCTGGAGCCCAACCCCGCGGCTATCGCCGCGGAAGACAAGGAATCGACGAACAGCAAGATGGCGGCCATGGCCGCGGCAGCCAGTACAGCCTGAAAGAGATACTGCCGGTAGTTCCGGCGGAATTTTGGGTCTAGTAGATAAGGGCTGCTCTCCTGCTGGAGCAGACCGCCCAGCCAGCTCGACCGTTCTAAAGGGTGCGGGTCGTCTTCTTGTGCCGGTCCGTTGGGCAAGGGGCTATGACCCTCCCAGGCCTTGGGCGAAATCGAGCCACACCCGGGCGCAGGGCACCGGCATGATGTGCTGCACGAACCCTTGCACTCCGGGGAAGATCACTTTCTGGCCATTGGGGAATAGGTCCGACGCGCCCCGGAAGTCACCTAAGACTTCTTCCCGCAGGCTGGCGGCAGCCAGCATCAGCATGGGAGTCTGGACGTTCTTTAGAGCCGGGCCGATGTCGCCGCCGGCGTTGGCTTGGAACCCGGCCACCACATGGGCCGGGGTCTTCTTCATCTCCTCGGCATACCACCGGATGTAAGCCGGGTCGACTATCTGCGGGTCCAATCTCCGCCCGATGGAATCCTCCACCCACACGTTGATGCCCTCGCGCTCTATGAGTTCTGCGCTCTCTTTGTGGTGGGAGTCGAAGTTGGTGGGCGAAGTGCACACGGTGAGCGACCGCAGCCGCTCTTGGTTGTTGATGGAGAAGTTCATGGAGATGGAACCGCCCACGGTCTCGCCGATCAGGTGAAACTTTTCCAGTTCCATCTTGTCGGCAAACTCTTTCAGGTCACTGGTGAAGCTGTCCAAGGTCCAGGGATGCTCCGGTCCGGACACGTCTGACAGGCCCATGCCCCGCATATCGAAGCGGATGACACGGTAGTGGCGGGCGATGATGGGCACCCAGCCGAACCACATCTTGTGGCTCTTGGCCATGCCGTGGTGCATCACCACCGTCTCCGGCTCTGTCCAGGGGTCGGTGAAGTCGTCGATCGTGTAGAAGAGTTCTATTCCGTCATCGAGGCGAAGTTTCATATCGCTGCTCCAGAAATCTTTAGGCAGTTAAGCCCTGCTCCGTGAAGACGGAACGGGCCACACGCATGGCGGTGCGGGAGTTGATGTAGCCGCCGTAGAGGATCAGATGGATGAATATCTCCATGATCTGCTGCGGGGTTACGCCCACTTTTAGGGCCCCTTCGATGCGGCGTCGGATCTGCCTATCGTATTGCCCCAGCACCGTCATGGCGGAGAGGGCGCAGATGGCGCGGCTCGCGGGGTCAAGGTTGGGCCGGGTGTAGATGGCGCCCCAGTGGTATTCATCGATCAACCGCTCGACATCCATCTCCACGGAGTCGGGGTCGTCCACCGGATAGAGTATTGACTCCCCGATGTGCTCCGCGTAGCTTTGCTGGCCCATCTCGAAGAGCTCATCAGGGGTTTTGCTGGTGTCATAGGTAGGCTTTGGCACGAAGTTGATGCCGCGCGCCTCGAAGACGGCGTTGGTGGTGCGCATGGCCGTCTCCACCGACGGAACGCCCACGTAGAAGGTGAGTTGGATGAACACCTCCACGACCTGTTCCGGGGTCATGCCCAGGTTCAAACTCCGCTCGATGTGACGGCGCAACAGCGGCAACTGTCCCAAGGCCATCAGGGCCGAGATGGTGGACATGCTCTTGTGCTTGGCGTCTAGTCCAGGCCTGGTCCAGATCTGGCCGAAGAGGGCTTCGTCAACTATCCGCCTCAGGTCAGGGGCCAACAGATCGATGCCCGGAAGAGTGAAGTGGCTGGGATCACCCCCTGCCATCTGGGAGCGCATCGCCTGGCCTTTTTCATATCGTTCGTCTAAAGAAGCCATAAGAGTCCTCCACGAGAGAAAGATAGAACTATTGCCGGTCCTCTGATTACGTGACGGCCATGACCTCTTCCGAGAATCGGGCCATCCTTTCTTCCGTCTGCTTGGGCTCGCCGGTGCGGAAGTCGAATATCAGGTGGGTGACTCCCACGTCGGCATAGGTCTGCACGTCCTGGCGCACTTCATCGGCTGAGCCGCTGAACCGGCGGCGGGCGCCGCCAGAGGCGCTTGCATCGTACAACGGCGCTTTCACCGAGACCTGCAATTGTGACGGGTCGCGGCCGGCCTTCTCGGCGTAGTCGCGGTACAGGGCCAGGTTCTCGGCCAATTCTTCGGGCTCCAGAGGGGCTGCTGGGATGGCGCCCACCGGGTGCCAGCAATTGCCGATCTGGGCGGCGCGCCGGATGGCCGGCTTACTCTGTCCGCCGATCCAGATGGGCGGATGAGGCTTCTGCACGGGCTTGGGCAGGAAGGTGATATTTGAGAAATTGACGTACTTGCCGTCGAACGTCGGGTCGTCCTTGGTCCAAAGCTCGATGAAAGCCCGCAGGTACTCGTTGGTCACAGCCCCGCGCTCGGCGAAGGGTTCGGTGTTCAGCAACTCGAATTCTTCTTCCATCCAGCCGACGCCGGCGCCCAGGATCAACCGTCCCTTGGACAGCATGTCCAGGGTCGAAAGCATCTTGGCGGTGAGGATGGGGTTCCGGTAGGGGATGATCATCACGCTGGTGACCAGCTTGATCTGTTCGGTGATCCCGGCCAGATAGGCCAGTGTCGTTACCTGTTCCAGCCGTTCGTCGGATGCGGTTGAGTGGGCCTGCTGGATGTCGCCGGTGACGCTGTAGGGGTATTGGGATTCGACGGTCCGAGGCTGGACAACGTGGTCGGGCATGACCATGCAGAAGAAGCCAAGTTTGTCGCCTTGCCGGGCGATGCTGGCCAGGTTGTCGGGTTGGGCGGCGGGACCGCCGCTGGGAAGGTAGAACCCGTACTCCATCGATATCTCCTAGGTTTTCGGTCTTACGTGACCGACATGACCTCTTCTGAGAATCGGGCCATGCGGTCTTCAGTTTGGTGGGGGTCGGCCGTGCGGAAGTCAAAGATCAGATGGGTGACTCCCACGTCGGAATACGTTTGCACGTCCTGGCGCACCTCGTCTGGCGAGCCGGTGAAACGACGCCTGGGGCCGCCGGAGTTGGCCGAGTCGTACAGCGGGGCTTTCACCGAGACCTGTATCTGCGACGGGTCTCTGCCTGCTTTCTCCGCATAATCGCGGAGAAGAACCAGGTTCTCCGCCAGTTCTTCCGGCTCGAGAGGCGTAGCAGGAATCGCCCCAACGGGATGCCAGGCGTTGCCGATCTGGGCGGCGCGCCGGATGGCGGGCTTGCTCTGTCCGCCGATCCAGATGGGCGGATAGGGCTTCTGGACGGGCTTGGGCAGGAATGTGATGTTGGAGAAGTTGACGTACTTGCCCTCGAACGTCGGGTCGTCCTTGGTCCAAAGCTCTATGAAAGCCCGCAAGTATTCATTGGTCACTGCCCCACGCTCGGCGAAGGGTTCGGCATTCAGCAGTTCGAATTCTTCTTCCATCCAGCCGACGCCCGCGCCCAGGATCAACCGGCCCTTGGAAAGCATGTCCAGGGTTGAGAGCATCTTGGCGGTGAGGATGGGATGGCGGTAGGGGATGATCATCACGCTGGTGACCAACCGGATGCGCTCGGTGATCCCCGCCAGATAGGCCAGGGTGGTGATCTGCTCCGGCCACTCGCCGTCGCCCGACTGCCCGGCCTCAAGTATGTCGCCGGTTAGGCTGTACGGATAGGTTGAATTCACCTGGTTGGGCTGCAACACGTGGTCGGGCATGACCATGCAGTAGAAGCCCAGCCGGTCGCCCAGTTTCGCTATGTCCGCCAGCGCGTCGGGCTCGACACCGGCGCCGCTGTTGGGAAGATAAAAGCCATATTCCATGTTGAAGACTCCTGGAAAAACGCCCGCTGGTTTCAGATACGCTTCAGGCAGGGAAACGTGCCTGGATGCCAGTCCGGATGGGCAGACCTCTGAACTATATATCGGCGTGGCTGACGTGTCCAATGGGATGACGGAGCCAGCGCCCCAGAATATTTGACACTCAACAGGGCGACATATAGACTTCCAGTGCACCGAATCTGGAGGTAATTTCGTGACTACGCCCGCGTCATTTTTAACCGAAGAAATGCGGCAGCAGGCCATCGGCCAAAAGAGCGAGCCGAAGAGCATCGACGTGGAGAAAGGCGCGATCATCAAGTTCGCCCAGGCCATCGAAGATGACAATCCTGTTTTCAACGACGAAAAGGCTGCGCGGGAGAGCCGTTACGGCGGTCTGATCGCCCCACCAACCTTCCTCCGCTCCGTGGGCGTCGACCGGCCTGCTTACCCCTACGATATGCCCTTCAACCGGATGCTGGACGGCGGCAGCGACTGGGAATACTTCCATCCTGTGCGCGCCGGCGACCGGATCACGGCAGTCTCAGAGATCGCCGACATCAATGAGCGCACCGGGCGCATGGGCCTCATGATCATCACCACGATAGTGGTGACCTACCGCAACCAGTTCGACCAGGTTGCCGCCACCCAGACCAGCACTTCAATCAGATACTAAGACAGCAGATACTAATACGGCAGATACTAGAGCCGGGAGCCAACCATGGCCGATCAGGTTTATTGGGACGACGTACAAGAAGGCGACACACTGCCGCCTTTGGTCAAGAACCCGACCACCCAGCAGTTGGTGAAGTACGCCGGAGCGTCCGGCGACTATTATCAGATCCACTACGATCAGACTTACGCACGGAATAACGACCTGGAAGACGTGATACTTCACGGAGCGCTCAAGAACGCTTTCTTGGGTCACCTGGTGACCCAGTGGATAGGCCCCGACGGGGACCTAAAGCGGCTGGCCTGCCAGTACCGCGGGATGGACATCCCGGGCACTCCGGTCATCGCCAAAGGCGTAGTGACCAAGAAATACCAGGACAAGGCAGCCAAACTGGTTGACTGTGACATCTGGTTGGAGAACGAAAAGGGCGAGAAGACGACGCCCGGCTCGGCGACGGTGGCCCTTCCCTCTCGTTAGACCCTCGGAACCAAGAGCAACATGGGCAGGCACGCCTGCCCCAACAAGATTAGAACCAAGCCCAGGGAGGCAATAATGGCGGAAATGTTGAACGGCAAAGTGGCCATCGTCACCGGCTCCGGCCGAGGCGTTGGCAGAGGCATCGCCAAGTTCATGGCCGCGGAAGGCGCCAGTGTGGTGATCGTTGACCCCGGCGTCAACGTGGACGGCAGCGGCCAGGACCAGTCTGTGGCCGAACAAGTGGTCGCCGAGATCAAGGCTGAGGGCGGGAACGCCATCGCTTGCATGGAGTCGGTCACAGAGATGGAAGGCGGCGAGAAGATCGTCCAGGCCGCGGTCGATGCTTTCGGCAAGCTGGACATCGTCGTCACCTGCGCCGGGATACTCCGGGACCGCATGATCTTCAACATGTCGGAAGAAGAGTGGGACGACGTCATCGCCGTTCACCTCAAGGGCACCTTCACCGTTGTGAAGAACGCCAGCATCCTCTTCCGGCAGCAGCGTTCCGGCCGCATCATCACCTTCAGTTCCGAGTCCGGCCTCATGGGCAACTCGGGCCAGGCCAACTACGGCGCCGCCAAGTCGGGCATCGCCGGGTTCACCAAGGTCGTGGCCAAAGACATGGGCCGCTACGGTGTGACTGTGAATTCGATTGCACCCAGGGCCAGCACGCGCATGATCGCGGACATCCCAGACACGGCATCGGAGATTCGGGCCCGCAGCGGCGTTGAGCCCATCGCCGGAGAGGAAGACCTGGCCAACCTGGACCCCGACCATATCGCTCCCTTCGTGGCCTACCTGGCCAGCGATTTCGCCGATAACGTCAACGGCCAGACCTTCTTGGTCTACGGCGACACCATTTCCTTGGTCTCCCAGCCCAGGCCGGAGCGCGCTATCTACGAGCCGACCGGTACATGGGATATGGACAAATTGTCCGAGATGGCCCGTGACGTGCTCACCAAGGATATCTACAACCCAGCCCCGGCCAGGGAGTAGGGCAGGGCTTGCCAGAGGAATCAGTCAAGGATAGGTTCACCGGCACCTGGCGGTTGCTGGAGTGCTACGGCAGTTGGTCCGACGGCCGCATCAGCTATCCCTACGGCGAAAAACCGGAAGGCCAGTTGATCTACGACGGACACGGCAGCTTCTCCGGCCAGATAGTTGGCAGCGGCAGACCGGCATTCCAGTCAGGAAACCTGCTGAAAGGGACCGAGGAAGAGGTCAAGAAGGCGTTCGAAGGATACATCGCTTATTACGGAACCTACGAGGTGGACGAGTCCAAGGGACAAGTGACGCATCACGTGGTGGGAGCCCTCTTCCCCAACTGGATCGGCGATATCCAGACCAGAAATTTTGAATTCGAAGGCGAGAGACTGCGGCTGAGCACCCAGCCCATAAAGGGCTCCAGAGCAGACCTCACAAACATACTTCTGTGGGAACGGGCCTAAAGCCCGGCCCGAACTGAATAACGACAAGTAACCAGACGGAGAGAATCTGATGGCGGAAATGCTGAAAGACAAAGTGGCGATCGTAACCGGCTCGGGCCGCGGTATAGGCCGGGGAGTCGCCAAGTTGATGGCCGCCCAGGGCGCCAAAGTGGTCGTGGTCGACCCTGGCGTCAACGTGGACGGCACCGGTGAAGACTCGTCCTTCGCCCAACAGGTGGTGGACGAGATCAAGGCTGACGGCGGAGAAGCGGTCGCTTCTTTGGAGTCGGTCGCCACCATGGCTGGCGGCGAGAAGATCATCCAGACCGCCCTGGACAACTATGGCAAGTTGGACATCGTCGTCACGGTGGCCGGGATACTCCGGGACCGCATGATCTTCAACATGTCTGAGCAGGAGTGGGACGATGTTATCGCCGTGCACCTCAAGGGGACCTTCTCCATCGTGAAGAACGCCAGCGTCCTCTTCCGGCAGCAGCGCTCCGGGCGCATCATCACCTTCAGCTCCACCACCGGACTGTACGGCAACTCCGGTCAGGCCAACTACGGCGCGGCCAAAGACGGCATCGCCGGGTTCACCAGGGTGGTTGCCAGAGACCTGGGCCGCTACGGTGTGACGGCCAACGCCATCTCACCCAGCGCCGCCACCAGGATGATCGGCAGCATCCCCGACGACGCCCGTGAACTGCGTGCCGCCCGTGGCATCAGCACCGGCGCCGCCCTGACTCTCCGGGGCCAGGCCGACGACATCGCTCCCATGGTCACTTGGCTGGCTTCCGACGAGGCAGCCCACGTCAACGGTCACGTTTTCCACGTCACCGAGGGCCTGGTAACCCTGCTCAACGAGCCGGAGCCGGTGAAGACAATACAGAAGGACGGCAAGTGGACGGTGGAAGAGCTGGTGCGGGTGTTCCCGGTGACCATTGGCATCGAACTGGTCAACCCAGCCCCCAGCCAAGTCCCCCGAGAATAGCGGCTCGGCGGCTCGCCGCGTTTTATTCGGACAAGTTGCATAGCTATCGATAAAAAAGAGGACCCAGAAATGGGTCCTTAAATATTTAATAATTAGAGGAAGGAACATGATTCACAATTTCTCCGGCTCTTACGCCGGTCATCTGGTCGATGACAATATCGGCCTGGAAGGAATGCCCGCCAACGACCGGTGGTACAGCAACGACCAATTGGTCGAGACTTTTGATTGGGCCCTGGACATCTCTAAGCACCTGGAGAAATTAGGATTCCAAGAGTTCTGGATGGCCGAGCACCACTTCCAGCCTGAGGGCTACGAAGCTATCCCCAACCTGATCATGCTTGGCCTATATCTCTCGACTCAGACCGAGAAGCTGAAATTCGGCTGCGGATTCAACATCGTTCCCATGTGGCACCCGTTGCGTCTGGCAGAGGACTTCGCCATGGCTGATGTTCTCAGCAAGGGCCGGATAATCTTCGGCGTGGGCCGTGGTTATCACTCCAGAGAAGTTGAGACCTTCGGCGCGCCCATGTTGGACGCCGACGCCAACCGGGAGCTGTTCGAGGAGCAGTTGGAGGTCATCATCAAGGCCTTTACCCAGGAAAAATTCTCCCACCACGGGAAGCACTATCAACTGCCGCCTGAGGTCCCCTACCGCGGTTATCAGCTCAAGGAACTGACCCTGGTTCCCCGCCCTGTGACCCAGCCGGTGGACATCTGGCAGCCCCTGGTCAGCGCCAGCGAGAGGGGAATCGACTTTGTGGCGAAGATGGGCATCAAGCCATTGATCGCCAACAACCCTCCCGCGGCACTGGAGGAGAAGCTCAAGATGCTGCAATCAGCCCGGGCCAAGTACGGCCATGAGACGGAACTGGGTGAAGATATGGCCCTGGGCTTCAGGATCTTCATAGCCGAAACCAAAGAGAAGGCGATCAAACAGGCCCGCCCCTACTTCGAAGAAGCCATGAAGTTCGCCGGACCGTTGGGCGTTATGCCTTTGACGCCTGAGCAGAACGAATCGGTGATCAACAAAGGCCGGACGGCAGGCGTTGCTCTACCAACGTTGGATGAAGCAGTTGAGGCCGGCTCCTGGCTCTGCGGGACCTCGGAAGACGTGATCGAGGTCTTCAAGGGCATAGAGGAGAAATATCCAGGTGTGGAGCGGGTCAACATCGCCGCGGTCATGGGGATGCCGCTGGAAGTGTACAAAGAACAACTGAGCATAATCTCTGAAGAGGTCATGCCCGCGTTCAAGGGCTGAAGAGAGGCTAGCCGTCCAGCGCCACGCTGTGGAAGGCGCCCTGGGTGATTCCTGGCTCCAGCTTCTCGGCTTGGCGGATGGCGTAGTGGTCGGTCATGCCGGCCACGTAGTCAACCGCCGCGCGGTCCGGGTCGGCGCCGGGGCTGAAGTATGGCGGGGGTATCTCCTCGGCGTTATCCACGAAGTAGCTGTACAGCAGTTTGATCACGTCGCGGCCCGCTTCAGATTGCTTGGTGTCTCCCAGCGGTAGGTAGATGTTCTGGAACATGTAATTCCGCAGTTCCATCATCGCTTCCCTAGCCTCCGGGTCCATCTCTATGACAGGTATCTCGCCGGCAGCGCCGTCTCCTAACCCGGAGACTGGCCAGGATTCCTGCACTATGCCGGTTACCAGTGCGTCCAGTCTTTGAGAATGAGTCGTGCCCAAGACACCGATGGCTCGTTCCGGCAGGTCTTCCACCTTCAACATGCCCGCCCTGATGGCGTCGGCAATGTCGTGGTTCAGGTAGGCCACGGAGTCGGCCAGCCGCAGTATCTGGGCTTCCAGTGTCAGGGAGTCGTCCAGCTTAACGTCCAAGAAGTCGCCCTGGGGCTTGGAGTGGGAGATGATTCCCTGCCGGACCTCCCAGGTTAGATTCAGACCCTCCCCTTCTCTGGCCAGTTTTTCCACGATACGCAGGCTCTGGGCGCTGTGGGTGAAGCCCTCGGAATAGACCTGGTCCAGGGTTTCCTCCCCCAGGTGACCGAAGGGCGTGTGACCCAAGTCGTGGCCGTAGGACATGGCTTCAACCAGGTCCTCGTTCAGGTTCAGCGCCCTGGCGATGGTTCGCCCTACCTGGGCAACTTCCAGTGTGTGGGTCAGCCGGGTGACGAAGTGGTCGCCGGAGGGGGCCAGGAATACCTGGGTCTTGTGCTTAAGACGCCGGAAGGCGTTGGTGTGGATGATCCGGTCGCGGTCGCGCTGGTACTCAGTGCGGAGGGGAGATGGAGTCTCGGGCCTTTCACGGCCTTGACTCCGGCTCGACCGGCTGGCATGGGGAGAAAGATTATCTTCCAGGGCCTCCAGCCGCTGCCGTACCTGTAAGTCATCAACGGGACCGGTCTCCATCTAGCCTCCCCTCTGCATCAACATCTCGCCGGAATTAGTCCTTGAGGGGGATGATGCCCCAGGTGATCGACCCCGAGTCGCTGGATAGCCCTTTGTCCTTGGCCATCTCACGGATGTTGAGCAAGGTTGCATTGACCTCGTTGGTCAACAGTACCCAGTCAGGATCTTCAGGGATCCAGTAGGGTGAATTGATGCGCACCACTTGATTCTCTTTGGCGTTCAAGTAGATGCCGAACTTCGATGCTTGCTGCATTTGTCTCTCCGAATCTGCGTTTTATCGCTGCTGCCTGACTAGACCGCCTGTTCAGCTGGTTCTTGCTTGGTCTCTCGAGCATAAACCCCGCGGTACTCCGGCGGCAATTGGTTGGCGATGCGGCCCATCACCATATCCAGCAGGCTGGACATCACCTCTTTGCTTGGTTTGCCCTCGATCACCGGTAGCGTGAACGGCTGTCCGATGCTGGCCTTCATCTTCCGGAACGGGAACGGTATCCGCCATAGCGGGAATTTCTCCGTGCCGGTCACTCCCACCGGCAGGATGGCCGCCTGCGACTTCATGGCCAGGTAGACCACTCCAAGCATCCCTTGTTGCAGGGCTATGTCCGGGCTTCTGGTGCCTTCCGGGAATATCACGACCGCCCTGTCGCGTTCCAGATTCTGCATCAGTACCCGCACGGCGTCAATCCCGGCGGCAGACCGGTTGAAAGAGGAGACGTGGAACGCACGCATCCAGAATCGGAAGACTGCGTTGCTGAACAGCTCTCGCTTGCCGATGAAGTACAGTGGCCTTGGTATGGCGGCCACCAACAGGGGAGGGTCGTTCAGCGACAGATGGTTGCTGACAACGATCAACGGGCCGAATCTGGGGACGCCTTCCGCTCCGGAGATCTCCAGCCTTCCAAACGCCCGAAAGCAGAACCGGGCCAGCAGGTTCCCGATGCGGTAGAGGATGGTGGCGCCACTGAACCAGTTCAAAGGTTTTCAGCTCTGTCGACGATCTGCTGCACCACTTCCTGTATGTCCAGGCTGTCGGTATTCAACTCCCAGGCGTCTTCGGCTGGGCGGAGCGGGGAATCTTCTCTGCTGCTGTCGATCTCGTCCCGGGTCACCGTCTCCTTCAGCACGGAGTCGAGTTCCACGGTCTGTCCCCTGCCTCGCATCTCCAGCCAGCGCCTTTGGGCCCGGACCTCCGGTGACGCGGTGAGGTAGATCTTTAGGTCTGCGTTAGGCAGGACCACGGTCCCGATGTCGCGCCCGATCATAACGATCTTGCCCTTGGCGGCTGTTTCCCTTTGCTGAGCGACCAATTCTTGACGCACCGGAGTGGCTTTGGAAACGGCAGAAACGTTGCCATCCACAGACGGTTCCCGGAGTTCCGGTCCCAAAGTGAGGCCGGCAACCACTACTTTGGTATCGTCCCCGGCGACCAACCCCATGGGGTTGGCCTGGGCGAGTTCGCCTAAGGAAGTGGTGTCATCCACGGAGATGCCGTTGCGAAGCGCCAGCCACGTGACGGCGCGGTACATGATTCCGGTGTCCAAGTAAGCGAACCCAAGGGTCCGGGCCAATTTCCGCCCCACCGCTGTCTTTCCGGCTGCCGCCGGTCCGTCGATGGCTATTACACTGATTCCGCGGGGCAATCGGTCCCTCTCTTGGTCTTGTTGTTGGTGGTCAGGCAGCCCCTTTTTGGGGCGATGGTGCGCAAGGGCATTATACACCGCGGCCTATCCTGAATTACCTTGCGGTAACCCCCTGATGGGGTTTAGATTAGAGTCTAAGCACTGATTCGTTGGCGTATTTATCTATGCGTATTTATCTATGATGGGAACGATCACATCAAACCGGGCCATCAGCAGCATCTCCGCACGGAAATGGCTGCTGGTTTTTGGCATACCGGCCACCCTGGCCTTGTACTTCTTGGCTTGGGCCTACCCCACTTTTCCCGGAGATGAGGGTGCGCTGATCAGGTTCCAGGCCCTGCGTACCGGCTGGCTGGACGACATGGCGGTCGTGTTCGCAAATCTGGGGCTGTTCTGGGTTTTTCTGCCTGCCGCCGCAGTTTTGATGGCATTTCTGTTCTTCGCACGCAGGTACGCCGACATAGCACTGGTCTTCGGCGGGCTCGTGGTCGTCGGGCTGGGCAACGGGCTTAAGCTCCTGGTTGACCGGCCAAGGCCTGAATACCAGATATTCGAGCCCTTCGCCTCCGGACTCAGCTTCCCCAGCGGTCATTCTCTTCTGGCCGTGATCCTGGGCGGGGTGCTGGTCTACCTTGTCGGCCAATCGGTGCGTCCGCTCTTGCTGCGTCGTACGATCCAGGTAGGACTCATCTTGGTGGTGGCCGGCATGGGCGCCTCAAGGGTCTACCTAGGAGTGCATTGGCCCAGCGACGTGATCGGCTCCTACGTGTTAGGCGTGCTGGCTCTGGTTGGACTGGTCTGGCTTCGAAACAACTTCGCAACCGCCCCCTAGTCCCCTTGGCGCTCCGGAATCCCCCCTGCTACACTCGGCCCAGTGATATACCATGCCGGAGCGTGATGGGATATGAACTGGGTTGATATAGTGATTCTGGTCGTCTGGGGAGTCACGGCTCTTTGGGGCTACTCAAAGGGGCTGATAGGGGTATTGGTACCCCTAGTCTCTCTTGTTGTGGGCCTGGCGCTCGCCAGCCGCATCGGCGACTCAGTGGGGCAGATGTTCTCGGGCTTCACCGATAACGAAAACGCCCAGACGGTTGCCGGTTTCATCCTGATATTCGCGGTGCTGCTCATCGCCGGCGGAATAATCAACTTCTTTGTCCGCAGTGTGCTCGGAATCATCCCGCTGTTCGGGTTCGTGAACAGTCTGGCCGGAATGGCGGTTGGCATATTGATCGGATTCCTTCTGTTATCCGGCGTCTTGACCAACATCCAGAGGTTTCCGGTCAGAGAGTACGATGAGACCATCGATGAGTCGAAGTTAGGCGCCTTCTTGGCAGACAATTTCGATGTGGTGATCCGTGGCCTGAAACTCATCCCCGGCGATTGGGATAACGAGATCGATAAGCTGAACAATTAGCAGTTCCAATAGACCGGGTTCTTGTCTGTGAACCGACGAATCCTATCCCATCTCGGCCCATGTGCTACCATGTGAGCCAATAGGCTCCCAGCGTAGTTGGGCCCAAGCGGACCCGATGCGCATGTGTGGTGGCCCCGGCGATGTCCGGGTGGAAACTTCCCCTAGAGTTCTTGGCGGGAGGACCAGCAGCCGGCCGACATGGTAGAGCAAGCGGAAAAGGAACTTCTGATTGGGAACGGCGCTTCCGCAAATGGCCTTGCGGGGGTGGTGGACGTTGACGTTCTGATCCGTGCCCCCGTCTTGGTACTGAACCTGAATTACGTTCCGGTGAACGTGTGCACCGTTCGCCGGGCCATCGTGTTGCTCACCAAGGGGAAGGCCGAGCTCTTGGAGAACCACGCGGGCCAACTCCACACCGTCACCCGGTTGATAGACGCTCCTTCAGTGATCCGGCTGTCCTACATGGTCAAGAGGCCGTTCTTGCCCCGGAAGCTCTCCAAGAAGGAGGTCTTCTTGCGGGACAAGTTCACCTGCCAATACTGCGGCAAGAAAGTCCATGATCTGACCCTTGACCACGTGATCCCACGGCGTCAACAGGGCGCACATACCTGGGAAAACGTCGTTACGGCCTGCAACCGGTGCAACCTCCACAAGGCGGGGCGCACGCCGGCCGAGGCAAAGATGCGGTTGGGCACGGTTCCGAGGGCCCCTGATCCAAATCCCTATCTGATCCTTCAGAACAGGGTGATATTGGATGAATGGGAGATATATATCCCCTGGTCCATCAGAGACTGAGTAGTTAGACCCTCGGAGTCAGTTCTTGGACTGCCGGTTCCTGGTGACTTCGGCCAACGGCAGTTCCAGCACCCGGTCGTCGCTGTAGCGGACCGACACGGTCTCTTTCATTCGGTGTCCCACGATAACCGTGGCTGATCCATTGGGAGTCCCAACGGATTCCCCGATCTTGGGGAGAGCCCGGTTCACCTGCCTGTATTGCTCGTATTCAAAGCGCAGACAGCAGCGCAGCCTGCCGCAATTCCCGGCCAGACCTTCGGCGCTGATGGGCAGGGATTGTTCTTTGGCCATACGCACCGAGATGGACTCGAACTTCTCCATCCAGCGTATGCAGCAAAGGGCGCTGCCGCAGCGGCCCATTCCTCCGGCCAACTTGGCAATGTCCCGGTCTCCAACCTGGCGCAGTTCCACTCTGCCCCCCGTGGCAGAACTAAGTGCGTGGATCAGCGGGCGGAAATCCACCCGGCCCTCTGCGCCGAAGGTAACCACCATCCGGGAGCGGTCAAAGGCGTAATGGGCGTCTACGATCTTCATGGGGATGTTCAGTTCGCGGGCTTTGGTGCGGGCGATCTTGAACGTGTTTTGTTCCGATTCACGGTTCTGCTGCAGCCGGCCCAAGTCGCTGGCGGTAGCCCTGCGGACCACGCGTACTGATGGCTCTTCCTCCGGTTGACAGGCCACCAGCTCTTTGGCCTCCCGGCAGATCCACGCCAATTCCTGGGACTTTTCCAGTTGCACGACCACGTAGCTCTTGAGGGGCGGCGTAAGATCGCCAACCGATGCATAGGTCACTGGGTCGGCATCTCTCCAGCGGACACCCACAACGCGGGTCATACTTGGCCTGCTTCGATCGGTAGGTTCAGCATCAATACTTCCATCGCCAGCCGGGGACTGACGTTACTATCTAGGTTGGACAGGGTCTGCATCAGGCGGTTTATGAACTGCACGATCTCTGCCGTGCTTAGGCCTGACGCCTGATTCTTCAAGGACTCTTCATGGTCCGAATTATGGAGGAATTCCTCTGCTCCCTCTTTGATCAGGAGGAGGTCTCGCCACCAACGGAGCCAGAGGGCCAGAAGGTCTTTGGCTGCTTCACGGTCACTGCCGAACAGCGTAGCAACTTCGTTGGCGTAGGTAAACCGGGTCTCCAACCCTGCTTCCAGTGTTTCTTGCATCTTTTCCAGGTCGGCCTCGCGCTGTTCCAGCACCTGAGTGTCGCCCAGCGCCCCGATGGCCCAGCCCATGCATCCCCGGGACAACCGGAAAAGCTGTTCCGCCTGTTCCGGTGTGGCCTGGTGTTCCGCCACCAATCGTTCGACCATCACGTCTTTGGAGAGAGGAGTAAGGGCCATGCTCTGGCAGCGGGAGCGGATCGTCGGCAGTACAGCGCCCTCGTTGGCCGTGAGCAACAGGAAAATCACCTGCGGCGGCGGTTCTTCCAGGGTTTTTAACAATGCGTTGGCGGCTTCGTCGCTCATGGATTCAGCGCCGTCAAGAATCACCACGCTGGAGGAGCCTTCATAAGGGTTCAGGCTCACCCGGCGGAGCGCTTCTTTTATGTCGTTTATGCCGATCATGGTGCGGGCGGACCGGCCTTCTTCACCCTGGCCGGGCGCCACGACCCTGACATCGGCGTGGTGGCCTTCGGCGATCCTGCTGCACTGGGTGCAGGCTCCACAGGGTACGCCAGGCCCCTGTAAACAATTTAAGGCTTGTGCGAGATTAATGGCAAGGGCCATCTTGCCCACATGGGGAGGTCCGCTGAGCAGATAGGCGTGGGAGTGCCTTCCCTGTTGGAGCGTGGGCTCAAGCCGTTTGAGCAGATGGTCTTGACCGAAGATGGTCCACATAGAAACCCGTATCTCAGGAGAGGAGATTGTTATCGTTGCTGCTGGCCCGTCTATACGATGTCGCAGTGCATCAGGTCTTGGTAGCTCTCCCGCCTGCGGATCAGGCGGCTCTTCCCGTCTTTAACTAGGACCATTGGCGGACGGGGGTTCATGTTGTAGTTACTGGCCATGGAGGGGCAGTAAGCCCCTGCGGCGGGGATGGCCAACAGGTCCCCGGACACCAACTCTGGCATCATTATATCCGAGGCCAGCAGGTCTCCCGACTCGCAGTATTTACCGGCGATGGTTACTTTCTCCACCGGTTCCTGGTTGGCTTTGGTGGCGGCCACCACCTCGTATTCAGCTTGGTAGAGCGCGGGACGGATGTTATCGCCCATGCCGCCGTCTACGCTGACGAACTTTCTAACGCCCGGGACCTCTTTGATGGCGCCTATGCGGTAGAGCGCCACTCCAGCGGGCCCAATGATCGCCCGGCCCGGTTCGATCACCAGGGCAGGCATCTCCATGCTCAAGTCTTGGCAGGTGTCGGTCATGGTGGAGATTATCGCCTCGGCATAGGCAGACACAGGAGGAGGCTCATCTCCGGCCATGTAGCTGATGGCGAACCCGCCTCCGGGGCTGAACTTCGTCATCTCCAGTCCCTCTTCCCGGAACTCGGCGGCGAACCGCAGTACCAGGTCCGTGGCCACCCGGTAGGGTTCCAACTCGAATATGGGCGAGCCCAGGTGGAAGTGGAGCCCGCGCAGGTTGAGGTTCTTGGCAGCCAGACCCATACGGACCGCTTCGGCGGCGTGGCCGGTCTGGATCGAAAAGCCAAACTTGGAATCCAAGATGCCGGTGGTAGTGTACACGTGGGTGTGAGGGTCGACGCCGGGTGATACTCGAATCAGGATGTCCTGCTTCTTTCCGGCCTCTCCTGCCAGTTGGTCCAATAGCTGCATCTCATGGAAGCTGTCTACGACCACCCAGCCTATCGAGTGTTCCAGTGCCTCCGACAACTCCTGGGGAGTCTTGTTGTTGCCGTGAAAGTAGACCTCATCCATGGGTATCTGGGCGTTGATGGTCGTGGCCAGTTCGCCGCCGGACACCACGTCAAATCCCATCCCCTCTTCTTGAAACACCTTGGCCAAGGCCGGGTTGATGTAGGCCTTGCAGGCGTAACTAACGTTGGTGGCCGGATACAGTTTGCGGAATTCGTCTATGAAACTGCGGCAGCGGGCCCGCAGGGTGGTTTCGTCCAACACATATACGGGGGTGCCGTACTCGTCAGCCAGGTCGCTGGCTTTGCAGCCGCCCAGTACCAACTCACCTTGAGAGTCGATCTCAGCAGAATCGGGAAAAACACTCTGTGGGAACATCGTTATCCTTGTTGTACGCCTAGGGTTTCGAGCCTATGGAGTTATGCTTTTATGACTTACGAAATGATAGTGCCAGCCTGAGGATTCCGCAACCGCAGTATAGAGGCAACGCACGTTGACGGCTTATGTGACCAAGTATATACTCTGGGCACTTCTCATCCTGAGGCTAATCCACGCCTGGCGAACCACTATCCACCACGCAAGGGAGCTATCTTGAATATTCAGGTAACCGTGAACGGTAAAGTTCAAGAAAGGGAAGTTGATCCCCGCCGTCTCCTGGTCCATTTCCTCAGAGACGATCTGGGATTGACCGGCACGAAAGTAGGTTGCGACACCAGCCAATGCGGTGCTTGTGTAGTGAAGATGGACGGCAAGACCGTCAAGTCCTGCACCTGCCTGGCTGTTCAGGCCAACGGCAGCGACGTCACCACCATCGAAGGGATCGCGCCACAGGGCGGACTTGACCCGGTACAGGAAGCGTTCTGGGACAACCACGGTCTCCAGTGCGGCTTCTGCACCGCCGGAATGATCATCACGGTCGATGAACTGCTGGGCAAGAACCCCAATCCTTCTGAGGACGAAGTCCGCGAGGGACTGAAGGGCAACATCTGCCGCTGCACCGGTTATCAGAACATCGTGAAAGCGACTCTTGCGGCCGCCGAAGCCAAGAGGAGTTAGCCATGACGACAAGAATATTTGGCTCAGGCATCCGCCGGCGCGAGGACCCGCGCCTGATCACCGGCGGCGCTACTTATACCGACGATATACAGCTTCCCGGCATGACCTACGCGGTGATTCTGCGGAGCCCTCATGCCCATGCCAAGATAAACAGCATAGACACCTCGGCCGCCAAAGCCGCGCCAGGGGTGGTTGCTGTCTACACCGGCGCCGACACGGAAGGCGTGCTGAACCCCATCCCCTGCGCCTGGATCCCACCGGATTCCGATGTTAAAGCAGTGGCCCACCCGGCCCTGGCCACGGACGTGGTCCGCTATCAGGGTGACGCTGTTGCAGTGATCGTGGCGGAGGACCGCTACCAGGCTGAAGACGCCCTTGAACTGATCAACGTTGATTACAGCCCGCTGCCGGTTGTGGTGGGCCCCGAGGCCGCTATGCAGCCCGGAGCGCCCCAACTGCACGAGGACGCACCCAACAACCAGGCGTTCCACTGGGTGGCTGAGGGCGGCGACACGGACGCGGCCTTCGCCGCTGCGGATGTTATCGTCAAAGACACCATCCTCCAACAGAGGATGATCCCCAACGCCATGGAGCCCCGCTCGGCGGTGGCGAACTGGACCGCGTCCATGGGAGAGTTGACTCTCTGGAGCACCAGCCAGAACCCCCATATCTGCCGGTTCCTGGCCTCCCTGGTTACCGGAGTTGCCGAGCACAAGATTCGGGTGATCGCCACCGAAGTCGGCGGCGGGTTCGGCAGCAAGATCCCCGTGTACGCTGACGAGATGATCGCCTCCTTCTGCTCCATGCAGTTGGGCCGTCCCGTCAAGTGGACCGCCACCCGTTCCGAGGGTTATCAAGCGACTATCCACGGCCGCGACCACATAGAATATGTGGAGATGGCCGCCACCCGAGAGGGCAAGATAACAGGTGTCCGGTCAGTGATCTATGCCGGCATGGGCGCCTACCTGTCCACGGCCGGCCCCGGCGTGCCGACCATCTTGCACGGACTGATGTACAGCGGTGCGTACGACATCGGGGCAACCAAAGCCGATGTCTACGGGGTGTTCAATAACGCAACTCCGGTGGACGCCTACCGCGGCGCCGGCCGCCCCGAGGCCACCTTCTTGGTGGAACGGCTGGTCGACCTGCTGGCGGCTGAGCTTGGGACCGATCCGGTGGAACTGCGCCGGAAGAACCTGATCCCCAAGTTCGAAGACGGCCACGACGTCATCAGTGGTATCACCTATGACAGCGGCGACTACGAAACTCTATTGGACAAGGTTCTCGACCACGTGGATTACAAAGCCCTCCGCCAGGAGCAAGCGACGGCCCGAGAGCACGGTAATTACATGGGCATCGGTGTTAGCACCTATGCAGAGATCTGCGGCCTTGGCCCCTCACAGGTGGCCGGCGCCGTCGGGTTTGGCGGCGGTCTGTGGGAGAGCGCCATCGTGCGGTTCCACCCCACCGGCAAAGTGAACGTATACTCCGGAGTCTCGCCTCATGGACAGGGAGAGGAGACCACCTTTGCCCAGATAATCTCAGATGAACTAGGCGTCGATGTTGATGATGTGTCCATCGTCCATGGTGACACCAGCAACACCCCCATGGGTTGGGGCACCTACGGCAGCCGGACCACGGCGGTGGGCGCGGCGGCCATGGTGCTGGCGGCCCGCAAGGTGAAAGAGAAGGCCCGGCTGCTGGCAGCCCACCTGCTGGAAGCGGCCGAAGCCGATGTCGAATACGCAGACGGCAATTTCTTCGTCAAAGGCTCGCCCGACCAGAGCAAAGGGATCGCAGAGATGGCCACCATGGCCAACGTTGCCTGGAACCTGCCCGAGGGCATGGAGCCGGGACTAGAGGCTTCGGCGTTCTACGACCCTCCCAACTTCGTCTACCCCTTCGGGACTCATATAGCGGTGGTGGACGTAGATAAGGACAACGGTCACATAGTGCTTAGGCGTTACGTCGCGGGCGATGACTGCGGCCCCCAGATCAACCCGATGATCGTCGAGGGCCAGGTCCACGGCGGCGTGGTGCAGGGAGCAGGTCAGACCCTCTGGGAAGGGGCGGTCTACGATGACAACGGCCAGCTCTTGACCGGCTCCATGACCGACTACGCGCTGCCCAAGGCCCACATGCTGCCACAGATCGAGATCCTCCATACCGAGACCCCGTCGCCCCACAACCCCTTGGGCGTGAAGGGCATCGGTGAAACGGGGGCCATCGCTTCTACGGTAGCCATCTACAACGCGGTGATCGATGCTTTGCGGCCGCTGGGCGTCACCGGCATAGACATGCCGCTAACCCCGGAGAAAGTCTGGCAGGCGATTCGCCAGGGACAGGGGAGCTAAACGATGTTTGCTAAACAATTTGAATATACGAAAGCCAATTCGGTCTCAGAGGCCATTCAGCTTCTGGGTAGCAATGAAGGGGCCAAGTTATTGGCTGGGGGCCACAGCCTCCTCCCGATGATGAAGTTGCGCTTGGCCCAGCCACCGTTGCTGATAGATATCGGCGGCATCGAGGAATTGCGGGGAATATCCGTGGAGAACGGCACCCTGCGCATCGGCGCCTTGACGACCCATGCCGAGATCGCCGAGTCCCACGCCGTCAAAGACAACGCCGGGATACTCTGGGAAGCTGCCTACGGCATCGGCGATCCCCAGGTACGGAACCGGGGTACCATCGGCGGCAACGTGTCCCACGCCGACCCAGCGTCGGACCTGCCCACGGTGCTGACGGTAATGGACGCCAAGTTCACCATCCAGGGCCAGGGCGGGATCACCCGCCGGGGCTCTAGGACCGTGTCGGCGGAAGAGTTCTTCATCGGCCCGTTCGCCACATCACTGGCGGAGAACGAGATACTCACCTCTATCGAGATGCCTGTCTTGGCAGAGAACCAGAAGGCCGAGTATGCAAAGATGGCCCATCCGGCAACGTCTTTCGCCGTGGTTGGGGCAGGAGTTGTGGTGACCGTTGACCATCACAATTGCACCGCCGCCAGAGTCGCGGTGGGTGGGTTCGTTCCCAAGCCCACGCGTGGGCCGTCGGTTGAGGCGGCGCTGGTGGGTAAAGAGCTGACCGCGGACAACATCGCCGAGGCAACAGCCCTTATCGACGGTGATCTGGGTTCCGACGTCTTCGGAGATGTCTTCGCTTCAGCCGAGTACCGCCGGGCCATGGCGGCCATCGAGTTGAAGCACGCCATCTTCCACGCGACGGACCTGGCCCACCACTAGAATCGCCCAAACATTCGAGTGTGGAACGTAGGGGCACGGCATTGCCGTGCCCCTACGTTTTTGTTCGAAACAGGACGAGTCCTCTCTTTGTCATTCCGAGGGGCGACAGTGGACCGCCGGCTGAACGCTTAGTCTTTTGTTTATATATCCCGCCTGATAAGATAATCTGCGTCCGACGATATCGGTAATCACCCATCTTAGGCACAGCGAGCTACATGAAGATACTGGTAATAAACGACGACGGAATCACCGCTCCGGGCATCTGGGCCGCGGTCCGGGCCTTGCGGCGTGTTGGCGAAGTCGTAGTGGTCGCGCCAGACCGTCAGCAGAGCGGCGTGGGCGCAAGCCTGACCCTGCATGCCCCGGTCAAGGCAGGGGAATGGACCGTGGAGCCGGAGTTCCAGACCAATGGCGACGGCCTGCACCCGGTGAGCGCTTTTTCGGTGGAGGGCACCCCCGGCGACAGCTGCATCCTGGCGTTGGAGACTCTGGTCAAAGATGTAGACCTGGTGGTTTCCGGGATCAACGCCGGCTCCAACGTGGGTTCGGATGTGATGGTCTCCGGGACAGTCGGCGCCGCGGTCCAGGGTTTTCTTAGAGGCATCAACACCATCGCCATATCGGTGGCTGCGGTGACTAACACCAAGTACGATATCGCCGAAAAGATACTGGGACCATTGGCCAATAAATTCATGGACCACACCGGTGAGACCCTGTTTCTGAATGTGAATATCCCCAAGATCGAGATGTCGCAGGTGGCCGGGGTCAGGGTCACCACACTGGGCGGCCGGTCATGGGGCGAAAATGTACGGGCTGAGAATGTGGGTCCGGAGAAGCGCTACTGGATCTCCCGGAACAAGTCCATCAATCAGACTCCTTCCGAAGACAGCGACATAGCGGCCATCAAGAACAACTGCATCTCGATCACGCCGCTGCACCTGGCTCTCGGTAATGAATCGAGCATGCCCACCGTGGAGAGACTCTTGGGGGACATACCCCAGCAGATGCTGGACCGGCCCGACTAACCCAGGTCTCTGAGCCCCCCGAAACCCCACCCGTCATTCCGGAGTGGGCCGGGATACTCTGCACCAGCGATAAAAAAAGCCCCGCTCTTCGATCCAAGAGCGGGGCTTTTATTTTGCCTAAAGTCAGTGGCTAGCTGGCGCGGACGGCCTCCGGAGAGAGGGCCAGGCCTACGCCGATCATGCTCTCTTGCGTGATCAGCTTGGCCAGTTCCTCTTCGCTCATGCCCTCGGTCCCGGCGGGCCGCTTGGGCAGGATCAGGTAGCGGTAGTCGGCGCTGCTATCGATGACCCGCACCTGCACCGATTCGTCCAGCTCTGTGCCGAACTCCTTCAGCACGCCGCGGGGGTCGACGACCACCTTGGAACGATAGGCCAATCCCTTGTACCAGGCCGGCGGCCGTCCGATGATGGCCCTGGGGAAGCAGGAACATAGCGTGCACACAGCCATGCTGTGGATCTCCTCGGTGTTCTCGATGACCGTGATCTTGGGTGACGTTTCTGGAAGGTCGTAACCCAGTTCCAGGAATGCAGATTCGGCGTCGGCCAATAGGCGCTTCTTGTACTCCGGATCGACCCAGGCGTGGGCCAGGATCTTGGCGCCGTCCTCAGGGGAGCGGGCGTCGATCTGGTCGGCCATGGTCAGGATGTCGTCCAGCGTGCAAACACCCTTCTCGATCAGGAGGGCCTGCATAGCCTGGGCGCGCAGGGAGTAATATTCAGCGTTGTCGCCGTGGGAATGTCCGTTCTCGTGTCCGTTGTCTGCCATGGGAATCTCTCCTGCCCTTTGGAAACTAGGTCGCGGACTAAGTCGTTTCCAGCCAGTTTTCGTAAACGTCGATCATAAGGGTGTCGTTGGCGGCGCCCTTGTAATTCTGCCATAGGTCGGACTGGGCGAATTCGACCAGGTATAAGGGCTGGGCCGGGAGGCCGTCTTGACCGTAGGCGAGGCCCTCTGGATTGGGGAAAGCGCCCCACAGGGTCTGGACCCGGCCCAACTTGCCCTGGATGTACTCCGGAGTACGGAAATGTGTCGGCGGCACACCGACCCTGATGCGTACTTGGTCGCCGACTTGGAATTTCGCGGCTGGGTTAGCGGCCATGGCTACTTCTTTTCCTGCGCCAGAGCTGTCATCTTGGCGTCGATCTCTTCTTTGGTCATGACACCTTGCTCGATCAGGAGCATCTCCATGGCGGCCGTCCACTTCTCGTAGTAGGCCAGCGACTCGTAGGTCTTCAGATCCAGACTCTCGATGGCCCGGCGCAGTTGGTCGGTGTTCTTGAGGCCCTTGTCGCCGAGCACTCCGTTCAGGGCGTCTACCTGACGCTCCCATTCCTCCATCTCGTGCTCGTCGTGGTCGATGGGGTCGTCGTTGGGCCAACCGCCGCGGTCATGTACCTTAGGCATCTTTAGCTCCTATTGGCACGGGTAATTGCGAATATGCGGACATGGTAATTCTGATGCCAGGTCTTGGCAAGAGATTCAAGCAGCTGGTAGCTGTGAGCTACTTTGCCCGCTTGGCTATCACTTCGCGCCCAAAATCTTGGATCAGGTCGCGTGCGCCTTCGGCATTGGTCACGGATATGGCTACATTGTCGACGCCGGTGGCTTCTATCCGGTCCAGTTTTTCGATGATCTCCGGCCCGGTGCCGGTAAGCGACCTGGCCATGAGTTCCTGAGTCGCGAATTGCTCCTCGCCCGGTTTTAGAAAGACCATGTGCCCCCGGTGGGCGTCCAGGTAGAGGCGGTCGGTGGGAGTGCCGTTGGTCTCCGCGTATTCCTGTAGATAGGCTTCGTAGGCGTCTGCCACCTCGGAATCGGGCGCCATTCCCAGGTTGGCCCCCGGACCATAACTGGCTTCCCATTGAGCGTGGACTCCGGGCATGATGCTGGGGCCCACCCGCGCCATCACCCGTTCAGAAGTTAGCGATTCGCCGTCGCGCAGCACGCATCCGTAACTCAGTGCCACGGTGTAGGGTTTGGCGGTGCTTCGGCCTGCCTGTGCCGCCGAGTCTTTGATGGTGGCGTAATTATCGCCCAGGTCGGTCCTGGCCCGCAGGGTCGTCACCCATCCGTCGGCGAGTTCACCGACCACTTCCAGGGCCCTTGGGCCGTTGGCGGCAACAAAGACGGAGATGGGGTCCTTGATGTTGATGAACTCCTCACGGTCCGCGTGGACCAGCCGTACCCACCGCTCCTTCCCGCCCTCACGAAAAAGCACGTCTTCACCGGCCAGCAGGCCCTTCACCTGCTGAGTGTATTCTTTGAGGCTCTTCACCGACATCTGGGGCAGCCCCATGGTGTTCCGGCCGGTATAGCCAGTGCCCATGGCCAGGATCACCCGGCCCGGCGCCAGTTTGTTGATGGTGGCGATGGCCGACGCGGTCACTGGCGCTATGCGGTTGGTGGGAATGGCCACCAGCGTGCCCAATCTGATACGGCTGGTGTTCTGGGCCGCCAACGCCATGGTGGCATAGACATCGCTGTAGATCAGTTGGGAATCGTAGAACCACGCATGGGTGAAGCCCGCCTCCTCGGCTGCCTTTACATCCCGCCAAGCGTCGATATATGAGGGAATACCTATGCCGTAGTCCATGGCTACTTCACCCACATCTTGGCCACATCGATGGCGCGCATGAACTCCACGTTGGGGAAGGTCTTGATATGCTCGATGAGGCGTTCAAGCATCAACAGCCGGCCGGGCCGCCCGATGTACTGGGGGTGCATGGTGAGGGTGAAGGCCCGGCCGTAGCGGTACAGGCCCTCGAACTCGGCGGCCCAGGTGCCGTAGACCTCGTCGGGGTTGCGCATGGGGCCCAGGCGGTTGGCCACGGGGGCATAGACGAAGTTGGGCGCGTCGTCCAGCAGCCAATGGATAGGCAGCTCAACGATGGTCTTGCCATTGGCTTCGGAGTCGACGATATAGGGCGCGTCGTCGCCCATCAGGCTGCTGTCGTACATGAAACCGTGGTCGGTAAGCAGTTCCAGTGAGTGCTCGCTCAATTCCCAGCTGGGGGAGCGGTAACCCAGGGGCTTCTCGCCGGTGATGCCGCTGAGTATCCGGATGCCCGACTCGATGACATCGTTCTCCTGATCCCTGGTCAGAGAGGACGGAGGCTCGTGCATGTAGCCGTGGTGAGCGACCTCGAAGCCGCGGTTGAATATGTCCTTGACCATATCTTCGTGGGTCTCGGCCACAAAACCGGGGATATAGAAGCTGGCTGGGATGGAGTGAGCTTCCAGCATGTCTAGGATGCGTGGAGTGGCTACCGAGGGGCCGTACTCGGCCATGGACATGAGGCTGGGGTGGTCTTTGAAGGACGGGTCACGGTTCAACCAGGACGAAACGCCGTCTATGTCGAATCCCAGCAGCACCACGCACTGCGTCTCACCGGGCCAAATACCGGACATGGTCTCCCTCCAGTCTAGGTCTGAATCCAGGCTATTCTAGTCCACCTAGGACTGGCTGGGGAAGGGGCGGCGGCCGGGTGGGTTCGCCACGAACGGTATCTGCGTATGGAGCGGCCACGGGCACCGTTCGTCCTGAGCTTCGTCGAAGGGCGTGCATCAGTCAAAGAATTGCCTGAAAAAGCGGATGCTGGAGGGGGGTGGCGGGTTGAAAACCCGCGCCTACGGCTTCGCGCGCTAGGAGGCCATATCGGCGTTGCCGTAGCGCTTGCTGAACCACACTTTGGGGCGTCCTTTAGCCCGGTCCGCGTCTTTGGAATAGCGCTACCGAGATACGATCACCCGGATGGAATAGGTCCTGAGCGGGGGGAGATCTTCTTCCCAGGGACGGCGGTACTCTAGGTCCAAGTCCGTTTCACCGGCTGCCACCGGCTCGAAACGAAAGGTCAGCACCCCGGGCGCGCCGACGAGATTGGAATCGGGCTCAAACTCGGCTTCACCGGCGAGGCGGAGGACTGCATCGTCCAACACGACCACTTCCCACATGAATCCGGTCGTGGGATTCCCAGTCAACTCGAGCTCCAGACTCTGGTCCTGCTTCAGTTCAACTGTACGGCCATCATCGGTGGCATCAAGGACTACATTTCCGGGAGCGCCGCATCCAGACATAACGACCGATGCTGACATCAGCACCGCCAAGACCAACAAAAAGCCATAACGTCTAGTATTCATCGTTCGCCCTCCAACCATGAGCCAATGTGCTGAATCGTCGACGGAAGATAGCCGAAACCCAGGTCGGTGCACGCAGCGGGAAGAGTTGCTCCGCCGGTGACTAAGCCGGCCTGGACTCTTTGGTTATAGCGTAGTCCGTCACCGTTGGGAACTCATGATGAGTGATGGACTCACCGTGAGGGGAATATGAAAGAGACCGCAGGCAGGCTGCGGATAGATGTCTGGTTGTCCGAAAGAAGGCCGGTTACGGACCAAGGAGGAAGAGGATTTCATCGAACAACCGGTGGACTTCTTCCTGAATCAGTTCTGTGGAGAAGCCCTCGCAGACATCGTCCGGTGGTACGGGAATTCCGTTGACCCGCACCGTTTCGAGCTTGAAGTCCTCCCAGCCGGACAACTCTATCAGTGCGCTCCGGTACACAGTCGACTTGATCGCGTAGGGGGTACACAGGAGGTCGCGCCTGCTGAGATACGTATCGTCCTGGGACTGCGGGGTCGAGATGAAGCGGACGGTCAATACGTAATTGGCAGATTCCGAGAAGCACCGGCCATCGTCGCAGGTTTGCAGGGCGGCCACGCCGAGATTTTGTGAACCGAAATTGAAGAACCGTTCGTTTTCAATGACAGCGTCCCGGTCAGTGAAATCCCAGCCCTCCTGGCGGGAAAACTGTTCGACAGCTGATTTGACCTCAGAGGCGGTTAGGTTGGTCAACCCTAGGTCTGATGCAGGCTCTTCCGTGGGTTGCTGCTGAGTCGGCGTTGGGGCGGCTGCCTCCGTGGGCTCTGGCTCCACCTCATCTTCTAGATCCTCCACCGTGATCTCGGCATCGTCGATGGCGTCAGCGATTTCTTCTGCGGTTACGCCGTCCAAGGCGGGAGCATCGACCGTGAGGGTGACCTGTTCCCCGCTGTTGATGCTGAAGTTTTCGAAGACCAGCGGCGCCCGGTCCTCCATGAAGATATGTAGGTCACCAACACCTGTGTCGGCGAAGACGGACGGTTGGCCGTTTTGTGAAGAGTTGGAAACGAACCGGCAGGCTTCTCCCGTGGATAGAGGGGCGGCTAGCGGAACCCCTTGCCGGATCAGCCCGTTGGGTTGTGGAGTCAGGAAGTCCCACAGCCAGTTGACCGCTACACCGGTGCCTATTCCTACGGCAGCGATGGTCAATATGGCGGGAGCAGTCACTACCGCACCGGCGCCGCCAACCACACCTATGACCACGGCTGTTGCTCCTGCCATGAAAGTTCCGGCAGCCGCGGCCGGTGGGCTCTTGACCACCTCGTTCTTGGCTTTGGTGGTGGTGTTCTTGTAGGAGCCACGCCAATTCCGGTACTCGGTTTCAAATTTATCGAAGTCTTTGTCCCGGTCAACGGCCAGCATCTTGTCTCTAGCGTTCTTGGTTTTATCGACCTCGTTCTGGACCGCGTCCATCGAGTTCTTCAGCGACACTACATCCGCACAGCCGACCAACAGAGGACTGTGAAGAAGCCCTGCCCGGCCTTGAGGTCCGATCTTCTGCAGCAGGTCTGTTGATTGGGAGAGAACGTTGGTGACGTTCTGACCCCAGGCTTGGAAGGCCGCGTTGAAATCAAATAGAGCCTGCATGGCAGCCTCTGGGTCATCCAACTCAGGATCCGCCGCATCCAGAACACTCTTGGACGCCAGCATCTTGTCGGCTAGGTCCTGAGTGAGCAGCCCCTCTGCGGTCAATTGCCGAGCCAATGCCTCCAGTTCTTCGTCGGCGGATGGCCCTTCAGTGGGACTGGGAGCAACCGCTGTAGGAGAAGTCTGTTCGGCGCCCGCAGGCGTGCCATCATCGGCCAGCTCCTCAAGAGCGGCGCAACCGGCGATCAGCGCCGTCATGAGGAAAACGATAACCAGTGGCAGGAGGCGAAGCCGAGTGAGATGCCGGTGGGACGGCGTCTCTGAATCCGATTTGGATCTGTGCATCAGGCGGCAATACTACCAAGGCGCCGGAGAGCCTGACCAGATGAAATCTGTGAGAATCTCCCGGATCTAGATATTCGGGATGACCTCTTCCGACAGGGCTTCCAGGTGCTCCATGTCGTCGAAGGCGGGATTGAGCAGGACCATCTCGGCCCCAGCGCCGGTGACCTTGGCCAGTTCTTCCGTGACTTTGGCCGTTGAGCCCCAGACAGAGACCTGCGAGGCCATACCGGCGTTGCCGTAGCGCTTGCCGAACCACTCTTTCAGGCGTCCTTCGGCCCGGTCCTCGTCGTTGTCCACCGCCACGTAGACGCGCTTGGAGATGGTGAAGGAGCTAGGGTCGCGGCCGGCCTCTTCCAGGTACATCTTGGTCTGGTCCACGGCTGTGACGAAGCTTTCGGTATCGGACGAGCCGGCGCCCATCCAGCCGTCGCCATGTCTGACCGCCCGCCTGAGGGCGTTGGTGTGCCGCGCGCCCAGCCAGATGGGAGGGTGCGGTTTTTGAAGGGGTTTGGGCTCCATCTTGAGGCCGTCTAGCTGCCAGAACTCGCCTTGAAAATGGGCTTCGGGTTGAGTCCACAGCGCTTTCATCACGTCGATTATCTCGGTGAACCGGCGCACCCGCTTCTCTGCCGAGAAACCGAAGGGCGGGATGTCGTTGGGGTTGCCGCCCAGACCAAGGCCGGCGATCAGCCGTCCCTTGCTCATGTGGTCGAGGCTGCCCAGGCTCTTGGCCAATTGGATGGGGTTACGGATGGGCGCGACTATGACCGACGTTCCCAGGCGTACATTCTCCGTGATGGCTGCCAGATAAGAAAGCAGAGTCACCGGCTCCAATATGGGAACAGCGCCGGTGATGGCTTCTTGCGTCCAGAGACTCTCATAGCCAAGGGCCTCGGCCCGCTTCGACCACTTCTCGATCAGCGGCATGTCGATGGGCCCGTCGAAGAACACCTGAGGGATGGAAATGCCCCAACTAACTTTGCCGGCCATATTCATCCTCCAAAAAGCTGTCAGCTAGTTTTCGCGGGTATCACGTCGAACCCGGTGTACGGGCGTAAGACCTCTGGAATGACCACCGAGCCGTCCGGCTGCTGGTAGTTCTCCATGATAGCGATCATGACTCTGGGTAGGGCCAAACCGGACCCGTTCAGGGTGTGGGGCAGCCTGGGGCGGCCTCCCTCTTCGGTCCGGTACCGGATATTGGAACGGCGGGCCTGGAAGTCGGTGCAGTTGGAGCAGGAGCTGACCTCCAGCCACTCCTCACAGCCGGCGGCCCAGACCTCGATGTCGTAGGTCTTGGACGACGCGAAACCCATATCGCCGGTGCAGAGCTGCAGCACCCGGTAGGTGAAGCCCAGCTTGCGGCAGACATCTTCGGCGTTGTCCACCAGCCGCTCCAGTTCGTCGTTGGAGGTGTCGGGCTCCACGAACTGGTACATCTCAACCTTGTTGAACTGGTGCACACGCTTGATGCCCCTAGTGTCCCGGCCCGCCGACGCCTTCTCACGGCGAAAGCAGGGGGTCTGGGCCACGTACTTCAGCGGCAGGGTGTTGGCGGGGATGATCTCGTCCCGGTACAGGTTCGTTATCGGCACCTCGGCGGTAGGGATCAGCCAGAGGTCGTCCTCGTCGTCGTGGTAGAGGTTGTCGGCGAACTTGGGCAGGTTGCCGGAGCCCTCCATGATGTCCCGTTTGACGACGGCTGGCAGGGAGATCTCCGTGTAGCCGTGGTCATTGGAGTGGAGGTCCAGCATGAAGGCGATGAGGGCGCGTTCCAGCTTGGGGCCGTAGTCCAGCATGTTGTAGAACCGGCTGCCGGCCAGCTTGGTGCCGCGTTCGAAGTCGATGATGCCCAGTTCTTCGCCCAGGTCCCAGTGGGGCTTGGGTGTGAAGTCCATTACCGGAGGCTCCCCGTTCTGCCGGATGACCACGCTGCCCGTCTCGTCCTCGCCCACCGGCACATCGGCCTGGGGCAGGTTGGGCAGGTCCAGCATCAGGCCGTTCAGCTTGTCGCCCAGTTCCTTGGTCTTCTCGTTCAGGGCGTCAGCCTGGTCGCCGATCTTTCGCATCTCGGCCCGGGCGTCTTCTGATATCTCCTGGCCCTGGGAGCGCGCTTGGCCCAACTCCCTGCTGACCCGGTTCCGCTCTGCGTTCAGGTCGTCGCGCTCGGTGATGGCGGCGCGAATCTGAGCGTCCAACTCCAACACTTCGGTTATCGGGTCTTCTTCGCCTCTGGTCTGTAGCGAGGCGCGGACCTCGTCGGGATGTTCTCTGATGTGCTCGATGGATAACATGGGTTATTCAGGCTCTTCTGCGTTGGTATCGCCGGTATCATTCTGCAGGGACCGCATCTGGGGGAACAGCAGCACGTCGCGGATCGACGGCTGCCCGGCCAGGAGCATGACCAGCCGGTCGATGCCGATGCCCAGGCCGCCCGTGGGAGGCATGCCGTATTCCATAGCCATGAGGAAGTCGTCGTCCCGCCGGTCCACCTCATCGTCTTGGAACAATTCCCGGATGCGTTCTTGCTCCTCGAACCGCTCCCGTTGCACCTTGGGGTCGTTGAGCTCGCTGAAAGAGTTGGCGATCTCCATGCCGAAGGCAAAGGCCTCGAACCGTTCCACGTATCCAGGCGCGTCAGGCTTGCCCTTGGCCAGGGGGGACATCTCCTCAGGGTAGTCCAAGACGAAGGTCGGCTGGACCAGGTGCGGCTCTACGAATGAGGACAACAGCTTATCTATCAGGCGGCCTCTGCTGTCCAATACCTCGGTCACGATCCCAATCTCAGAAGCCTGCTTCTTAAGCTGTTCGTCGTCGTAGTTCTCCAGGTTGATTCCGCTTCGTTTTTCCAGCTCTTCGCGCAGGCTCACGCGCTGCCACGGTGGCGCGAAGTCGATCTCCTGGTCGCCGATAGTGATCTTTGTGGAGCCGTTCACCTCTTTGGCGATGGTCGAGACCATCTGCTCCACCATGTCCATGACATCGTTGTAATCGGCGTAGGCCTCGTAGCTCTCCAGCAGGGTGAATTCCGGGTTGTGGTCCTGGTCGATGCCCTCATTGCGAAAGACGCGGCCGATCTCGTAGACCTTGTCGAAGCCGCCGATGATCAACCGCTTCAGGTAAAGCTCGGTGGCGATGCGCAGGTAGAGCTGCTCGTCCAGGGCGTTGTGGTGGGTGACGAAGGGTTTGGCGTGGGCGCCGGCGGCTACCGGCACCAGGATGGGGGTGTCCACTTCCAGGAAGCCGCGTTCGTCCAGGAACCGGCGGATGCCGCGGATCACTTTGGACCGCAGCACGAACACCGGCATGATCTCATCCTGGTTGGCGATCAGGTCCAGGTAGCGCTGCCGGTAGCGGGTCTCAACGTCTCGGAGACCGTGCCATTTCTCGGGCAGCGGGCGCATGCCCTTGGCGGTGACGGTCAGTTCCAGGGCGTCGATGGTCACCTGGCCGGTGCGGGTGCGGATCAGGTTGCCGCGCACGCCCAGATGGTCGCCGATATCCAGGTCTTTGATCAGGTCGAAACCGTCCTCAAGGTTGTTCTGGCGGAGGAGGGCCTGGATGGCGCCGGAGGAGTCTTGCAGGTCTAGGAAGGCTGCCTTGCCCATGGTCCGCATGGAGGTGATACGTCCCGCTAACGAGACGTTATGCAGCTTCTCATCGGGCGGGTCGGTCTCTTCTAGTTCCTCGAACAGCGCGGTGGCTGCTGCGGCGTCGTAGGAGCGGTGGTAGCGGGCCGGATAGGGGTCTAGGCCGTTGGCGCGGATGCGTTCGAGCTTGGCGGCCCGGTTCTCCAGAAGTGTGTCTTCTCGATCTGGCATGTATTCGTCAGAGTCCTGGGCCGTTAAGGGCGGAATAATCGGGTGAAAAAGAGAGGGAAAACTGCGAAAAGCGTCGTCTCATCTGA
>CAYXDE010000033.1:14458-33175 GCA_964463525.1 uncultured Dehalococcoidia bacterium | reverse complement strand
ACATAGGTGGCATAGACCTTGTCCGGCTCTGTGTCCACTCGGAAGTAGAGCAGGGCATGCCCTTTGGGGTTCAGGGGGTCTCCCCGGTCGAAACTCAAATCCATGTCAGTCCGTCACGCCTTCGCCGCCATCGTTACCGCCTATTATAGGGCAAAGCCCAACCTCCGGCCACGCCGCGCCAGCAGCGATTCACGTTGACTAGGGTAGTCAAAATTTGTATTGTAGAGCCAGCGTGCCCTGTATCAACGCCGAGGAGCCATTGGATGGCAGACCCAGAACTGAAACTATTCGACTACGATAAGGCCGAGATCGGCGAAGAACTCGGCTCCTACGAGTACACTCTCACCCAGGAGATGGTTGACGCCTTTCGTACCTCCGTGGACGACCCGGATGCCCAATTCCCGACCCTGGGCGTCAAGCACGACGCCACCGCTTTCGCCATGGTCTATGACGACCAGATCGGCACGGTTAACGCGGGGAACGAGGTTGAGTTCTTCAACCCGCCCATCGTGGGCAAGAAGATCCGCGTTCAGGGCCGCATCGCAGACAAGTATCTGCGCCGGGACAAACCCTACATAGTCATTGAAGCAACGGCCACCGACGAGGACGGCCGCCTGCTGGAGAAACTTAGCACCTACCAGTTGAAGAAGCCTGACGAGTTGGGGAAGAAATGGCATCCAGAACAGAAATAAAGCCAGACCAAGCTATTCCTTCTGTGACCAAGTCGATCACTGAAGCATCGATCCTCGGGTTCGAGTCCACCGGGATATTGGACCGGGAGAACATCCACAACAACCCTGAGCTGGCCGCGAAACGCCTTGGGACCACCTACACCCTGGCCTCGGGCCGGATGTCCATCACCTTCGCCTCGGAATGCCTCCGCAAGTTCTTCGGGGCAGAGGTCTTCAGCCACACCGGCACGGTGAACCTGAAGTTTCTCAGGCCGGTCAAAGCCGGGGACACCATCACCGTCACCGGCGCCGTCAGCGGCACAGAAGAGGTCGACGGCGGCACCCGGGTCTCTGTAGACATTTTCTGCGACAACCAAGATGGAAACCGCACCGCCGTCGGCATCGCCACAGCGGTAGTCGACTAGCGCACCAACACTTCTGGAGGACCAAATGGCAGGGTCAGAACACGGCAAAGTCGAAGCTGAGATTCTCTACTGTGTAGCTTGAGGCTACTATCCCGTCGCCACGTGGTTGGCGACCGAGTTCTTCCGCTCCGACGCACCCGGAGACGTGGCGATCAAGATGACTCCCTCAGACAAAGGGCGTCTGGAAGTCTACCTGGACGGAGATAAGATCTTCGACCGCAAGGAAGCCGGGGCATTTCCCGACCTGGGCAAGGTCAACGAACTGAAGATGGCCATCGCCGAGAAGATTTTCGACCTGGAAGACGCCTAGGTCTCCGATAACTTTCAGCCCACGCGGGACCGATCGATTCACGCAGCCTGGGACCAACTCCCGGGCTGTGTTTTTGTGAACAGACCCCTATTTGGAGTGTATTTTGGCTAACCCAGAACACGTGAAACTAGCCTCCAGCGGCCCCGACGCCCTGGATAACTGGCGGGAGAATAACCCCGAGACCCAACTGGACCTTGAGGGTGCCGACCTGAGCGGTGTAAACCTGGCCGGCACCAGGATCCGCGACGCCAACCTGAAGTGCGCCAACCTGACCCACGCCCGCCTTTCGCGGGCCAACCTGGCCGGCGCCAATCTTTCCGGCGCCGACCTGACTGAATGCGACCTAGGTCAGGCAGGTATGGCCGGCTGCGACCTTACCTCAGCCAGCATCGTCAACGTGAACCTTTTCTGGACCGACATGAAGGGCGCCATCCTGAAGGACGCTGTGGTCACAAGCTGCCGCATGAACCGGGTCAACCTGATCGGGGCGGACATCTCCGGGGCCAACTTCAGCCAGTCCAACATGATCGAAGCCGACCTCAGAAATTCCGACATGACCAACGCCCGCTTCCATTCCTCCAACATGAATGGAGCAGACCTGAGCCGCGCAACCATGCCGGGAGCCGACTTCAACCTGGCCATGATCCGCGACTCCATGTGGATCGCCACCGACGTCCGCGGCGCAAGCTTCACCAACGCCAGCTTGCACCGGTCTGATTTCACTCTGGCCAAGTGGGATGACACCACCATTTTCCCGGACAAGTTCGACCCGGAGGACACCGGCCCCAAGGACGTCAACGACTAGGCCGCTCGCGGCCTTTAGAAACCGCGCCTATGCTAGAATTACCCCGGCGCTCCAACCTAGCTTCATGGTATAGGAGACTTCGTGGCCGTTCTTCAGATCGTGGGCAATCAACCAGGGGCAGGCAAGACCAGCCTGGCTGCGGCGTTATTGGTTACAGCCAACGCCGCCGGGAAGAAAGCTGCCTACTACAAACCCTTCGCCGACGGCCGCACGGCAGACTCAGACGTAACATTCATCTCCGAGTTGTCCACTTCTCTGGGCTGCCCGGCAGTCCCCGCTCCAGGCAACAAATCGGATTCCAGCAACCTCGCGCCAGTTCAAGCAGAGATATCCAGGCTAGAGTCTGAAGCTGGAATCGTTGTCGTTGAGGGGCCAGATGGTGCGCCCTACGACTTCGACTCCAAAGTCGTCCTGGTTTACCACGGCGCCCCAGAGTCTGTTGCCTCATCCATTTCCACCGCAGGCCCTAACCTGGCAGCAGTGGTGGTCAACTCCGTTCCCATCCACCGCCGCGACGAGGTCGCTCGTGGCCTGGCCGGGCAGTCTGTACCAGTCGCAGTCATCCCCGAGAGCCGTGGCATGCTGGCGGTGACGGTTGAACAACTGGCGGAGCACCTGGGCGGCCAATGGGTGCTGGACCCCGTGAATACCGGTTCTCCGGTAGAGCGGATCATGATCGGCGGCAACATCCTGGACGAAGGTCCCACCTACTTTGACCGCTACGCCAATCAGGCCGTCATCACCCGTGTCGAACGCCCCGACATCCAGATGGCCAGCATGTGCGACAAGACCGCCTGCCTGGTGCTGACCGGCCCCGGCGAGCCCACGGAGTACATCAAGGCCGAAGCTCTCAAACGGGAAGTTCCCCTGATCCAGGTGCGCACCAACACCCATGACACCGCCGAGGCCTTGGCCGGGCTATTGGACCGGGCCGATGCCCGCACCATAGCCAAAGCCCACCATTTCGCCGAGTTGTTGGCGAGGTATACGACTCCCGAGGGCCTGGAGCAATTGCTCAGTTAGTTCTTGACCCCAGCTTCAGATTCTTGACTGAGCCAGACACCAACGCCTACAATAATCCTGTCCACTCCTTATGGGAGCTTGTGACTGATTCCAACCCCAAACAGCGCCGCTAACCGCCGGGGGAGACAGATATGCCCATTACCCAGAACGGCGTAGAACTCACCGTAGCGATCTCCGAGAAGGCCGCCGACAAGATCAAGTATTTCGCCGAGAAAGACGGGATCAACGAGAACGTCGGTATCCACGTGGCTGTAAAAGGCGGCGGTTGTTCCGGCCTCACCTACGACCTGAAGATCACCGGCGAATCAACCTTCGCTGAGACCGACAAAGTGGTTGAGCAGCACGGTGTGAAGGTCATAGTCGACAAGAAGAGCTACATATACCTGGTCGGCACCGAGTTGGACTTCTCAGACGGGCTGAACGGAAAGGGCTTCGTATTCGAGAACCCCAACGCCAAGAAGGCCTGCGGCTGCGGCACCTCATTCAGCGTCTAGCTCAGGCCGCGCCCAACCAGCAGATTCACAAGCGCCGCCTTTTTAGAAAGCGGCGTTTGTTCATGTAAGCCCTAAGTCTCCCCTTGGAGCGTCTCATGGCCCTGCAAACCGGAGCAGCGATATTCGTCGAGCGTCACGGCCAACAACTGCCGGCCGTCTACTCGGATTTCGGCTCTGAATACACTGCCGCAACCACCGCGGCCGGTATCCACGACGCCTCGTACATGGGCCGGCTGAAGGCCACTGGAGAAGATGGCCTGGACCTGCTGAACCGCATGTCCACCAACAAGGTTGTCGACCTGGGCGCGGGCGAGGGCGCAGTAACCGTTCTGACCACCGACCGCGGCCGGATCGTTGATGTGCTGGGCGTTGCGAACCAGGGCGACTACGTGGTCCTGTTAACCAGCCCCGGCCAGCAGCAACCGGTGATCGATTGGCTGGACAAGTACACCATCATGGAAGACCTGGTGGTCGAAGACATCTCCTCAGAGACCACCATGCTAGCCGTGGTCGGCCCCAATGCCGGGAAGCTTCTGGGGCTTGATACCAACCAGCTTGCGCAGGACTCACTCACCGTCCAGCCTGTAGACCTGGGAGGGATCGACGCACTGGCCGTTGAACAGCCACTGGGCTCTCTTTCCCGGTACTGGCTGATCGCGGAGACGGACGACGCTGACGGATTATGGCAGCACCTCACCGGGAACGGGGCCGTGCCCCTGGGCGCCAACGCGATGGACGCCGTCCGGGTGAACTATGGCGTGCCTGAATACGGACCGGAGCTGGGAGAGCCCTACAACCCTTTGGAAGCTGGGCTCATCGGCTCCATAGATTTCGCCAAGGGCTGCTACATAGGCCAGGAAGTGATCGCCAGGCTGGATAGCTACAAGAAGGTCAAGAGATATCTAGTATCCCTGAGTTTTGATGCCAGCGCAGTTATTTCTTCGGGTGATGAGCTGCTACAGGACGGCGAGCACGTGGGGACGATCACGTCCGTTACTTCAGAGCCGTTGAACGGCCTCCTGAAGGGCCTGGGCTACGTCAAAGCGGCAAATGCTAGCCCCGGAACACGATTAGAGGTTTCGGGCCCAGAAAAGGCTTCAGCGGACATAATCGCTCTGGCCCAGCCTTTCGGACCGCCCAAGGACTGAGTCCCTAGTCTCCGGCCGCCTCTATCTTTCCCTCAGCCGTGGCCGCCAGCAGCGCCGAGAAGTCGTAGCCCCGCTTCCGCATCTCTTCCGAACCGCCTTCGTTGCGGTCCAGCACCGACACCACTTTGACCACGGTGCAACCCGCTTCTTCAGCAGCCTCGATGGCGTGGAACAACGACCCGCCGGTGGTGCAAACATCGTCCACGATGGCGACGTTTGTGCCCGGCGTCAACGGCCCTTCGATATTCTGCTTGGTGCCGTGGGCCTTGCTCTCTTTCCGCACGATGAACGCGGGGATCGGCTCTCCGCCCAGATGGCTGGCCAATGCTACAGCTGCGACCATTGGGTCTGCGCCCAAAGTGGTGCCGCCCACTGCCTTGGCCCCAGCCTGACCCAACAGAGGAAGCAGCGCTTGGGATATGAGGTGGGCGCCTTCCGGGTCCAGACTTAGAAGTCGGCCATCGAAGTAATAACTGCTCTTCTTGCCTGATGTCAGGGTGAAATCGCCGTATTTGATGGCGCCCCGCTCCAGCGCCAACGCCAATAACCGGTCCACTGTTTCGCTCAACTCGCCGTCCTCCCTTCCCCTGCTGTCAGATATAGTCCCTGCTCTCGGATGTACTTAACCACTGAATCTGGCGTTTGCCCAGCCAGATCTTCACCAGCTGCAGCTTTGCGCCGTATCTCAGTGGCACTGACGTCGATCATAGGCGCCGAAACTGTTTGCACTCGCCCCTCAACCTCGGGCACCCTGCTGTAGAAATCAGGCCAATCGAAGTCCTGTTCCCCAGGCCGGTCCAACACCAGTAGCTGGCAGAGTTCCAGCACCCGCTCCGGGTCCTTCCATTTGTCCAATTGACCCAGGACATCCATGCCCAGGATGAAGAACAGGTCCGCTGTTGGCCCCAGCTTAGCGGATAGTTCCACCAGGGTGTCAACGGTGTAGGTGGGGCCGGGCCGGTGGGCTTCGATGCCGCAGACTTGGAATCTTGGGTTGCTGGCGGTGGCCAACCCCACCATCTCCAGCCGGTGTTCCACCGATGCCGACGGTTCTGCCTGTTTGAGCCTGGGGTGGCCTGCCGGGATGAACAGCACCCGCTCCAAAGAAGCTTGCTCCATGGCGGCGTCAGCGATGCTTAAGTGGCCCAGGTGGACAGGGTCGAAGGTCCCGCCAAGAATGCCGACGTTCACGGTTAGGAGCTGCTCAGAACCAAGCTAGTTCCACCTTGCCGAACCTGATAGTGTCCCCAGCCTCGATGCCGGCGTCGATCAGGCGGTCAGCCAAGCCGGTCTTGCGCATCTCTCGCCACAGCTGCAGAAGCACTCGCTGGTCCCGGGTGTCAGCCATGGCCGTCAGACGTTCCATCATCTCTGATTCCACCACGTACACCCCGTACCTGTCCCGGCGTACCGTCTCCGGGCCGGACGATCGTTGGGGCCGGTGCCGCATGGGCTCGGGTTCCGGTCCTTCTTCGACTTCCGCCTTTGGCATCTCGGTGAGAGCGCCGTAGATGTTGCCCATCAGAGAATCGACGCCTTCACCCGTGGCTGCCGAGATGAAATGGACGCTGGATCCCCGATCGCCGATGGCCTCTTTCAGCCGCTGGGTCAACTCTTCTTGGGCTTCACGCACCTCGGTGACGTCCAGTTTATTAACCACGACCAACTGCGGCTTTTCAGCCATCTCAGGGTTGAACTGCTCTAGCTCTTGATTGATCATCCGGTAATCTTCGACCGGGTCTTCGGACAGGCCGTCCAACATGTGGACATACAACCGGGCCCGCTCTGCGTGTCTCAAGAACTCATGCCCCAGACCGATGCCGTCATGTGCGCCTTCCAGGAGGCCGGGAACTTCCATCATCACGAAGTCGTTCTGACCCACTCGCACGACTCCCAGCACTGGCTCCACCGTGGTAAACGGATAGTCTGCCACCTTGGCCTTGGCAGCGGAGCACATGGAGATCAACGTAGATTTACCTGCATTGGGCTTGGCCAGCAGCCCCACGTCAGCCAGGAGCTTCAACTCCAAGAAGAGGACGGTTTTTTCGCCCTTCTCTCCCCTCTGGGCCAAAACAGGCTCTTGGTTGGTCGGTGTTGCGAATCTGGTATTTCCCCAGCCACCACGCCCGCCAACAGCAACCAGCCTGGGAGACGACGTAGTGATGTCATCCAGATATTCTTTCTCACCCTCTTCATTCATCCGGTAGACGACAGTCCCCATCGGCACGGGGATGTACTTATCGTCCCCATTTCCGCCACGTTTGTTCTTTCCTTTCCCGTGACCGCCGTGGACCACATAAACCGTACTGCTGAACTTGATATGGAGCAGAGTATTGATGGACGGATCGCCAACCAGATAAGCGCTGCCACCGTCTCCGCCGTCTCCCCCGTTGGGACCGCCCTTAGGACGGTATTTCTCGCGAAGGAAACTGCTGCATCCGTTTCCACCGGACCCAGCGTTGATATTTAATCTAACGGTATCGATCATGAGAATTCTTCAAACGTAAAATAATAAAAGTAATAAAGGCGTGGATATTGGGGACAGCTAGGCGTAGGTGTGACTGGTCTCCAGTTGATTACAACTATTTTAACATGGAGAGAAGAGGAAATAGGGTTGATGCTATGAAGTCGAGTTGGTGATTCAGCAGATGTATTTGTGGCGGGATTTACTGGTGGATATCAGATGGTTGAAGTTGTCCCAAAGCAAGTGAAACCTAGCACCGGGATATCCACGTAAATCTGAGGATTATCCACAACTTGTAGTGGTATCCTGAGAGCGCCTGAGGGCATGAGAGCGGTAGACGCGGATGTTGCATATGGGACGGACATTCCCGGCGCTGGGCAGTGTTTTGGCCATGATTGCCGTGGCATGTTCCAGCCCGGCCAACCCAGACTCACGAACACCGGCCCCGCAGCCGAATGTTAGCAACGACGGAGTGATAGGACAGGTGAACCGGATAGCATATGTCAGTCCGAATGGAGACCTCTTCACCGTTGGCCCGGACGGTGGTGATCTGTCCCAACTGACCGGCGGACTCCAGGCTGGAGACGGGTCCTCTGGGGGAGTGCAGGCTCAGCCACTCAGGATGAATGAGTACTACACCTGGCCCACCTGGTCGGCAGACGGCACAAAGCTTGCGGCGTCACGGGTGATAGTCGAGGAAAGCGGCACCGAGATAACCCTGCAGGTTATGGATGCCCGGACCGGCCGCAGCGAGACCGTTTACGAGAATGGACGGGCTGGGCTGGTGGCGGACGGTGCCCCGCACTACATCTACTGGTCGCCGACGGGCGGCCAGGTGTCGTTTCTAGCCTCCACTCCAGATGGGCTGGCCCTATTCGTCTGGGATGGGACACCTGGCAGTCCGGCCGTCCAGATAGCGCGAGGGGCGCCTCTCTACTACCAGTGGGCGCAGGACGCCCAGGCTATGGCTGTGCACGTTGGGCCCGAACTGATCTGGGCCAGTCCTCCGAAGGACGATGCTAACCGGCGGTCATTTCAGTCAGCGGGGAATTTCCGGGTCCCAGCAGTCTCACCAGACGGGTCTAGTCTCGCATATGTGGACCGGACCATCGAAGGCGCGGGGCTGTACATAGCTCCCACCTCCGACTTGAGCCAAGCTAGAAAGATCATCGACGTTGGATGGTCGTCGGCCATCATGTGGTCTCCGGACGGGTCCCAGATCGCGCTTGCTGACCAGTCTGGTCCAAGGACACAGTTGTTCGACAGGTTGATATTGGTGCCGGCAGATGGCGGGGACCCAACGCCATTGGTTTCCGGAGAAGCTTCCAGTGTTGTTTGGTCATTCTTCTGGGCGCCGGCCGGCGACAAGCTAGCCTGGGTTTCGGTAAATGGCGCCAACCAGGAGCTGGAGATGATGGTCTCTCCCAGCAACGGTTCTGCCTCGAAGAATCTTTTCAGCTTCCGGCCGTCGGCAGAAGTTTTCATCATGATGAGTTTCTTCGACCAGTACGCCCATTCCCACTCCCCATGGTCGCCCGACGGGCAGTCTCTGGTCGTAGCCGGGACTAAGGGGGAGGCGGCGCGAAGGAGCAACGGGCGGACCCCAACGGGCGACCGGATATACGTATTGGACGCTGATGGGTCTGCGGAGCCCAGAGACCTGGGAGCGGGAGTCCTGGCTGTTTGGTCGTGGAACTAAAGGTCAAAGCTCTCGCCGTTGCCTTCTTGTTGGCGGGGCTGGTGGCTGCCTGCGGCACAGACACACCAACCGAGTCTCCGGAGACCACATCGGAGATCGACCCTGGGCCGGCCCTGCAGCAAGCCGTGACCCAGTTGCTGGCCCTGGAATCGGCGTCATTCAGCCTGGACCACCTGAAGGGCAGCACCGTGCTGGTGCCCGGTGTACTGATGACCAAGGTTTCGGGCGAGGTTTCCATTCCAGACCGGTTCAGCGTTACGGTGGAAGCTGAATCCGAGTCCCCGAAGTCATACCTTGAGATAGGCATCGTAACCATCGAAGATACTGCCTACATGACCGGTATATTTGGCGGCGGTTGGAACAAGATCTCGCCGGACTCGTTGCCGTTCAACCTCTCCGGGCTAGGCCGGACATTGGCCGACATCGTGGACGCTATCCAGACACCCCGGGTGATCGGTCAAGAACGTCTCAGAGACGTAGACACTCTTCACATCGGAGGGGGGGTCGACTCCCAAGATCTGGCGGAGCTGGTGCCGGGCGCAGGGGAGGGGTTTCCTGTTGGCCTTGAATTGTGGCTGGACCGGAGCCAGGGACTGCTACAACAGGTGTTGATCGTCGGACGGGTGGTCCCCACCGACGGAACGGACACCGTTCGGGAATTGACCCTGGAAGACATCAACCAGCCGGTGGAGATAGAAGCCCCCGGCGACGTGTCCGGTTAGCCAACCGGCTGATGCTGGGACGGGACCGGACACTTCCCACGCCGTTCATCCTCGCCGTCATAGGCCTTGGGGCGTTCATCACCGCCCTCGACCAAACGGTGGTTGTAACCGCGCTGCCCAGCGTGATGCTGGACCTGAAAGTACCCATCGCGGAGCTTGACCGGGTCTCTTGGGTTATCACGGCGTATCTCCTTGGCTATACGGTGGCGATGCCGTTGATCGGGCGTCTGGGCGACGTTTACGGCTATCCCAGGGTCTATCAGGCCTCATTGGTGGTCTTCTGCATCGGCACGGCCCTGGTGGCCGTCTCGACCAGTCTGGGGTGGATGGTCGGGGCCAGAGTGGTCCAGGCGGTGGGCGGCGGTGCGACAGTCCCCATCGGCATGGCATTGGCCACCACCCTGGTCCCCAAAGGACAGAGAGGGCTGGCTCTTGGGATCGTCGGCGCATCGGCGGAAGCAGGCTCCATGCTGGGCCCCGCCTATGGCGGGGCGATCGTCGAGGCTCTGAGTTGGCGCTGGATATTCTGGTTGAACATCCCCCAAAGCGCGGTTATCTTCGCCGCCCTTGTCTGGCTGCCCAACCGCCGGGAAATGGGAGCCAGGGTGGACTACATGGGCGGCGTGGTCCTGGTCGGCGCGTTGCTGGTCTTATCGCTGGCGCTTTCCCGCACGGCCCTTTTCACCTTTGATTCCCCGTACCCGTTCCTGCTGGCTGCGGGCGGAGTGGGTCTGTTGGCGCTGCTTGTCCTGGTGGAGTCACGGGCGTACCAACCACTGCTCGCTCCGGTGCTGTTCCGTTCGTGGGCGTTCTTGACCTCGAACCTGACCCAGGTGTTGGTCGGCGTGGCATTGATCATCGCCATGGTGACAGTCCCCCTGATAGCCAATACGGTGATGGGGAAATCGCCATTTACCGGAGCGTTGTGGTTGCTGCGGCTGACCGGCATCATCCCGCTGGGAGCCGTGACTGGAGGGTTGTTGGTATCGCGATTCGGTTCCTCGCCATTGACGGTTGTTGGGTTGGCCTTGGTGGCCGCGGGAATGTACTCGGCCAGCGGCTGGGAACTGGGCGTTTCGGACCCGGAATTGACCATCCACCTGCTGATCGCCGGGTTTGGTTTTGGGTTGGTGATCGCTCCGATCACCGTCCGGGCCTTGGGCGCTGCCGGAGACGACTATCAAGGCACGGCGGCCTCTCTGGTGGTAGTCTCCCGGATGCTGGGCATGACGTTGGGGTTGGCAGCCCTCTCGGCCTGGGGCGTGCAGCACTTCCAGGTGCTGACTGCCGGCCTCGAATTCCCATTGCCGTTGTCGGGCGAGGCGGCCAACGTTTATGAGACCCGTGCGGCCGAGTACTCAGCCGAAATCAATGCTGCTGGCCTGGAATTGTTCCAGCGGTTTTTCCTCACCGCCTCAATCATTTCCCTGGTCGCGATATTACCCGCGCTAGGTATGAAACGAGGCGGGCGCGCATGACCAAAAAGCTAAGAATCGGCGGCGGAAAATTTGACTGGCCACCCGATGTACGTTAGGGTGGGGACTGGATTTTTTAGGGTTACGCCAGGGTAAATAGGCACGAAACGACGTCTTTTGCCTGAAGATCAGGCGATTGGAAGAGACCCGGAAGGAGATAGGAATCACGTGATATTACGGAAGAAGAGCACGAAGGCTAGTTTGTTGGTGATGTTGGTCTTGATGTTCTCGGTGATCGCTGCTGCCTGCGGCGGGACCGAGGTTGAGACCGTCGAGGTGATCAAAGAGGTCACCAAGGAAGTCCCCGTTGAAGTGGTCAAGGAAGTCGAAAAGATCGTCGAGAAGGAAGTAATCAAGGAAGTTGAGAAGATCGTTGAGGTAGTTCCCGAGAGAGAAAAGCGGGAGTTGGTCTTTGGCGGACTCAACTGGGACAGCGCCTTGGTCCAGAACGGCGTTGCCCGCTACATCGTAGAGAATGGCTATGGTTACGCCACCAGCCAGATCGAAGGCGCCACCGTTCCCCTGTTCCAGGGTCTGCGGAAGGGCGACATCGACATAACCATGGAGATCTGGCTCCCCAACCAGAACGCCGTTTGGAACGAAGCGGTTAAAGACGGCGAGGTCATTCCCGTCGGCCGGAGCCTTGAAGACAACTGGCAGAGCACCTTCATCATTCCTGGTTACGTGGCCGACGCCAACCCCGGTCTGGTAGACGTCCAGGACCTGAAGAAAGACGAGTACAAGAATCTGTTCACTGAGGCAGACAGCGGTGGCAAGGCCGTCCTGATCGGCTGTATCGCTTCTTGGTCCTGTCGTGGCGTCAATGAAGGACAGCTCGAGGCCTATGGCCTGAGCGACCATGTAGAACTGCGAGACCCCGGCACCGCCGGCGCACTGGCCGCGGCCATCGAGGGCGCCTTCCTGAAGGAAGACCCTCTGCTGTTCTACTACTGGGGTCCCACCAAGCTGGCCAGCGAGCTGGACATGCGCCGCTTGGAGCAACCCGACCCCTCAACCTGCCCTGATAATGATCCTGTTCACGGCTGTGAGTTCCCTGCGGCCGAGGTCATGATCGCCATGAACACGTCGCTGGTCGACGAGGCGCCTGAACTGATCTCATTCTTCCGGAATTGGGACTGGAGCGCCCTGAACCAGCTGGCCGCAGAGGGCTGGTATGGCGACAACAAGGACGACTACGACACCTCGGAAGAGGCGTATTCGGCCACCGGCGTTTGGTATCTCAAGAATAATGACGCCTGGAAGAGCTGGGTTCCCGCCGACATCCTCGCTAATGTGGAAGCGGCCCTGGCGAACGAGAGCTAGACCACAACCACCCACAGCAATAGCGATAATAAGAGGCCCCCTTCCGTCAGGAAGGGGGCCTCTTTTGTGTTCTCCGACACCCGTAGGCGCGGGTTTTAACCCGCCTAGGCATGCGTAGACCAACCGGATTCAAGGACGGGCATCACGGGTTGCGAGCTTTCGCCGGAGGTATCTCTGCTTCAACTACGGCTAAGCGGATCAAGGCGGCGGGTCAAAAACCCGGGCGTAAGCCCGGCTGTTATTCCAACGAGGACCAGACCGAGACCACCCGCAGCTATAACAAAAAGAAGCCCCTTCTTCACAGAAGGGGCTTCTTTTTTGGTGCCTACAGGCCGCCCGCCATTATGCTAACCCTGCTGGCGGTGGTCCTGGGACATGATGTATCCCTGAGATATGCGGTCGATGATGATTGCCATCACCACTATGGCCGCGCCGGCCACGAAGGCCTTCCCCTCTTCAAGCTGACCCATGGAGCGAAGGACCTCGATTCCCAGTCCGCCGGCTCCAACCATGGCCGCGATGGTTGCCATGGCCAGCGCCATCATCACGGTCTGGTTCACCCCTGCCATGATGGTCGGCACAGCCATGGGGATCTGGACTTTGAGCAGCAGTTGTAGAGGACTGGAGCCGAACGAACGGCCCGCCTCCACCACTGACGGGTCTACCTGCCGGATGCCAAGGTTAGTCAGCCGGATGCAGGGCGGTATGGCGTAGAGCACGGTGGCCAAGATAGCGGCCACGTTGCCCAGCCCAAAGAGCATTATCCCCGGCACCAGATACACGAAGCTGGGCATGGTCTGCATGGCGTCCAGCACCGGGCGTGTAAGGGTGTCGACAAGATTGCTCCTGGCGCTCAGGACCCCGATCGGTATTCCCAGCACCACCGCGATGGTTACAGCCACCATAAGGATGGCCACGGTGACCATGGCGGGCTCCCAGAGATTGACCAGGCCGATGGCGGCCATACCCGCTGTTGAAGCTATCCCAACTCGGAGCCCGGCGGCGCGCCAGCCGATCAGGAAGACCAGGGCCAGCACAACGGGCCAGGGGATCCAGACCAGGAAGTCCCTGAGATGCCCTAGGGCGATCTTGAGGTTGTCGCTGATGCCGTCGAAGAACCAATCGAGGTTGACGATGACCCAGTCGATGGACTCGTCGATGGCGTTGGTGATGTCGGGGCTGTAGTTCTTCTGGTAGTCCATCGCCGCTTCGGCTTCCATGCCATGGATGACGAAGGATGCGATCAGGGCTATGCCGATGACCGCGGCGATGATGCCGAGTTTCCGGGCTCGTTGGGAGCCCTCGCTTTGTCTTGAATCGCTCTTTCCGGCGATGATTTCAAATAGATGTCTTACTCGTGTACTCATGATGGTCTCTTGCTATTCAACGGTCTTTCGGTGGTTAACTGGATTTGGAGTGCGATTTACAGTCCCTCAGCTACCACCTTCAATAGGTCTTTCTGGGTGGCTACGCCGACGAAATTATTGCTTTCGTCCACCACCGGTACCGGAATCTCCCCTTCCGATAACATCGGGAGGACTTCTTCCAGTGCGGTGTCGTGTAATACGGGAACTATGGTGTCGTCGCAATAGTCATGAAGCCCGTCGCCATTCTGGCCATTGGAACTGTCCAAAGAATCTCTGCTGATCATGCCGACATAGTTGGTATCTTCCGTGAGCCCAATGGCGTAATCGCAGTTCGCTTGGTCCATTCTGGCCTTGAGGGTTTCCCGGGACTCAGTCTCGAGACAGGTAACATCGGGCTCGCTGACGATGTGGCCGATCTCCATGACCTTGGTCTTGGGGATTCCCTGGGTGAACTCCCGCACGAAGTCGTCGGCGGGCTCAGTGATGATCTCTTTGGGCGTGCCCATCTGGATGATCTCGCCGTCTCGCATGATGGCGATGCGGTCGCCAACCGTGATGGCCTCATCCAAGTCGTGGGTGATGAAGATGATGGTTTTTTGAATCTCCTGCTGCAATGTCGCCAGCTCGTCTCTCATCTGCCTGCGTATCAGCGGGTCTAGACCGCTGAACGGCTCATCCATCAGGAGTATGGATGGGTCCACCGCCAAAGCTCGCGCCAAGCCAACGCGCTGCTGCATGCCGCCGCTGAGTTCCCGCTGGTTGGCGTGCTCCCAGCCCGTTAGGCCCACCTTTTCGAGCATCTCCTGTGCGATGGCGTACCGTTCTCTTTTGTCGAGACCTTTGATCTCCAGGCCGTAGGCGGCGTTATCCAGGACATTCTTGTGTGGCAGCAGACCGAAATTCTGGAAGACCATCGCCATCTTGGAGCGCCGGAACTCTCGAAGCTGTTTGTCGTCGAATCCGGTGACGTCTTCTCCATCCACGTTGATCGTGCCTGATGTGGATTCAATCAGGCTGATCAGGCAGCGCACTAGGGTCGATTTGCCGCTTCCGGAAAGGCCCATGACCACGAACGTTTCTCCCGGCATAACCTCAAAAGAAACATCTTTGAGGGCAACGACCAATTCCAATTCCTGCTGGACATCAGCCCGGCTCATGCTCCGGTATGGCTCTTCCAACCCCCTTTCGGGCTTCTTGCCAAAGATCTTCCAAAGAGAATCTACGGCGATGATCGGCTTCGCCGCATCACCGTTCGGATGTGTACCGCTTCCATCCGTGTTGTTAACTGTTTGAACCGCCATGATTATGCCCTCCTGTGAGTCCTCTATCGGGATGCCGGGACCTGTGAAGGCGCCGTAACCCCGTTCTTGTATATCTCGAGTATCTGGTTGCGCCACCGGTCTAACGACCAGCTATAGCCGTTGAGTGCCCAGATGGTGCCGGTGCTCTGCATCATCCCCAGGAAAGTGAAAGCGGCGGCTTCCACATCCAGATGGGGATAGAAATCTCCGTCGGCTACGCCCTTCCGCATAACGCCCTTTAATGCCTCTATGTACCGGTCTAGCATCTCTCGTATCCGGTCTGCCAAACCGATGCCCTCAAAGCTCATAGCTCCGGATACTACGATGAATGAAACCCCTCTGGAGCCCTCGACATCGGCTAGATGAGTTGCCAAGATGCACTCAAGTATTCGGAGAGCGTTGGGCTCCGCCGATTCCGCCAGTTCCACGGCCGTCAAGAGGTCTTGCTCCAGGTCATCGATCAATTGGAGAAGGATCTGGCGTTTACTGGAGAAGTGCCGGTAGATGGCCGCCTCGCTGAAGCCCACGACGTCTGCGATGGCGTCAATGGTCACGGCATCCATGCCACGGTCGGTAATCAGCCCTCGGGCGGCCTCTATGATTTGCTGTTTGCGTATTGAAGAAGTCTGTCGGACCAAGGAAGCACCGCCAAGTTATGTCTATGTAAGTGAGCGGACGCTTACAAAGCTATAGGTATTGGCGGAGATTGTCAACCTGACAGGCACGGTGGGTATCCAAAATAGATGGCTTGGGCGAATTCTAAAGGGGGAAGGCCTCATCCAAAACCGCGATCTGACCAGGCGAGAGGGACCACCCGGACGCCTCGCAGTTTTCGACCGTCCTTTCCACGCCATCGCTCTTGGGTATGACGATCATGTTGGGCCGGGACAGACACCAGTTGAGGGCAACCTGGGCCGGGGTCTTGCCGGCCTCTTGGGCCACCCGCTCCAATGCGGAGCCGCCTTTGTCCGGACGGAAACGAGACCGGCCTGAGAGCGATCCGTCGGCCAGGGGCGTGTAGGCGATAACCGTGATGTTGTTATCCACGCAATAGGGGATCAAGTCGCGTTCGATCTGACGCCGCTTGAGGTTGTAGAGGACTTGGTTGGAGACCAGCGGGTTGTTGGCCATGGCCTGCTGGGCTTCTCTCATTTCGGCCACCGAGAAATTGCTAACTCCGATGTAGCGCACCATGCCCCGCTCCACCAGTTCCTCCATGGCGCCCATGGTCTCGGCTATGGGCACCGACCGGTTGGACCAGTGGATCTGATAGAGGTCTATGACATCGTCGTCTAGAAGGCGCAGGCTGTTTTCCGCAGCCCGCAGCAAGGCGTCCCGGCGCAGATTACTGCCCAGGACCTTGGTGGCGAGGAAGACCTTGTCCCGCCTGCCCTTGATCGCTTCTCCCACGGTGTCTTCAGTCTTGTACATCTCGGCGGTGTCAATCAGATTGGCGCCCAGCTCTATACCCTTGCGCAAAGGTTCTACACCGCCCCGGTACTTCCACGTGCCAAGACCGATCTCGGGGACCATCTCACCTGTGTTGCCCAGTTCCCGGTATTCCAAGCTATAGCCCCCCGTACCGCGATTCACCCGTATCGCTGTTTAATAGATGCGTTGCTGCCGCCTGCTATGGTATACCAGAAGCCTAGACCTACCACCTACAAGACTATTCCGGTATTCAGCCAGCGAGGTGCAGCCATGGAGTTCGAAGACGTAAAGTCCCATTTCGAGACCAATCACCGGGGTGTGATCACCACATTTCAGGCCAACGGCGCCGGCCATTCCAGCATCGTGGTCTGCGGGGCCTACCAGGGGAATGCGGCCTTCGTCATAGTCCGTGGCGACTCCGCCAAGACCCGCAACCTCAGAAGGGACCCCCGGTGCACGGTCATGTCGGTGGCCGACAACTGGCGCACCTGTGCCATCGTCGAAGGCCAGGCAACTCTCATGGACTACCACAACACCGACGCAGAAAAGATGCGGGTGGAGCTACGCGAGGTATTCCGCGCCTGTGGCGACAAAGACCACCCGGACTGGGAAGAATACGACCAAGCCATGGTCAAACAAGACGCCGTGATAGTCCTGGTCAAACCCGACCGCGTCTATGGGAAGATGTCTTAGGGGTCTAGTCGTACACCAACACCGCGTCCGACAGACACACCAGGTCCCCGCGCTGGTTGATGCCCTTCACGCGAGATTCCAACGCCTTCCTCCCGCCCTCTTCGCTCTTGCCGGTGATCTCACCCAGGAACGTGACTGTGTCGCCGCTTCTGAACGGTGTGATGGCGCGCATGAGCAGGGTGCCGCCCGAATAGAAGCTGCTGACGGGGAAAGAGAGTTCCAACATCTGGTCCACATAGGACATGGTTGCTGGCCCGGAGTTGGTGGTGCCGGCAAAGATGTTCTGCTTGGCGAACTCCTCGTCGGTATGGATGTTGCTGTCGCTGCGGCGTCCGGCCAGCCGGAAGTCGTTCTTCCGGTTCATGATCTCCTGACTCTCGGTGATCGCCAGTTCGTCCAAGCGGCTGCCCACGGATGCAGCAGAGAACTCCAGCAGGCCCGGAGTCACTAACAAAGGGGCAGCTTCTGGGGCCTCCGAAGGTTCTTGGGCCGGGACCGTCCGCTGTCCCTGCGCGTACTCGAAGATACAGGTGTAGTCGTATTCGGCGGCCAGTTCGCCCCGCTGGTTGATGGCTTCCACCCGGAAGGTGACGAACTTGCTTCCCCGGCGTTCGTACTTCTCCAGGACCCGCCGCCGTCCGGTGATGACGTCGCCGGCTACCACCGGGATGAACCAGCGGGCCTCGCACTTGGCGAAGGGCGTCTGGCTCCGGGACGTCTTCGAGACCTCAAAGGCCACAAAACCGTTGGCCGAGGCTATCTCTTCCCGGAGCAGCGGAGCATAGCTCAGCACCATGGTGGGCATGGCCACCAGGCCACTGCCGCCGGACTGGTACATCTCAGAGAAATTGAGGGCCAGGCGGGCATATTCCGCAATGTTCTCTGCCGTTATTTCCACCGTTGTTTCGTTGCCGATCTGGCCCGCTTCCACCGCGTCGTAAGTCCAGAGTCTTTCTTGCTGGTCGACCATGGTTCGGTTGCGCCTCCGTAGAGTCAAACTTAACTGGCACCATTCTACCGCACCATCGATACGGCGGCGCCGTTGGCCCCACCCGTCCAACCATGCTATGTTAGGCTCCGTTGAAGGCAAAAATAAGCGCGGGCCATGCCCGCTGCGGAGGACAACATGAAGGTAGGATTTATCGGGCTGGGCACCATGGGCGGACATATGGCCTATAATGCCCTGAACGCCGGTAACGAGATGGTGGTCCACGACATCAACCCGGCTTCGGCCACCAGGCACCTGGAGGCCGGCGCTACGTGGGTTGATTCACCCAAGGAAGTGGCCGAGCAGTCGGAGATCGTGTTCACATCGCTGCCCGGCCCCACCCAGGTGGAGGCTGTAGCGCTTGGCGAGTCCGGGATC
>CAYXDE010000033.1:0-14448 GCA_964463525.1 uncultured Dehalococcoidia bacterium | reverse complement strand
GGACAAGGGCTACTTCGACCTGAGCACCAGCACTCCCGGCATGATCCGGAAGATCCACGAAGAGGCCTTAGCGCGAGGTATTCACGTTCTGGATGCTCCTGTCAGCGGCGGCCCCAGGGGAGCGGAAAGCGGCAGGCTGGCGATCTGGGTCGGTGGCGACAAAGATATTTTCGACCGCTGCAAACCTGTTTTGGACGCGATCGGCGACCAAGCCTACTACGTCGGCCCCATCGGCAGTGGCGCGGTGGCCAAGCTGGTGCACAACTGTGCCGGCTACGTCGTCCAGGCAGCCCTGGCTGAGGTATTCACCATGGGCGTCAAGGCCGGCGTTGAGCCCCTCGCCCTCTGGCAGGCGGTCCGCAAGGGCGCTCAGGGACGGCGCGGGACCTTTGAGGGCCTGGCCGAGCACCTGCTGCCGGGCAAGTTCGATCCGCCCGACTTCGCATTGAACCTGGCCCGCAAAGACGTGGACCTGGCCGTTTCCGTGGGACGGGAGTTCGACGTCCCCATGCGCCTGGCCAACCTGGCGCTCATGGAGATGACCGAAGCCATCAACCGTGGCTGGGGCGGCCGCGACTCCCGAGTGGCCATGCTGCTCCAAGAAGAGCGGGCCGGAGTGGAGGTGCGGGTGGATGAAGACGTGCTGAATGCGTTCTTGGAAGCCGAGAAGAACGCCTAGGAGCCAGCCTGGGCGACCACCGGATTCTTGGCCTGGAACAACTGGTACAAGACCACGAACAACACCGTAGCAACGAATGCCCCGCCCCCGACGATTATCGGAGTGGCGGGGTTTTCAGTTAAGTCCCGGCCGAGCCCCGCCAGGAACGGGCCGACCGCCACGCATCCGTAATACCACGTGAAGAATATCCCAAGTCCGGGACCCAGGTTCTCAGGCGACAATGACCGGGACGGCAGAGCGACGATCGGCCCAGCCGCCCCCACGCCCAGACCAACCAGCACCGACATTATCACGGGGAACGGCGCATAGGGCAGTAGGAAGAGTCCGAGGGAGCCGGTCAACGAGAGTACGGCAATCGCGGCCATCGGCCGGCCGATGCGCTCGACCAGGTACGCGCCCAATGGCACTGATACGATGTTGATCCAGAGGCTGATGCTGACCACAGTTCCGGCGTCTATCTTTGACATGCCTTGGTCAGTGAGGAGCCCTGGGGCGAAGCTGAAGAACAGCACCATACCGATGTTGAAGAAGCCCCAAGCTAAGCCGGCCATGGAAACGGGAAGGAACTCCCGCCACGGGATCGTGAAGCTATTGACGGCCCCCCAGGCTTCTTCTAAGAAGTTGGGCGGATTTCGGTAGAGAGTAACTACCATGCCGAAGGACACGGCGCAGGCCAGGGCCGTGAGGTACATCACCGCCTCCCAGGAATAGGCGCTGGCCACCGCGCTCTGGACCACCAACGCCACGGCGATTCCGAAGGGCCAACTCCCCAGGATCACGCCCATGGCGGTGATGATCTCTTTTCCAGCGAACCAGTCGGCGACCATCTTGGTGATCACGACGTTGAAGATAACTGCGCCCACACCTGAGATCAGCCGGCCTACGATCGCTAGCGTGTAGGAATCACTGACCCCCAGCACCACGCCTCCGACGGCCATCAGGCCCAAGCCGAACCAGCATATGCGCTTGTCGCCGAAGCGCTTGCCCAAGTAACCGCCTGGAAGGGCGAGGAAAACGCCAGGCAGCATGAAAACACCGATCAGCGTGCCGATCTCGACGTAGCTCAGGCCCAGGTCATCGATGAGAAAAGGCGTGACGGAAGCGATGGACTGGAATTGGAACCCCATCGAGATACGGGCTACAAAGAGGGCCGTTAGGATCGCCCATCGATTAGACAGCATCGCTGTTATTCGGGAGTCCTTTCTTCTGGGGAGCCCGGACTTGGAAGAGCTAGTCTGCGGCTTCTGGCTGCCAGCGCAGGTCGGGCTGCCGGGCGGCCCTGGCCTCATCCAGCCTGGCCACGGGGGTGGTGTGAGGGGCGTTATTGACCAGCTCGGTGTTCTCTGTGACCTCCCGGTCGATGTCGATGAGGGCTTGGATGAACATGTCGATGGTCTCTTTGGTCTCAGACTCGGTCGGCTCGATCATCAACGCCTCGTGGACTATGAGAGGGAAGTACATGGTCGGGGCGTGGAAGCCGTAGTCCAACAGCCGTTTGGCGATCTCCAAGCCGCTGGAACCACGCTCTTTCTGCAGGTCGGCCGAGAATACCGCCTCGTGCATGCAGGTGCGGTCGTAGGGCAGGTGGTAGATACCGCGCAGGGCATTCATCATGTAGTTGGCGTTCAGCACCGCGTTGCCGCTGATGGAAACGATGCCAGCGCCGCCCAGGGTCCGGATGTAGGTGTAAGCCCGCACCAAAACGCCAAAGTTCCCATGGAAACCGCTCAGCTTCCCGATGCTCTTTTCCGGCGTGGATAGCTCATAGGCGCCGCCCCTCTCGATGATGACGGGGGCTGCCAGGTAGGGCGCCAGCTGGTTGGTGGCGCACACCGGTCCCGCTCCGGGCCCGCCGCCGCCGTGGGGGGTGCTGAAGGTCTTGTGCAAGTTCAGGTGGACCACGTCGAAGCCCAGGTCTCCCAGCTTCACCCGGCCCAAGAGAGCGTTCATATTGGCGCCGTCGCCGTAGACCAACCCACCGGCCTCGTGGACGATGCGGCAGACCTCGACGATATTGGTGTCGAACAAGCCTAGGGTGCTGGGCAGGGTGATCATCACCCCGGCCAAGTCGGGACCCGCGACCTCGTGCAGGGCCTCCAGGTCCACGTTGCCGTCTTTATCCGAAGCAAGCTCAACGACATCGAAGCCGGCCATGGCTGCGGAAGCCGGGTTGGTGCCGTGGGCGCTGTCGGGGATGGCGACTTTCGTGCGGCCGGTTTCGCCGTTGGCCAGGTGGTGGGCCCGGATCATGAGCATGCCGCCCAGTTCGCCGTGGGCCCCGGCCAGCGTGGACAGTCCCACCGCCGGCAGTCCGGTTATCTCGCCCAGGAAACCCTGAAGCTTGTGCAGCAGTTCCAGCGCGCCCTGGGACTGTTCGGCCGGCTGCATGGGGTGAATGCCGGCGAATCCCGGCTGGAACGACATTTCATCGTTGATCTTGGGGTTGTACTTCATGGTGCAACTGCCCAAGGGATAGAAATGGGTGTCTATGGAAAAATTCAGCTGGCTCAAGCCGGTGAAATACTGGACCACTTCCGGCTCAGAAACCTCGGGCAACGGCAGGTCGTCCCGCAGCAGAGCGTTATCGGGTAGCGGTTGAGCGGGTACGTCTAGGTCAGGCAGTACGGCGCCCACGCGGCCGGGGACGCTCCGCTCCATCAGCAGTTTCTCGGTCTTTCTATTTCCACCTTGCTGCATTATTCGAACTCCGATAGCGCCGCAACCAAGGCGTCGATGTCTTCCCGGGAACTCATCTCAGTCACGCACAGCAACATGCCGTTGGCTATCTGGCCGCTCACGTCCAGGCCGCCCAGGATGTTCTGCTCCATCAGCTTGCGGTTGATCTCTGCGGGTGCGGCGGGGCACTGAACGACGAACTCCTGGAAGAACGGGCCGTCGATGGGCAGTGAGTATCCGGGCAGCGCTCCGATCTGGGCCGCAGCGTAGTGGGCTTTGTGGTAACACAACTCGGCCACCTGACGCAGCCCGTGTTTGCCCATCGCTGCCAGGTAGATGGTTGAGGCCAGGGCGTAAAGGGCCTCGTTGGTGCAGATGTTGGACGTGGCCCGCTCTCTGCGGATGTGCTGTTCCCGTGTTTGCAGAGTGAGCACGTAACCGGTCTTGCCGTTCTTGTCCACCGTGCGGCCTGAAAGGCGGCTGGGCATCTGGCGGATGTACTCCTGTTTGGTGGCGAAGAGCCCGACATATGGTCCGCCGAAACTGGAGGGGATGCCCAAGGGCTGGCCGTCACCAGTGACGATGTCTGCCCCGTAGTGCCCCGGAGTCTGAAACATGCCCATGGCCGTGGGGTCGGTGGACACCACCGCCAGCGCGCCCTGAGTGTGGGCAGCATCGACCAGGCCCTGCATGTCTTCGATGTTGCCGAAATAATTGGGGTACTGCAGCACTAAACAAGCTGTCTCATCGTCCAGTGAGGCGTTTGACGGGCTGACCGTCTCCACGGTGATGTCTTGGGACTGGCAGTAGGCGTGAATCACGGCGGAGTAGGCCGGCGAAACGGTATCGGCCAGCGCCACTTTCTCCCGTTTGGTCACCCGGCAGGCCATCAGCGCCGCTTCGGCCAGGCTGGTCGCCCCGTCGTACATGCCGGCGTTGGCCACTTCCATCCCGTAGAGGTTGCAGACTAGGGTCTGGAATTCGTAGATCACTTGGAGAGTGCCCTGACTGGCCTCCGCCTGGTAGGGGGTGTAGGCGGTTATGAACTCGCCGCGTGTGATCAGCGGTTTGATGATCGAAGGGATGAAGTGGTCGTAAGAACCGGCGCCCAGGAACGACGGCCCGCTGCCCAGAGGGCGGTTCTTGGCGGCCATGCCGCCCAATTCCCGCTGGATCTCCAGTTCCGAAAGCGGCGCGGGCAGGTCCAGGGTGGGATTGCGGAACTCGTCCGGGATATCGGCGAAAAGCCTGTCGATGGAGTCGATGCCAAGGGCGGCCAGCATCTCGGCCTGCTCATCGGTGGTGTTGGGGATGTAATGAGACTGGAAATGCCCGTTCGTATCGGGGCGGGTGGCGGTCATTACAGCCCGGAGGTGAAGGCGTCGTAGTCTGCGGCGGACATCAGTCCGTCCAACGCAGCAGAGTCGGCCATGGTTGCTTTGATGAGCCAGCCTTCGCCGAATGGGTCTTCGTTGACCAGCTCTGGGTGGTCCAGCAGCTTTTCGTTGATCTCCGTAACCACGCCGTCTATGGGAGAGAAGAGGTCTGAGACGGCTTTCACCGATTCTACCTCGCCCATCTTCCCCAGGTGTGCCACATCTTCGCCGACCTTGGGGAGTTCGAAGTAGACGATGTCTCCCAGTTGGTCCTGAGCGTAATGGGTGATGCCGGCCACGGCGGTCTTGGCGGCCGAGTCATCCACCATGACCCATTCGTGCTCTTGAGTGTATTTGCGGTCGTCGGGACTACTCACTTTGGCTAGGTCCTCCTGGGGCGGGTATAGAAGGGAAGATCTGTGACGGTCACCGGGACGGTCCGTCCCCGAATATCCAGGTCCAGCGTCGTACCTGGCTCGACATAACGCTCCAAAACGTAGCCCATGCCGATGCTGGTGTCAAGGGTGGGCGAGTAGCTTCCGCTGGTCACGATGCCGATGGTCTCGCCGCTGTCCAATAGGTCGTATCCGGCCCTGGGCGCGCTGCGTCCGGGAAGGGTGAACCCCACCAGTTTCCGCGGGACGCCGTTCGCCCTCTGCGAGGCAAGCAGCTCAGAGGCAACGTAATCGCCGTCGGTGCGGACGAAGCGGTCCAGACCGGCTTCGATGGGCGTTGTCTCTTCGTCGATCTCGTGGCCGTGGAGCGGCAGACCTGCCTCCAGCCTCAAAACATCCCTGGCGCCCAGTCCGCAAGGCGCGGCGCCGGCGTCCGTAAGGGCGGTCCAAACCTTGACCGCGTCGCTGCCCTGGACCAACAGCTCGAAACCGTCTTCCCCTGTATAACCGGTCCGGCCCACGAACACCGGAGCCCCCTGGATGGCCCCCTCGGCCCAGGAGAAGGGCCGCATGGTTGAAAGGGGGTTATCTGCCACCCGGTCGATGATTTCGGGCGTATGGGGGCCCTGGAAGGCGATCAGGCCGGTTGTTGTAGTGACGTCCTCCATGGTGCAGCCCGGGGAGAACCTCTCATCGATCCAGCGCTGGAACCAGGCAACCACGGCCGGGCGGTTGCCTGCGTTGGGAATCAGCAGGTACCGGTCTTCGGTCAGGCGGTAGAAGATGGTGTCGTCGATTACACCGCCCTTCTCGTTGCAGATCAGGCAGTACCGGGCACGGCCCACACGCAAGGTCGATGCTGAGCCGGTGAGCACCCAGTCCAGGAACTCAGTCGCCTTGGGGCCGGAGATGTAGAGTCTTCCCATGTGAGAAACATCGAACACCCCGGTGGCCGTGCGGACAGCTTTGACCTCGGCCAGGATGCCTTCGGGGTACTGCACCGGCATGTCCCAGCCGCCGAAGGGCACCATGCGTCCGCCCAGGGCAACATGGGTGTCATAGAGGCCGGTGCGGAGATTATCTGAAGTCACGTCTAAAGACGCTCCAAGTGGGCAAAATCCAGGTGTGCGCAAGCGCGCAGAGAATCATAACTGCTGCCTGGGGTTCAGGCAAGGGGACGGGTAGGCATATGCTACAATCGCCGCCAACCGGCACAGGGCGTCAAGGAGTCAGAGTTTGACAGGTAGGCTGGAAGACAAGGTTGCCATCGTCACGGGCGGGGCCTCGGGCATCGGCCGGGCCATCTGCCAGCGCTTCGGCCGCGAAGGGGCCAAGGTGGTGGTGGCCGACCGGAACGTCAACGGCGCTGAGGAGACGTTGTCTCTGATGGGCGCTACGCCTGATAACGCCGCCATGGTGGACGTGAACATCTCCGACGCTTTTCAGGTTGAGCGGATGGTCGATGAAGCGGTAACCCAGTTCGGGCGGCTGGATATCCTCATCAACGGGGCCGCCATCCTGATCCGCACGCCTCCGTTGGTGGAAGTGGACGAGGTCCTCTGGGACCTGACCATGGAGACCAACGTCAAAGGCGTGTTTCTCTGCTGCAAATATGCCATCCCGGCCATGACCGCTGGCGGCGGCGGGTCCATCGTGAACATATCTTCCATGTCAGGCGTGCGCGGCGTCGGCTATTCGGTGCCGTACGCTGTGGCCAAGGCTGGAGTTATACACCTGACCACCGTTGCGGCCGCCCAATACACCTCCCAGGGCGTGCGCATTAACTGCATCGCCCCTGGCGGCGTGGACACCCCTCAGATGCGGGGGAGCACAGCCAGTGCGGAGGCGTTCGCGGGCCGGAATGAAGGTCATCCCATGGGCCGAGTGGGAACTGCCGATGAGATCGCCAACCTGGTACTGTGGCTGGCGTCCGAAGAGGCTTCATACGTAAGCGGCAGTACCTACATAATCGACGGTGGAGCCTGGGCTGGGGCCCAATAGAAGTATGGAAAAGCTGATTGACATAGCCAACCGTGCCATCGCCGACTATGGTTTTCGTCAGGCGGTGCTGTATGGCGCACCGGACATCGCCCAGAAATGGGATCTGTCTGATGAAGAAACCGCCTTGCTCACCGGCCCGGTGTTAGCCGAGCTCACCGCGTTGCCCATCCCGGTGCAGCCGGCGAATATCCCGGCCGAGCAGGCACGCGTTGCGCAGATGATCCAGGGCCTGACTTCCTAAGGGGCCGGCGTTGGCTCAAGCTGCCGGGGGTCGTACCCCACCAGCTCCACGAACCCCCTGCCGCCTACTGCTTGCCCCTGACGCGTCCCACTGACCCTGACCTCGCCCTCCCAGTACGCCGCTGGGGTATAGCGGCTGCCGGCGAATTCGGCATCCACCAATACCGGCTCCAGTTCCAGGCTTAATTCTAGCGGTGGTATGACAACCGCCCAGCCGCTGGGGTATTCGATGCCGGTCTCTGGGCTGGTCCAAGTCTCAGCAGACGCGATCGATACATCTTTCTGTTCAACGGTAACCACGGACCCGTCTGGTGTCACGAGTGTGCCGTAACCAGCGAATGGCGTCCTGTTCGACGGGTCCCAGACCATAACCGCCATCAGATCGCTGCCATCATCCAACTGAGCGCTCACCCAGTCCCAGCCGACCCGCTGACTGATATCGTCGCCCCACTGGTGGTCCATCCAGGTTGTACCACTCAAGGCGCGTTGCTCTCCGTTGACCGTGATACTGCCCGAGAGGTCGAGCCGGGTGCGAGAGTAGTAAAAGGTGTCGCCCGCGGGCCCCAGGTTCACCAGACCCACCCCTTGGTGCAGAACGGGAGGCCTGGTGGGTATGGCTTTGAGGTCCATAGAATAGCCGCCCAGGTCGAACTCTAGGCTGTAGAACTCCCCGTCACCCTGCATCTCCCATCCGTCCACTTCTATATCTACCCCTACGGCCTCAGCGTCCAAAGAGTCCAAGAACACCCGCTCTCCGGTCAGGTGTTCCCCGGAGGTGTGGTCGCCGAGACTGGCCTGTAATAGATGCGGGACGGCGGCGCCGGTGGCCTCGCTCTGGAAGGTCACGTAGTGGTAGCTGTACTCCTGGCCTTGGTCGTCGGTGAACAGGCCGTTGAAGTACCACCATTCGATACCGGCGTCGTGGGGCGCTTCGTCGGCAAGGAGCGTAACCAGTGGGGCGTCAGGCGTGGCGTTGCCGCCGCAGGCAACGGTCAAGATAATTGTTGTGACGAAGATGAATAACCTAAGTTTCATGTGTCTGCTATATTAGGCCAATCCCTCGCCTGACACTATACGGAGAAGAATCATGGCCAGACTCACCAATGAAGAACAGGAATCGTTCCTGGCCCGGCCCCAGATAGCCCACCTGACAACCGTTAGACCAGCGGGCCGGCCTCATGTTGCGCCCGTTTGGTTCCTCTGGGACAAAGGCAAGGCCTGGGTCATGGCCGACGGCGGCACGGTGAAAGTGCGGAATATCAAGAAGAACCCCGCGGTGGCGTTGTCCATAGCCACACCAGAGCGCCCGCTGTCTTACGTGGTGCTTGAGGGACAGGCAAAGCTGTCGTCAGAGGCCCTGGAGCCGGTGGTGGAGCGGATGTGCGTGCTCTACGACGGCCCGGACAGAGGGGCTGAGTTCGCCAAGGAGCTGTTGGGCGAAGAACGGATGGTCCTTCTGGAGATCGCCATCGACAAGATCATTTCCTGGAAGGACGACGGCTAGGCCGCGTTTTATAAGCGCCTTAACGCCGCGTCTGGTTAGCCGGTTGGCGGCAGCACTCCGGCCATCCAGGGGACAAGGTCGCCGAGTTCCTCTCCACTGATCTCGTGGCCCATGTCGTAGAGGTGGAAATCTGGGCTGTAACCGTTGTTTTCCAGGAATGTCTTGGCCGAATGGGCAGTATCCTCGGAGACCATCTGGTCGTACCGGCCGTGTGCGACGAATATGGGTTGAGTCCGTTCAGCCGGCAGGCGGGTTACAAGCTCGTCCTGGTCGGGCAGGGTGGCGCTCAGTGCGGCTAGGCCGGCGAACCGGTCTGCCTGGCCCAGGCCGCAACGGTAGGTCATTCCGCCGCCCTGGGAGAACCCAAGCAGCAGAGCTTGGCCCGGCGAGACGTTGAACTGCTGAAAGACGGTGTCGAAGAAATCGCTTAGGAGTTGTTCGGAGTTGGCCGTTTCTTCAGGAGTGCCGCCTCCTCTGGGAGTCATCCATCCGAACCCGGTCTGCCCTGGGCCCAATTGGAAGGGGATCGGCGCGTTCGGGCAGGCGTAAACGTAGCCGGTGGGGTTGATGGCGGGAGCAAGTCCGGCCAGGTCCTGCATGTTGGCGCCGAAGCCGTGGAGCATGATCACTAGAGGATAGGTCGATTCCGGTGTGTACTCGTCGGGAACTATGGTGATGTACTGTAGGCCCGTTCCCTCGTTTATCTCGGCTTTCATGCTGGAACTCCTCCCCATCTGTTGCGGCTATCATCCTAACACCCGCCGCTCTGGGGTACAATTTGCGGCGGCGCTGCCCCGAAACCCGCAGGAGTATCTAAATGGCTCTGATCTTTCATCTAACCTACAAAGACGCTTGGGAAGCCGCCAGGCCGGCCGGCGAATATGCCGCTTCCAGCTTGGCCGAGGAAGGCTTCATCCACTGTTCAAAAGACATCCCCCAACTGCTTAAGGTGGCTGCAAGGCTCTACCCCGGAGAGGCGGGTCTGATGGTGCTGGACGTGGACCTCGACAAGCTCACGTCGCCCATAAAGCACGAGCCCAGCCGCTCGGGCGAGATTTACCCTCACATCTACGGAATGTTGAATGCTGACGCCGTAGTCCGGGAACGCGACCTGGAGCTTGGCGCAGACGGCGCGCACTTCGTGGCTGACTGATGCCTTTGGATTACACACCAGAAGAGGTTGCGGTCATCCGGCGCGCCATCGCTCCCCCTCCACCCAAACCCCCAGAAGAGGTGATCGAGGCTATGCGCCCGGCGGCAGGGATGCCTGTCCCGGAGCACATGCCCCCGTTCTGGAAGCTGTCCGACCTTGAGATGCCGCTGTTCCTGAGGTTGACCGCCGACCCGGTGGTAAAAGCTCTCTCCCGGTATGCGTTCTTCCCAGAGGTGTACGGACCGCTGCGGTCGGGCCAAGAAATACCCACACTTGAGTTCTCCGGCCGGGCAAGGGGGATGGTTGCCACAGTGCGCTTCCGGGACCGGTCGATCGTGATCAAGCCGCTGCAGAACAGCCGGGAGGACCAGATAGCCGGCACGGCAGGGGAAATAGGTGTTGGCCCTGCCCAATTGGAGTCACTGCCGGGTTATCTGACCGAAGAATTTGTGCCGGGAACCTTTTTCACCGATCTGCCGGAGGACCGGTTGACCAACGATTTCTTGGTCACGGTAGGATCGAATCTGGGAGCGATGGTCCGCCGCCTGCACCAGGCTGATATCTACTATAACGATGTCACGTTCTCTGACCCCAGAGGGCGCTCCCATCTTCTGGTTGAGGACGACGGTTCTTGCCGGTTGATCGACTTCGGCATCTCTGTGCTGCTGGACCGGCACCCGGCATTCGAGCGGGAAGAGGTGCACAACTTCGTGCGGACGCTGCCCATGTACCGCGTTTTCCGGGGGATGGCTGAGGATGAGTCACACGTAGACCGGTTCCTGGAAGATTACGCTCAGAAACTGGCAGGGTCGTCAAAACTGGAGATAACCTCCAGGGACTTGGTCTTCGCCAGAGAAGGCCTGAATATGGCGGCCAAACGCATGGGAGAGCGGATCATTGAACCGGTGAAAGAAGGATTCACTCAGGCGTACATGGGTTAGACCACAACCGAAGGCGGAAGATAAAAAGGCCCCGTCCCTAAGATAAGGGACGGGGCCTTTTTAGATCGCTTAGCTAAAGACTTAGTTGACTATGAAGTCGCCGAACATGGTGAAGTTGTGGCCAGGGAACGTGCACACGAACTGATAGGTTCCGGGGGCCGGCGCGATGAAGGTCACTTCACCTGAGGCTCCAGGAGCGAGCAGCGCGGTATTGGCAATAACCCTGTCATCGCCCGGCGCGACCCAGTTGTTAGCAGGACCGGCGGCGGTGCCGTCGGTGGCCACCGCATCTTTGGTCCCGTTCTCTACGATCACTAAGTTGTGCTGGTTGTTTACGGACGGGTTATCGAAGGTAATGGTTACTTCGGCACCGGAACTAGCGGAGATGCTTGCGGTGTCGAATGTTAATGTCTCGCCTACAGCGCTCACCGTTATCTCGATGGGCCCGGTAACAGCTGGAGCTTCGGTCTCGGCCGGAGCGGCAGCTTCGTGGTCTCCCTCAGCCGACTCGGATTCGCCGTGCACATAAGGCACCGCACGTGCTTCCGCGAATTCCCTTGGTTCTCCCTCAAACCCGACGAAGAGGCCGATCAGGGCGATCGCCACTGCGAACGCGAGTACCAGCCCCGCGATGAACACGGTCCCAAAGAACCGTGGATCAAACTTGAGGTGCATGTAATACATGATTACGATGGCGAACTTGACCGCTGATAGCGCGATCAACAGGGGTACTTTGGAAGCCCCAAGGTGGTCAACGATGCCAGCCGGTTCCCAGATCAGGAGGAACTCAACGATGGTGATCGCGAATAGGATGATCGCGATCAGGACATATTGACTGAACGTGGGGTGGTTTGTTGTATGTTCGGTTTGGTGGGCCATTATTTACTCTAAGGTGCTCCTGTTCGAGTTGGGCGTGGGTTTCTTATCCGCCCGGAGGAGCAGTGGGACCTACGTCAAACCCGCCAATCAGATATAGCAGCGTGAAAATGACGATCCAGACTATGTCGACAAAGTGCCAGTAAAGGCCAACAAGTTCTACATCTAGAGCTGTCTTCGGGCCTAGGCGTCCTTTTGCTCCGAGTATCGCCATGGCCACGAGCCAGATGATGCCTAGTGTCACGTGGGCTCCGTGGAACCCGGTGAGTGTGAAGAAGGAGGCGCCGAACAGGTTGCCTCCCAGGGTTAAGCCCTCATTCTTAAAGGCGTTGAATTCATAGATCTGGAAACCGATGAAGATCGCTCCCAGGAAGGCGGTGGCCAGCAGCCAGCTAACGATGCCCTTTCGGTTGTCGGCATGGGTAGCCGCCAGCGCTTGCACCATGGCGAAGCTGCTCATCAGCAACACGAAGGTACTGATGGTCGTCAGCGGGACGTCGATGATATCCACGGGGTAGGGGCCGACCAAGCTCTGGCCGCGGTAGACCATGTAGGTGGCGATCAGGGAGCCAAAGAAAAGGCAGTCCGACCCCAAAAACACCCACATGAGCATCTTCCGGTGGTTTAAACCGGTGGTTGTATATTCGTGTTCTGCTGCGTGGGCCACGATCTCAGTCTCCTAGTGATGGTCGCTGGGCGCGGTTGCGGGCTCGTTGCCCCAACCGATCACACCCATCATGGCAATGACTCCGCCCACAAAGCTGATGCCGTAGTGGGAAAGCAACCCTCCGCCGATCAAAGCAACGCCTGCTGCGGTGAAGATCGGCCAATACGACGGGCTGGGCATATGAACGGAATCAGGGTCGACGGGAGCTTCCGGGCCCGTGACGGGAGTTCCGGCAGCTTCAGCGTTTTCTTTAACGATCCAATAGTGGTCTCTGCCCTCGACCTGCGGCAACTCTGCGAAGTTGTACGACGGAGGCGGTGAGGAGATGGACCACTCGATTCCTGGGGCATCCCAGGGGTCATGGCTAACCCGCCGTGAATTGCGGGTCACCCAAAGGTTGTACATAAACACCAGTATCGCTACGAACAACACCACGTAGCCGATGCTGGCGAGGAGATTCAGGTTCTCCCAGCCGAATTCGGCAGAGTAGGTGTAGATACGCCGGGGCATGCCGTTCAGGCCCAGATAGTGCATGGGGAAGAAGGTCAGGTTCATCCCGATGAACAGCAACCAGAAATGCAGCTTGCCGATGGTTTCGTTCAGCATCTTACCGGTGACCTTCGGCCACCAATAGTAGAGGCCGGCGAAGACGCCGAAGATAGCGCCGCCGAACAAGACGTAGTGGATGTGGGCCACGATGTAGTACGTGTCCTGCTGCTGGAAGTCGGACGGGGAGACAGCGTGGGACACACCGCTTAGACCGCCGACGATGAACAGGGCCACGAAACCAAGGGCGAACAACATCGAGGTCGTGAACTCGATGGAACCCTTCCATAGCGTCCCGATCCAGTTGAATATCTTCACGCCGGTAGGCACCGCGATCAGCATAGTGGTGATGGTGAACACCGAGTTCGCGACTGGGCCCAAGCCCACCGTGAACATATGGTGACTCCACACCGCCCAGCCCATGATGGCGATGACGATTCCGGAGAATACGACGAATGGGTACCCGAACAGAGGCTTCCTAGAGAAAGTCGGCAAGACCTCAGACACGATGCCCATTGGAGGCAAGATCAGGATATAGACTTCTGGGTGCCCAAATACCCAGAAGAGGTGCTGCCAGAGAATCGGGTCTCCACCTTCGGCAGGGATGAAGAAATGGGTCCCGAAGTTGCGGTCCATGACCAGTTCGATGAGTCCTACAGTGATCACCGGGAAAGCCAGGACCAAGAGGATTGATGTGATTAGGGTCATCCAAACGAACACGGGCATGCGCATCATGGTCATGCCGGGCGCTCGAAGATTTATGATCGTCACAGTGAAGTTCAGTGCGCCAGCTACCGAAGCCGCGCCCATGACCAGAAGTCCGATCGCCCAGAAGTCCAATCCGTGGTTGACGCTGAATGGCTTCTCAGTGAGGTTGGCATATGAGAACCAACCGGCGTCCGGGACCTCGTCGACAACGAAACTCATGTGCATGAGGATCGCGCCGAATAAGAAGATCCAGAAACTCAACGCATTGAGCCGGGGGAAAGCGACGTCTCTGGCGCCGATGGCCAGCGGAATAACAAAGTTAAAGAAGCTGACGGCCAGAGGCATGATGACCATGAACACCATTGTCGTGGCGTGCATGGTGAACATTTCATTGAACTTGCCGGGGTTGATGATATCGCTGTCGGCAGAGGCCAATTGGAGGCGAATGACTCCGGCTTCGAGGCCGCCAAGCAACAGGAATATGAAGGCGGTCACGCCGTAAAGCACGGCGATGCGCTTGTGGTCGACTGTGGTCATCCAGCCCCACAGGCCGTCGTAAGTCGTTGGTCGTGGTATGACGCCGGTTATCGCTGCCATCGTTCGCTTTCTCCGGGTTCTCCACCGGTTACGCTGGTGGATACGCCTCGGTTAATGCTCCTATTGGTGGAATCTACCGCAGGTCCAAC
>CAYXDE010000032.1:26495-33662 GCA_964463525.1 uncultured Dehalococcoidia bacterium | reverse complement strand
GAAACTACGCTGCCACCAACACAATCAGCCTGCGTTCTCGGTATAGTTCGACTCTCCCCCGTCTCCACCAGCCGCAAATCAACACCCCAGATTCAACTTGAGTCTGGGGTGTTTGTTTTATCACTTCTACTCCATTCCCCACCGGTGCAAAACCACGGGCAAATGGGCTCGTTTAGCTGTTTAGATACGGAGGATAGGAAGGGTATTTCATGATAGTTATTCTTGCGGATTATCAGCTTGGAATTTACAATCAGGCGCAAATAGACGTGAAGTAAGTTGCCTCTTGAAGTCGCGAACCGGGCGATGCAGAGATATTAAGGAGCAGAGGGATGGCTGATTCGCCAAGCGAAACATCGGCGCCTATTTCTGAGCGCGGAAATGAGATTGAAAAATTCGATGCGATTGTCATCGGCTCCGGGGTCACGGGGCTATACGCTTTGTATCGTATGCGCCAACTAGGGTTCTCAGTCCGGGCGTTCGACGATGCCAGTGGAGTGGGGGGAACTTGGTATTGGAATCGCTATCCAGGTTGCCGTTTTGACTCTGAAAGCTACTCTTACGGATATTCGTTCTCCGAGGAACTTTTACAGGAATGGGACTGGAAAGAACACTATTCTGCTCAGCCAGATACCGAACGCTATCTTAACTATGTGGCTGACAAGTTCGATCTGCGTCGTGACATACAGTTTAATTCGCGAGTTATGTCGGCGACATTTATCGAGGCAGAAAGCTGCTGGGAAATAGTGCTAAAAGACGGGAGCAAAGCACGTGGCCAGCACCTGATCACGTCGGTAGGAAGTTTTTCCGCCGGTTACGTCCCGGACTTCGAGGGGATCGACAGTTTCAAAGGGATTACTTCTCACACCAGAGGATGGCCGAAGGAGGGGATTGACCTGGCCGGAAAACGGGTTGGAGTCATCGGAACTGGCGCCAGCGGCGTGCAACTTATTACAGAGATCGCCAAAGAGGTTGGCCACCTGACGGTATTCCAGCGCACAGCTAACTACTGCGCTCCCCTCCGCAATAGCCCGATCGACGATGAGACCCAGAAACAGATCAAAGCAAGTTATCCCGAGATTTTCAGGGTGTGCATGGAAACCCCCGGCTCATTCATGCATGAATTCGACAAACGGTCGGCCATGGATGTTTCTAAAGAGGAACGGTTAGAGCAGTATGAACGCCTATGGGCCGAGCCGGGCTTTAAGAAGTGGCTCTCCAATTTTCATGACGTGATGGTCCCTGGAGAGGCCAATGAGGACTATGCCGAGTTTGTTCGCAATAAGATTCGCGAGCGTGTCCACGATCCGGTCGTAGCGGAGATGTTGGTTCCCAAGGACCACATGTTTGGCTCCAAACGGCTGCCCTGCGAGAGCGGCTATTACGAGGTCTACAACCAAGACAATGTTTTGCTTGTAGACGTCCGAGAAGCCCCCATCGAGCGAATCACCCCCAAGGGTGTTAAGACCAGAGATGCGGAGTATGAATTAGACGTCATCATCTATGCCACCGGGTTTGATGCCATCACCGGCGGCTTGATCAACCTGAATATCACTGGCCAAAATGGGCAGACACTGAAGGACAAATTTGCCAACGGCCCAAGGACCTACATGGGCATCGCCTCAGCAGGGTTCCCCAACCTATTTACGGTAAACGCAGCGTCGGTTGGGAACTTTGTCAGGGCGTCTGAGCCGCTGATAGATTGGGTAGGCGACGCGATGAGTTATCTCCGCGACAACGATCTCCAGCGCATCGCGCCTACGGTCGAGGCTGAAGATGCCTGGGTCAAACACGTTAATGAGGACGGCGCAAAAATCCTCCGGACACAGGCTGATTCCTGGTTCGTGGGGGCTAATATCCCTGGTAAAGCACGGGCATTGCTGACCGCACCGGATACGGCCCCAGCCATGCGGGCCAAGCGTGCGGATGTCGCGGCCAATGGATATGAGGGATTCATTTTTGAATAAGACATGCGACCTTCCGCCAAGATTCCATCAGAGCCAATACCTCACAATCCGTTACCGGTAGGAGGTCCCGTGCCATGAATATCAATGTGCGTCGGCAGGCCAAGCCCCCATCGCATGAGGGCTCAAACACAAACGGCCGCGTCACGGCCGCTGAAATGTACGAAGTGCAAGATTCGTACGTGCGTTTCAATCAGAAAGACCATATGGGCTCACAGATGGTGTGGGACGCCCATTTCAAGGCTGAACGAGACAAACTAAAGGTCAAGCAGCGGCTGCTTACGGACAAGGAACGCCCCGGATTCGATGCCACTGCATGGGGCCTTGATGCTGCGGCAGACTCCTTGCTATCTCTTATGAACTTTTCAAAGAGTCAGGCGGACTCTGCAGCTAATGCATGGCAATCCAATGTGGAGCCCGCGCCGATGGGCCGGCCGAAGACTTCCCCTAAAGAGGCCTCCCAGATTGTGCGTAAGGCCGCTCAATTGTTCGGAGCGGACCAAGTTGGCTTTGCCGAACTGGACCGCCGTTGGGTGTACTCCCATTACTTCGATTCTGAGACGGAAAAAGACTACCCGATCAAGTTCTCCGATGAACCCGGTTACGAACAGTACGACGATCCCATTCGCCTTGAAGATGGGACGCGGGTGATTCCAAAGGAGATGAGCAACGTCGTGGTGTTGCTCCACGAATGGGGTAAGGATGTGGACGGTACCGACCATGCCCCGACCCTGCTTACCGAGGGTTTAAGTACTCTGGCATATGCCAGAATGGCGCCGACTCTGTGGATGCTGGCTGAGTTCATACGAGGACTGGGGTACAATGCCATCCCCGCTGCTAATGACACAGCCTTAAGCATTCCTCTGGCCGTCGATGCGGGCCTCGGCCAGGTAGGGAGACATGGCCTTTTAATCAACCCTAAGGTCGGGGCACGCTGCCGTATCTCCAAGATAATCACCGACCTCCCGCTTGAGGCCCTAGGCGTAGTGGACTCGGGCATCACTGAATTCTGCAACGCATGTTTGAAATGTGTCCCGAAGTGCGGTACGCAAGCGATCACAACAGGCGAACGAGGCTTCGAACCTGTGGACGAGAGCAATGCGTCAGGAGTATTCACGTGGAAGGTAGATGCTAAGAAGTGCATGACCTTCCAGAACCGTGTCGGGAGCACCTGTAGTACCTGCGTCCGCAGATGCGCATGGACCAAGCCGCCCCTAAAAAGGTATGCCATACCTCGCTTCTTCATAAGGAACTTTCGGTGGCGGTGGTTGAACAAGTCCTGGGTGTGGCTCGACGATAGATTGGGACATGGAAAGTTTGACAAGCAGGCTGATGACTTTTGGGCGGCGCGTGGGCATTGACCGATCGTGACCCCGCGTACGAAGGCCATACGATTTTGGTTCGGTCGAAGAGCCGACTTAACGACTTCTTGACAACGACCACAGTGGTTATTCCCAGTGGTGAAACACGGATTCTTTGACCACCTAATCATCACCAACCCGTGCTTCGGGCCGAGTCCAACTCTACTTCGTCTCCACCACGCTCATGAGTGCACACCCCAATCTGGAAAGATTGGGGTGTGCTTTTGTTGGGGACGGTTTACCGCAAAAGCGCTTTAGGGAGGAGGGTCCGGAGCCGCCTCGCCCGCACCTAGCACGACCAGGTACAGAGACGGGCTGGCAGAGTTGCTGCCCGGCGGTGAATACACGTTCTCCAGGTTCACCTCGATCTTATTCAATCCCGTCTCGAAATCAATCAACCTACTAACTACCCACTGCTCTCCAACTGGCTCGCCGTACGCGTCGTTGTCATACAGTACCGCGGTTTGAGTCCGGCCCGATGGCCCGGTGACCCGGAGTGCCACTCGGTCGTCGATCCCCGCGGGTACCAGGTTGTTGGGGTCTGCGCTGACGACTATGGGCCCCCTGGATTCCGGTATGGTCGTAGTGATGGTGCTGGAACCGAAGATCCCTGCCGGCCTATTGGCGGATGGTACGGCGTCGATGAGCTTGATGGGCCGCGGCACCACAGGCGGGGCCGTCAACTCATCTGCTAACTCTCCAGTTATGGTCAGGGTATAGCCGCCCAGCGGCCCCGCCAACTGGGAACGCACATTGAGGAAGTAGATCCCAGTGCTCGGGGCTGTCCATTCTTCGATCTGCGACGACCCTTGGTTCTCGTTGAACCTGAGCCGGGTAGTGCCGTCGCTGTTCCAGAGCCCAAGGTGAGACCTCGGCAGCGAGATGTTGTCGACCGCGAAATTGTAAGTGACGCCGGCCCTGGCCCCAAAGGAGAACCAATCGTCATCGCCGCTAACTTGAATAGCGCCCACGACGGGCGAATTGCTGTCGATAAATGTGGCTCCGTTAGCCTCGTCGGTGTGGTGGTCGGGTTCACCTGTTATTGAGAGAGCATAAGTACCGGATTCGGTGCGGACGCGCGAACGCATGCCGACGAAGTATGTACCGTCGGAGGGAGCCGTCCACTCCATGCGGGAGGCCCCGCGATTCTCGTTGAACATCAACCTGGTCACACCGTCGAGATCGTAAAGACTTATGCTTGTGTCGGCCAGCGAAACCAGGTCCGCGGTGAAACGGTACACCCAACCGGCCCTAGCCGGGAAAGAGTACCAGTCTTCATCCTTCGTGTTTTCCAAGTCCCCGCCGGTTGTAACGTAACTTGCCACATCCGTACTGATCAGGACCGATTTGCCTTTGGTGGCGTCATTGCCGTAATCGTCCGGTTCGCCGGTAATTGTGAGCGCATAGGTGCCGGCCATTGTGGACACCATTGACCGCATATTGACGAAGTAGGTCCCGTCTGCCGGTGCGATCCACTCGATGCGGGAGGGTCCACGACGTTCGTTGAACGTGATTCGGGTTGTCCCATCAGTTTCGTAAAGGCTGATGCTGGAATCGGCAAGAGAGACAAGGTCCGCGGTGATACGGTAGGTCCAGCCAACTTGGGCCGGGAATGAGAACCAGTCACGGTCGTTAGGAACCTCCAAGTCTCCGGTCATAGCAACTGTGTTGGCCGCGCCCGTCCCAAGGGGTACTGCCGTGGAATCGGTCGGTAGGTTGCCGTGGTCGTCAGGCTCTCCGGTGATGGTCAATGTATAGGTACCAGCCTCAGTTGAAACCAAGGACCTCATGCCGACGAGGTAGGTCCCATCAGCCGGTGCCACCCACTCGATACGCGACGGGCCCCGGTGCTCGTCAAACGTGATCCGGCTCTCACCTGAGGTGTCGTAGAGGCGAAGACTGGAGTCTGCAAGAGAGACTAGGTCTGCGGCGATACGGTAGACCCAGCCGGCCTTGGCTGGAAATGAGAACCAGTCTTCGTCGTCGTCGAGTTCTAGATCTCCGTCGAACGTCACGGTGCTGGCTGCGTCGGTGCTCAATGGCACGGAGGTCGCAACAGAGAATCCATTGCCGTGTTCGTCGGGCAGCGCACCAGAGATACGTTCCCCGTATCCACCACTCTCCGCACTGACCGCTATCGAGTAAGTTCCGGTGACATCGCCCCGGGGCGCGCCCACTGTTAAGAAGTAGGTGCCGGAGTTAGGAGCGACCCATTCTATGCTTGATGCCTCGCCGACTCCGTCATCGACCCTCAGCCGAGTAATAGCATCGGTGTCATAGACGGTCAACCGGGATTCGGTCAGATCTACGTGACTCGCCGTGAGGCGGTAGACCCACCCGGTTTGAGCGGAAAGCGCGAACCAATCAGAGTCTCCTCGGACCTCCAGGTTGCCAACCGCCGTCCCATCAGCCGCCAAAGATGTGCCTTGTAACGGTAGGACGGTTGCCGCCCCGGAAGTGTCCCCATGATCGTCCCCCTCGGCCGATATGGCCAGGGTATAGGTGCCTAAAAGGTTTGATCCGGGAGACCGGACGTTGACGTAATAAGTTCCCGAAGCCGGAGCGACCCATTCTATGCGCGATGACTGACCTTCGCCACCGTCATCATCCGCCCGCAATCGAGTCGTGCCATCAAGGTCCAACAGCCCCAGATAGGAGTCAGCCAAGGTTCCAGGTTCGGCCGTGATGCGGTAAGTGGAGCCTGCCTGGGCCGTGAAAGCGAACCAGTCATCATCGCCGATGGCTTCCAGTTCTCCGGACAGCGTTCCTCCAATGGGTGCAATGGTAGCCGCCACGGCCCCTTCACCATGGTCGTCCTTTCTGCTGGATGTGGTTAATGAATAAGTACCTGTCAGCCCTTGCTCGCCGGCACTGACGCTGATGTAGTGCGTGCCGGTAACGGGGGCGACCCACTTGAGCAAGGAGATCTCACCAAAGCCGCCATCCTCGTCGGTCAAGACCCGTAATGTCCCATCTTGGGCGACCAGCCTTAAGAAGGGGTCCTTCAGTGAGCCTGGTGACGCGGTGATTTCATACACCCGTCCAACCTGGGTTACAAGGGAGAACCAGTCCTCATCGCCCACTCGTTCCAGAGCGCCCAATGTTGTTCCGTCCCGGATAAGGACCGTGGCGTCCAGGTGGCTGTTGCCATGATCGTCGGTCAACACCGTTGGCGGCGCCGGCGTGGCCACTGGAGTAGGTGTCGGCGTCGGTGCTGTAGGCGTTACGGTCGGTATTATGGGGACTGGCGTTGGGGTTGGGGCTATCGGGAGCGGAGTTGCGGTTGGAACAATTGGTAATGGTGTGTTCGTGGGGCCGATTGGGCCAACGGTTGCGGTCGGAGGGGCCGAGGTTGGCGCCACTGTAGGCGTACCGGGACGGGGTGTATCTGTGGGATCGACTACCGATGGCGTCGCAGTGGGTTGAATCGGGGCGGACGTTGGCTCCGGAGTAGTCAGCACGCCGCAACCTGTCGAAAACACGAGCCATGCTGTCAAGACTGTCGCCGCTGCGATTCTGAATACCCGCTTCCGTGAGTCCTTCATCTCTCAACGCCCCTTTGCCCGCTCTTTCGTGATGTCTGCAAAGAATGCGGTCCGCTTCAGGCAGGAGGTTGCGAGATTCCCGAAACCTTCGGCCTGATCAGTGGCCTCGACTCGAAAGGAAGCGGAGATCAGGACAAACTGAATGGGTGTATGTCTCTGCCGCTGGCAAACGACCACTATGCGGACCGGAATTGTCCCTAGCTTTCATTCTATTACCGGGGAATGGAATCCGCATGATGCATGATACCCAAGCGAAGAGGTACAGGTGCTTCATTGAAAGAGATACCAACAGAAAGAGAT
>CAYXDE010000032.1:0-26395 GCA_964463525.1 uncultured Dehalococcoidia bacterium | reverse complement strand
ACCAAGAGAAAGAGATACCAAGAGAAAGAGATACCAAGAGAAAGAGATACCAAGAGAAAGAGATACCAAGATAGATCCCTGACTGGCGCCACCTAGAGGATATTTATTCCAGGCCCAGTGGGGCCCGTGATTCTGAGCATCCACGGCGGGGCGTGGACCGACAAAGACCACACCGATTACGAGTCGACCAGCAAGCCATTGGCCGCCACCGGCCTGGTCGTCGCCGCCATCGGCCAGCGAGTGGGCGCCGGTTTCCCCTACCCCTTGCAGCTCCAAGACATCCACTATGGCGTTCGTTGGCTGAAAGCCCATGCAGCCGATTTCAACGGTGACCCGGACGCGGTGGGCGGTATCGGCTACTCCAGCGGCGGACACACCCTGCCTCTAGCTGCGATGCGCATCGATGACCCCAGGTATTCGGCATTGCATCTGGAAGGCTCGACCCCGGCCGACGCCAGATTGGCCTGGACGATTTCATGCTGGCCGGTTATCGAACCCTATCTTAGGTATGAGATCGCCAAGGAAAAAGGCAACACAGAGTTGATGGAAAAGCACCACATCTTCTTCCAGGGCGACGAAGCGATGCATGAGTCCACCCCTTTGAACGTCATAGAAAGGGGCGAGAAGCTGACGTTATCTCCGGTCATGGTCTTCCACGGCACAGCCGACGATGTCATGCCGATCGAAGCATCCGAGAGATTCGTCGCCGCCTACAACAAGGCTGGAGGAAAGGCCAAATTAACTCCCTTCCAGGGAAAGGGCCATGGTTGGGCTAGGGAGGCGGGCCCAGAGGTAGACGAGTTTGTGAAGCTGGCTACGGAATTCATCGCCCAGCAGCTTGATTAAAGACCCCAACCAACACCGGAACGGCCAGACCGCGTTTCGGGTGTGATCCGACCCTTCACCGTCGACACCGGCAGTACGATTCAGACGCCTCAGGCCCATTATGAGCCTGAGGCGTCTGATCTTTCAGAACCACACCACTTCCGATCGGGACGGGTGTTTTGGCGATGATTATTTCCAGGGAAAGGGATGATTGATCAGATAATTTAGCTGGGTTGTTTGCCGAACATCATCCAGCCGCCACTACTGGGCGTGGTGAAGGCGGCCAGCGCTGTTTCGGCTCGTACTTTGACCTGCCGTGGGCCGGCCGAACCACGGAGCTGCTCGATACTATCGGTATACATGGCGGTGCGGGTACGGCCGTTCCCCAGATTGCCACCACTGGAGGAGAAAGGATGCGGCCCCTCCACCCTGATGTCGTCTGCGTAAAACGCGAAAGAGTCGCCTCTCTTCACTCCGTGCCACTGGAAGGCCTCCAGATAAAACTGGGCCATTATGGAGTAACCGTCGTACGGGTTGAAGATATCAACATCCGCGGGACCGAGCCCGGCGCCCTCATACATCCTCCGGGCGGCGCGGTCCGTCCAGTCTTCTATCTCATCCAGGTCCGCTTGGGTGGTGCGCTGTGTGAAACTATGCTGGGAATGGTTGAGTACGTACACAGGTGGTTGCCGCATATCCCGGGCGCGCTCGGCAGTGGTGATCAGATAGGCAGCCGAGGCATTGACCGGCCTGTCACAATCAAAGATTCGAAGCGGATTCAGGATATACCTGGAGTTTACGTAGTCCTCCTCGGTAAGCTGAGGCAGCCCAACGGAAGCGTTGTAGCCCCACGGGGTCAGAAGTCCGTTTCGGTGTTGGTTGATCACGAAGGGGGCTAAGTCATCGTGGGTCCCACCGTATCTTAGGCAATACTGATTGTGGGGGAAGATGTTGATGAAGTCGTTCCCGCCGTGATTCCCCCAGGGGACCGTCCATTGCCTGGCCCCTCCTGCATGGTCCTCGGCGTTTTCGCCGCCGCGGCGGTACCTGCCTTCCAGGTTTCCAGTTGGGTAGATCACCAAACAGGTGGTGCAAAGCCCGTCGGCTATGGACTGGGCGGCAAGACCCATCATCTCCCCAATGGTGGGTACGTTGGACGGAGCGTACTTGACGTTGGGCAACTCCATCTGTTTCACAAGCCAATCGCCGTTTATCAGGGTCAGGCCCCATTCAGAGTCATAGGGAGGGTCGAAGTAGGGCCGCGGCGCCCAGTTGGATGATGTGCCGCCACTGTTCCCAGCGATATGACTATCGCAGCAGATGACCCCATCGATCTGGTCCGGTGTAACTCCGGCATCCTCCATGGCCAACTCACAGGCGAGTATCGAGTACGCGCCCAGGGTTTTATCCATGGATGTCTCGTCCCAGCGCCGGTCAACCGGGGAATGACCGAATCCCGCCACCGCTACCTTGCCGCGGTGCTCCCAGACCCCCATTCCGTCTTTATCTCTTCGCCATTGATATGGCGTTTGCGTAGTCATCACTCACCTATTCTCATTACATTAGTTTTTGGGGCGGACCGGTGGCTTAATCCACCACCTGCCATTCGTGGATCAGTTGGTCCGGCCCAACCTCTTCAAAAATCACCTGGACAGCAGCCCCCACGGGGACTTCGTAGGGCGGGACCCCGGGAAGGTTGGAGTAAAAATTGATGCTTGGGTCCTGGTCCAGGGTTATCAGCGCCAAGTTGTAGGGCTGATCGGGCATACGCCGGTTCAGCCGGCCGTCCTCTATCACGATGTAGGTGGATACGTGACCTTTGCCTTCCACATCCTTCCATTCCAGCTTCTCCGCGGAACCGCAGGAAAAACAGGTCTCACGCGGTGGGTATTGGAGCCTGTCGCAAGCGGTACAATTCTGCAACAACAGCCGCTTCTCGTTGACGGCGTCCCAAAAAGGCTTGCTCAACTCATCGGAAACCGGGATTATCTTTGGCATTTCCCCTCCTGATTATCAGCTAGATGTTAAGACAGAACCCTGATCTAGTCCACCAAAACCGCCGATCCGTGTTTCAGCCCGGGTTCAACCCTCCAACGTCTGCATCAGCAACCAACAAGACGCCCCAGGCTCTTTCTGAGCTTGGGGCGTCTCTAATTTCGAAATCTCGCTGCTTCCAGCCAAGTGGGGAACGACTGAATCATGGCCCGGCAGCCGGTTGGGCTGATATTTGCCGATATCCTTGGCGGCGGACAGGTAGAGGTGTTTCCGGCTCGTTCTTATACAAAAATCAGGCCCAGGTTTTCCTCCGCCTGATTCTTGTTTCATTACCCGTGGCTCCAACGCAACCATCGCTGCTGAAAGCGCTGCCCTGACGTTCTTCAGTCCGAGTCGGACAAGGGGCTTAGGGCTAGCACGTGCTTTTTTCTATCTTGAGGAGCGGCCGGGATTGTTGTCCCCTCCACCGGCTTTGAACTTCATGTCACTCTCCCACCATCGTCAGCCAGTGGAGTTTGGACAAGGGAACTTCCAATTGTGCTCCCACACGAATTTTTGAACCATATTCACCTCCAACGATTCGACTTCCAGGGGTCCCCGATCGATCTCACATCGGCCCTATTCTCGATGCCCAAGCCCCTGATTGGGGACTCCGCTGCGTTCCCCGGACTTGGCATGATGTGGGACTCAAGGCCAACAGGTCCCTAGGTCCCCGCTGACTCCCATGGTTCGCCGGTTCATGGGGAGTCAGCGGGGGTTGGACACGGCCATTTCCAGTTGTGCTCGATCCTCAATTTGAGCGTCATCGCGGCCTCCAATCGAATCTGAATCCCTCTTCTAGATCCTAGTCTGATCGGGCCTCCCCTAATCCTAATATACCGAAGGATATGCCCTGAATTAAGTGCCAAAGGTAATGAGTTTCCTGGAACCCACCGTGGGGCAGCCGATTCATTGGCGGCCACCCGCCTGACTGCAGCAACGGGCCGGTCCGGCCCCGGTCGATCGGCGCCATGTTTTCTTCACTGCCGATAGGCGTGACGACCACGTGGTCTGCACGGGGCGGTGTCTAAGATAATGCGGAGCCTTAACCGCATTACCTGAATCGGCCGATAAGGAGACCACGACGATGAAACTTGAAGACATCATGGTTAAACAGGTGATCACAGCGACCGGGGATGAAACGGTCCGAGACGCAGCCGTGAAGATGAACGAATCCAACATTGGCTGCTTGGTGATAACCGATGGGAAAGATGTTTTAGGGGTTGTCACCGACCGCGATCTGACCGTTGGTTGTGTCAGCCAAGGTCACGAGTCCGCCACATGCAAACTTTCTGGCCATATGAGCAAGCCAGCACTGGTTGCCGACCCAGGGATGGACGTGTTGTCCGCAGCCCATCTTATGAACGACAAGCGGATAAAGAGGTTGCCGGTGGTTGAGGACGGGCGATTCGTCGGCCTAGTGTCATTCTCCGACATCGCCAACACGATGATCCAGCCGATGCTCCACCTGCTCTCCGGCCTTGGAGCCGGCAGGCACAACGACTGAACGGACAGCGGCGAGACGCCGGGCCTGACACTGTTCATTACTCAATATGGCGGAGGTTGCGGCAAAGCCCGTGTGTCCGCCGCAGGCTGGTCTGTTTTGGTCTCTTGGTGTTGGGCGCGAGGTAAGGAGTAATTCCATGTACACTCGGGTTCTGGTTCCCCTAGACGGGTCAAAGACATCTGAGCAGGCTCTCCGGTACGTGGGCGAGCAGACACTCGGCTTCAAGATTCCCATCCATCTGCTTGTCGTGTTTGGCGCAGTGCCTTCAGAAATCGTCGACCCGGACCACCCGTCGAGCGAGACAAGAACAACGATTCAATCTCGTCTAGAGGCTATCGCCTATCTGGAAGGTGTAAAAGCTTCTCTCGGAGACCTGGGGACGCCTATTTCCTGCATCGCCCGGAACGGCAATCCAGCGGACCAAATCATAAAAGAAGCGGAAGAAAACCCAAGCACTATCGTCGCTATGACCACCCATGGGCGCTCTGGCGTAGGACGATGGGTCCTTGGGAGTGTGACCGACAAAGTGCTGCTCGGTACCACAGGCCCGCTGCTCTTGGTCCGCGCCGAAGAGGAAACCGGGTATTCAAAGGAGACTGGGTATTCATCGGAGCCGACCTTCAAACATGTGATCGTCCCCTTGGATGGTTCATCCCTGGCGGAGCAGATCTTGCCCCACGTGGTGTCGTTGGCCCGGTCCCGAATGTTGAACGTGGTGCTGGTCAGGGCAACCCCCTCAGCAGAGGAATACCACCGGTATATGAATCATCAGATGGTGAGCGCCGTGGCCACGGTCTACTCAGGCCCTTATGAGGAGTTTGCCAGAGGGGCCGACGCCGAGGCGGTGCAATACTTGCACGACGTGAAGGGGAGACTGATTCCGCAAGGGGTCTTGTCTGTGGAAGAGCGCTTGGTGCGCGGAAATCCGGCGGGCGCCATCCTAGATCTGATCGACGAGATTCCCGACAGTCTGGTGGCCCTGACCACCCACGGGCGTTCCGGCGTGGGGCGCTGGGTGATGGGAAGCGTCGCCGATCGCTTGGTGCGCAACTCCGGCAAGCCAGTGCTGGTCGTCCGGGCAAAGGCTTGATCGACGGACGAAGCTAGGCGATTTGAGGACGCTTTGGGAACATTTTCTCTGCTCGAGCATACGGCCGATGTGGGTATCGTCGCCACGGGCGACACCTTGGCTGAAGCCCTTTCCTGGGCAGCTAAGGGGATGTTCAGTGTCATCGCCGAGATGCAACATGTCAGGGCCTGCGAGCGTCTTGAGGTGTCAATCAACTCAACGGACCGGGAATCTCTGGTGGTCGACTTCCTGAACGAGCTGCTGTACATCCACGAAGCCCAAGGTTTTCTGCCAGCAGAGATCGTTGTTGAGACAGATGAATCAGGCACAAGCTTGCAGGCGGAGTGTTTGGGCGAAAAAGTAGACCCAGGAAGACACCTGGCCCTGGCCTCGGTCAAGGCAGCAACCTATCACAGCCTGGAGGTCCGGCACAACGGCGAATGGCGCGTGCAGGTGATCCTCGACGTTTGAACGCCAAGGCAACAATCGTTCAGGCAGCGGAGGGGTCGATGGGCAGCAAAGTAACCCTAAAAAAACTGGATGAAAACCGTTGGGAGATCCCACGGACCTGCAAAGCGGGTATGCGGGTGCCAGGAATCATCTTTGCCGATGATGCACTCATTGAGTCGATTGTGGATGACCCATGCCTGGAACAGGTTGCCAATGTTGCCTTTCTGCCCGGAATAGTGGGCTGTTCCCTGGCGATGCCGGATATTCATTGGGGTTACGGTTTCCCCATCGGCGGGGTAGCCGCAACCGAAGTTGCCAGCGGCGGTGTGATCTCTCCCGGCGGTGTGGGATTTGATATCAACTGTGGTGTCCGCATGCTTCGCACCGACCTGACCGCCAAGGAAGTGCGCCCTCGTCTGCGGGAATTGATAGCCGCCCTATTCCGGGACATTCACACCGGCGCGGGAGCCGGCCGCCGCCTGCAAGTGGACACAAAAGAAATAGATAAAGTGTTGACTCAAGGCGCGGTCTGGGCCCTTGGCCGAGGTCTGGGAGACCCAGACGACTTGGACGTTACTGAAGATGGCGGCCGCATCAAGGAGGCGGACCCAGATGCGGTTGGAGATCGGCCCAAGGTCCGGGGCGGGCCACAACTCGGCACACTGGGGTCGGGTAACCACTTCTTGGAAGTGCAGGCGGTGGATGAGATATTCGACCGGCCAGTCGCTTCGGCCATGGGCATACGAGAGATCGGCCAGGTGACAGTGATGATCCACTGTGGTTCCCGGGGGTTGGGACATCAGATTTGTACCGATTATCTCAAAACCATAGAGCCCAGTGCCGAACGCTATGGAATCTCGCTGCCAGACCGGCAATTGGCGGCGGTGCCCTTGTCTTCGCCCGAGGGAGAAGGCTACCTAGGCGCGATGCGGGCAGCCGCAAACTTCGCTTGGGCCAACCGGCAGTGTATCGCGCATTGGACCCGTCAGTCCTTTGAAGGCGTTTTCGGCCGGTCTTGGGTTGAGATGGGCATGTGGCAGGTGTACGACGTTTGCCACAATATCGCCAAGATCGAAGAACACGTTGTTGATGGCCGGCTGAAGAAGGTCTGCGTACACCGCAAGGGGGCGACCCGTTCCTTCCCGCCTGGCCACCCGGACGTGCCCGGCCGCTATCAAGGCGTCGGTCAGCCCGTGCTGATACCGGGAGATATGGGCCGCTACTCGTTCCTGGCGGTTGGAGACCCCAGGGCGATGGAACTCTCCTTTGGTTCTACCTGCCACGGCGCAGGCCGGTTGCAAAGCCGCACCAAAGCCAAGAAGCTCTTGAAGGGCCATGACATCCAGAGGGAATTGGAGGAGCAGGGAATCATAGCGCTTGCGAGAGGCAGGGGGTCTTTGGCTGAGGAGGCATCGCTGGCCTACAAAGATGTGGCGGACGTGATGAAGGTGGCTGACGCGGCCGGCCTTTCCCGCAAAGTCGCGCGCCTGCGGCCTTTGGGCGTGATCAAAGGATAACCACTCGCCATAATGCTGTGTCGGCCATTTCAGGCCGATCAACCTGTGGCATCTCTGATTCCCCAGATTATAGAATGGTCAACGGGCTCTACCGTGCCGATCACCGTGCCGATCAGATGAAAGCTGACTGATCCTTTCGGACCGGCTTATCAGTGAAATTGGACGACGACCCGCAGTGACTGTCAGACCGATCACCATCTCACTAGCCACCAACGGCAATGGGGCCGAGGTCTTTTTCGACGGGCTCTCGTTTCTCACTGAGATCGGAGCAGATGTCCAACAAAGGCCGGGACGGAGCTCCACCTTCGAAGGCACTTTGTTGGTGGACTCGGTGGAAGAAGGGGAGGGCAGCGACCATCTCGGTGGCTACCGGTCCCTGTCGCTGATCATCAACGATGAATCAGGCCCCCTGCTCAACCAGACATTTCGCGCGTATCACACGGGCCTGGCTGAATCGGCGATCATCGCGGAGACCACGGCGATCAGGGACATGTCTGGCACGTCAGTCGCCGACAGCTACTTCCACACGACCTTCAACTCACCTGTCTTCCGGTTGACCCAGGGACTGAACTACCTAACATTTACCTGGGGACTTACCCAACCGGAGAAGAACGGGATCAACGGGTATTTCCCCGATGCCGTCATCGCCTCTAGCCTGGAAGACCTTCCCGATCAACTGCGGCAGTCCGATTTCTCCCCCAACATGGACCTACACTTGAGCCCGGAAAAGCCGTTCGCGCCTCTTGTCGCTTTCGACGGGGAAGGGCGGACGATGGTCGCCTCTCCCGTGGACCATCTCTTGATCAGTCCCATGCGGCTCTTTGACACGCCCGCCGGACTGGCCGTTGGCCGCGGTTTTCACGGTGCGGTGGACCACATCCCCGCCGGCGCCAAGACAAGCACGGTTTTGGTTTTTGGGGTTGGGATGGTCGACACGGTTCTCACGTGGGGCCGCCTGTTGACCGCGATGCGGGGAGGGCGGTCCAAGACGCCCCGCGGGCCCGAGATCGGATCGTTGGGTTTCTGGAACTGCTACGGCGGCTACTATGCCCAACTCTTCCGGCCCACCACCGCTGAAACCCTGACGGATCTGGCGGCCTAATTAAAGGAGTCGGACATCCCCGTCCAGTATTTCGGTCTGGACCTTTGGTACCCTCACGAGACGGTGGGATTCTCACAGAGCTACCGTCCGGACCCCAACAAATATCCGGCTGGCCTGGAGCCTGTGACCCGGGCTACAGACCTGCCGATGTTGCTTCACATGTCGGCGTTCGACCGGGACAACGAGTACATAGGACCGTATGGCCTCACCGTGGGGGAGAATGCCGCATATCCAACGGACTCCAATATCTACCAGGACTTGGCCAGAGACTTTCGGGGTTGGGGGGCCTGTGGAATATGGCATGATTTTCTACGGACTCAGCTTGAGAACTGCCATTCCTTACGGTCCAGCATCGGAGAAGCCGACAGGTATTTCGATGGCCTGGTACGGGGCATGAGTGGCGAAGATCTGGACGTGATGTTGTGCATGCCGACCATCGGTCACTACCTGGCTTCGACGGCATACGACAACGTGGTGGCCGTCCGTACCTCCATCGATTACGTGAACCATCAGGCAGGTCAGGCTGAGATGCTTTCACACCAAACCGAATACCAGTCGATATTCCCGGCTGGGCGCAATCTCCGCCAGAACCTCTTCTTGTCCTTTCTCGCCGGCGCGCTCGGGCTGGCCCCTTCCCACGATGTGTTCATCACCAACAAAGACCACCCCGAGGGATTCGCCGATGCCAAAGCCGAGGAGGAGGCGCTGGCCAGAGCCCTCAGCGCAGGAATCGTGGGTTTTGGCGATAAGATTGGCCATGTTGACAAGGAGATCGTCGGAAAACTCGCCTTTCCCGATGGCCGGTTGGCCCAACCCGATCACCCGCCGTACCCGTTGGTGGAGACCATGCAGTCTTCCGTCCCAACCTTCTATGCGACCACAACCATCAACGGTTTCACCTGGACCTACGTCTCTGTGTGGAACGTAAGTGAAGAGTCTCAGGAATACTCGGTGGATCTGGGACCGCTGCTGAAAGATGGGGACCTGGTGTATGACTTCACCGCAGAATCCGTAGTCACGGAGATATTGCTATCTGGCCATGCAGAGCCGGGACTTGCCCGGTACCTCGTCTTGGCGCCGTCAGTGGGGGCTGTGCACCCGTTGGGCTTCGAGGGGAAGTACGTGCCGGTCTCACACGCCCAGGTAAGAGAGGTCGAAGCTCAAGCCGGGAAGACCACCATCCAATTCGATCTGCCCGACGGCTCGAAATACTCATTCGCTGCCATCGGCCGGCCGCCGTTGAATGCTACCGGTTTGGGATTGGAGATTCAGGGACTCCGAAGCAATGGAGAGACCACCTTGGTGGATTTCTTGGTAACACACCGTACTTGCAGCTTGGTTCTCGAGATTTGATCCTTTCGGACTTCGCAGCTATGTTCTGTTGCGTCCGGCGGTCTAATATTTGGCACAACGTCAACCAACAGAACCGACCCGTGTTTCAGGCCGGGTTCAACTCTCCAGTCCCGTTATAATCCAATGGACTGGACGATTCGCGATTCTTTGAATCCCGGCGAGGTGTGGCTTGCTTGACCTTTTGATTAATAATGGGCTCATCGTGGACGGCACCGGCAACCCTGGCTTCTACGGATCGGTGGGAGTAGAAGGCGACGCTGTCCGCATCTTCCGCGGAGGTCCCACCGGCACCGAGGCCGCCCAGGTCATCGACGCTAGATCGAAAGTCGTGTGCCCGGGGTTCATAGATGTGCACGCCCACTCCGGCCTGATGATCCTGGCCGAACCCGAACACCACCCAAAGGTCAGGCAGGGAATCACCACGGAACTGGTGGGGGTGGACGGCAACTCTTATGCGCCATTCACTTCCCACGACGACTTCTTGGCGTTCTTCGAGCTGAATTCAGGCTTGGACGGCGCTCCGCAACTGCCGGGAAGCTGGTTCACCGTGGCTGAGTATCTGGATATGTTCGATGGCAAGGTCGCCGTCAACATCGCGTACATCATTGGGAACTCCCCTCTGCGCATTTCCGCCGTTGGCTGGGATGAAAGGCCGGCCAACGATACGGAGCGGGCCAATATGCGTGCCATGCTCAGGGAAGGGATGGAACAGGGCGCCTTCGGGCTTTCCACCGGCCTCGACTACCCGCCCGGCAGCTACGCGGACACCACTGAACTGGTGGAGCTGGCGCAGGAAGCCGGACGCCACGGCGGCATCTACCACACTCACCTGCGCAACAAGCTGGGCGACCAGTTCTTGGACCCAGTGAAAGAGGCGTTGGAGATCGGCCAACGTGGAGAGATCCCATGCCACCTCACCCACTTCTACCAGAAGCTCACTCACCCAGGGAGCGCCGGGCAGTTGCTGGGATTGGTCGATGACGCCGCCCGGCAAGGTCAAGATGTGACCATGGACTGCTTCCATTACGAATACAGCAGCACAAGGCTCCTCATATTGATACCCGAGTGGGCCTTCGATGGAGGACCGGAAAAGCTTAAGGAGGTTCTGCGTTCTTCGGAAGGGAGGGAGCGTCTGAAACGGGAGATACGCCCGCGGAGCGGTTCGTTCACCGACCTGATGTTGACCAACTTCAAGCGCCCCCATAACCGCAGATATGAAGGACGGTCTCTGGCGGAGATTGCGGACATGATGGAACAAGGTGAAGTCGACACCATCTGCGACCTGTCATTGGATGAAGACCTTCAGATATCTTACGTCTCTCCAGGGCCCAGCTTGGAGACGCTGCCCGACTTCATAACCCATCCCAGGACGATGATCGGGACCGATGCTGTTCTTTTGGGCGAGTACCCCAACCCACGCAGCTACGGGACTTACCCAACGATATTGGCTGATTACGTCCGTGAAGAAGGCCGGCTGACCCTCGAAGAGGCGGTCAGGAAGATGACCTCCATGGCGGCCTTGCGCCTGGATATCCGTGACCGTGGGATGCTGCGTGACGGCATGAAGGCTGACATAGTGGTGTTCGATCCAAGCACGGTGATGTCTCCTTCAACCCGCCAAGACCCCAAGCAGTTCCCGGTGGGTATAGAATACGTCGTCGTGAATGGCTCGGTCGTAGTGGAAAAGGGGCAACACACTGGAGCGCTTGCGGGCCGGGCGCTGCGTCACGGCCGCATCTGACCCTGCCGCGGTTGGACCTACGGAAAGGCTTCCAGCTTGATCGTACGGCCTGTTTTGGCCGACTCAACCATGGCTTCGGTAAGCTGCACCAGCTTGAGGCCATGGGCGCCTGAAGCTGCGGGCTCCCGGTCCTCCGCTATGGCTCGCTGGAAGTCTTCGATGTTCCTAGTCACTAAGTAGACAAAATCTGGCTCGTAGGCAACCGTCGTGTTCACCGTCTCGCTGGAAACCCTAAGTTCCCCTTGCAGACGCGGCCACGATGCGTCGGCGAGTATCACCTTGCCTTCGCTGCCATAAAGGGCGACATCGTTCTGGAATTCAGGCAGGCGCATCCCGCAGCACATCGTTCCGATGGTGCCGCCGTCAAAACGCAGGCTCATCACAGCCAGGTTCTCCAGAGGTTGTCCTTGGGTTTGGCCGTCAGTGATCGCCGCCAGTTCAACCACCTGTTGCCCCAGAAGGAACTGCAAGTCGTCGATGGCGTGGACTCCGATGGTCAACATAACAAATGCGCCGCCGACCAGTTCAGGGTGAGTCCACCAGTCCCGCAGCCCGGCCCGGGGTTCCGGATGGACGTTGCCCCGCTCGCCTTGACCGATCTGAGACTGGGCGAGAGCGATGGTGCCCAGCGCTCCTTCAGCCACCAGTCTCCTGGTTTCGATGTGTCCTGGATGGTGCCGCAGGTGCAAACCAGTGCCCAGTTTTACCCCTCGCTCGCGGCATACCTTCAACACTTCCAGGCCATCGGCCATGTTGAGCGCGATAGGTTTCTCCACCAGCACATGCTTGCCGGCGTTGGCGGCCATCGTGGCGTACTGTACATGCAGGTGGTTGGGCGAGGTGATGTAGACGGCGTCGATCCTAGGATCGCTCAGCACGTCCTCGACCGACGTGTAAGCGGTCTTGGCTCCGTGCTTCTCACCGAACGCTTCACTTCGGCCGCGGTCACGGCTGTGCACGGCCACCAACTCCGCGCCCTCGGCCTGGTTGATGCCGGGGGCGCCTCTGGAATCGGCATAGTCACCGCAGCTGATGATGGCCCATCCTATAGACATCATTTCTCCCGTTCGAGATTCGTGCCGGCTATTGACCTGAGGCAGGCGCGCCCAAACAACGGGCGTCACCGGGAGTTTAAGACGGCATGGGGTGAGAAAGCCAGAGTGGGTCCTTATCCTATGAACAGCGTGTATGTCCCACGGTTCGGTTGATCGACCGTCTGAGCGCATAGCAAGCGTTGGTCTTGGACCAGCGCCCGTTTAGCGACTTCGATATTTACCGGTGAGATCTGCTCCAGGGCCTCGATCTCCGCCAGGCTAAAATACTCGGCCCGGTCTACCTCTTTCATGTCGGGGTTGGGCTGACCAGCCTCAGGACTCAACAGCATCACGATATATAAGCTGTTGCCCCCGTCTTCGTCGTACCGGTTCCTGATGCCCAGCACACCTTGGACCGTGGCCGAGACACCAGCCTCTTCCGCCACCTCACGGACCACGGCCAACTCCATCGTCTCATCCTGCTCGACAAACCCGCCGGGTATCTGCCAATTGCCACGGCCCCGGCGCGACGCGCGGCGGACCAAGAGCAACCGGCCGTCGTCAACGACAGCGCCGCCAACTCCCACATTGTATCCAGTGTTGTACCGGTCCGGTGGTGGCATACTTGTACGTTCCTTCGCCAAGAAAGTTATCGATTATCAGATGATATTATCAGCAAAGTTAAACCCTAACGATATTTCCTGCGAACCTGGTGTCAGGAATCGAATACAGGAGCCGATGCTGGTATGGGATGGTCCACACATCATTCGACAGGTCTGATTCATTACTCCGCAACAAATAGCTATCGGGGCTACACGCTATTCAGTAACCTCGGCGGTCATCACACCAATCTGGTCGACATGGAAGGCCGCGTTTGCCATACCTGGCAATCTGACGAGGGAATCCACTACAGTTACCTCTTGCCCAACGGCAACTTATTGCTTCGGACCGGCCCGTCTGGGCAGGAAGTATCCTTCTTGGACCGCCCTGAACGAGAGCTTCTGCCCAGGGGCGGAAGAACGGCCGCCGGGGCCATTTTGGAGTTGGACTGGGACAGCAGGGTCGTGTGGGCATACCGTGATCCGTTGCTGCACCACGATTTTGAACGCCTATCCAATGGGAACACCTTAGTCTTGGTTTGGCAGTCGATTCCCGAGGAGCTAGCCTCCAAGGTGAGCGGCGGCTTCACCGCCGGCACGACTAAAGGGCAGATGTTGGGCGATGTGGTGCGGGAGGTCACGCCTGAAGGCGACCCTGTCAACGAATGGCGGTCCTGGGAACACCTGAGCCTGGAGGAAGACACGATATGCCCTCTGGAAGGACGTCTCGAGTGGACCCACCAGAACAGCTTGAACGTGACTAAAGACGGAGACCTTTTGGTGAGTTTCCGCCAGACCAGCACCGTCGGTATAGTAGACCGGTCCAGCGGAGAGTTTAGTTGGAAATGGGGCCCGGGAGAGATCTCTCATCAGCACAACCCCACCTTTCTGGACAACGGACATGTCTTGTTATTCGACAACGGACCCCACCGCCAGGGAATGAGCCACTCTCGGATAATTGAGATTGATCCAAGCAACAACCAGATCGCATGGGAGTATCTTGGTGACCCGCCAATATCATTCTTCAGTTATCACATCAGCGGCTCCGAAAGATTGCCCAACGGGAACACTCTTATCTGTGAAGGAGCCCCGGGCCGCATCTTCGAGGTTACGCCTGCCCAAGAGATCGTCTGGGAGTACATCAACCCCTTTAAGGCCATAAGCGGAGAACATGGCCGCGGCTCCACCACTGCCTATGGCAACTCGGTGTTCCGCGCCCACCGGTACGGCCCAGACCACCCTGCTCTTCAAGGCAGGGATCTGACCCCGCTCGCTACCTCAACCTAAAAGGGCTGTACTCGCCCGGTAGCGTGTTAACGTCTTGACTGGCTTCAGGGCCGTCAGCCGGCGGAACTCACCGGTTCGTGCTGCTTCAAGAAGCGGCGGGCGTGCTCTACAACCTCGTCTATGTGCTCCTGGGTGTCTTTCCACGGAAAGATGGTTGTCTCGGAGTTCGGAGCGAGGCCGGCTACTTCCATGGCCGCTGCGTATGGGTGCGCGGGTATGTTGTCGGGCGCTATCAGCATCGGCGTTTGGACCGTGCTCACATAATCGCGCGAAGCTGTGAAAACGAAGTCGGCCCGGTCTGTATACATGCTGGTCAGGAAGTCATGGATCATGTCCATATTGAGTTCCGGGCGCTTCTCGCAGAGCGGCGGCCCCCAGCCCGTGATGTTGTTCTGGTAAAAGAGGTCCGGGTGTTCCGGGCTGAATCCGCTGGGCTGCATCAGTGCAGCCGCGACGATGCGCTCCGGCGCCAGTCTGAGCAGGTTGTGGATCATGGGGCCGCCGATGCAGAAGCCCATGACCAGAAACTCTCGGATTCCCAGGTGGTCCATCAGTCCCAGTTGGTCATCGGAGTGTGCGTCCCAGGGACGGTCGATCTCGATGGGGCCGCTGGATTGGCCCGGGTTGGCGTTGCGCAGGTCTAGACTGATACAACGAAAATCGTCCTTGTATGTCTTCATCGGGTTGAACGGCACCGATGTCTCCAGCAATGGTATGGAAGCATTGAGTCCGCCTCCGGGGATGATCAACAGGGGAAAACCGGAGCCTGTCTCCTCATAGTTGATGCGCACGGGACCATTTTCATAGATCGGCATGGATGTTTCTCTCCATCAGCTTAGATTTTAGCGGGCAGGTTCGCCCAAAGACTTGGGATTGATCGGAGTGGGCATGGCCTGAATCTCTGGAAGGACCTTCTCTGCGAAGAGCCTCAGGCTCTTTTCGGCCTTTTCCCTGGGCATCCCACCGTACATCATGTGGATGACTACCTTCTCCATGCTGATGGTCTGCTGCAGCGTCTTGATCTTCTCGATGATCTGGTCCGGGGTGCCGATGGGCTGGGTTGCGCGCCGTGCGGCGAGCCGGGCTTCCGCCGGGCTTATGTCGGCGTTCTGGCGCAAGAGGTATTCCTCGTAGCCATGTATGCCTTCGTAGCCAGGATTGTTCCAATCGAAGTAATGGTGTTGGGCCGCGACGCCCTGGGCTTTGAAATATTCCCACCCTTCCTCGGCTTCTTCGGATGTCTCGGCGCAGTACATCCACAGCAGGGTGGTGGGCTGGTCCGGCGGCAGGCCAAGTTCGCTGCGGATCCTGTTGAACCTCTGCACCTTATCCACCATTTCGTTGACGTCGTCGCCGGCGACAAACATCTGACCAAGACCGTTCTCGGCAGCCATCTTTGCCGACGCCTCAGTGCTGAAGGCCACCTTGATATTGCTGGTCAGATCGCCCTTGTGACGTGCCTGGGGCCGGATGCTGGTCGGCGGTATATCATAGATATCGCCCTTGAACTCGAACCGCTCAGCGCCGTCGGAGGCCTTGAGGACATTGATCACGTCGTAGAAATACTTGTGCGACTGCTCGATCGGGTAGCCCAGTGAAGAATATTCGTGCGGCGCTATACCGCGGCCGATGCCCAGGTGGAGGCGGCGGCCCTTCAACAAGATGTCGAGCATGGAGATTTCACTGGCCAGACGCACGGGATTCCACCACGGCGCCACGATAACCGCAGTGCCCACGTCTACTCGATTGGTGCGCCCCGCCCAAAACGCCAGGTACTGCAACGGGTTGGGCTGCATCGAATATGCGGAACCGTAGTGCTCGGTCGCCCAGATCGAATCGAAACCCAGTGGCTCGACTAGTTCCCCCATGTAAAGGGTGTTGTCCATATTCTGGGCGTCCGGAACGTCCGGCGGCCGGTCGTAGTCTTCCGCTATTAGCCGGTCCCAGTCACCTTGGTTATAACCGGTGACCATCACTCCGCAATGCATCTGTGTTCTCCTCAACCGGGGATTTGATTCGGGTATTCGATTCCGGGAAGCTCGCTTTGGCCGGGGCCGTGTCAGTATAACGGTTCCTTGGATCAGATACCGCATCTAGACGGCCGGCCTATCTGGGAGACCCGTGAGTCAGTCACGGCCGAAGTCGCGGACGACTACCCATTCCCGATTGGACGTGCTACATTCTCGACGCATCGGGACCGGAAGACTTTGCAGGCAAGGCCTCCGAGATGGCGCTCGATCGAGGGGAGGGCTAAGTTGGACTACATCGGACAGCCGCTGAAGAGATTCGAAGATGCCAGACTGATCACCGGTAATGGGGTGTTCATCGACGACATCAAGTTGCCCGGGATGCTTCACGCCTTTGTGATCAGGAGCATTCATGCTCATGCTCTGATTCGTTCGATCGATTCCTATGGCGGACGGGCGATTCCAGGCGTTGTGGATGTGGTTACCGGCGCCGACTTGGTAGGTGTGTTGCCGAACATCCCCATCAGGGAGATGGGAGACCGTTCTGTAGACGAATTCAACCCTCCCGGGCATCCCGTGTTGGCCCAAGACAAGGTGTGCTACGTTGGCCAGCCGGTCGCCGTGGTGGTGGCGGAGAACCCCTACTCTGCTAGAGACGCCGCAGAGTTGGTGCTGGTTGATTACGAGCCACTTTCGCCGGTCGTGAACCCAGACGAGGCTACCGCCGCTGAAACTCCGGTCATTCACGCCAACATCGGGACCAACGTGGCGATGAGGTCCGTCCAGGAAGGCGGCGACATCGACCAGGCTTTCGCCCAGGCCGACCACATCGTGCGTCAGAGATACCAGATTCAGAGGCTCGCCCCGGCTTCCATGGAAGGAAGGGGTGTGATCGCCGATTACGATCCCAAAGAAGATTTTCTGACCGTTTGGGACTCTACCCAAGCCCCTCACCAGGTCAAACGCTATCTAGCCCGCTCGCTGGAGAGACCGGAAGAGACCATCCGGGTTGCTTCTCCCGATGTGGGCGGCAGTTTCGGGATCAAAGATTGCATGTTTTCAGAGGACATCCTGATTCCGTTTCTCTCTCTGCGATTAGAGAGGCCCGTTAAGTGGATCGAAGAACGCCAGGAGAACCTCCTCACCTACCACGGCCGGGGCATGAGTTTGGATATGGAAGCTGCCGTCAGGTCCGATGGCCAGCTTCTGGGAATCCGGGTCAGTATCCTCGCGGACATCGGCGCCTATTTCTATTTCACCACCCCCTTCCCCCTGTTCAACGCGGCCCGCCGGATAACCGGGCCCTACGACATTCCAGCCGTGAGGGCGGAGATTCTGGGGGTCATCACCAACAAGACTCCCACCGCTGCCTACCGGGGGACCGGAAGCCCGGAGGCCGCCTTCAGCATCGAAAGGACGATGGACCTGATCGCCAAAGACCTGGGGCTGGACCCGGTGGATGTAAGGCGAAAGAATTACATACCCAAAGACTCGTTCCCCTATAAGTCCTGTACCGGCAACATGTACGATTCCGGCGACTATGACCAGGTGCTGGACCGCACTCTGGAATTGTTTGAATATCCCAACTGGCAGGAGAAAGTGGGCCAGAGAAAACCCCATGAGCCATATCTGGGCATAGGTTTGGCTACTTTCATCAAATCCTCAGGAGCCGGCGGGGAGCATCGCACGGAAAGCGCGCGGGTGAACATAGATCCTTCCGGCCAGGTGGACATCTACACCGGAGTCTCTCCCCACGGCCAGGGCACGGAGACGACCTTCGCCCAACTCGCGGCTAACATGCTCGGTGTGGAACCTGAGAAAGTTCGGGTGCTGCACAGTGACAGTTCCGTCTTCCCATACGGCATCGGCACCAGCGCCAGCAGAGGTCTTATCATCGGCGGCTCTGCCGTTCAGATAGCCCTTCAAGAAGCGCAGCAAAAGCTGGCCCTCTTGGCGTCCAAGCACTTCTCCTGCTCCCGCGAAGATATCTCTTTTCAAGAAGGGCGAATTTTCAACGAAAACCGGCCCGATCAGAAGATAGCCTTTGCTGACCTGGCCGCGATGGCCTACGACCAGGATGCGCTGTCAGCGGAGACCGGTCTGGGCTTGGATTTCCAACATGAGTACACCCTTCCTCAGAGCCCGGTCTCATTTGGGGCCCATGCCGTCGCTGTCGAGGTGGACCGGGAAACCCTGGCGGTGAAGATTCTGCGCTACGTTGGGGTGCACGACTGCGGGCAGATAGTCAATCCGATGATCGTGGAAGGACAGATCCACGGCGGGATAGCCCAGGGTTTGGGTCAGGCGTTGTTCGAGCAGGTTGTGTATAACGAAGATGGGCAGCCCCTCAGCGGCAGTTTGATGGACTACGCGATTCCACGGGCCGTAGATATCCCTGAATTGATCTTGGACACCGTTGACACTATCTCCCCAACCAACCCCCTGGGAGCCAAAGGGATAGGCTCGGTCTCCACCGTGCCTTCACCCGCCGCATTGGCAAACGGCATCATGGCTGCGATATCTTCCACGGGCGTCCGCCATATCGATGCTCCATATACCCGCGAAAAATTGTGGCGTAGTATCAGAGACGGCAAGCGCTCCGACACCTAGCGCCTGATGCTGTTCGAAAATCGATAGATCAGAATAATCTTGGAGACAGAAATGGTATCTCTCAGCCGTCAACTTGCTCAGTGGGTCGTAGGATTACGCTACGACGACCTTCCGCCGGCGGTCGTCGACCGCGCCAAAGGAGTCACTCTTCAGAGCCTGGCGTCCATACTCCTCGGCTCTCAAACCAAGGCAGGCCAGCAGGCGGTGGACCTCATCACCGCGGAAGAAGCTGGCGTGAGCCACGGCGCTACCATCATGGTGGACGGCACAACCGTGACCAAGGGCGGCGCCGCATTCGCCAATGCGGAGATGGCCTTCTTGGGCGGCAAGTGGGATACCTACCGCATGCTCACCCACCCCGGCACCAGCATCCTGCCGGGCGCCTTTGCGGGCGCAGAGGTCTCTGGGGCGTCAGGCAAGGAATTCCTCACCGCCGTCGCTGCCGGTTACGAGGTTATGGAACGGATGGCGTCGGACTTCATTCCAACGGTGATGGCCCGCGGCTTCCACGCCGGTCCTGTGTTCGGTATTTTTGGACCCGCCATCGCGGCCGCCAAGATGTTGGACCTTGACGAAGACCAGGTGAACAGCACCATCGCGCTGTGTGTACACCTGGCGGCCGGCAACCTGGAAGGACCGCGTAACGGCGGCCGCGCTCTGCGCGAGGGGGCCGCGGTGCGTAACGCCATGCTTGCAGTGTCGTTGGCGCAGAATGGACACGTGGGAGGGGACACCACCCTGGAAGGCGAAGCCGGCTTCTATCATGCCTACGCAGGTAACAACCAGGGCCGGCTAACCCACAGTTTTGTCGGTCAGACCCAGACAACCCTGGACAAGATCACCGAGGGTCTGGGCAAAGACTGGATGTTCCTTGAGACCCTCTACCGCATCTACTCGACGGCCGGTTATAACATCGCCCACATCGACGTTTCGGCACAACTCTGTACCGAGCATGACATCAAGTATGAGGACGTCGACCGGGTCGAGGCTGTTGTGAACTGGATGGAGACCCAATACCCCAGTCCGGCTTTCCCGAGCCGCCGGGAAGATGGCGAAGCCCAGAAGGGCGGCACTGCGTACTACACCGCTTACGGCGTTGCCATGCGCGGGTTCCCACTATTACGGAGCCAAGGGCAGGGCGTCCCAGACGGCGGCGGCGACCCGCCCGAGGTGTTGGACCTGATGCACCGGGTGAAGATCATTCCGTCGCACCAGATGACGCTCTTCGGCCCACGCATAACCGTCTTCACCAAAGACGGCAAGAGCTATACGAAGCAATCCACCGGCCGCGAGTTCATCTGGGACTTCGAAGAGGAAGCCCGCCGGATCAGCGAGGTCATACCTGGCCTGCCGGTCCCGGAGTCGCAGTTCGAGGAGATCATCGCAACCTGCCGCAACCTTGATTCTGAGGACCGCGCGGACAAGCTCACCAAACTCACGACCAAGCAAGGGTAGCTGTCATTTTCGTTGGACAACTATACCGGCCCGCTGTAGATTAACCCCCTGCGATACTTCGCCTTTGGAGTCAGACCAATGTCAGCCACACAGACCGCCATAACCGCCCTTGAACGCAATTGGGGCATGGTGGACAAAGCCCTAGAAGACGCCGACGACACGATGTTGGCCGCACGGTTGAATGACGAATCAAACTCCATGGGCTGGCTCCTTTGGCACAAGACAAGGATAGTTGACCGCTTCGTTCATGCCTGGTGCCAGGAAATCCCCGAGCTATGGGTCAAAGAAGGTTGGCTTGAGAAATTCGGCCTTGGCGAAGACGAGAACGGCCAGGGGTGGACCAAAGAACAGGTCGGAGCTTGGAAGCTGCCGCCCAAGGAATCGCTGGTGGGCTATTACGAAAGCGTCAAGACCGCCGCCACCGCGTATATAGGTTCCCTATCCGCGGCGGATATGGAGCGCGAGTTGGAGATCCCTCCCCGGCCTCCGGCTTCCATCGGCGCGATCCTGGGAGTTTTGGTCTTCGATAATTGCGTTCACGGCGGACAGATAGCCCACCTGAGAGGCTATTACAAAGGGATGGGCTGGTTCGTCTAAGCCAGGCTCTAGAGTTTTACCGGAGAAAACAGAATGCGCGTAACCCGTCTCATCGATGCTCCAATCATCGGTCCTGACCTCCATCCGAGCATCGGTGACAACATCCAGGGTCCTTCATTGATACGCGTGCCGGATTGGGTCGACTCACCGCTGGGCAAGTACTACCTCTATTTTGCCGATCACAAAGGCAGCTATATCCGCCTGGCCTATGCGGACGACCTGAAAGGGCCCTGGAAGATCCACCCGCCGGGTAGCCTGCAGCTTGCCGGCTCCCACTTTCTCACCGAGCCGCCCGATGCCCCGCCGGAAGCCGTTGAGGAGATCAAGAAACAACGGCAGGCGTTGCGCGGGCCGGACGTGCTGCCCCATGGGCTGCTGGAAGAGTTGACGACGCCCCACATCGCTTCACCCGACGTGCACGTCGACTCAGATAACCAGATGATCGTGATGTATTACCATGGTCTTGAAGGCCTGGGTCATCAAGTAACCCGGATGGCCACATCGCCAGACGGTATTAGTTTCACCGCGCGTCCGGAGATTCTGAGCAGAAGTTATCTGAGGGCGTTCATCCATGACGGCCAGACCTTCGCCCTGGTGATGCCAGGCCAGATATACCGCTTCAAAGACGGCTTACCTCCCCTTGAACAGGGCCCTTTGTTGTTCAACAAGGACATGCGCCATGCGGCGTTGCTGAAACAGGGAGACCTGTTGCACGTGTTCTGGAGCCAGGTGGGTGATACGCCGGAGCGGATCCTAAAAAGCACGATAGACCTGTCCGAAGACTGGAAAGAGTGGCAGGACTCCCCGGCGGTCGAGGTCTTGCGCCCGGAACGCCCGTGGGAAGGGTCGGACGCTCCGTTGGAATCGTCAGTCAGGAGCGTGGCTTACGGACACGTCAACCAATTACGCGACCCCGCCATATATTCCGAGGGTGAAAAGAACTACCTGCTCTACTCAGTGGCAGGGGAGAGCGGCATTGGGATAGCGGAACTGGAACTGTCATAATAAGAGTGATTACCAAAGCAAAGGAGTATTTCCATGGATGTCGGATTTATGATGATCTTCTCGAGCTACGGCTGGGAAGGAGGCACGGACAGCCAGATGTGGGAGGAGGAACTTCGCCTGGCGCAGATCGCCGCCGATGAAGGCTTCGACTGCCTGTGGTCTGCCGAACACCACTTCAATGACTACTCGTTCGTCCCTGACAACCTCCAGTTGATGACCCACCTGGCCACCAAGTACCCCAACATCGACGTGGGTACGGCCGCTGTGATCCTTCCCTGGCACGACCCGCTGCGCGTGGCGGAACAGGCTGCCGTGCTTGATATGTTGAGCGACGGCCGCCTGCGGCTCGGGTTCGGACGCGGTCTCGCAAAACGGGAATTCGATACTTTCCGTCTGAATATGGACGAGTCCCGGGAGCGTTTCGATGAGGCGGCGCCCATGATTGTAGACGCCCTCAAGACCGGGTTCATGGAAGGCGACGGCAAATTCTACAAACAGCCCCGCACTGAGATTCGCCCCCGGCCCCAACACTCGTTCGATGGCCGCATCTACGCCGTCGCATCCAGCGAAGAGTCGGTCGTGTCCGCCGCCAAACTGGGCGCGCATGTCGTGATGTTCGCGGACCGTCCGTGGGAGATGCGCCTACCCGGCATCGAGCGCGTCCGTTCCTTGCACCGGGAGTTCCACGGCACGGAAGCGCCCGATGTGATGTTGACCGAGTTTGTCATTTGCAACTCAGACATGGCCCAAGCCGAAGAAGACGCCCGCCAGTACCAAGGCAAGTTCGTCGAGAGCAACTTCTACCACTACGAGTTCCTCGGCGACCATTTCCAGTCGGTGAAGGGCTACGACTCCTACCAGCAGAAGGCCGAGATCGCACGCTCAGCCGGCATGGAAGGGGCCGTAGACGGCTTCATGAAGGCAGCCAGTTGGGGGACACCGGACAAGATCCTCAGAGGACTTGAAGACCGGCGGAACCTGATCGGCAACTTTGAGTGGAACGTGTCTTTCCGCTTCGGCGGCACACCGTATGATGTCGCGGAGAAGGGCCTAAAGCTCTTCGCCAAAGAAGTGCTGCCGGTATTACAGTCCTGGTAGAAGCATCCCCCTTTAGCCTGGCCGTGTGCGCCCTTTAAGAGCGGCAGGTTCTCGGCCCAGACAGCAAAAGTAAAACAAAAGACGCCCGGGCATTAGCGCCCGGGCGTCTTTTCATTTGGCCGCAACTCTTCATCCAGCATCAGACCCCAGCCAACCTATTTGCGGACAAACCCTTGACATCATATTAGCAATATGATTTTTTTAATAAAATATTCTCTTTGAAGAATATTCAAGGACGATATGGCCCCACGCCGATACAGGATGGACAAGCGAAGGCAGGCTGTCGATGAGACTCGCCAGCGGATCGTCGACGCCACGGTGGCCCTCCATGGTGAACAGGGCGTGGTCGGCACTAGTTGGGAGGATATCGCCCGGAAGGCCGACGTTGCCCTAGCCACGGTCTATCGGCACTTCCCTACTCTGAACGAACTTGTCCCAGCCTGTGGCCAGCAAGTGGCCGGAATTATCAGGCCACCGACGTTACAGTCGGTCCGGAAGACGATAGGGGATGTGCCGGACCAAACCAGCCGGGTAGGGCTAATGGTCCAAGAGATCTACGAGTTCTATGACCGGGGAAGCGTGTTTTTCGCTGTGGCGCTGAGAGACGCGAACCAGGTGCAGGCTCTGGCCGAATGGTTCAAGGCCTGGGACGCCGCCAGAGAAGAGATAGTGACCGGAGTATTGGAGATCGACAGGGCCAACAATGCCAGCGTTCCAACGATTCTCGCCTTCACAGACTTCAGGGTCTGGCAGTCCTTGGACGACCAGGACGTAGCAACAGGCGAGGCCGTGGACAAGGTGAGCGCCTTGGTGATGCGCCTTTTGGCTGAATCGCCCGCAGCAAGCTCTCACCAAGAGACCTAGACCGCCAAATTTAGTTATGAAGAGGAGATAAGAATGGCTACTATCACCGAGATCGCACAAGACATCTACCGGGTGAATATCGAGGTCCCACAGTCTCCGGTGACCTTCAGCTTCTTTGTGATCAAAGATGAACTGCCCACCCTGGTTGAGACCGGAATGAACCGTATGTTCGATGAGAGCCTAGAGGCAGTAAAGAAGATCATAGACCCGTCAACTTTGCGCTATGTGGTCGTTCCACACTTTGAAGGAGACGAATGCGGCGCTTTGAACTCGTTCTTGGGTCAGGCGCCCAACGCCCAGCCGGTGTGCAGTCCGGTTGGAGCTCTGACCAACCTGGGCGATTTCTCCATCAGGGAACCTATTCCCATGGTGGACGGCGAGATACTGGACCTGGGGCAGCACAGACTTGAATGCATGACCACGCCTTACGTCCATACTTGGGACGGCATGCTGCCCTTCGACCACGCCACGGGCACCCAATTCTGTTCGGATGTTTTTATCCAACCGGGCCCGGGACCGGCGACCACCGATGATGCTGAGATCGAAGGGATGCTGGCCATGTACAAGATGATCGGTATCTTCCCATCGCGCGAACACCTGGATTCGGCTTTGGACAAGATCGAGGCTAGAAACCCCAAGGTCTTGGCTTGCCACCACGGCAGCGTTATCACCGGACAGATCCCGGCCTATATGGAAGCCATGCGTGATCCCAGCATCATTGGAGTTACCGAGTGGAATCCAATGGTGGAGCACAACCATTGATCTGGTAACTGGGACTGATAGGCCCAAAAAATGCCCCCGTTCTTCCCAGAAAGAACGGGGGCATTTGCGTTGAATGCGCTAAACATGCGGCGTTGGCCCATCTGCAGTGCCCGAAGAAATATCCCGGAGGCTGTTGACGGGCTGAAACGCCAATCCTAAACTGCTAGCAACTGTCCGCTGGCTAGGTCTCTTCTGGGGCAGGGTCAAAGTAGAAAGAGGTGAGCGCTATGGCAACTCAGTCTCCCACGATCGATGTTCAAGTACATGCCTACGAGCGGAACCATCCGGGACGCCCCTGGGCGGGGTTTCTGCAAGGGCCCGATGAAGTCACCGGTGACGACATGGTTGCGGCGATGGACAAGGTTGGCGTTGATGGGGCCATCCTCATTTCGCCGTTTAGCCTCTATCAGTACGACGCCAGCTACGCGCAAGAGGTTCACGCCAAACACCCAGGCAAGTTCGGGCTGGTCAGGCCTTTTGATTCGGACGCTGCATCCCCGGCAGACGACGTCGCGGAATGGGCGGCAACCCCTGGTGTTGTCGGCGCGCGTATCATGCTTACGGCCAAGGACTATGAGGCTGATGACCCCGGTTTGAACGCCATACTCGCCGGCGGCGCCAAGGCCGGCATTCCCATCAACGTGATGTGCTCGGGCAAACTCCCCCTGATGGGTGAACTGGCCCGCCGGAACCCGAACACCTCCATGATCATCGACCACGTGGGCCTGGCCCAGCCGTTCTTGCCGCCGGTTCCGCCGGAGCCGTTCGGCGACCTGGACAACGTATTAGCCCTGGCGGCGTTCGACAACGTGTCGATCAAGATCTCCGGCGCAGGCACGCTGTCCCATCAACCGTTCCCATACCCGGACATCTGGGAACCGCTGGGCAAAGTGTTCAAGGCTTTCGGCTTGGACCGGTGCATGTGGGGCACCGACTGGACGCGCGCCGTGGAACTGCTGAACTACGAGCAGGGTGTTGAGGCCTTCCGTGTCACAGACCAACTCTCCGACGCCGAACGGGTAACCCTAATGGGCGGCAGCCTCCAGAAGATATACAAATGGTCGCCCAGTAACTAAGGCCTCTGGGCAAGGGTTCAGGGTAGGTCTTCTACGCCCGGAACACCGCGACGGCGTCGGCTGCCTTGACCCCTTGCCCGGCGGGCAGGACCATCAACGGGTTGATGTCCAACTCGGTCAGGCTGCCTTCCAACTGGGCTCCCAGATGGGAGACTTTGACTAAGGTGTCGACCAGCGCTGACACGTCAGCAGCCGGATTGCCCCGGAACCCCTCCAGCAGGCGGGCGCCTTTCACCTCGGCGATCATCTCCAAGGCATCTCTTTCGTCGATGGGACAGAGGCGCAACGCAACGTCGTTGTAGACCTCGACCATCACACCGCCCGAACCGAAGAGGATGGTCGCTCCCAACTGGGAGTCGTAGCTGATCCCGACGATCACTTCCACGGCGTCCTGGACCATCTCCTGGACCGATATTCCATTGAAGCCGTCTCCAACCGCGCCG
>CAYXDE010000031.1:12700-37336 GCA_964463525.1 uncultured Dehalococcoidia bacterium | reverse complement strand
CAGGTTCTTGTTGTTTTGAATCTCAGTTAAGAATCGGCTAACGACATCTTTGTTGTTCATGGAAGTATTGCCCTCCTAACCTGTGTCCTGATAGACCCGGAGCGTATTCCGCTCTATCTAATCTAGAACAGGCTGGTGGCCGTCAACAGTGCCACATGCCATATGTAAAGTAGGCCTTCGGCTCTAATCGCGGGAAACGGCAATACGGGCCCGCCACGCCTGTCGTTGCTCCGTTTCATCGGCTTACCGTATAATTGTGGGCACTTCGTATCGTTCGAAAAACGGTAAAGATAGAGAAATGCTCTTAGCTATAGACATCGGCAACAGCATGGTCAATCTGGGCGTGTTCCAGGGGGAACATCTGGCGGCGAACCTCCGGGTGTCAACCGACTCCAGACGTTCCGCCGACGAGTACGGCCTTACCCTGCGCGACCTGCTGGTCCTGAACGGCATCGACCCTTCGGGCATCACCGATGTCTGCATGTGCAGCGTCGTGCCGCCCCTGACGGGCATCTTTGAGGAGTTGATACACACCTATTTCAAGGTCACCCCTCTCACCGTCACAGCCGGCGTCCGGACCGGCCTCCAGATCAGCTACGACAATCCGCGGGACGTGGGCGCAGACCGCATCGTGGACGCGGTTGCCGCCATTCACCTCTATGGCCAACCCACCGTGATAGTCGATTTCGGCACGGCCACCGTCTTCGACGCCGTGTCCAGGGATGGAGTCTATCTGGGCGGCGCGATCTCGCCCGGCATGAACGTGGCGGCGGAGGCCCTGTTTCTGAACACCTCCCAACTCAGGAGAGTGGAGTTGGTGGCCCCTGAGACGGCGATCGGCCAGAACACAACCGAAGCCCTGCAATCGGGCTTGGTGCTTGGCTACTCCGGCCTGGTCACCGGCATGGTCGCCCGCTTCAAGAAAGAGCTGGGAGAAGATGCCAAGGTGGTCGGCACAGGGGGGTTGGCGGACGTCATCGCTGGCGTTGGCGATGTATTCGACGCCATCAATCCAGACCTGACACTGATCGGGCTCCGGCTGATCTACGAGAAGAACCAGCCTCCGCCCAAGATATTGGACTGAACCATGGCCGGACCCCTGAAAGATCGACACGTTGTCTTGGGCGTTACTGGAAGCATCGCCTGCTACAAAGCCTTGGACCTGGCCAGCAAGCTGGTGCAGGCAGGGGCTCTGGTCGACACGATAATGAGTTACGGGGCCACCCAGTTCGTCACACCTCTGGCTTTCCGCAGCATCACCCACCGGGCGGTGGTGACCGACTCCTTCGACCCGGACTCCGAATACAGCGTTGAGCACGTGGCCCTGGCCCAACAGGCCGATGTCATAGTCGTAGCCCCAGCGACCGTACATTCGATCGCCAAGCTGGCCCTGGGCCTGGCCGACGACCCACTCACCACCACCATCGTAGCCGCCAAGTGCCCGCTGGTGGTCGCACCGGCCATGGACGGCAACATGTACGACCATCCAGCCACGCAGGCGAACCTGACCACACTGGAAGAGCGCGGAGTGGTCATCGCCGGGCCTGGCGCCGGGAGGCTCGCATCGGGTCTATCCGGAATGGGACGGCTGTTGGAAACGCCCGAATTGCTCGGCTACATCTCCTACGCTATGGGCAAAGACGGAGACCTGGCCGGAAGGACCGTGGTGGTGAGCGCCGGAGGGACCATGGAACCCATAGACCCGGTACGGGTCATCACCAACCATTCTTCTGGCAAGATGGGCTACGCCCTGGCCGAAGCCGCCCGGGACCGGGGCGCGGATGTGGTGCTGGTGACAGCCCCAACCAGCCTGCCCGACCCGGCCCTGGTAAATGTGGTCAAGGTGCGCACGGCTGAGCAGATGGGAGACGCGATCCAAGGGCATCTGAGCAAGGCCGACGCTCTGGTTATGGCCGCGGCCGTTGCGGATTACAAGCCGGCAGCCGCCGCCGACCAAAAGATCAAGAAAGCCGAGGACGACCTGAACATACCTCTGGCCAAAACCGCGGATATCTTGAAGTCTGCTACGGGCAGCTTTGTCCGGGTGGGTTTTGCCGCCGAGAGTCAGAACCTGGTTGAGAACGCCAAGGCCAAGGTGGTCAGTAAGCAACTGGACCTGATCGTCGCCAACGACATCACCGCCGAGGGCAGTGGCTTCGGTTCCGATACCAACCAAGTGACCCTCATCGACCGGGACCTGCAGGTCGAAGAGCTGCCCCTGCTGACCAAATACGACGTGAGCAACCGCATACTGGACCGGGTCAAGGATTTGATCCGGGACTGAGTTTCTGTCAGCGTCTCTTACCAAAGTGAAAGGGCGCTTGGTAGTAGGCACTTTCCCCGGTTCGAGGATTTCTTCACGAAATAGGGTTGGGAAATATCGGACCGTGCCTGTAACATGGTTACGTGCCTAAAATTATTAGAATCGGTTTGACACTGTTGGCGCCCATCCGGCCCAAGGGGTTAAACAACGAGAAATCATGTCCGATGTCCTCTTAGAAAGCATTAGGGCGGCCATCATGGCTCTGATTCTCGGATATCTATTCTGGATAGGCAGACGGGAGCAGCTCCAGCAATTGAAGGGGTGGCCTCATATCCTGGCCGGGTTCACATTAGTCCTCTTCGGCAGCCTGATAGATATTACCGACAACTACGAAAGCCTGAACCGCTACGTTGTTATAGGGGACACCACCACCGAGGCTCTACTGGAGAAGGTTGGCGGTTTCCTCATCGGCTTCAGCTTGATCCTTGTGGGGTTTTTGCATTGGCTTCCTCTGGTGGCAGAGGTCCGGAAGAATCGAGAAGACCTTTTGAAGTACAACGAGGAACTGGGAAGCCAGGTCGCGGCCCGGACTGCAGACCTCACCAGCACCAACGCACGGCTGCTGCAAGAGATCGAAAACCGTGAGAGCCTGTCCAAATTCCCTTCCGAGGACCCCAGTCCGGTTCTGCGTCTAGCGCTTGACGGAACCGTCTTGTACGCAAACTCGGCCAGCAAGCCGGTACTCAATAGTTGGGGCTGTGAGGTCGGAGAAGTAGCCCCACTTGAATGGCGCGACTCAGTTGCCACCGTGCTTAGCTCCGATACCGACACCGAGATAGAAGCCGAGGTTGAGGGGAGGACAATATCGTTTCTCCTCGCCCCTATCACAGACGGCAGCTATGCCAATCTGTACGGCAGGGACATCACAACCATCAAAGAACTTGACCAGATGAAAGACGACTTTCTGTCAATGGTGTCTCACGAACTTCGGACCCCTTTGACCGGTATCAAAAGCTCCGCTGAGATACTCATGTCATACGACGACATAGAACCGGAAACCCGCCAAGAGTTCATCGGGATCGTCAACGACGAGTGCGACCGTTTGACGAGGCTCATCAACGACGTTTTGGACCTTGCCAGGATCGAGTCTGGACAAGAGCAATGGAACCTAGCTGAATTGTCCATTCCAGAGGTGATCGACACTGCAATGTCCACAATCAACGCCGTCGTTCTGCAAAAGAACCTGTCGCTGGTGTCCAACATAGAACCGGACCTGCCGCCCATCCTGAGCGACCGGGACAAGTTGGTCCAAGTGATCAACAATCTCCTGAGCAATGCCATCAAGTTCACTCCGAGCGAAGGACAGATCGAAGTGAGCGCACGACTCGCCGGCCACGACGGGAGTGAAGAAGACTCACCCGTGATTCGCGTCGGCGTTTCAGATAACGGTATCGGACTTACATCCGAGGACTGTCAGGAAGTGTTCGATAAATTCAAGCAGGTCGGGGAATCCCTGTCTGATAGGCCAAAGGGGACCGGACTCGGGCTGCCCATCTGCAACGAGATCATCCAGAGGCTGGGCGGTTCTATGTCGGTCGACAGCGAATTGGGTAAGGGCAGCACCTTCTATTTCACGGTGCAGTCTTATAACGAGTAGCGCCCACTGACAAGCTGCCCGCTAACCCGCTCATGGTGAGCCTGTCGGACCACCTCCATGAGTTTCCTGTCCTAATCAAATGGTCCAACTCAGAGTAACCGCCCCACTCCGCCTACCCAGAAACTGTCTCTTTAAAGCGTTTGATGGCTTCTATGTGTTGGTCTGGGCCTTTCAGTCCGGCGCGCATGGTATTCACTGACAGGTGGGTGGCGCCAACCTCGTCCCAGGCAGATGCTATCTTCTCCCAGTCTTCCTGCTTGTCGGTGGCATAGGCGACCCGGCCCTCGATGCCGATGTCCTTGGCGTTGCGGCCGGCTTTGGTGGCGTGTTCCCGCATCTGGGCAAGCTTCTCTTGTCCGGCGCTATCGGGCTGGAACTGAGGGAACCAACCGTCGGCCATCTCGCCGATCCGCTTGATCACCCTGTCTTCGCCGCCGCCCAACCAGATGGGGATGGGCCGCTGCACAGGCAGAGGGTTGATGCCGGCGTTGGTGACTTTGTGGTACCGGCCTTCAAAGCTGACGGACTCCTCGGTCCACAGTTTGCGTAGAAGTTGAATCTGCTCTTCGCTGCGCCGGCCACGGTTGCTGAAACTCTGCCCCAGAGCCTCATACTCAACCTCGTTCCAGCCGATGCCGATGCCCAAGCGCAGGCGGCCTCCGGTTAGCACGTCCACCTCGGCGGCCTGTTTGGCCACCAGGCCGGTCTGCCGTTGGCCAAGGATCAGTACTCCGGTGGTGAACTCTATCTTCTCTGTGATCGCTCCCAGGTAGCCGAACATCACGAAGGGCTCGTGGAACATGTCGTCTTTGTTGTAGGGCCGGTCCCAAACGTCCCTCTTTGTTTGGTCTGCGCCCAACACATGGTCAAACACCAATATATGTTCGTAACCCAAGTCTTCCGCGGCTTGGGCAAAGTCCTTAACGGCTGCGGGGTCCGCGCCGATCTCTGTCTGGGGGAAAATCGCGCCTAATCGCATGTCTGCCTCCAATCTTCAGCTGATTCATGTGGAAATCACGCCCAGTATCCAGGGTTGCCGGGTGTGCGTCAACCGCATATCAGGTTCTGAGATTCTTGGTCTATAATGCGTGAACTTTCGAGCGGGCTTTCAGTTACCTCGCCCAAAAAGGCCATATGGGAGGAAACCGATGAAAAGCATTGAGCTGGACTATTCCAAAAGGTGTGGCGATGAGCCTGACAAGGGACACAATCGCTGGCACCCGGATATACCGCCGGTGGTTGAGGCGGACCCGGGAGAAGAAGTGGTGATGCAGACCAGGCATGCCTTCGACGGTCAGATCACTCCTTCAACCGTCGCCGACGACCTGTTGGGAACCGATCTTGGCCTGGTCCACCCCCTAACCGGCCCCGTATTTGTGAAAGGCGCGGAACCAGGGGACCTTCTAGAGGTGACCATCCAGCATATCGAACCGGCGCATTGGGGTTTCACCAGTATCTTGCCTGGGTTTGGATTCCTGAGGGATATCTACACTGAACCCTATCTGGTCCATTGGGAGATGAATGACGGGTTCGCCCGCTCTGCGCAGCTGCCAGGGGTAGCAATCCCCGAGGCATCTTTCATGGGGACCATCGGAGTGGCGCCTTCCCGCTCTCTGCGGCAGGAGATCCTGCTGAGGGAAGACGAACTCTTGCGCCGGGGAGGGATGGTGGTTGGTCCTACTCCAGAGGGTGCAGTGCCAGCTCAAGAACCCTTCGCCAGCGAGGGTCTCCGGACCATTCCACCGCGGGAGCACGGCGGGAATCTCGATATAAAACAGTTGACCGCCGGGACCAGGTTGATGCTCCCGGTGTTCACCGAAGGTGCTCTCTTCTCCGCTGGCGACGCACACTATGCCCAGGGCGACTCCGAATGCTGTGGGACAGCTGTGGAGATGGACTGCACCCTCCATGTAAGTTTCCGACCACTGAAGGGGGAAGCTGCGAGGCGCGGGATCCGTTATCCGATCTTTGAGAGGGACGAGTACTTCACCAGCCCCGAGATGGCGGCGCCCCGGCGGTTCATCGCTTCAACTGGCATGTGCATAGCTGACGGCGTCAATGAGTCTGAGAACGGAACGTTGGCCTCCCGTAACGCCCTGTTGAACATGATCCAATTGTTGATGGAACGGGGTTGGTCAAGGGAGCAGGCCTATTGCATCTGCAGCGTGGCCGTGGACCTGAAAGTGAGCGAGGTGGTGGACGTGCCTAACTTCGTGGTATCTGCCTTTTTGCCGCTTGGTATATTCGAGGAGTAAGCGGGGAATCGGTGGTTATTACCACGATGCGCTATACTCTCCGAGTCCGGCGGCAGGCCGGTGATTACGATCAACTAGAAAACCGGAAGGAGCAATGAGATGAAATTCGGACTCCTATTTGAGATGCAGCGTCCATTCGAAGGAAACGACGTGGACTGGAACGCCCTGTACAGGGAAACCTTGGACCAGTGCGAGCTGGCCGACCAGGTTGGTTTCGACAACCTCTGGTTCGTGGAACATCACTTCCTGATGGGGTTCTCCGGATCACCCTGTCCTGAGGTCATGTTCGGCGCGCTCAGCCAGCGCACCAAGAACATCCGTATCGGCTTCGGAGTGTCGGTCCTGCCCAACCACCATCCGATCAGGGTGGCAGAACGTGTGGCGATGGTCGACCAACTAACCAACGGCCGCGTCGAGGTGGGGACTGGCCGGTCCAACGCCTACGAGCAGGTAGGTCAGGGGATCGACCCCAGGGAGACCAGGGAACGCTGGGAAGAATCGATCGCGATGCTGCCCAAGATATGGCAGTCCGACGAGTTCTCCTGGGAAGGAAAGTTCTGGAACGTACCGCCCAGGCGGGTCCTGCCCAAGCCGTTCCAAAAGCCGCATCCCCGGATGTATTTGGCCTGCACCCAGACCGAGAGCTTCAAACTGGCTGCGCAGAAGGGTATCGGAGTGCTGTCTTCAGCCTCCTACGCGGTGGACATCCTGAAAGAGCACGTCCAGGTCTACCGCGACGCCATCAAAGACGCCGACCCGGTCGGCGCGGAGATCAACGAATTCTGGGGGAATAACGTACATTCCTTCTGCGGTAAAGACGACCAAGCCGCCAAGGACCTGTGCGCCGATTCCATGAAGGCTTTCTTCGGCCCGGACAAGCCCTACATCCAAGGCCGCATCAACGCCTATGAAGAACTGCTGGAGTCCTGGGGCGGCGTGCCGGACAACCTGAAGGCGGACTTCGGCCGTTGGCTCCGGCAGTCTGACGACGACCACAAGACCCAGGCCGCCAATGCCGGCATCTCCTTGGACTCGGGCCCCGGAGCCGCCCGGGCCGCCGTGGCCGAGCTGGACTCCAACGTTTTGGCTGACCGTGGCGTCATAATCGCGGGAAATCCGGAAAGCTGCATCAAGACCATCAAGATGTACGAGGATATCGGCGTTGACCAGATCATGCTGATCATGCAGACGGAGACCATCCCTCACGAAAAGGTGATGGAGTCCATCGAGTTGTACGGCAAAGAGGTCATCCCGGCCTTCGCCGGCGCCAAAGTCTAGACGCGGACCAGGCCTCAGGAACCAAAGACACCCGCCCCGGTCGACCGGGGCGGGTGTTTCTTTCAGCGTCTCGAATAACTCTGTCAGGACTGGTTCTTCACGGTGGCGGACAGGGTTTCCGCCAGGCGTTTCCCTCGTTCAACGGAGGCCACTCCATAGCCGGGAACGCCGCACTTGAGGCTGGCTTGGGCGGTGGCGAAGCGGGCGCACTGCTCCAAGTCCCATCCGCGCAAACTTCCGTAGATGAAACCGGCGGAGAAAGAAGATCCGGCCCCGTTGCCGTCGACCACCTCCACTGTTGGCGCTTCAATTTGCACCCTTTGACCGGAGTTGGCCACCAGACTTCCTTTGCGGCCGCCCGTTACTATGACCGTCCCCATTCCGGCCTCTAACAATCTCCCGGCGATGGATTCCATGCCATCCGCCGCAGCCGTTCCGTCCGTTGACACCTGACAGACAGTGACATACGGGAGGAGCTTGGCAAGCAATTCTCGGTTCTCGTGCTGGTCTTCAAGGTTGACAAAGACAGGCAACCCCAAGCTGGACGCCGCCTGCATCGGACGCAGGATGTGGTCGCCGTCGTACCAGTCCACGTAAAGGTAAGACGCGTGATTCAGGCACGTTAGGTCTGCGGAGTCGAGTGTCGCTAGCAATTCAGGCGTTCGCAGATAGAAGTAGGTCCTGGCCCCGCTGGGGTCTGCGATGGAGAGTTCTGCAACAGTGGAGACACCGGGGTCAACTTCAACCTGAACAGGCACTCCCAGGCTTTCAACCGTTCGGGTTACTTTGCCGCCCAGATCATCCTCTCCCACAGCAGACGGAATGAACCTAGTTTCCTGGCCCAATTGGTGGAGCATCCAGGCCACTATGGCGGCGTCGTCACCGAAAGAATCGGTCAATCGGCTGATGGGCATCCCGCCGTTGTGGACCGGCACCTGGTCAACGACCATCAACTGCAGGTAGCTCAGCACTCCAAAACATACAACTTCGCCTACGGGAGCAATGTCTGAAATCTGGTCGTTATTCATTCTATCTAGGGCACGGGCGTTCCAGGGCGCAGGGTAATCCGATAACCCCAGCCTGGCGTATCATTATTGACAGGTAGTATAGCCAATATGGGAACGTCTGATTGACAGATTCTGGGCGTCCGCCGGGAAAAGTTTCCTTTCAATTGCGCTCAGCCCAAGTCATAATTGATGTTCGACAGTCAAAATAAGCGCCCGAATCCAAAAGTACGTTCGAATCTGATCAGGTGCGGCAATAACCAACGTGGGGCTGTGTTAAGAGGACCAAGATGAAGATCGTTTTTGCTTTACTATCGTTGCTTCTGGTGGTGGCAATGGCGTGTTCGTCTGACTCCACGCCGGACTCCACGACCGACCAGCCTAGCGGCGGCGAGGCCACTGCGGTACCGCAAGGGTCCGTCTCGTCGACACCCACCCCGGCGCCTCAGGTCACCAGGGCGCCTGCGGTCCGCCCCGGCAGAGGGAAAGCCATTGATGGGGGCACATTCCTCCGGCTGGGAGCAGACCCGCCCACCTTGGACCCGCATCTGACCACCGACGTCAACTCCGCCGTCTACGCGGTTGAGATATACGGCGGCCTGATGACCATCGACAAAGAGCTTGCCATCGTGGGCGACTTGGCCGAAACCTGGGACGTCAGCCCGGATGGAAGAACAACGACTTTCCGTCTCAACCCCAACGCCAAGTTCCATGACGGCCGGACCGTAACAGCCAACGATGTCAAATGGTCATTGGAGCGCGCCGCCGACCCTCTAACCGAGGCATTCAACGCCAGTGTGTTCTTGAGTGACATCATCGGCGTGGCGCAGAAACTGTCCGGGGCTTCAACGGAGATCGCCGGTGTTCAGGTGATCAACGACCGCACAGTGACCATCACCACCGACGCCCCGAAGGCTTATTTCCTATCCAAGTTGACCTACCCCGTGAGCTTCGTTCTTGACCAGGCCAACGTGGAATCGGGAAAGAACTGGATCTTCGAACCCAATGGCACTGGGCCTTTCAAGCTGGCCGAATACCGCCAAGGAGAAATTCTCCGCCTCCAAAGGTTCGAGGACTACCACTTGGGCCCGGCTATGGTGGATGAGGTGGAGTTCCTGATCAGCGGCGGCAACAGCATGCTGATGTATGAGAACGACGAGCTGCACATCACCGGGATACCGTTAAGTTTGTTGGACGGTGTCGTAGACCCGTCGAACACGCTAAGCGGAGAGATCGTAACCGCGCCGCCCCAATTCGACGTGGACTACTTTGGCCTTAATACCACCGAACCGCCCTTTGACGATATCAAGGTCAGACAGGCCTTCAACTACGCCATCGACCGGCAGTCGCTGGCCAGCACCTTGCTGGAAGACTTGGTGGTGCCGGCGGCCGGCATCTTGCCGCCGGGATTCCCTGGCTACAACCCAGACCTTGAAGGCTACAGCTATGACCCGGACAAAGCCCGGCAACTTATAGAAGAGTCCAAGTATGGCGGTCTGGAAGAGCTGCCACGCATCACGCTGACTCTGCCAGGCAGTTTCGGCGCCGCCATCAGCCCTTCCATCGAGGCCATGCTGGCCATGTGGGAACAGCATTTAGGCGTCGATATTTCGATCCTGCAGACCGAGTGGGCGATATTCCTGCAGGACCTGCACCAAAACCGGTTCCAGATGTTCGGCGGCCTCGGTTGGATCGCCGACTATCCCGACCCGGAGAACTTCCTGGACGTGTTGTTCCACAGCAGGAGCAATAATAATCAGTCGGAGTACACCAACGGCATGGTGGACAACTTGCTGGAGCGGGCCCGAGTCGAACTCGACGAGACGGCCAGGTTCGATCTGTACCATCAAGCCGAAGAGATCATCGTCAATGACGCGCCCTGGGTGCCTTTGTGGCACTCGAACGGCGGCGCGGTCCTGATCAAGCCAAACGTGGCTGATTACTTCCTGTTCCCGTTGATTATCCCGAAATACCGGTACGTCTATTTCACCGAGTAAATAGTCCGGTCCCCCGCCGGGCGATGAGGCGATATGAAGGTCCATCTGGTGGACGGCACCTATGAGTTGTTCCGGTCCTATTTCGCTCTGCCGCCGATCCAGGCGCCCGACGGACGGGAAGTTGGAGCGGTGCGCGGCATCGTTCAGAGTCTTCTCTACCTGCTCCGGGAAGACCAGGTGACTCACATCGGCTGCGCGTTCGACCACGTTGTGGAATCGTTCCGGAACGACCTCTTTGACAGCTACAAGACCGGCGAGGGCATTGCGCCGGACCTGCTAGCCCAGTTCGAACTGGCTGAAAGGGCCGTGGAGTCCCTGGGCATCCAGGTGTGGCCGATGATTGAATATGAGGCTGACGACGCCCTGGCGACGGCTGCCAGCTATTGCCACGGACTTGCCGAGGTGGAGCAGGTACTCATCTGCTCTCCCGACAAAGACCTGGCCCAGATGGTCATAGGCGATTCGGTGGTCTGCTTTGACCGACGCCGGGAGACGATCATGGGCGAGGTGGGCGTGGTCGAGAAATTCGGCGTCCCACCCGCTTCCATCCCAGACCTGCTGGCTCTGACCGGAGACACCGCCGACTGCATACCCGGCATTCCCAAATGGGGCGCGAAGACATCGGCCCAGATCCTGGCCCATTACGGTCATATCGAGGATATCCCCAAAGACGCAGCCGACTGGGCAGTGAAGGTTAGGGGAGCCGCTTCCGCCGCTGAAAGCCTGAACGCCCATGGCAGTGAAGCCCGGCTGTACAAAGACCTGACAACCCTGCGGACCAACGTTCCTCTGGATGCCTCACTATCAGCGATCGAATGGAAGGGTGTTAACCGGGCAGCCTATGAGACGCTGTGTGACGAACTTGGATTCGGCAGGTTGGCGAGCCTACCCCACAAATGGCAGGGCGAAGCTTAGTCACGGTCCGGACACGCGCTCATGGCCTAACCGCCCGAGGCGATCCCCCGGCGGGCCAAGAGGTCTTGCAGTTCCAGGGCTGTTTGGCGGCGCAGGATCTGTCCCATGCCACGCATCAGATCAAACGTTCCAGGCAGACAATCTATTCGTCAAATTAGGGCCTGTTAGGAACCTGTACTCTGATAGGTAGTTGAGGCGGCTAAGGGTTCGCGTGGATGATGCGGAGGGGGAAATTTAGTGTCAACGCGGGGGACGAGGGCATAAGGGAAAACCGGGCTAGAAAAATGGCTGGGGATAGAGGGGTCGAACCTCTGCTTCCTGATCCAGAGTCAGGCGTCCTACCACTGGACTAATCCCCAACGAAGCTGCTGCTGTGGGGCCGCCGCTTAAGGACGACCGCTAATCCTATGGTATTGACGGGCTAGAACCGTGTCAAGGCGTGCGTGGGCAGGCAACTTGACATCACCTCTCGTTTGTAACAAAATCGTGGGGCCGCGCGCCAGCCTTGGATAATAGGCTGCCCCCTTTATATGACATTCCGATACAAACGCCCTGCGGTAAAAATCGGCTAAGACGAGGGACCATCAATGACGCTAGCGAAAACCGCCAACCAGTCTACGGTAACGGTTTCCGGACACCAAGTTGAGATGCATAAAGGCGGTTCGGGACCGTCTCTGCTCTTCCTCCACGGAGGTGGCGGGTTCGGAACGTTCGACCCCACCAACAGTGCGCTGTCGGAGCGGTTCACGGTCTACGCACCATCTCATCCCGGCTTCTTCGGCACCGAGCGCCCAGATTGGCTCTACACCATCAACGACGTGGCCCACTTCTACAAGGACATGGTCGCGGAGTTGGGACTGGGTGATTACGTTCTGGTCGGACACTCTGTCGGTGGCTGGATCGCCGCTGAGATGGCCGCCATGGACCAGCACAACATCAAGGGTCTGGTCCTGATCGACGCCGCCGGTGTCCGCCCCGAGAAGGGCGAGATCGCGGAGGTCTTCATGGTCTCGGGCGAGACCCGGCTGAAGCTGGCTTTCCACGACCCCTCACAGGTGCCCAACTACGACGCGATTGCGGCCGAGCCCGACGCAGATGGCGCAGCGACGATGCACGGCAACATGGAGATGCTGTCCAGGCTCTGCTGGAGGCCCTACCTCCACAATCCCAGCCTGCCCCATTTCCTGGGCGGAGTGAAGACGCCGTCGTTGGTCGTCTGGGGCAAACAGGACGCCATCATCCCCGTGGAATGCGGGGAGATGTACTCCAAACTGCTTCCCAACGCCACGTTGAAGGCCATCGACAACTGCGGCCACAGCCCTCAGATGGAGAAGCCTGACGAGTTCAACGCCGCCATAACAGCTTTCCTGGGCGAACTCTAGACAGACTCGCCTTAATTTCCCGGCCAGCAAAAAGGTAGGGGCACGGCAATGCCGTGCCCCTACCTTTTTTACGCCCTGTCGTTCAGTTAGCCGATGACGCCGTCGTCCCGCCAGCCATCAACCTCTTCTTCAGAGAAGCCCAAGTCCGATAGTATCTCGGCGGCGTGCTGTCCCAAGGCCGGTGAAGCCTCAGGCGGGGTTGGGACCGTGCCCAGGAAGTGGGCCATGGGGCCTACCATCTTGACCTTGCCTTCCTGGACGTGTTCCACCTCGGTAACCAAGCCATTGGCGACCACCTGGGGGTCTTCGAACAGTTCTTCGATGAACCGCACCGGGCCGGCGGGGATGGCCTTCTCTTCGAAGATGCGGAGCCACTCTTCGCTTGGTTTTTCGGCGATCAATTCTTCCGCCCGTTTCTCCAAAGCCTGGCTGTAAGCCCTGGACTCGGGTTGGGTGGGGTCCCAGCCGGGCTCCAGGCCGTCGTCAGTCAGCCCCAAGACTTCCAGCAAGCGGCGGCGCAGCGGGTCGCTGAGGCAGCCCACCCCGATGGGCGCGTCCTTGGTGTAGTAGATGCGGTAATAGAGGTTGCCGTGGTGCTCTCGGCGGCGGCTGCCCGGAGAGACGGCGACCATCTCGTCGTAGGTTGCGCCGTCGGCCCGCATTGTCTCCAAGTCTTGCAGCGTTTTTTCCCTGGTCTCTTTATCTAGATTCTCAACATGCAGGAACCTGGCGCCCATGAGCGACAGGGCCGACGCCAGGAGGCTGGTCTCGATCTTCTGGCCGACGCCGGTTCGCTCTCTGGCATACAGGGCCGCGCACACCGTCCAGGCCATGCAGATGCCGGCGGAGGTGTCGATCAGCGGGCTGGACCAGACCCAAGAGGGCGTGCCGTCCAGGGTCTTGGTCTCAGAGGACACCATACCGGTCATGCCTTGGACGATCATGTCGTAGCCGGGCCGGTCGGCGTCCGGGCCCTCTCGTCCGTAGGCGGTCAGTTCGCAGTAGATGATCCGGGGGTTGATGGCGGACAGGGTCTCGTAGTCCACGCCCAACTTGACCGCCACATCGGGACGGAAATTGACCAGCACGATGTCCATCTCGGGGATCAGCCGCTTCAGAATCTCGGCGGCCCCGTCCTTGGTCAGGTCCAGGGGCAGACTGCGTTTGCCCCGGTTGTAGGTCATGAAGGTGCGGCTCTCGGTGGGGGTGAACCGCTGGGTGAGACGCCAGGGCTCGCCCCAGGGAGGCTCAACCTTGATCACGTCCGCGCCCAGGTCGGCCAGCAACCGGCCGGCCAAAGGCCCAGCGATGATCTCGGTAAAGTCCGCCACTTTAACGCCGTCCAGGGGTCCGGGCATTGGGAGTTCCTCCAAGCTATTAGCTGACAGCCGTCAGCGTTCAGCCATTATGCCGAAGCTAGAGGAACGTGGCAACGGGAGGAGCAAATGTCCCTTCTCCCTCGCAAGGGGGAAGGTTAGGTCCGACGAAGTCGAGACTCTCGACGGAGTCGGAGATGGGGGCGGTGGCTTCCGGGATGTCAAAGTGTTGCCGCAAACATCTCACCCCCACCCTAACCCTCCCCCTGGCGAGGGGCTTTGCCTCAAAAGGCACGGCTGCCCCGTAAGTCTACTGCTTGCCCCAAAAGTAGGGAATTCTTACATCATCCGTATGGCGACGCCACCAAATTGCATGCCGAAGCCAACGATGATTAAGGTGCCCCCAAGCAACATATATACCCGGCCACTCAAAAGATGGGTTACGTGGGCTTCGCCGCTTCTGAGGCCACGCGAGGCAATCTCCTCAGCATCACTGCGACTAACCCAAAGGGTTGCTGCTAATACGAGCGCGCCGATTAAATCACAGAATATACCTCCAAGCACCAAGCTATCAGCAAGCAAGTGGTATTTGTCCGTTCACACAGTCCGAACGTCGGCATTTAATCAATTGATTTCCATTGCACGTTGGGCAGTTGGGAGCGGTTCTAGAACTCATAGTCACGCAAGTAGGGCACCGCATCATCCCGTCCCCTTTGCAGATTGGGCAGAGTGCGGTTGTTTCTTTGGGCATTTGAAGACTCCTTTGGTGGCATCATGACCATCTTCTGGATCGTGTTTGTTCTTCTCCTGGCAATTTGCGCAGTGAGTCTCTCTCTTGAAAACCAGCGACTACGAGAGCAATTACGAAAGCAAGAAGAAATACCCAGCCGACAATCGGATAATCACTAATGTGCTTAAAAGCAAGCAAGCTCACAGCAAGGAATATTGCACTCAAACTCGCCGCTGTCCATGGCGACACAATTAACATCAGCGTGCCGAACATAAAAATACACGCCGTCGCCAATTCTAATCTAAAAACGATGTTACCCATGAATTCTGGCAACCCTCATCGAGGTACTGAATGATTCCGAAAAAAGGCCCGTGCAAGGGGCATGAGTGCGATATGTGTCGGGTGTGCCGCAGCATGCGTTGCTGTGGTGAAGATCGGCACCTTAAACCAGTTCAGGTTTTAAAACGTTAGAACGATGGAGTTGGACCTTCCGGACCTTCCGGCAATGAATCCTCATCCCAGATGTATTCATCAGTAGACTCGTCCAGGTTTTTTGCAATCAATTGGCTGCGAAGTTTCGTGATGTCTCTGTCAAGACTTTCTATTCGATCTAGAGTGCCGTGGGAAAATATCTCTACAACTTCACCGCTATCAGGATCAATCAATCCAAACAAAAGCCATTTCTTATTCAAGCTCTTATCCGCTATGCCCAGAGCTTTCTTTATATCTTTTTTTGGAAGGTAATCTGTTGCGGGTAAAGCCACACTGCCTATCAATTTGCTCACAATTATCGGAGCCACAAGATATTTTTTCGTTTTATTTCCGCTGTTGTTGCTCATGCATTTCTCCTTGCGGACGGTACACGGTTAGCTTGCCGGCGGTCGTGTCCCGTCCGTTCTCTAAGTTGTTAGTGGGTCTCTTGTTTTTGCCTAGGAGTATTCCAATACGGACTTTTACATTTTGGGCAAACTTTTGGCTCCTTTTTGACCATCAATCTAGGAACCCATTTATGCCGGCATCTTTGGCATTCATAACCCATCACCGTAATCGGTTTCATAGGCATTGCGGCACCTCCAGAGCAGTTGAATTAACATGTACACTATACCTATATACTCATATACGTCAAGTGTTGACATACACTTCCTTTACTAGTAATATACTACACAAGGAACTAAGGAGCAAAACAATGTCAACCGAAACGCAGTTCATAACAGCATTAGGCCCGAATGACCAAGACGATGGGGATGAGGGGCGACAGAGGCGGGGTCTTGCGATTTCAGCGTTGACTAAGATTGGACAGAACCAACTAGGCTACATGGTTCCGTCTCAGTCAGGTAAAGGCGATTACGTAGTTGCTCTGGGCGATGCACCGTTTTGCACCTGCCCCGACTTCGAGAGCCGCCAAGCCAAGTGCAAGCACGTTTATGCCGTCGAATACACAGTGGAACGGGAAACAGGCGCAGACGGCTCTACAACGGTCACTGAGTCCGTTAACGTAAGCGAAACTAGCGAGTGGACGATCTATAACCAAGCGCAGACCCATGAGACTGAGCGGTTCAGCGAACTGCTCCAAGACTTGTGCGAGGGCATCGAGAACCCGCCACAACCTACTGGACGCCCACGGCTCCCGCTTTCCGATGTTGTTTACAGCCTGGCTTCCAGAGCCTACTCCACCAAGTCTGGACGGCGGCACGCATCAGAACTGAGAGAAGCCGAAGCCAATGGCGTTATCGCCAAGGCTCCTAGTTACAACTCGGCATTCCGCTACCTTGAGAGCCCCGACCTAACGCCACTGCTTAAGTCTCTGATTGAAGAAACAGCCAAACCGCTGGCAGGAATCGAAGATGATTTCGCAGTCGATTCCAGCGGCTTTTCAACTCGCACGTACAGCCGTTGGTACGACCACAAATGGGGCAAGGAACGCTCCCGTCAGACTTGGGTAAAGACCCACATCATGGTTGGCGTTAAGACCCACGTGGTCACTTCAGTAGAAGCCACCCCGACGGAGTCAGCAGACTCCAAACAACTGCCCTATCTGCTGGAACGCACGGCCCGTTCTTTCGACATTAACGAAGTAAGCGGAGACAAGGCATACTCCGATCACAAGAACGTTCACGCTATCGTTGAGGCTGGTGGCACGCCGTTCATTCCTTTCCGCTCTAACTCCACTGGTTTAGCCAGCCACAAGCACCCGTATGACAGCCTCTGGCATCGCATGTGGGCCTTTTACAACTTCAACCGTGCGGACTTCAACGCCCACTATCACAAGCGTTCAAACGTGGAGACAGCGTTCTCCATGATTAAGGCCAAGTTCGGCGGCTCAGTTCGGGCCAAGAGCGGAACGGCTCAGGTGAACGAAGTGCTTTGCAAGATTCTCTGCCACAACATTTGCGTGCTGATTCAGAGTATCTATGAGTTAGAATTGGAACCGACCTTCTGGGGTTTTGAGGCAGATAAGTCAGTTGCCCCAAAACAATTCAGTTTTGCCGGGTTTTAAGGCAAAGCCCTGGCGAGGGGGAGGGGATTTCTGTCGGCCACCGGCCGACCGTTGATAGCTACCAGCTACGCTCCCCACGCCTGCTTAGGCGTGTTATAATTGCTGTGCGTCGGGGTGTGGCCCAGTCCGGCAGGGCACCTGCATGGGGTGTAGGGGGTCGTCGGTTCGAATCCGACCACCCCGACCAGAAAGAGAACAAAGGACCTTCCGGTAATTCCGGAAGGTCCTTTGTTTTGTGTTGGGCTATAGCGCTTTCGCGCTAAGACCCAGGCCCCCAGGTGTAGACAACGTCTACGCTGCCGGCCTGGAAGGCGAAGACTTTCATCACGAATGAATTTCCGGTGACGCCTGAGAGGCGGATGTATTCGTCGCCCCGGTTGCCACCCACTCCGTTCCAGCCGCTCCAGGTTATGACGACGCCGTTATATTTGCCGGAGACCTCGGTGGCGCTGTAGACCTGGGCGCTCACGCCGTCCGACTGCCAGCCGACCACGAAGTTCTTACCGTCCCAGAGTTCTATGTCCAGGTCGGCGGTGGCGGTTAGTTCGATGTACAGGTCCTCGATGCCAGCGGGGATCGTGCCGATGGTGGCCCGGTCGTCGAGAGCGATCTTCTTGGAGAAGCTGCCCTTCCCGCTGGGCGCGGGGCCGTCGCCGCCGGTGCCCTCCCAGGTGTAGACAACCTTCACGTCGCCGGCCTGGTAGCCGAAGGCCTTCATCACGAAGGAATTGGCGGTGGTGCCGTCGATCTGGATGTACTCGTTGCCCAGCTTACCGTCAACACCGTTCCAGCCGCTCCAGGTGATCTTCACGCCGTTGTAACCGCCGGTGATCTGGTTGCCGCTGTAGATCTGGGCCCTCTGACCGTCGGCCTCCCAGCCCACAACGAAGGTGTCTCCGTCCCAGAGCTCTATATCCAGGTCATTCAAGGCTGTCAGGTCGATCCTGAGGTCTTTGATCCCGACGGGAATCGTGCCGATGATCGCCCGGCCGGCCTTGGGGACGTACTTGGAGAAATCTCCGCTGCCGCCCTCGGTACCCCCACTGTTGCCGAAGTCCAGCTCGGTCTGAGGCGTTTCAGGCTCGGCCGGAGTCTCAGGCTCGGCGGGAGGCGCATCCGGAGCTGCCGTTACCACCATGCAGGCCGAAAACTCGGACGTATTCAGGTTGGGACCCGTGGCCGTGGCTGTGATGTACTGCCCGAGGGAGGCATTGGTCTGGAACGTCACGCTGCCATCGCCGCTGCCGTCGGTGGTTAGGTCCTGTGCGCCCAGGTAATCGCGGCCCTGGCCGTACCCACTCGGGTCGCAGGCCTGATTGGAGAAGAACTCCACCCGGAATTGGGTGTTGGCGTTGCTGTGCAGCGTGGCCTCAACGGATGCGCCGACGCCGGGCGCTATGGCAAGCTCCGGATAGTTCTGGTAGTTGCCGGATACGCCGTCGTCCAACCCTGGGTCGTTGGCAGTGACCCCGTCGCGGCCCAGGTCGATGCCCAACTCAGCGTTCTCGAATATGGAGTTGCCGATGGCCCGGTTGGTCACCGACTCGCCCAGATAGTTGCCGCTGGGCATCAATGTGCCGGCATAGGCCTGGATGCCTGAGCCCTGGTTGAACGCGATGGTGTTGCCCGCGCCAACGCCGGCACCTCCAACGGTGTTGGCATTGGCGCCGTTGATCCAGCTGATGCCACTGCCGGTGTTGCCCAGGGGGCCGTTGCCGGTGATGTCTGTGCCGATCAGATTGCCCTCAACGCGGGTTCCTACCGTGGACGGCCCGCTGAGCGAGATTCCCGTGGAGTTGCCCGAGATCAGGTTGCCTTGCCCCGGCGCGGACCCACCGATGACGTTGTTCTCGCCCTGAGGCGAGATGCCACAGCCGTTGCCGATGGCCGACATACCGGCGGCGTCGGTGCCGATGCGGTTTCCAGTGATGGTGATGTCGGAAGGATATATGTACGGCTGAGTCCCGGTGTTTGTCTCGATCACGAACGAGATAGCGCATGTCGAACTGCCGGAGATCAGGTTTCCGGTCCCGGCTGTGAGAGAACCGCCGATGGTGTGGTACTTCGCGCCGTCCACCAAGATGCCTCTGCCAGCATTGGGTATGGCGGCGGTCCCGGCGGCGTTGGTGCCGATGTGATTGCGCAGCAACAGGTCACCGGCTTCAAACCGGTTGCCGCGGATGTGGACGCCATTATTCTCATTGTTGCTGCTGCCGGTGCTGGGGGCTTCAAACCCGTTGCCAGAGATGACATTGCCTGCCCCGATCTGGACTCCGCCGATGGTATTGCCGGCAGTTGTGAGTAGGTAGACACCGTCCCTGCCGTTGCCAAGAGCGCCGTCTCCGCCGGCGGTGGTGCCGATGTAGTTGCCCTGGACCAGGTTACCGGTGGCATCGTCGCCGTTGGAGTGGCTGAGCTTCAGCCCGCTAAGACGGTTTCCGGAGATCACGTTCCGAGCTCCGGCAGAGGTCCCGCCAATGGTGTTGTTGGAAGCGCCGCTGACGGATACGCCGTTGTAATTCTGTACCGACACTGTGCCTGTGGCGTCGGTGCCGATATAGTTGCCTAGGACCGTATTCAACGTTGAACCCGGTTTTAGAAGGAATATCCCGGTTGAGCCGTTTCCGGAGATTACGTTTCGGTCGTCGGGAGTCGTCCCGCCGATGCGGTTGGATGGCGATTCGTAGGCATACACTCCAACACTGCCATTCCCCAAGTCGAGAGCGCCCGTGACATCCAGCCCGACGTGGTTGCCTTCGATGATGTTGCCGCCGTTGGTCTCCATGCGGATGCCCGCGCCGTCGAACCGGTTGATGGCGAGGCCCCTGACCGTTGTGCTCCCGCCTGTGAGCAGCAAGCCGTTGGCGTCTTCGCCGGCGTTGGTCCCGTCCAGCTCGACCTTCAGGAGCGCCGGAGAGGATGCGGTGGCCTTCACCGAGCCGTCCTGGGTATAGCCGTTGATGACGACACTGCTTCCCACGGCGGGAAGGGGTGAACCGGGCGTTATCGTGTGGGGCCCGTCACCGGGGATCTCGAAGCTGATGAGGACGGTGCCCTTGGTGACATTGGCTGACTCGATGGCGTTTCGGAGGGAGCCTTCGCCGCTGTCGTTGGTATTGGTCACCAGGTTGGTTGTGAGGAGGATAGGTGTCTTTGTCGGCGGAGCAACCAGTTGCTGAGGACCCTGGGCGTATGAGCGCCCAGCTATGCCGAATAGCAGGACTGCGGCCATCGCCAGGGCGAACATGACAGCATTGAGTTTACGGTGCTTGGTGAGTGAAAGCATCGACATGGGAACCACCATCCGCGAAGGATCATCATCGCGTTATCTATTGAGATGTAGGTTCAGGTTCCCATGTAGGGCCGCTTATATCAATGTAAAACCGGTGGAGTGGGGCACATGCTGGGCGTGATCTAGGTCACACCCCGCCACACCAAGATTATTCCGACCGCTACCAGCACATAACCCATGGCGCCGACCAGTGTGGCCAGGTCGACTTTGCCGGTGAGCTTGGCCCCGTAATAGCTGCCCACGGCCGCGCCCGCGCCCATCATGATCAGCAATTGGTAATCGACATCGCCCTTCAGGGCGTGGCCGACCCAGCCCAGGGACCCCATGATGAAACCGATGACCAGGTTCGTGCCTGCCGCTATGCGCGGGTCGACCTTCAGGACCCTGATCAAGGCGGGAAGGCGGATACTGCCGAGGATCAGGCCCACAGCGCCGCCGAGAAGGCCGACAGCCAACCCCATGGCGCCGCCCGCCATCATGCGTTTTCCCGAGTACTCGGTTACGAAGTCGCCTGCCGCTGCTGTCGCCCTGCCCCTCATGCGGAGTTCAACGCCCTGCCACAGCACCAAAAGTCCTGCCGCGGATAAGAGGATGGATTCCGACACCCGGCCGCCCTGAAAGCCGCCGATGAACGCCCCGACGAAGGCCGGGCCTCCCATTATCAGCACCAACTTGAAATTGACCCGCCCCTCGCGCACATGCCTGATGGCCCCGAAGATGGAACTGATGCTGCTGACCAGGATGTTGGTGCCGCCCGCGGTGGGCGCTGCCATCCCCATAAGAAGCATGGCCGGGAGACGCATGGTGCCCAAAGCAAGTCCGACGAACCCGCCCAACAGTCCCACGCCCAGCGACACGATCATGAGGACCACGGCGTTCCAGATAAGAACGTCCGACCCCCATCCCAGTGTGGTATCCATGCTATTCCTTCACCGGCGGTTGGCCGGGCATTTACCAAAAATCAGAGCGCCGGAAGAGGAGTGGTCCACATCCCGGCGCTCTGGCGCGGCCTTATGATCCTGTTGTTGTTTTTCGGGGCTAGCCGCGCTTCTCCACGTCGAACTTGGGCATGACCTCTTTGCCGAAGCGCTCTAGCTGCTCAATCATCACTTCCAGGGGTGTGCCCTGCCGGCCGCAGCCCACATGCATGTACTCGAGTCCCGGGAACCGGTCCTGAAGCTCCATGATCTTCTCTGTGATCTCCTCGGAGGTGCCACAGAGCCAGGAGCCTGCGGCAACTGCATCTTCCATGGTGGGCAGTCCGGCGGTGGGCGCACGTTTGGGGTCGCCCAGTGCGTCGATCATCTCCGGGGTGAAGCCGCGGAAGAAGCCCAAGGGCGCGAACATCTTCATGTCCTCTTCCAGGTACTTCCGGGATTGCTCGATGGCCTCTTTCTGGGAATCGGCGATGAAGGTTGGCAAGCCAATGGTCAGGCGGCTGCCGAGTTGAGCGTCTTGGTAACCATGGTTGACCAGGGTCTCGGTCCAGCGCTTGATCACCTCATCGGACGGGCCGCCGGTCACGGCCCCGCCCCCGACTATGGGTTGGATGTTGTGCTTGGCCATGAAATCCATGGCCCTCTGGCTGGCACTGACCATGGGCTGCCAGGTTTCGACCGGCAGGTTCTTGGGCCTGGGCACTAGGGTGATCTCCTTCAACGTGTAGCCACGGTAGGGGACTTCCGGCGGGATCGTGTAGTGCTTGCCCTGATGGGAGAAGGACTCTTCGTTGAAGGCCTTCATGATGATCTCGATCTGTTCCTCAAAGACCTCACGGTTGAGGTCGTTGTCCATGTCTGTGCTTGGGACTCCAAAGGTGTTCACCTCGCGGGAGTGGTAGCCCCGTCCGACTCCGAATATGACGCGTCCGTTGGTCAATATGTCGGCTGTAGCGTAGTCTTCGGCTAGCCGCAGGGGGTGCCACATGGGGTTGATGTTGAACCCGCAGCCAAACTTCAGGTTCTTGGTGATGTGGGCTAGGTGAACGAAGAGCAGCAGCAGGTTGGGAATCGTTTCGTTGCCCTCGTGCTGGAAATGGTGCTCGGCGGCCCAGAAACTGTGGTATCCCAGATCATCCATCGTTGTGACCAATTTTTCCACGCGGCCAAATATGGACGATAGGTGTTCGTTGTCAAAGCGTCGGTCATTGAGGGCGGTCGCTCCCAGGCCCAGGTCTCCCAGGTCAACGTGTCCGGCATACAGGTTACCGAAATTCTTAATCATGTTTGCTTCCTCGGTCGTTTATTGGCTCCTGACATTCTAATGATGCGTTCCTGGATGTCAAACGTGGGCCTCTGGTGCGCTCTCACGGTTGACGCTGGATTAAGCCGCCAGTATCATCTGGCCCACCCCGATACACGAACCCACGATGCCAACCCTACTGGTCTATTTGAAGGGAGAGCGAAAATGAAGTACGACGTTATCGTTGTCGGCGCCGGATCAGCCGGATCTATCATGGCTTCCCGCCTCAGCGAAGACCCGGACCGGTCCGTCTTGCTGCTGGAGGCAGGCCCAGACTACCCCGAGTTCGAACAACTGCCCGATGAGGTCAAGTTCGGCTACGCCACGGCGACCGACATCATGACCAGCGATCACAACTGGCAGTTCTGGGGCAAAGCCACCGAGACTTCGCCTCCCATGATGGTGCCACGGGGCAAGGTGACCGGAGGCTCCAGCGCCATCAACGGCCAGGTCTTCCTGCGGGGAGTTCCCGAAGACTACGATTCCTGGGCGGCCATGGGCAACGACGAATGGGGCTTTACCCAATGCCTCTCCTACCTCAGGAAGATCGAGACCGACACGGACTTCCCAGACGATGATTTCCATAGTTCGGAGGGTCCGATAATCGCCCGCCGGTTCAAGCAGGACGAGCTGAACCCCGACCAAGCCGCCTTCCAAGCCTCCTGCCGGGCCGCAGGTTTCGCCGATAGCCCGGACCACAACCACCCTGAGGCTTCGGGTGTCGGTCCTGTGCCTTTCAATAACCCCAACGGCATTCGTTTCAGCACGGCCTTGGGTTATCTGAACCCGGCGCGTCACCGCCTCAACCTGACCATCCGGGCCAATGCCACAACCCGGCGTATCATCTTCGAGGGCAAAAAGGCCGTGGGCGTGGAGGTCGAGAGCGGCGGGGAAGTATTCGTTGCTGAAGCCGACCAGATCGTGCTCAGTTCCGGAGCCATCGGGTCGCCCCAGATCATGCTGCTCTCGGGCGTCGGCCCGGCAGCCCACCTCCAAGAGATCGGTTTGCCGGTGGTCCACGAGCTTCCCGGCGTGGGCCAGAACCTGCGCGACCATCCAATGATCTACGTGACCTTCAAGACCAAGAAAGACTTTCCCCTCGACGGGTATGCCCCCAGGGTCCAGATGGGCCTGCGTTGGACGGCGGAAGGGTCTGACCTCCGCAACGATCTGATGATCCTGATGCAGTCCTACGCCACGGAGCGGATCGACCGCGGCGGCGACCGCATGGAGCCGTTGGGAGTGCGCATGCTAGGGGTACTGGACCTGGCCATGAGCGCCGGCGAACTGAAGCTGGCTTCCACCGACCCCCATGAGCAGCCGTTATTGGACTACCGCTACCTGCAAGACCCCTTCGACCGCCAGCGGATGCGGGAGATGGTGCGCACCTGCGTCAGCCTGGGAGAGGGCGACACCTTCAAGGAGTTTGTGGACTACCGCATCGAGCCCACCGACGAGGAACTGGCTTCGGATGACGCCTTGGACGTCTTCTGCGCCCGCGACGTCACCACCGGCCAGCACATCTCCGGCACCTGCAAGATGGGCCCGTCGTCCGACGGCATGGCCGTGGTGGACCAGCATGGGCGTGTGCATGGCATAGAAGGGCTGCGCATCGCCGATGCGTCGGTCATGCCCAACTGCATCCGAGCCAACACCAACGTCACGACGATGATGATCGGTGAGCGTATCGCCGACTTCATCCGCAACGGCGGATAGGCGCAAACAAAGTGAATCTAGGGATGATCGGTGAGCGCATCGCCGACTTCATCCGCAACGGCGGATAGGCGCAAACAAAGTGAATCTAGGGAT
>CAYXDE010000031.1:0-12600 GCA_964463525.1 uncultured Dehalococcoidia bacterium | reverse complement strand
GATCGGTGAGCGCATCGCCGACTTCATCCGCAACGGTGAATAGCTATGCCTAGGATCGCATTGGACCTGAACAACGCCGAGGACCGGCAGAAGGTGAAGGGCGAGTGGCGTGTCGGCGAAGGCCTCGTGCCCGGCGAGCCCAACGAGGGACTCACCTCCCGGCTATTGGCCTGCCCAGCCCGTGAGGCCGACTTCGACGACTCAGGTTGGAGGGCCTGCAACGATATCAGGGTGAGCCTTTCCGAGGGTTTCACATTCGCCTGGTACCGGATAACCGTTGAACTGCCAGAACAAGCCAATGGCATGCCCGTGGAGGGCGCCAGACTGTGGTTCGAGACCAACATCGACAACTACGGTGAGATCTGGGTCAACGGCCAGATCGACCGCAGCACCGGGGTCATCGTGGGAATCAACGCGCCCCAGCGCATCGAACTGAGCCCCAGCGCCACCCCGGGCAGCAAGTACGTCATCGCATGTCTGGTTGCCAACGGCCCGCTGGCCGAACCCCGCGGCGGCATCTTCATGCGCTTCGCCACGCTGGCCCTTGAAGTCACCGACGATTAAGTAACTAAGGGAAGTAGGAATGGTTAAAAAGAAAGGCTCCGCTTTGATGGTGGTCTACGCCGACGTCGACATCGAGCACGACGCCGAGTTCAATGCCTGGTACAACGAAGAGCACATCCCCGAGCGGATGAGCGCGCCGGGATTCTTGGATTCCGCCCGCTACCAGGCGACGAAGGGCGGCCCACGCTACTTGGCCGTGTACGAACTGGAATCGGTGGAGACACTGCAATCTCCCGAATACCTGAAGATGAGCCAGAACCCCACGGATTGGACCAAGCGCATGTCCCCAAACGTCGTCGGGCGGGGGACGGTGCGTAACATCTGCACCCAGATCTATCCAACGGAGATCGACCCGGACAACACGGGCCGAGGCATGGCGCCGGCGTTGCAGGTAGGCCGCATGGAAGTGCCGGCCGAGATCGAGGCCAAGTACAACGACTACTACGACAACCAGCGTACACCGCGCAATCTGACCGTTCCCGGCTGCCTGGCGGTGCGGCGCTACCATGTGGTAGACGGCTCGCCCAAGTACCTGACGATGTACGAGTTTGAGCACGAGAAAGTGCCTGAAACCTTGCTGTGGGAAAAGTACCGCACCGAGGACACCATGCACGACTACATCGGAGGGCATTACAGCCACCCGCCCGGTTCTCCAGGTGTCTACCGGCGGATCCTGCCCGCCAGGGCTTTCTAGCGACTACTGCTCAGACAGCAATGGCAGGCGGTAGGCTTTGGCGGCGGTGTCGTGGAACAGCCACGTCTTCTCGGCGGGCGAGAAGTCTTGGGTCATACGTTTGAACGAGTTCCAGATGGCCGTGTACGAGTAAGAGTTCTTGTCCACCGGAAAATTGCTCTCGAACATGCAGCGTTCCGGGCCGAACGCCTCGATGGTGTGGAGATAGTAGGGCGCGGTCTTCTCGACCAATTCCAGTGAGTCGGGCGGCGCAGGCTGGGTGTCCCAGCCGAACCCACTGACCCGGTTGCCCAGGCCACCAACTTTGACCACGACGTTGGGCCGTTCGGCCAGGGTGGCCATGTCTTTCTTCCAGCCTTCAAACACCTCGTCCCGGCGGCCCTCGTAAGGCCCGACGCCCAATGGCCGGCCGATGTGGTTCAGGACGAAGACGGCATGGGGGAAAGCGTCCACCAACTCTGTCAGCTCCGATAACTGAGGGTGGTAGACCAGTGCGTCGAAGGCGTGGCCGCGGCCCACCAGCTTGCCCAGACCTTCTTTGAATCTGGCTTCGGCCATCATCCCCGGCCAGCCGGAGCGATGGGAGCGCAACGGCTCGTGGGCGTCCCAACTGCAGGTGTGCCGCACACTCCGGAAACGGCCGCTGCTGGCCATCTCCATGGCTTCCAGCACCGGCTCGACGGCGGCGCCGAGATTCAGGTCGGCGTAGCCCACGATTCCGGCAGCTACTTTTGTTGGGCCGTACAGGCCGCTATCGCTCTGGGCGCCGATGCCCCGCACCCACTCCGCCTCGCCGACGGGCTTCATCTCATCCGGCCCCGTCGCCCGGTACATAGAATCAACCTCAACGAACACCGTCTGGACGATGTTGTGCCCTGACCCGGCATCGCTGGTGATCTCGTCGATCATGTAGCGGTCGCCGGGCTTGTCCCAGAGATGGTGGTGCGGATCGCAGATGGGCAGGCCGGGGTCCAAAGCGTCTTCTTTGGTCAGTTCCAGCCAAGCATCAAGTTCGGCGGGCATGTTAACTCCTTAAAGTAGCGCCGGCCAGCCGGGGACCGTTGCTCATTCGGCCTAGTTGAGACCCGCAAGCCGGTAGTACTCGGCCAGACCCCGGTTGAAAATCGTGTCGTGGGTTTCAAAGGCGTCCAGCAGTAACGAGACGAACGGTTCGCGTTGACCGGTCTGGGACTCTTCGAACGAGAATAATTCATCAGCCGCCTGGGGCGCTCCGGATAGAGCCAAACCGATCACTGAGACGGTCAACAATTGGTCAAGTTCTTCCTGGTCGGTGAGGGAGAACGGGCTGCGCCAGGATATTCCCCGCCCGGTCCAGGTCAGTGGGTCCAGGCCATCCCTCAGGTACTGAAAGGCGTTATCGCTGTCCGTAGCAAACATCAAATAGCCCAAGGCCATGGGAACGGAAGTTTTTGCGGCGTACTCGGTGGCACTCAACACGCCAGACCCGGATTCCATGAACGCCACAAGGGAATCAAAGACCTCTTCGTCACCGATGGCGCCCAAGGTGCCAACGATATTGGGCCAAGCGCGGCTTTCGTTGGGGTTTTCCAACATGCTCAGCAATACAGGTATGTCTGCGGAAGTGAAGCCCTTCGCCTCAGCGTACGGCAGTCCATGTATGTGCGACTGCCGGACGAAATCCTGCACCGATGGCTGCGCTGATGCCCGCGTTGAAGATTGAGGCAGCGGCGCGGCGCTCTCGCTGCCTCGAGCAACGCTCTGGCAGGCCACTATGAGCAGCAGCAAGCTGATCAGGGCCAATGGAGTCAACCGCCGCAACGCTGAGAACCGGGCTGCGTTCTTAGCTATCTTCTTGATACCCATCTTACTGAAGCGCATTGCTTTCAAACTGGTTAACGGACGTATTGTCCGGGAAAATAGTTGGGAACATCACGGTGTTGGGATCGTTCCGGTGTGGAAGTTTCCGGTTGTGTCCAAATTCATGGGCCCACAGCACGCCTTCCTCGTTGGCGGTCCAACGCACTACCGTAAGCGAGGTAGAGTTGAAGCTGGCGCAACCGATCGGGAACCCCGTGGTAAAAGCCGTGCCGCACCACCGGATCTGATTGACCACCTTCACGTTACCAGCCAAGCGTTCGATGGCGGTGAATTCGGCCGAATTGTTGATCACGCCGTTCCCCGTTGTAAAAACACCGACTTGGAACAGCCGGGCGAAGATCACGTTGGTGGCAATGTCACCAGGCCGGTCCACCCTTTGGAGCAGGCCAGCGGCGTCAGCCAATATCCGGTCGGCCTCCGCTTCGGTTATGCCGGCCTGCTGGTGCCGGTTAACCTGGAAAAGGTGGGTAACCGGTGGCACAGGCGTAAAGGTCGGCGTTGGTGGCCTAGGGGTGAAGGTGGGGGTCGGCGGCCTGGGCGTGAAGGTGGGGGTCGGTGGCCTGGGCGTGAACGTGGGGGTCGGCACAGGCGTGAAGGTTGCGGTCGGGACGGGCGTAAACGTGGGAGTCGGCGCGGGCGTGAACGTCGCGGTAGCCGCCGGGGCCGCGGTAAAAGCGGGGACGGCGGGGGGGCCCGAGGAACCGCCGCCGCACGCAGCCAGCGATAAGAGCATCGCTGCCATCAAGAATGGGGCTGACCATGTTATCTTCATCTTCTTGGCGTGGCCTTTCGTGACACAACGTTTGCCGGCCTGTGTTTACAACCCTGCCAACTCCCGGAAGTTCTCGCCCAGGATGCGTGCTTTGGCGGCGTCAGGCACCGGGAGGCTCTCGATGAACTGGGAATCCTTGGCCATGTCGGCCAGAGGGAAGTCGGTGCCGAAGCAGACCTTGTCCGCTCCGTGCTTGTTGATGATGGCGGCCAGGGTGTCGGTGCCCACTTCCTTCAGTTCGGGAGGCCAGGTGGTGTCGATGATGACGTTGTCCTTCCCGATCAGTTCCCGCTCGGCTTCGTCCAGCATGTAGAACCCGCCGAGGTGGAGGCAGACCACCTTCATCTTGGGGAACTGTTTGATCATGTTCATAACCCGGTCGGGCGGCGAGTAGATCGTGTCCTCGGGCTTGGTGTGGGCCCAGCGCCCCGAGTGGATCTCCACCACCATGTCTTCGCCGATCTCCTCATAGATGGGGAACATCTTGGGGTCGTCGGGGAAGAACTGGTTGACCATGGGGTGCAGCTTCACGCCTTTGATGCCGGCTTCCCGCAGGCGGCGGATCTCGCCGGGCATGTCTTCGTACTCCGGGTGGACAGCGCCGAAGGGCACCAGTTGGTCGTCTTGGATGGTGATCAGCCAGTCGTTGGCCACCTTCACATGCTCCACCCGGTCGACCACGCCCAACACCACGGACTTGTCGACGCCGGACGCGCGCATGTGAGACTTTATCCCGTCGATGGTGTTGACTCCCACCGCCGGGTAGCCGAATTGTTCCGTCATGCCCTCCAGCACCGGAGCGGCGATGCGGTCAGGGGAGATATGGGTGTGGATGTCTATGCGCATGGATCTACCCCAACATCTCTTCGGCCAGTTTCTCCAGGCCGTTCATGACCTCTCCGGGCTCGGTGGAAGGCAGGCGTACGGTGGCCATGGTGGCCCCTGCGTCTTCCATCTCTTTGATCTCGTCGCGGCTGGATGCGCCGTAGACCAGTATCTGGATACTCTTGGGGTCCCGGCCGGCGGCGTCGGCCAGTTCGTCCAACGAAGCGCGGCCCGCCCTCACGCTCTCGGGAGTGGCGCGCACCGGCATCCAGCCGTCGCCGTAGGTGACGACGCGTTTGAATACGTTCGAGGCCGCGCCGCCCAGGAACACCGGCGGGTGGGGCTTCTGGACCGGTTTGGGAAACACCCGGACCTTGGGGAAGTCATAGTACCGGCCGTGGTACTCGGCTTCGTCTTTGGTCCACATCTCTTTCATGGCCTCGACAGCCTCGCGGGCCTGGGTCCAGCGGTGGTCGAAGTCGCCGCCCATGATCTCGGTCTCCTCGCGCAGCCAGCCGGTGCCGATGCCGAAGATGAACCGCCCGCCCGAATGGAAATCCAGAGCGGCGATCTGCTTGGCCTGGACCAGAGGATTATGCTCAGGGATCAGGCAGATGCTGGTGCCCAGCATGATCTTGCTGGTGGTCCCGGATGCGATGGCCAGGGAGATGAAGGGGTCGGCCATGTCGCTCATAGCAGGGGGGATGCTGCCGTCGGGTGTGCCGCCATACTTGGACTCGGTGTGGACCGGGATGATTGGATGTTCGGCCATCCATAGTGACTCAAATCCCAGGTCCTCTGCCTTTTTGGCAAAGGCGCCGATATCCCCGGTATCGCTGTTGACTGCCACATTTACCCCGACTTTCATCGCGTCTCCTCCCGTCGTTCCATTTTACCGGCCAAACCTATGATAGGCTCGTGAAAAAGTGCCACGATGGTACCACGCCTGACGCGATTTTGCTCTAACCTGGATAGTTCCTACCCAAAAAAGCTGCCAGCGTCGAGTACAATGGTGTCGCTGCTTCCTCTTCAGACAGCCATTTCGGAGATAAGTTCGGTAGATGACATTCACTCAGGCAATATCTTCCGGGTTCCGCAGGTATTTCGACTTCAGGACCAGGTCCAGCAGGTCGGAGTATTGGTGGTGGACCCTGTTTTCCATATTGGCCTCCGTAGCGGCCACGGTATTTGATGAGGTGCTGTTTGGTGGAACGGCGGTCCTAGATACCCTGAACACCATCGCGCTATTTATACCGGGACTGGCCGTGGCTGTTAGACGCCTCCATGACATCGACCGGTCTGGCTGGTGGTTCCTCATCGCCTTCACGATCATCGGGATATTGTTGCTGATCTATTGGTATGTGCAGCCGGGGACCGTTGGAACTAACAGATTCGGTCAAGACCCCCTCCGGTCATCGCCCGTTCCAGATCCAGGCGCAGATTTTGAGGGGACCGGCCAGGTATTCACCCCCTCTAACAAAGACGGGTTCTGTGCGAACTGCGGCACCGCGTTGGAACCGAGCGCTAATTTCTGCCGCTCTTGCGGGACGGAGGTCTAGCCTAACCCCCCGACTAGCGGGGACGTTCCGGCGAAACCGATGTGATAGAATACCGACCTATGCAGCAGCCACAAGAAGAGCCCCTCCACTGGGATAACCACCGGACCAATCTGAACCTCACGTTCATCTTCGCGCTGATCGTCGCCGTGATCGGCATTATCGGACAGCCGGTGTTGTTTGTGATCGGTATCGGCGTGGCCATCTACAGTTGGCTTACCAACCCGAAACAATACCTGATTTACCGCGACGCCCTGGTGATCATCTACGGGCGGCCCAGGGTAAAGTCATACCCGTTCCAGGAGATGTCTCATCTAGAATTGCTTACTTTGCCGATCGGTGATCGGCTGCGAATACGCATGACCAATGGGAAGCGATTGATGCTCCTGACCAAAGACACTGAGACCTTCCGCGCCAAGTTGGACGAGGCGCTGGACGCCTTCCACGGGGGTCAGCGGGGCACGGACTACGATCAGGAAAGCCAGCCCGGTATGCAACCGCAGATCGAGAATGGAGTCCAGCCGGTCATCGAGCCTGAGCTTCCTCCCGAGACCCGGACGGGCGAGAGTTCCACGGAGAACGACGACGTACCGTACTAGCCTTCAGAAGACTTCTCTATAGGTGACAAAAACCCGGCTCTCTAGTAGAGCCGGGTTTTGTTTTTCAACCCCTTGGCGCCGGGACCAGCTAGGGCAGTTGCACTGCCTTGGTCACGGCGGTGGTGTCTCCGAAGTTGCCGCAGTAGAGGACGTGGTAGGGCTCAGGCCCGCCTGAAACAGCCACGATTATGTCATCGGCCGACTGGCAGGGGCATACCCGGTCGCCGTCCATGGCAAAGCCGTCTTCATAGGTGATTACCGAGGTTTCCTTGGGGAACCGGTCCAAAGGCACCTTGCACAACTCGAACAGCGCTTCTTTAACGGCCTGTTTGGTATAGCCGGCGTCCGAGAATATCTGGGCGTGGCCCGGCGTAAGGACGACCAACGGGTTTCCGGCGGCCAGGAGATAGTTGTTGTCGCTGATATCGGCCATGGCGCTGGAGATCATGTTCAGGAAGCTTTCGGGTTCTTTGTAGAACGTGAGGCAGTTACTCATGCCCTGGGCGCCGACCACGGTTACAGCGCTCTGGTCTGCTGAGAGACCCCGTTCCACGTGCAGCGGCTCCCATATGCTGTCCTCTTCATTCTCGCCCATGCATGAGATGTACTTGGCCGGGCTGCCGTGCACCGACATATCCGTTGACCACGGCTTCGCGCCGCCCACGTTCAACAGCAGCAACCGCACCGCTCTGCCGATGGTGGCGTTGGCCCGGTAGCCCGGCCCCAGGGTGCCCCGGCCGCTGTTCAGCCCGATCTGCTCCCGCACCGGACCGTTGATTATGAGCAACGGCGACACGGGGTTGGTGGTGGTCTGCAGGCCGTGGATGTTGAAGGCCGGCTCCGTGATTGCTTGGACCGCGGCGATAAGTACCGGCATGTATTCGGGAAGACAACCGGCCATCACCGCGTTCACGGCGATCTTCTCGACCGTGGCCGACCCGGCATCGGGGTTGATGTAGCCCACCAATTCCGAGGCGTCCCGCTGGGCGTAGTCCAGCATGGCCCGCACCCGGTCCGCCGTCGGCGGAATCACCGGCAGCCCATCGGACCAGCCCTGGTCCAGCATGAACTGAAAGACGGCTTCAGGGGAGTCTGCTATGTCAAATTCAGAGGAGTTTATCATTGCCATAAAGCGTTAAGGAATATTCACTTCAACAATCGTTCCTGGATCGGCGGCATCTATGGCCGACCTGACGGAATCTAAAGCCAGTCTGATGCGAGGCCAACTAGTGGATGACAATACGACGATCGCAAATGGTGATCCGGCCAGGTTCTGTTGGCTCGAGAGGTTCTTGTCGGTCGTGACAAAGACTTCAAATCCTTCCCGTTCCACCTCAGTCAGCAGGTCTCCGTTTGTCAGCCTGCTCCAGCCTCGCTCGTAGGCCGTATCGATCTGATGGGAGTCGAGTACGTCCCGCAATGGGACCGGGGTGCCTTGATCGAACAGAACACGCAATCAGACGACCTGGGACTCGCCAAGGCTCTTGGCCGCATGTTCAAGGACGGCCCGCACTTGTTCATTCGTTACACCAGGAAACCACTCCAAGAACTGAGCTGTTTGCGCCCCGTCTTCCAGGTTCTCAAACAATGCGGATACCGGTACTCGAGTGCCTCTGAAGACCCAGTCACCACTGACGCGTCTAGGATCTCGTTCGACTGCTGTGCAAGAAGACCAATCCAACATAGTATTATCTTACCTTTAGAGGCAGACCCTCGATTATGTGGCCGCTCCAGACCCCTGCAGCTGGGCGATGATCAGGCCGACGGCTTCTTCTGCCACGCCTCGCACTACGTCTGGCTCGACGTACTCGGTGAGTTCAGTCTTGGGAAGGACAACCATGGGGGCGTCGGGAACGCCGTTGCCGCGCATGGACGCCTTGGCCAGGGTGGTGAACCGCTCGGTCACCAACACCACCGAGGGCATTCCGCTCTTGATCAGTTTGACGCTGTCGTGGACACTCCACGCTGTGCAGGACCCTCAATTGGCCAGGCCAACTATGGCTACCTGGGCCTTCGCCTCGACTTCGTCAAAGGTCTCCTGGGGAGCGGCCGACGCCAGCGGAATAAGCTTCTCAAAAACATCGGTCACGCCATATTGTTCCTTGAGGATGATGCCGATCTGCTCGGCGATGATATTCATGCTGGTCCAGCGGTTGTTCAAGATGGCCACGGTGGCCCCTTGAAGGTCGTCGATATGGGGAATGTCGTCTTCCATCGGACGCCACGCTTCCGCTGCCGGACTGAGTATGGACATCTTGGTAGTCATGTTCCTGCTCCTTAGGCGCTGGACCTTGGTCTCGAGGATTAGCCGTTGATCACCGCATTCTTCTCGGGGTCGTACACCGGACGGACCATCTCGTACCGGTCATTGGTGCGGCAGTACATGTTGCCAGCCATGCGGCCCGTGGCCATGAGTTTGGACTGGTCGATGCGGTGCCCGTCGATGATGTCGTCCCGGACGTGCATCAATAGAATGGTCCCAATGACTAAGCCATGTTCGTGATCGCCGGACCCGATCTGTACGACCTGGTCCAGTTTGCATTCGATGTTGACCGGAGACTCGGCCACTCTGGGCGCTTTGACGATCTGGGACGGCGCATGGGTCAGACCGGCGATCCCAAACTCGTCCTCGCCTTCGGGGAACTCGGCGGCGGTGGCGTTCATGGCCTCGGCGATCGGGTCGACCACGATGTTGACCACAAACTCTCCGGTCTCCTCTATGTTGCGGAGGGTATCCTTGCTCTTGTTGCCAACGTTGCGGGAGGAGGAGAAAACGACGGTGCTGTATGAAACCGCGTTGAAGAACGAGTAGGGGGCCAGGTTTACTTCGCCGTCTGGCGATACGGTGGAAACGAAAGCTATCGGCCGGGGCACGATCACTCCGGTCAACACAGCGTTGAATCTTTCAAAAGTCTTCGGATCGATTATCAATTGAGTCCCTCCAGCGACAACGTTAGGCGTATTTTCTGGTGGAATTATATCCTTCAAGGGTAGGGCCGCCAAGTTTTGACAATCCAAAGTGCCACTGTTATGTTGGTAGCCGTTCACGCCTGGGGCGTTCCTGAGAACATAAATATGGATTCCCGAGCGGGAGAGTTATAGATGAACTGGGCGGAACAGATCGTACAGACGCTCAAGGACTGGGATACGTCCATGATCGTCTATGTGCCAGATATCTCGATTCACCAGGTGACCAGCCTCATAGACGCCGACCCTTACTTCAAGTTGGTCTCGGCGACCAGAGAGGAAGAGGCCATCGGCATCGCGGTGGGGTCCTACGCCGCAGGCCGCAACGCTGCGGTATTCATGCAATCCAGCGGGTTCGGCAACAGTGTCAACGCCATCGCCAGCCTATGCGTCCCCGCCCGGACTCCCATCCCCATGTTCATAAACATGCGTGGCGGCCCCGGCGAGTTCAACATCGCCCAGGTGGCCATGGGACGCGCGGTGATTCCCATATTGGACCAGTTGGGATTGCCCCATTTCACTTTGGAAGACGACGGAAAGATGGACAAGCTACTGGACGGCGCCATGAAGCTCTGCCACGCCAACCGGCAGCCCTTGGCGATATGCCTGACTCAGATGCTGCACGGAGGCAAGATTGCGTAGGTTCGAAGGCACTCAATTGGTCTCCCGGCTGGCCGGAGACGCGCCAATAGTCAGCAACCTGGGTCCGAGTTCGGACGAACTCTGGCACGCGGGACACCGGGACCGGAATTTCTACACCTATGGCAACATGGGCCTCTGCTCATCCATCGCCCTCGGCATGGCCATGGCCACCGATGAGCAGGTCATATCCCTGGACGGCGACGGGTCGATGTTGATGAACCTGGGAACGGTCGCGTCCATCGGCAGGGAGCAGCCCAAGAACCTGACAGTAATCGTTTGGGACAACGAGAAATGGGGCCAGACCGGCGGCCAGACCAGCCACACCGGCACGGGCACCGACCTGGAACAGGTTGCGCAAAGCTGTGGAATCACGCACACCAAGACCGTGTCCGACCTGGAAGACTTGGAGGCTGCGGTCTCAGAGGCCCTGGCCTCTTCCGACGGCCCCCACTTCATCGTGGCCAAGATCGAGGAAGCCGGGTACCTCTCGGTGGCGCCGGTGGAACCCGAGTTCACGCTGTACCGGTTCCGGAACACCTTTGTGGAGCCGCGTCAGCCGGGGGATTAGAGGTTTTGAACCCTGTCTCTCTGGTGTAAGCTGGAATCCAGACCGGCCGGGTTAGTAACCGTTATTCCCGGCAGCAATTCCTGGATTCTGGCCTTCGCCAGAATGACGGTGGGGGGCGGGTGGCTCCGTCTTCAACACTCCGAACGCTAGAACGAGACCCGGTAATCGTAGGCGCGGGTTTTTAACCCGCCTTGGCGATCGTGATGCCGGGCAAAGCGTTTGAAGCCCAACCATCGGCAGGTTGAAAACGTGCGCCTACGGTCGTTTATTCCGTGACGGTTTGACCGGCTCAAGCAGTGTTTCGCCGGAATGACGTGCGCGCGGAGAACAACCCTAAGCCGCTCATCCTGAGCCTGTCGAAGGACGTGCCCTCGGGCGACATCTCTACCAGGCGGCTGATTCTATCGTCCACCATTGGTTCGCGTGGTTCCAGATCGTCGGGCGCAGAGGATTCCGGCGAAAGCCGGAATGACGGTGGGGTAGGCAGTCGCGACAAATAAAAAGGCCGGTCCTTCAGGCGAAGGACCGGCCTTTTTTTAGTAGTTACGAAATTCTCTAGCTGGCTTTAACGCCGGCTTCCATCTTCTGGATAGCTTCGTCCAGCTCATCTAGATCGAACAGGTGGGGGCCGGCGCCGCCGTGATAGACGACTGTTCCGTCTTTCCCGATCAGGTACAGGCGTTCGGGGGCTGCCCCGTAAGCCTCATCGATGGCGTTGTCCATCTCCTCCACCAAGGTGGGTATGGAGATGTGCAGGCCGATGGTGCAGGACTGGGCGGCCTCTTCCCGCTCGTCATAACTCTGATGCTGGCGGTATAGGACGCTGTCTTCGATGTTCGACTCGACTTGCCAGCCGTCCGTGGGGTGGGCTTCTTGAACGTAGACCACGAAGAATTCGATCCGGTCTTGGAACTGGCAGTAAAGGCGCTCCATGTGCTCAACCTGAGCACGGAAGGGGGGTCAAGTGTAGCTGCCGAAGATGAGAGCTACCGGCCTCTGGCCCTTGAAGCTGGACAGCCTGACCCTTTTCCCTGAGCCCATGAGTTTCAGATCGAAGTCCGGGGGAACATCTCCCACATGAGGGCCCATCTCGTCCCTGGCCACAACCGCTTCCATGGCTTGGCGAAGGATGGGTGACAGGTCCGCGCCGACCGCTTCCAACATCTCCCGGGCCGGCATCTGGCCGCCGGAGAGGGCTTTGCGCTTGGCCCGGTAGTCGTCAATGAATGTGCGGAAGTTTTTCCGGTCATCGCCCTGCAGGTTTCCCAGTATCTGGTCCCGGTCTGCTTTCAGCATTTTCGTGATCCCCTGTCGTTGTGTCAGCCGGATTCTGTTGGGTTTCGAAACATTGTATTCGCCGCGCTTGGTGTAAACAATCATAGATACGACTTTGGGTGAAAAGAAAAGACCCGCCCTTCCGGAGAAGGGCGGGTCTTTGTGGCTACGGTTGAGCGGTTCGAGCTACTTAACGTTTGCGTTGAAGAAGCCCAAGGTGCGTTCGAAGGCGTCCTTGGCGGCTGCTTCGTTGTAGCTGCCCCGGTCGTCACAGTTGA
>CAYXDE010000030.1:0-38176 GCA_964463525.1 uncultured Dehalococcoidia bacterium | reverse complement strand
AGTCACCCCCATCACCTGCGTCCATCTGGGTATCGAATACCAGGGTGAGGTTGTCAGGACGTCACGTTGGTCATCGGGCCTGGGAAACGCCCCCTCCGAGAATTCTCATTTCAAGATCGTGATACTCCAAGAGCGGCCCAGCCTCGACGTTTCGGAGACGATTCACCGCCGGACCGCGATCTGCGCTCCGGCCACGCGGTCCGGACGCCAGGCCCGACGGATCGTCGGCGAGATCACGGCGGCCAAACAGGCGGCGTACCTGACAAGACGCGACATCGATGCTGCAGCCATCAATTACGCACTGAAAGAGCGCCAGGAAGACCTGGAGAGCCAGTTGATCTCAGAAGAGTCGGACCTATTTTCCAAGGGAGATATCTGGGTATGTGACGAAGCCGGCCCGAACCCGGCAGACGTGTACATGGGTGGCGATGCAGCCAAGTGGATGGAGAACCTGGCAGGGTGGCTATTGACGCGCTGTTATCCCCGTCTTCCTTTGGCCTCCCAAGCCCTTGATATCCCGATCAGCGAGGATGACGTCAGCGAGCTCTTCGCATCCATATTCGGGCATGCCGGATCCGACCCCCGTCTGCTGGACCGTTACGGCCCGGCTTTGGGTCTCTTTGCCGATGGCACAAACGGCATGTATGACCCTGCTGAATGCCCTGTATTCCCCTTCATTCGTCGGAAACTTGAAGGTGGAGCGGTGCGATTTGACGAGATGTATCGTTACCTTGCGTACGACGTAGGGTTGACCGGCCAATTGGCTTCTCTGTTCCTGGCCCTTTTCATCAACCATGAAACCCCGGAACATCAGATACAGTTGGCTGAGGGCGCCGCAATCTTCATGGCCGACGGCAGCAAGTTTCTGGGTACAAGGCTAACATCTGACCTGGTGCCTTTCATTGTCTGGGACGGTCTGCTGCATGCTAGCGCAGAGTCCATCGGCCCGGCCTCAGACCCGTCCTTTACCGACGCCAGACACCATCTGTCATTGTTGTGCCCTGAGATTGGCAACCGCAGTGAAGAGCCGGCCGATGACACACTCTCCGATTGCGTCGAGATGCTAGGTCAGCGAATAGTCTCTGCCCGCCGTGTACTGGAATCCATCAAAACAGAGTTCACGGGCGACCCACCGGACGACGATGCTGAACTCGTAGCAGCCTTGGACCGGCTGGACCAAATCTCAAACGACGATTATGTTGCGGTCTACCGGTCGTTGCGCGCCGGTTATCCGTCTCTCTCCGGCCTGTCCGACGACCTGGAGACACTGCGCCAATTGGCTTCATTGAGCGAAGACTGCGTTGAGATCGTAGAATCCAGGAATTATATCGCCAACGCTCAGGTCCCCTCCGAACAGTTCCCGAACCTGGCCGTTGACCGGGAGACTCTTCTAACCGGACTTTCACCGTCACGATTGACCCGTTCCAGAGGCCGGGGCTGGAGCGCTGTTGTCCGGGAAGCCGCCTCTTTCAAGACCCGGTACAGCCATGTTTACCGTGAACATCACCGGAAGTTTCACGATTCATTACCTCGGTTTCAGTCTGCACTTGCCGAGGCCAAGAAAAAGTCGGTCGCCCTGGAGCTGCTCAACACCATCCCCGAATTAGGTGGGCCGGAGGCTGTCGGCCTGGAACAACTGCTGGCGTCATTACCGACAGGTCCTCGACCTTGTTCTCATCCGGAAGAAGATTTGGAACTGGTCCAGGAGCCGTACTGCCCTCAGTGCCGGATCAGCCTGGCGCAGACCGTTCCGGTGGCCGAGTTGGCCCGATTGACCCCACAAGTCGACCAGGCCCTGGGTCAAAAGATGCAGAAGCTGAGCAAGCGACTGGTGGAAACGGCCCTGGCCGGGCGCACGGATGAACGTTGGCTTGAGTTTCTGCAAATCGTTCAGGCCAGCGAGCTTTCTTCTTTGGCCAACACACTAGACAATGAATTGGTTGCTTTTATCGGACAGGTCCTGCGCTAATCATGGGCGACGGCCTATGTCGTGGGTGGACCAAGCAGTATGCAACTGTCGGGTATTGGCGTCCAAGAATCGGGAATAGCGGGTGACCCAGGGAAATCGATGGGAAATTCCAGTCGTTACAAGATCACGATAATAGCGCCTACTTGCTTCTACTATCAGGCTCCATTGTTCCGCGAATTATCTTCTGACCCCCGTCTAGATCTGACGGTGTATTTCTGCTCTGATGAAGGCGTCTCCGGAAAAGATGTCGAGACGGTCTATGGCACGGACCAGAACTGGGGAGTCGATGTTGACCTATTGGAAGGTTACAAGTCCAAGTTCTTTCGAAACCATTCTCCATGGGGATCGTATCTAAAGTCCCTGGTCGGCCTAGCCAATTTTGGCGTCTGGAACGAACTCAAAAAAGAACGTCCTGATGCGGTCGTAGTCATGTCCTGGATGAACCCCACTTGGTGGCTGACGTTCCTCGCCTGTTTACGATTCCGGATTCCCATGTTCTACATGACCGACGCGAACTTTGATGCTGAGCAGTTGAAAAGCCGTTGGCGGACTTTGATCAAGCGTTTCTTTCTGGGCAAATTTCTTTTTCCATCCGCCTCTGGGTTTCTATGTGCCGGTACCACGAACCGGCGTCTCTATACGGGGTTTGGGGTGCCGGATAGCAAATTGATCTCCTTTGCGTATTCAGGGGGATATACCCAATTGATCGAACGATCGAAACAGTATCTGGGCAAGAAATCTGAACTCCGCAGGGAATTCGGTATTCCTCAAGATGCTGTTGTCATACTTTATACCGGCCGGCTAAGCCCTGAGAAAGGCTCGATCGAGCTTATGGAAGCCTACAAGATGGTTTCACATCCAAAGAAGGCCCTTGTCCTTGTGGGAAATGGCCAGTTACGGAGCAGGATGCAGGAGTTCGCAAACCAAAACGATCTAGACTCGATCCACTTTATGGGATTTCAAAACAGGATGGAAATCGGCAAGTTCTATTCCTTGGCCGATTTCCTGGTTTTGCCATCTCAAAGGGAGACCTGGGGATTGGTCGTAAATGAAGCACTCTGTTTCTCTCTACCCGTGATCGTCTCAGACCAAGTCGGCGCCGGACAAGACCTGGTTATCCCCGAGGAGAATGGCTATATCTTTCCTGTCGGCGACGTACCGGCTTTGGCAGATTCAATATCGAATCTGTGCAGCCTTTCCGATGAAGACCGGCTTAGGATGGGGGAGAAATCCCAGAAGTTAGTCCAGGAATGGGCGAGCCGAGACCTGGCCTCCCCACTGGTTGAGTATCTCGATTCGATCTCTCATGATTAGCGGGTTGGCAAGGCTAAATCCTATCCTGATCAATCCTGTATTTGCTGGCAACGAGATGATGGGGCCATCGTCCACCGGCAGACTTTATGGGGCAGGCAAACCCTTTTTTGGCGCCATTTTCGGCTCCACTGAGAACCGGCGAAGATGAACAGATTAGCTGTAAGGATATTTCTGGCGTGCTACAGGGGCCTCCCTGAATGGTTTGTACGTAGTATCGTATTCTTCTTGATAAGCCTTGCCTTTACCACCGGTCTGATCTTCCTTTCAACAAGACCGACCCTCCGCCGAATCCGGGCCGGGTGGCGGGACTTCCGGTCTCGAAGAGGTAATGGTGCATCGGGGAAATGAACGGCCTGGCGCGTCCCAGCCAGAATATCAATCGAATTTTGGACAGACCGCCGGAGCCAGCGAACTTTCATAACTGGCAAACACCCTGGACAATGACTGGAGACTTTATCAAGCAGGTTTTGGATTAGAGATGCTCATCGTTGTCGGCCTTGGCAATCCAGGCGCCCGGTTCACCGCGTCCAGGCACAACGTGGGGTTCAGGTTCATCGACCTTCTGGCCAAGAAGAATGAGATTCGCTTGAACGACCGGCGGGCCAAGGCCGTGATCGGCCAAGGGCACATAGACGGGCACGAAGTGGTGCTGGCCAAACCCCGCACCTTCATGAACAACAGCGGGGAAGGCATCGAATATCTTTTGGCCCGGTTCGGCTGCCGCCCATCCGACCTATTGGTGGTGTACGACGAGATGGCCCTGCCCACCGGCCGTATCAGACTTCGCCCGCAAGGAAGTCATGCGGGACACAACGGCATCCGATCGATCATCTCCTCCGTACAAACAGAAGATTTCCCTCGGCTACGGATCGGTGTCGGACAGCCGGACCAGGGTGCATCGTCCATCCCTCATGTGCTGGGAAAGTTCAGTAAAGAAGAAGAGCCGCTCATCGCCCAGGCGGTGCAGGATGCCGTCGGCGCAGTGCAATGTATGCTGGAAGAGAACATAGACATCGCCATGAACCGCTACAACGTTGTAGGGAACAATCAGGGGAACTAGACGGGAGCTTCTGCCCTCCAGTCTTTTTCGCCTTACACCATAAATGAAGAGATTCTTGTTCTCAGGACTACTCTTGTTGGCCGCCGGGTTGACAGCCTGTTCTAGCTCGCCGACCCCCGCGCCTGCCGGGCCGCTGATTCAGGCCCAACTCGACACTCCTGGACCTGTCAGCCAGCCGACCGTGACTCCCCAACCCCTGCCCAAGATACTCCTAGCCCCCAAAGAACCCGAAAGAGTCAGACAATTCAGCGATGCCCCAGACCGGGACCTATTTCGTTTGACGGAAGAACTGGTGCCCGGAAGCGGCGAAATCCCACGGACCGTCGCCGGAGACGCGACAGAACTTTCCGTGGGGCACGCCGAAACATTCTGGCTGGTGGACCTGTCCGATACCGTGACCTACCAGAGCGATTTCACGTTGGCCCTGGTTACCCCCCACGCCTATTGGTACCTTGAAGACGACTTGGATATCAGCATGTCGGGACTCGAGCGGTCAGCCGCACATTTTGAAGAAGACATCTATCCGGTAGTCACCCAGGTCTTCGGCAGCGAATGGAACCCAGGAGTCGACAACGACCCCAGATTGAACATATTGAACGCCAGATTGACGAGTGTTGCCGGCTATTTCAGTTCCACTGACGAGTACCCTACAGGCGTCAGGCCCAGGAGCAATCAACGCGAAATCATCTACATCAATGCCCAGAGCGTGTCTCCAGGCGGCGCGAATTACGACCAGGTCTTAGCCCATGAATTGCAGCACGCCATCCACTGGAACGCCGACGCTTCTGAGGACACCTGGGTCAACGAAGGGCTGGCAGAACTGTCATCAAGCATCGCTCTGCGGTCCACCTTCTCCATCCGGCAATTCCTCCGGGGCGCGCCCATCTCGCTGACCAATTGGCCCACGTCGTCGGTTGGGAGCATCGCCAACTACGGGGCCGCGTCCCTGTTCATGCACTTCTTCACCGAGCACTACGGCGGGCGGAACGACCTCAGGGACTTGCTGGGCCAGCCGAAAGACAGCATCGCGGGCATCGACGCATACCTAGACGATAAGGGCTACGAAGAGCGCTTCGGAGACGTGTTCAGACAATGGGCTGCCGCCAACATCCTAGATGATCACCTCGAAAACGGAGGCGATGTCCTGGTTTATGACGAACTGAAAGTCAGCGCGGCGGTCTCTGGAAGCATCAGCGGTCCAAAAGAAGAACGGTTTGAGATACCCCAGTACGCGGTGGAATACACGGAACTGAGGTCTATCTCCGAGCCGTTCAAGCTTTCGTTCCAGGGCGAAACCGATGTGGACCTGCTGCCGGTGGAGGTTGGACCGGCCGGTTGCTGGTGGAGCAACTCAGGCGACTCCATAGATTCCACCCTGACACACCAAGTTGATCTGCCGGCCGGCTCAACAGCGGTCTTGGAGTACGAGATATGGTACGAGATCGAAGAAGACTGGGATTACGTCTACGTTGAGGTCTCAGTGGACGGCGGCAAGAACTGGCAGATAATCGAGACCCCGGAGACGTCCCCTGAGAACCCCATCGGAAACGGGTTCGGCGCAGGATACACAGGGAAGAGCGGCGGTTGGCTGACAGACTCAGTCGATCTCACACCTTTCGCCGGAGAAGACCTCTGGGTCCGCTTCCAGTACGTCACGGACGATGCCGTCAACGCCGCAGGAGCATGTTTCCGGAACCTGTCTATCCCGGAAGCTGGGATAACAGCCAACGATGATGGGTGGAAAGCCGAGGGGTTTGTGTTCACCGACAACGTAGTTCGGCAGGATTTCCAGGTCCAGTTGATCACCGTTGGGGATGGGCCACAGGTACGCCAACTGACCCTTGATGCCACCAATACGGGTGAATTGACGGTCCAGCCGCCGGGAGACGAAGAGCGGTTGATAGTTGCGGTCGGCTCGCTCGCCGAGAAAACGCGGGAGTCTGCCGGCTACACTCTTAGCTTGACGCCTGCGGGGTAAACCAGAAGGCCCAGCGGCCGGCTGCGCTCAGAGGATGGGCAGATACCGCGAGGTCTCGTAGTCAGTGACCGTGGCCCGGTAGTCGCCCCATTCCATCGTCTTATTCTGAATGATGCTGTTGACGATGTGTTCTCCTAGCGACTCCCGCAGCAACTCGCTTCCCTCTGCCAAGGCAAGGGCTTCTCCCAGACTCCCGGGCAGCGACCTGATGCCCTTGGCCTGACGTTCCTCAGCGGTCATGGCGAAGACATTGCCTTCAACCGCCGGAGGGACAGGATATTCCTGCTCGATCCCCTTGAACCCGGCGGCCAACATCACGCTGAACGCCAGATATGGGTTGCAAGCCGGGTCCGGGGCCCGGTATTCCACGCGCATGGAACTCTCATAGCCAGGCTTGTGGGCGGGGACTCTGATCAGGTCGGAGCGGCTGACATGGGCCCAGGATATGAACGCCGGAGCTTCGAAGCCGGGGACCAAGCGTTTGTAGGAATTGACCCACTGATTTGTGACCAGGGTAATCTCAGGCGCGTGGTGCAGCAGCCCGGCGATGAAGCGCTTGCCGGTCACGGACAGTTGGTGTTCGTCGTCCGAGTCGAAGAAGGTGTTCTGGTCTCCCTGGAACAGAGACTGATGGACGTGCATGCCCGAGCCGTTCATCCCTGAGATTGGCTTGGGCATGAAGGTGGCATAGGCCGACTGCAGTTGCGCCAGTTCTTTGATGACCAGCTTGGCCGTCATCACATTGTCGGCCATGGTCAGGGCGTCGGTGTACTGCAGGTCTATCTCGTGCTGGCTGTGGGCGCCTTCGTGATGGGAGTACTTGACCGGAATTCCCATGTCGGCCAGATTCAGCACCGTGTCGCGCCGTAGATCAGCGGCCGGGTGGCTGGAGACCTGGTCATAATAGCCCTGCTGGTCCAGCGGCTCGGCAGATTCTGAGTCTTTCAGATAGAAGAACTCCAGTTCCGGTCCCACGTAATAGGTGTAACCGTCTTTGGCCAGGCGTTCCAGGTTGCGTTTGAGGGCGTAGCGGGGGTCGCCGATGAACGGCTCGCCTTGGGGGATGCGGATGTCGCAGAACATCCGGGCCACCGCGTTCTGGCGGGGACGCCACGGCAGAAGGGTGAATGTGGTTGGGTCGGGAAAAGCGCGCATGTCGCTCTCATCGATGCGGGCGAATCCCTCGATGGCGGCGCCGTCGAAGCCCACTCCCTGCTCGATGGCGTCTTCCAAGTCCTCCACCGTGATGGCGAAGCCTTTCAGATGCCCCAGAATGTCGGTGAACCACAGGCGAATGAATTTAACATCATTCTCCTGGGCCATGCGTACCACGAAGTCTCGCTCCGCAGCCCGCTCTGCGTCCATCTCGTCCTCCAGACCGTACCTGAGATTGCCTTCGGTTATTAAGTATAACGGCTTTGACGAAGCCTCGTTTCCAGGCTCCTGACAGCGGCTTCCGAAAACAGATGGGCGGGGCCGGCTAGACCGCCAACCCCGCCCATCATTAGGTCATTTGTTGCTGCGCCGGACGGCTTACGGCTCGTAGGCCGCTTCACCGTGCTCGGAAAGGTCAAGACCGATGGTCTCGCCATTCTCATCAGCGGTAATACCGATGGTGTACTTGATCGCCAGCATGATGATTCCGGTGAGCACGAAGGACCAACCGAACGATGCTCCGATGCCGATGATCTGGTCGATTATCTGCTCGCCCCGGCTGACACCCTCACCCAGAGCTGAATAGCCCACTCCCACGAACAGGCCCGTGGCCAGCGCGCCCCAGATGCCGCCGACGCCGTGCACTCCAAAGACGGCCAAGGCATCGTCGACCCTTAGTTTCAACAGCAGTTTGACCATGCTGTAGCACAAAACGCCCGAGCCGGCGCCTATGATCAGGGCGGGCATGGGTCCAACGAACCCGGCGGCCGGCGTGATAGCCACCAGACCGGCTACCGCGCCGGAAGCTGCGCCAACAGCGCTGGGTTTCTTATCGAACAACCAGGCCATAACCAGCCAGGACATCAATGCGGCGGCGGCGGCCGTGTTGGTCACCACGAACGCGTTGGTGGCTACGCCATCGGCGGCCAAGCTGCTTCCTGCGTTGAATCCGAACCAGCCGAACCATAGTAAGGCCGCGCCCAGAACGACCATAGGAACGTTGGCCGGTCCCATGGGCTGCTCGGGGAACCCGATCCTGCGTCCGACGATCAAGGCTGAGACCAACGCTCCCGCACCGGCGCTGATGTGCACCACGGTGCCCCCAGCAAAGTCGAGTGCGCCCAGGTCGCCCAGCCAGCCGCCCCCCCAGACCCAGTGGGCCAGCGGAGCGTAGACGATGGTCACCCAAAGCACGATGAAGATGCACAGCGCGCTGAACTTCATCCGCTCAGCAAAAGCGCCTGTGATCAAGGCTGGGGTGATGATGGCAAACATGGCCTGGAAGATCATGAATGCTTGATGAGGGATCGTGTCGGAGTAAGGACCGGCCTCGTCGGCCGAAACGTCCTTAAGTCCGAACCACCCCAGGTCACCGATGAATTTCCATCCTTCAACGTCGTTGCCAAAGGCTAAGCTGTAGCCCCATAGCACCCAGACTACCCCCACCAACCCGATGGACACGAAGCTGTACATGATGGTGGAAACGATGTTTTTCTTACGGACAAGACCACCGTAGAAAAACGCCAGTCCCGGCGTCATCAGCAACACTAGAGCCGATGCCATCAGGACCCATGCCGTATCCCCTGAACTAATCATTCCAACACCGCCGTCGTTTTTATTTAGACAAAGAACAATCCATGCAGTCGCCGGTGGCGGCTAGCATGGATCGTTTGGTCCGACTTTATTGCCCGCGGACTCTGGCGTTAGCCATTCCGCGAATATCTTGTAAGCCTACTTGTGGAGGAACAACCGGGGAAGAACCACCCACATTCCGAACAGTCCCACGAACGCTCCCGCTGCTACCAGTGCAATCATCAGTGCTTCCTCCGATTTAGTGTTAGACCTAGTTTGCCGTTCATTTGTTACAGAGAAATATCCTAGTTGTTAAATGTTTGTTACATCCGGGGGGTTCCAGGCACGGATTTCCACAACGCACCTGTTAACAACTAGACGATCTTCCGGAGAATACCGCCAGAGGAACGACGGACCCTCTGGCGGCTCTCTCCGGTCAAAACCAGCCCTTGCGGGCTTCAGGTTGAGGCTAATCGTCGCCGTAAGCGGGAAGGTTATGCTCTGAGATATCCAGGCCTTCCAGCTCTTCTGCTTCCGTGGCGCGAACGCCCATGGTGACCTTGAGCAGTAGGAAGAGCGCAAAGCCGGTCACCAGACCCCACGCCACCACGACGCCCATGCTGATCAACTGAGAGACGATCTGTTTGCCCTCACCGACCACCAGCCCTTCAACCCCGTTGTTGCCGTTGGCGAAGATACCCACCGCCAACAGGCCCCACAGTCCAGTCACGCCGTGGACCGAGATGGCGCCCACCGGGTCATCGATCTTGAATACCCGTTCGATGACTACCAAAGAGCCCATCATGATCGGCGCGGCGATGGCGCCGATAGCGACTGCTGACCACGGTTCGACGAAGGCCGCTCCGGCGGTGATGCCCACCAGTCCGGCAAGCGCCCCGTTACAGGCGAACAGGATGTCTGTCCTCCCGGTGCGGACCAGGTGGATGTACAGGGCGACGATGGCGCCGGTTGCGCCCGCCATCAGAGTATTTATGGCGTTCAATCCGATGGAATCACCGGTGTTGATGTTGAACCCGAACCAGCCAAAGAACAGGATGAATGTTCCGATCACCACGTAGCCTACGTTATGCCCGGAGAGCACATTGGACGACCCGTCCGCGTTGAACTTTCCGAGACGTGGCCCAACAACTACCGCTCCGGCGAGAGCGACAAACCCGCCCACCGCGTGGACCACGCCTGACCCGGCATAGTCAGCCGCTGCAGGAAGGTCGATCTCTCCCAGCTGAGACAGCCAGCCGCCGCCCCATACCCAGTGTCCGTATAGCGGATAGATGATCGCGCCGATGATGAAGCTGTAGGCCAGGTATGCCTGAGTCTTGGTCCGCTCCGCCACCGCCCCGGCCACGATGGTGGCAGCGGTGCCTGCGAAGACCATCTGGAACACGAAGTCCACATAGGTCTGCCCGTCGGCAGCGTCTGTGAGGAAATAGTTGGTGTTGCCGGCTATACCCACCTCAGACGTTCCCCACATCAGGGCGAAGCCGAAAGCCCAGAAGGACAACGACGCTATGGCGAAGTCCATGAAGCTCTTGGTCATGTAGTTTGTAGTGTTCTTGGCCCGGATCAGTCCGGCGCCCAGGAAGGCGAACCCCGCCTGCATGAAGAACACCAAGAAAGCGCCCAGCATCCAGATGATGTTGGCGCTTTGGTCCAGTTTTTCTGCATCCGAAGTAATGTCCTGGGCGAAAGCCACGCTGTAGCCGGTTATCAGGGAAACCGACACCAACCCAGCCACCGCAAAGGGCAAAGCCCTCCGAAGTATCCGTGCGCCATTTGATTCTGGCGCTGTCTCAACTAGCATTCTCGCCTCCTTCTCCCCACAGGGTGTGTCGAAAGCTAGTCTATGACCCGGATATTTCCACCGAGTTTCGGATTTGTTACGTAGTGATTGCCAATCTGTTAAGCAATGATTACGAATCCATTGCAAATTTGTTACGACATTCGTATTTCAATCAGCGTTGAATCGGTCTACCTCAAGCCAAATTTTCCGGGAAGTCCTGAGGGTTGGGAGATACGTAGGAGCGGGTTTTTAACCCGCAGCGCTCCGAAAGACCCATGACACAACCGAAGCTACGGGTTTGCGGCGTGACGTGGCCCGGTCCTATTCCTTTGGTTGACGAGTGACCAGGCGGGTTAAAAACCCGCGCCTACGGGAAATGCGTCCCCTCTAATCACTGAGAGATCGGCAGGCGCCACGATGCAGGGGTCCTCTAACCACAACGAAAGAAGGGCTGCATGGCTGCAGCCCTTCTTTCGTTTCTGGATTACCGGTTTCGAGACTTAACTGTGGTTACTTCTCGATGGGCGCTCCGACTATGCTGCCCCGCTCGGTCCAAGAACCGTCATAGTTCCGGACGTTGCTGTGTCCCAACAGTTGGGTCAGAACGAACCAGGTGTGGGAGGAACGCTCGCCGATCCGGCAGTAGGCGATGGTCTCTTTGCTGCCATCGATCCCTTTGCCGCCGTAGAGGGCCTGTAGGTCATCGGCCGACTTGAATGTACCGTCTTCGGCAACGGCCTGTCCCCAAGGAACGTTGGCCGCGCTGGGGATGTGGCCGCCGCGCTGGGAGCCTTCCTGAGGAAGGTTCTCAGGGGCTAGAAGCTCTCCGCTGTATTCCGCGGGCGCCCTAACGTCCACCAAGGAGATGCTGCCGGCGCCGACCTTGCTCAAGACCTGGTCGCGGTAGGCGCGGATGTCTTCGTTGGGGGCCTTGGCAGTGTAGGTTTTAGAGCCGGGGTTGGCTGCTGCGGTGGTCAAGGGCTTGCCCTCGGCCTCCCACTTGGCCCGCCCGCCGTTCATCAGTTTGACGTCGCCGTGGCCGTAGTACTTCATCTGCCAGAACGCCCACGCGGCGAACCAGTTGTTGTTGTCGCCGTAGAGGATGACGGTGGTGTTATTGTCGATTCCGGCCGAACCCAGAAGGCTCTCCATGCCCTCTTTGCTGACCAGGTTGCGGCTGACGGTCTCCTGGAGTTGGGACTGCCAGTTCCAGCCCACGGCGCCGGCGATGTGGCCTTGGTCGTATGACGAAGTATCTACGTCTACCTCAACCAGCCTCACATTGTCGTCTGTGCCGTGCTCTGCTACCCAGTCGGTACTCACCAGTGATTCGGGATGTGCGTAATCTGCCATGATTCCCCCTTCAAGATTTGGTCTTTGGACCGATCCATTTCAGCATCGGATGCGTAGGATAAGATGCCTGCCGGAATTTGAAGATTCTATTGTATGTTTTCAGGCAGGATTCTATAACAATCGTGGGCAGTTGGCACCCCGTGAAAGGAGTAGAGCATCTATATATAAAACGGGGCAGTGATCTGCCGCCGGTCTAAGGACCGCAAGAGCCGTTCGATGCGTCCTGATCTGGGCGTGACGGCTTTGCTTTTTTAGCCTCGCTCAATTAATATATATTTGAGTAATTATACGGTTTTTATATGGGGATCAAGGGGTAATGATGGGTAACAATCGGTGGCTTCGCAACAGCTTCGTGTACCTGATGATAATCATCGGGGTGATCGTGATCTTCTACACACTGTTGCCCAGTTTCGGCGCCAGCACCGAACAACCGCTTACCACTGTCATAGCGATGGCCAAGAACGATGACATTCGCGAGATTGTCATCGACGGCAGAAAGATAACCGTATTCCCCAGAGGCACCAGCACCGCCGGAACCGACCGTTTCACCAGCCGTATCGGCCGCGACACCGACGTCCTCAGTCTGTTGGTTGAAAGCGGCGTTCAAGTGGGCCCGCCGTCCGGCGTGGAGGTTGTCTTCAAAGGCTCCAGCGGCCTGAGCAGCTTCCTTGGGCTTATGCTGAACTTCCTGCCTCTGATCTTCTTCGGCGGTCTGATCCTGTTCATGATGCGCCAGGCGCAGGGCAGCAACAATCAGACCATGAGCTTCGGGCGCAGCCGCGCCAAGATGATGTCCTTCAACAAACCCACGGTGTCCTTTGCCGATGTGGCGGGAGTTGAAGAGTCCAAGGAAGAACTACAAGAAGTCGTTGAGTTTCTCAAGTATCCGGAGCGGTTCCTCTCTCTGGGAGCCCGCATACCCAAGGGCGTTCTGTTGGTCGGCTCACCTGGAACCGGAAAGACTCTGATGGCCCGGGCAGTGGCCGGTGAGGCCGGAGTGCCCTTCTTCCATATCAGCGGTTCCGAATTCGTTGAGATGTTCGTTGGTGTCGGCGCGGCGCGGGTCAGAGACCTGTTTGAACAGGCCAAGCGCAACGCTCCCTGTATCGTCTTCGTGGACGAGATCGACGCCGTCGGACGCCACCGTGGCGCCGGTCTAGGCGGTGGTCACGATGAGCGGGAGCAGACGCTGAACCAGATATTGGTTGAGATGGACGGTTTCGAGAACAACACCAATATCATCGTGATCGCAGCCACCAACAGACCGGACATCCTGGACCCAGCGTTGCTGCGGCCGGGCCGGTTCGACCGCCGCGTGACCCTGGACCTGCCTGACATCGAGGGCCGCAAAGCCATCTTGAAGGTGCATGCCGCCGGCAAGCCTTTGGCCCCCGAGGTTACCTTCGATTCGCTGGCCAAGGAAACGCCGGGATTCAGCGGCGCAGAGCTGTCCAACCTGATAAATGAAGCCGCCATCATGGCCGCCAGAGGAAACAAGAAGTCGATCTTCATGGCCGACTTCGAAGAAGCCGTGGACCGGGTTATAGCCGGGCCACAGCGGAAGAACCGGGTCATCAACCACCGCGAGAAAGAGATGACAGCCTACCACGAGGCCGGACATGCTTTGGTGGCTTGGGCTCTCGAATTCGCAGACCCGGTACACAAGATCTCTATCGTCGCCCGTGGCCAGATGGGAGGCCACACCTCCTTGGTGCCGGAAGAAGACCGGTACCTGTGGACCAAGAACCAGTTCGCCCACCGCATGGCCGTAACCATGGGCGGCCGGGTCGCCGAGCAGATCATATTCGACGAAGTGACAACCGGAGCTAGCAACGACCTGGAGCAAGCCACCAAGCTGGCCCAGGGAATGGTCAAGCGCTACGGGATGTTCAGCGCCAAGGTCTACGAAGAGATGCCCATCAGCGAAGTCATCCGGAAAGCACGGGATGGCGAGATTTCCGTGATAGAAGTTTACGGAAACGACCTTCTGGTAATCATGTCCGATGGGGCCGAATTCCGGTCCCGCAAGGAAATGGACTTCCAGTTGGCCGAATTCAGTGAAGGATTGATCGAAAAGGGTCTCAAGCCCGTTACCATAGTGATCAAAGATTCTCAGAGTCTGGACGGCTTGGGAGCGCCGCGCACCTTCGGCAAAGCCGAGGAGCAGGTTTTCTTGGGCCGTGGCATGGGCGGTGAGGAAAAGGACTACGGCGACCGCATCGGCGAGGAGATAGACCACGCCGTCTCGGTCCTGATCAACCAGGCTTACGAACAGGCCGTTGATTCCATCAAGACTCACCAATCCAAGCTTGTCAGGCTGGCCGAATACCTGATCGAGTACGAAACGGTATCCGGTGAGGCGATGAACCGGCTGTTCAACGCAGACGACGAACCCGGCGGCGAACCGGCCACTCCTCCGACATCGCCGGACACGCCCCCGGCATACAATGCCAACCCGAATCCTGGAGCGCATCCGCAACCGTCGACGCCACAGCCTTCGCCCACGTTGACCTCATCGTCAACCGACGGTGAACCTGCTAGCGCAGACTAACCACCACAGCGGCCGTTCAGGTCTATCCGGAATAACAAAGAGGCGGGTTTTCAACCCGCCTCTTTTTATTACCGCCCGGTCCGGCCCGCCTCAGTTCAGTTGATTATGACTGGCCATCATCGCCGGCATCGTCTTCTTGGTCCTTGGGTAGCTGCCGGTAGTAGATGCCCCACTGCTGCATCAACCCCTGGACCTCTTTGTTCTCCAACGAGGTCAGCTCCCTGAAGAATCCCGCCAGGGCGTGGGCGGGTAGATTGACCTGGTCACAGACCCAACTGCGGTCCGCGGGCACCACGTAGATCAGACCGCTTTGATGTTCGCAAACTGCCCTGATCCGGGTCATGTCATTGCCCGGGATAACGTCCAGACCAGATGTTGTCATGTGCTTGTTCCTCAACCTAGATTCACAGCCACGCCGGGCGCTCGTCGGCACGACAGCAGGCATTATTATACCTCTGGTGCGTTCTTCGCACAGACATGCTGACCTCTGTTTGCCGCCTGATATGGACCAGCCATTGGATGACCCGTCCGAACGCTGCTGGAAAACGTAAGCTGGTTGTGGGGCATCATAGTTATGTTCTGTAGTTCAGTTCAGCCTTAGATGATAGAATCTACAAGGCTTTGAAGATAATGGGGCACCCGGCTGACCAAGTGGCCGGCGTCATACCTAAAAGGATAGGCAAAAGGAACGAGCTGACATGTATCAACCCGGAGGCGGACCCAGGCAGCCAGAACTCGATTTCGAAAAGATCATCGGCAATATCCGCGACGGTATCGGCCGCGTTGCCCAACGGTTGGGCGGCGGCGGGGTCGGTCTCGCCATTGCCCTTTTCATCGGCCTGATAATCGTGATCTGGGCGGCCACTGGCATCTATACCACCAGCCCTGGTGAGCAGGCTGTTTTGCGCTTGTTCGGGGAAGCCCAGGAAACTCCGGTGACCCAGAACGGTCTTCACTGGTGGTGGCCGGGCCCCATCGGCAACAAAGACATCGTCAGGACCGACTTGGTCCGGCGCTTGGAGCTGGGCTTCAGGAGCGCTGATGGCGTGGCCAACACACCTGTGCCCGTTGAGGCTCAAATGATCAGCGGCGACCTGAACATCATTGACGTTCAGATGGTCGTCCAATACGACATCAAGAACCTCAAAGATTTCCTCTTCAAGGTGGACGACCCTGGAGAAGAAGCCGGTTCGCAAAGGACCATAGCTCCCGGGCGGCCGGACGGACGAACCCTGAAAGACGCCACCGAAGCCGCACTACGCCTGGTTGTGGGGCAACGTTCTCTCGCAGAGGTCCTAGCCGAAGAACGCGTGAACCTGGAGCTAGATACGGGGCAGAAACTTCAAGAGATCCTCGACGGCTACAGCACAGGGATCAATATCGTCAGCGTGCAGCTCCAGAAAGTGGAAGCGCCCGCTGAAGTGCAAGCGGCCTTTAACGACGTGCTCCAAGCCCGCCAGGACAAGGTAACCGCCACTAACCAAGCGCAGGCTTACGAGAACCAAGTGATCCCGGAAGCCAGAGGCCGGGCGGAACAGATCATTCAGCCGGCTGAAGCTTTCAAACGTGCCCGTATCGAGAGGGCCCAGGGTGAAGCCGACCAGTTCCTGTCCATCTTGGCCCAGTTCAACGACCGGTCCATCACGCTGGAAAACGTGCTTCAAGACACCGATAACGCCGACGGCGACAATGACGCCACCACGGGAATCGGGTTGTCTGACGTTCACATGATCGCGGCCCCGGACTTGGACGATGACGGCTTCGACATCCTCGTTTCCGGCATCACTGTACTGGGCGCCGGTGATTGCGCATTCACCGCCAATGAGGTGTTGAATACCGAAGCGACCGAGACCTGTGATTTCTCAGCATCGTATGCCGCGCAGTCGGGCGATCTGACCATCGGTGAGGAATTCTCCATCGCCTACCTGGGCAATGAAGATGTGCCGATACCCCAGTTTGTGGGCGCGGGGCCGTTCGACATCCGGCTCAATAACAAAGCATTGGACGCCGACAACCGGGACGGCGACGACGACTTCAACACCGGCGTTACTTTCTCCGATGTCTCGGTTGTCGACGGCCCGGACGGCGGAGTGGTAAGCGGAATCGACATCTCAGTATCGGGATTCGACCCGTCCACCAATATCGTGACGCTGCGAGTCCAGGCTGGAGAAGAGCTCCAGGCCGGCGACCAATTCACCGTGCAATACATGAACCGCGAAGACCTTAGAGTCCCGTCTACCAGCCTCGTCACCCAGGAACGGTTGTTCCTGGAGGCGATGGAAGAGATATTGCCGGGCATCAACAAGATCATCGTTTCACCTGAAGCCGAGTCGGTCTTGATACTTGGCGGTCAAGACGGAGTTGTTCCGGTCCCGTTGGGGCCGCCAGCCCCGTAAGGCATCTGCCAAGTTAGACCAAGCATGACCAACGACGGGCCGGCAGATAACACCGGCAGCTAACAAGGAATAAAAGGGGTCTCCATGAGGAACCTAGTAATAGCCGGGGTAGTGGTAATACTTGCCCTGATAGTGATTTCACAAACGCTCTTCGTTGTGCAGGAAACCGAGCAAGTGGTGGTCACCAGGTTCGGTGAGGTGCAGGCCACTCATACCTCGCCGGGTCTGTATGTGAAAGCCCCGTTCGTAGACAGCATCACAACTTACGACAGGCGGCTGCTGCGCATCGACGCGCCGCCCAGCCAATTCCTAGACCGTGACATCAACATCCTGGAGATCGATGTCTACGGCAGGTTCCTGATCACCGATCCACGGGCGTTCCTCCAAACGCTGACCACCGAGGATAACGCGCGCAGTATCTTGGCCCAGCGGATCAACTCCTCCCTCAGGGCTGAGGTTGCAGAGCGCAGCCGTGAAGAGATCATCGGCGGCGACGTTGAGCTGGACGAGTCCGGCGAACCCGTGACCGACGACGAAGGCAACTCACGAGTTCAGGCCACCAACTCCCGGACTGAGTTATTGGACGATGTGAAGGCCGCTGTCCAAGAGAACCTCGCCGCGGAAGATCCGTCCTTTGGCGTGGAGATGATCGACATCCGCGTAAAACGCGCTGACTTCCCTCAGGAAGTGGCGGGAAGGATCTTCGAGCGGATGCGCTCAGACCGGGAAAAGATATCCCGCCGGTTGCGGGCTGAAGGTGAAGAGGAAGCCCGCACCAGAAGGGCCGCCGCCGACAGAGAGGTTGAGGTTATCCTAGCTGCCGCTGACAGGGACGCCGACCGGCTCCGCGGTGACGGCGAGGCCCAGGCGATCTCCATACTGGCGGAGTCCCTGAACAAAGACCCCGAGTTCTTCTCCTTCCGGAGGAGCCTGGACGCTTATAAATCGTTCTTGAACCAAAACACGACGGTCATACTGTCGTCAGAGTCTGACATCTTCAAGTTCTTGCAGAGCCCCGGTCAAGGATCCAGTGAGACGACCGGGACCCGCTAACGTCCGATGAACTAGGCTAAACCTAACGACCAGCGATCCTACGGCCCTCGTCCAGACCCCTGGTGGTCTTCTCGGGGGCCGTTATTATTATGCGGAACCCCTGTTCCAGCCGCATGGGAACCTCTTCAGCCGTGCAGCCGGTGGCGCAGGGCACACCGAACTCCTTGCAGGCTTCCAGGATGGTCAGCAGGTTGGCCTGTACGTCGGGGTGGTTTGCGTTGCCCTTGTGCCCCATGGCCACAGACATGTCGCCAGGACCCGCCCAGATGGCGCCGATACCCGGTACCTCCCGGAGTATGTCCCGCACGTTCCTCACGCCCACCGGGTCTTCGATGATGCCGATCAAGAGCATGTTGCCGTCCGGGTCCAAAGGCCACAGGTCTGCCGCATCGTAATATTCGGCGGGGGTTAAGCCCCAGTAGCGCGGAGCGATGCGGTACCACCAGCCCCGCTCTCCTTCAGGCTCGAAATCGGCCACTCCGGGCACCTGGGGATAACGCGCGGCCGCAACGGCGGCCTTGGCGTCTTCAACGCTATCTAGGTGAGGCAGCACCAGGCCGTAAACCCCGGCATCCAGGGCTTGTTTCATCACCCACTGATTTCGCTCACGGGTATTGGGCGGAATCCGCACAAAGGGCGCTGGGTCGGCCTGCAGTGAGCCCTTATCGGACACCTTCTTGCGGTTCATCAGGAATTGGAGCATCGTCCGCAGGTCGTTGAAATCAAACCCTTGGTGCTCCATCTCAACTATGACCATGTCGTAGTCGGCATCTCCGACAAAGGTCATGTCATCCAAGTTGCCGTTCCAGACCAGACCGGAGCAGAATACGGGCTTGCCCTGTTCCAGAAGTTCGATCACCTTGTTATAGCGGACCATGGTGCCTCCTCGAGTCTATCGTGGTTAATTGACTAGAATCATCCAGGCGAAGCGTGGCCTATGAAGGCCCGGCGTGCCGGCGGGATTATGAAACCGCACAGCCAGTTTGTCCACCAGAAGCACACGTGAGCGCGTTGACGGGCCGGGTAAAATCACCTACATTTTACGGACGCCTGAAATTAGGCCCCCCTCTATTAGGCCCCCTCAAGGGGTTGTTCACGCTCTCGCAAGGAAATAAATGAACATCCACGAGTTCCAAGCTAAAGAGGTTTTCTCCCGCTACGGGATTCCGGTGCCGAGAGGCATCGTTGCCAGCACGCCTGACGAGGCCAAAGCAGCCACCCAAGAATTGGGCGGCCAGTCGGTCGTCAAGGCCCAGATACACGCCGGGGGCCGGGGCAAATCGGGTGGCGTTCAGTTGGTGCGCAGTCCGGAAGAGGCTGCGGAAGCGGCCCAGAAGATGTTGGGCTCCAACCTGGTAACTCCCCAGACAGGTCCCGAAGGCGCTCCGGTTCAGAAGCTCCTCATCGAAGAGCTGGCCGATATCAAACAAGAACTCTATGTCGCCTTGACCATCGACCGCGGCCATCGTGGGCCCGCTTTGCTGGTCAGCACAAAGGGCGGTATGGATATAGAAGCCGTGGCCGAGGAGAATCCGGACGACATTCATACCGAGCCCGTTGACCCCCTTTCAGGGCTGATGCCTTTCCAGACCCGGAGATTGACCCGCGTCTTGGGTCTCGACCAAGCGGTTGCAGGCGACGCCGCCAAGGTCTTGTCGGCGCTGTACCGGGTGTTTGTGGAGAATGACTGCTCTCTGGTGGAGATCAACCCGCTGATCATCACCGGCGATGACCGGGTGGTGGCGCTGGACGCCAAGATCAACCTGGACGACGATTCCATGTTCCGGCACGCAGACCTGATGGAATACCGGGACGTCAGTCAGGAAGACCCCTTGGAAGCCCAGGCGTCGGACCTGGATATAGCTTACGTAAGCCTGGACGGCGATGTTGGCTGCTTGGTCAATGGGGCCGGCCTGGCCATGGCCACCCTGGATGTCACCAACGCCGCAGGCGCCGCCCCGGCCAACTTCCTGGACATTGGCGGTGGCGCTACCCCAGAGAAGGTGGCAAGCGCGGTCAAGATCATTCTGTCCGACTCCAAGGTCCGCAGGGTATTGGTCAACATCTTCGGCGGCATCCTGCGCTGCGACATCGCCGGCGAGGGCATCGTTCTGGCCTACAAAGAGACCGGCTCAACCATCCCTTTGGTGGTCCGGATGCTGGGAACCAACGTGGTGGAAGGCAAAGACATATTGGGCGAGTCGGGACTGCCGGTGGTGTTCGCGGACACATTGACCGAGGCGGCCGAAGCGATCAAACAGCTGAATACTTAGCCGGTTATCTGGCTGGAGATAGAACTAGATGGGCGTACTGGTCGACGAGACAACACGGGTCATGGTACAGGGCATCACCGGACGGGAGGGCAGCTTCCACGCCCGGGGCTGCATGGCCTACGGCACCAACGTGGTGGCAGGGGTGACTCCGGGCCGCGGCGGGACCATGTTCGACGACAAAGTCCCCGTCTTCAACTCAGTTGAAGAAGCCGTGGCCGAGACCCAGGCCAACATGGCATTGATCTTCGTGCCCCCACCCTTCGCACCGGACGCCATCGCCGAGTCTACCGACGCCGGGATCCCGCTGATCGCCTGCATCACCGAGGGCATACCGGTACAGGATATGGTCAAGATCTACCGGTATATCGAGAACAAGCCCACACGCCTGATAGGACCCAACTGCCCCGGACTGATCAACCCCGGCGCCAAGTGCAAGATAGGCATCATGCCCGGCGCCATACACCTGCCGGGACGCGTGGGTGTCCTCTCCCGCAGCGGCACCCTGACCTATGAGGCCGTGGGACAGCTCACCGCGTTAAACATCGGACAATCAAGCTGCGTGGGCATCGGCGGCGACCCGATCATCGGCACCAACTTCGTGGATGTCTTGAAGCTATTTGAAGCCGACCCTGACACCGACGCCGTCGTCATGATCGGCGAGATAGGCGGCACCATGGAACAGGACGCGGCGGCCTTCATCAAGGCTGAATTCACCAAACCCGTTGCGTCTCTGGTGGTTGGCGCGTCGGCCCCCGCCGGCAAACGCATGGGGCACGCTGGTGCGATCATCACCGGCGAAAGCGGCACGGCCGAGTTCAAGCTGGCCGCTCTGAAAGACGCGGGGGCCTGGATCATCCCTACCCCCGCGGACATCGGCGCCACCGCCCAGGAGATGCTGCAAAGCAAGGGTTTGCTGGCCTAGCCACACCTTCTGCAGGCCATAGCTTTCATTGTTCCCCAAATCCACGCCTGCTATACTGGATTTCAGTAGTGTAGCGGGCCAGATTCCGCCTCTAACCGCCCCTTTTACAGACACCAATGGATTACGAAACAGTCATCGGACTTGAAGTCCACGTCCAACTCCAGACCCAGAGCAAGATGTTCTGCTCTTGCCGGGCCGACTACCAGACCGCACCTGCCAACAGCCGTGTTTGCCCGGTGTGCCTGGGCTTGCCTGGCACCCTGCCGGTGATCAACAAGAAGGCAGTGGAATACACGATCATGACCGGTTTGGCGCTGGGCTGTACTATCCCCGGCCTGACCAAGTTCGACCGCAAGAACTACCCCTATCCAGACCTGATGAAGGGGTACCAGATATCCCAGTACGATATGCCTCTGGCCATGGACGGCCACCTGGACATCACGGCCGACGGCCAGGACCGGTCGGTGCGCGTGGAGCGGGTGCACCTGGAAGAGGATGTTTCCAAGCTCCAACACGTGAATGGCGAGAACAGTGATCCCCACAGCCTGGTGGATGTGAACCGCTCCGGAGTGCCCCTCATGGAGGTGGTCAGCCATCCGGATATGCGCACCCCGGAAGAGGCCCGGTCCTACCTGACCAAGCTGCACGGAATCATCCAATACCTGGGAGTGTCCACAGCCAACGCCCAGGACGGCAGCTTCCGTTGCGACGCCAATATCAGCCTCCGCCCCGTGGGCCAAGAGGAATACGGCACCAAGACTGAGATCAAGAACATGAACAGCATGCGCTCGGTGTTCCTGGCCTTGAACCACGAGATCGAACGGCAGCAGAAGGTGCTGGACTCGGGCGAACGCGTGGTCCAAGAGACCAGGGGTTGGTCTGAAGAGCGTAACGTCACTTACTCTCAGCGCAGCAAGGAAGAAGCCCACGACTATCGCTACTTCCCAGAGCCGGACCTGCCGCCCCTTGTCGTAGATGGGGCATGGATAGAAGAGATACGCAGCAAGATTCCCGAGTTGGCCAGTGACCGTCTAATCAGATTTACCGAAGATTTCGGCCTGCCGGAATACGATGCCAGGCTGCTCACGACATCCAAGTCCATGGCTGATTTCTTCGAGCAGACAACAGGACTCCGGTCTACCACCGGAGAAGACACCGAGAAATACGCCAAGAACATCAGCAACTGGATGCTGGGCGATCTCAGCAGGTTGCTGAACCTTCAAGACCTGGAGATAGAGGATTCCCCCGTTTCGCCCCGGCAGTTGGCTGAGCTCATAGACCTCGTGGACGACGGTACTGTCAGCGTCTCAATGGCCAAGACGGTGCTGGAAGAAGTCTTCGAATCGGGCGATTCCCCAGCGCGGGTAGTCCAGGAAAAGGGCTATACTCAGATAAGTGATTCTTCGGCTGTCGAGTCCGCCGTCGGCGAGGCTATCGACGCCAACCCGCAGGCCGTGTCGGACTACATGGGCGGCAAAGAGACCGCGGCCAAGTTTCTAGTGGGCCAGGTGATGAAGATCACCAAGGGTCAGGCCAAGCCGGACCTGGTCAACGAACTGGTCGTCGGAGCCCTGGAAAAACTGCGCTAGCCCGGCCAACCGTAACCCCGCTATGTGCGGGTATAATGGAGCAGGCGGAAATCTCCGCCGAGGTTAACCCATGAACGACTTTATGAATGTGGTACAACTGCTGATCTCGATCCTGTTGGTAGTTGTCATTCTTGCCCAGGTCAAAGAGGGAGGCGGCGGCCTTTTCGGTTCGGCTTCCTCGACCATCCGCACGCGGCGCGGCTTGGAGAAGACCCTTTTCCAGTTCACCATCTTCCTGTCGGTGGCTTTCGTGGTGGTATCCATCATCAGCGTCCGGGTCGGCTAGCCGGGGGCGGTTTGTAGTTCTGGCCGCTCGTTCCCGCCATGACCACACCGCCACTGGACTTAACCACCGACTACGGCCATAGCGACCCCTATGCCGGCGACATGAAGGGGGTGGCGCTCACCATCAACCCCAACGTCAACCTCATAGACCTCACTCACGAGATTTCCCCTCAGAACGTTGCCCAAGGCTCATTTCTCTTGGGCCTCAATTACCGGTTCTTCCCTGAAGATGCCATACATGTCGCGGTCGTAGACCCGTTCGTCGGCACTGCGCGGCGTCCGGTCCTGCTCTCTACACCATGGGGCCGTTTCGTTGCTCCGGACAACGGACTGGTGAGTGGAGTTCTGAACGGGTACCTTGAATCTCCACCGCTGACTGCCGGGCTGGTGAGAACGCCTGCTGAAATCACAGCGATACACCTGACCAACCCAGACTATTGGCGGCATCCGGTCAGCCAAACCTTTCACGGACGCGACATTTTCACCCCGGTAGCGGCGCACCTTTCATTGGGAGTGGTCCCCGACGCGATGGGAGATACCATCGACAACCTCTTCTATCTCCCAATGACCCAACCCAGTCAGCAAGATAGTGTGATCACCGGGCAGGTTATCTACCAGGACGTCTACGGAAATCTGGTCAGCAACATATCAGCCCAGCACCTGCCAGCCGGCCAGCCGGTCGAAGTACGGATCGAGGGCCAAAGAATCTCCGGATTAAGCCGGACGTTCAACGACCCCAGACACGGAAGTGACACCGGACTGATCGCTCTGATTGGCAGCCACGGATACCTAGAGGTTGCCGTTCCCAACGGCAACGCGGCTGCCCTGTTGGAGGTAGTCCGGGCCGAAGGCGTTCAGGTGGTCGTCGTATCCGGTTGACATAGCTAGGCGGCGTGCTACCATTGTCCAAACTCCGCTAGGCTCACTTGAATCGCGAAACTTCCGAAGAAAGACGCGGGGAAGACGGCGGAAGGACGCAGGAGGGACTATGGATCTCGACCGCAACGGCCTACTCAACCTTTATAAGACCATGACTACTATCCGCCACTTTGAAGAGCGCGGTATCCCGGAGACCGGACAACGGGGCATGTCTGCCTCGGTCCACTCCTCGGCAGGACAGGAGGCTGTGCCCACGGGCATGTGCGCCAACCTCTCGGATGAAGACTACATCGGCAGCACGCACCGGGGACACGGACACTGCATCGCCAAGGGTGTCGACCCCAAGCTGATGATGGCTGAACTCTTCGGCCGTGCCACCGGCCCCAACAAGGGCAAGGGCGGCTCCATGCACATCTCCGATATGAGCAAGGGCATGCTGGGCACCAACGGCATCGTCGGCGGCAGCATCCCTCTGTCCGTGGGCGCCGGCCTGACCTCTAAGGTCCTGGGACTTGGCCGGGTGGCTGTCGCCTTCTTTGGCGACGGCGCTTCAAGCCAGGGTGTCCTACATGAGTCCATGAACCTGGCTTCGGTCTGGAAACTGCCGGTTATATTCCTATGCGAGAACAACGGGTACGCCATGTCGACTCCCAGCGAGTACGGCGTGTCCACCACTCACGTGGCGGACCGCGCCCAGGGATACGACATGCCTGGCATACACGTGGACGGCATGGATGTCTTCGCTGTCTACGACGCTGCAGCCCAGGCGGTGGCCAGGGCCAGGGCCGGAGAAGGCCCCACCCTCATCGAAGCCGCTACCTACCGTTACTACGGCCACACCGTGTTCGATAATCCGCTTACCTACCGCTCCAAGGAAGAGGAAGACCACTGGCGGGCCCGGGACCCGTTGCAGCACTTCCGAAACACGGTCATTCCCCAGGGCGACATCACCGCCGAAGAACTGGACCAGATGGATGCGGAAGCCGAAGCTCTCATGGAAGAGGCGGTGAAATTCGCCGACGAAAGTCCATTACCCGAGCCCGTCGAACTGTACGACGATGTCTACGTCGACTACCCCAAAGACATGATGAAACGCGGCGTGAATATGACGGTCTAACCCCACCGGTACCATCACGATTCCAAAGCGGTTTAGGAGATAGATATGACCACCACACTGCAAACAACGGGGACTCGGGAGATTCAATTCCGGGAAGCCATCAATGAATGCCTCCGCCAAGAGATGGAACTGGACGACACGGTCGTCATCATGGGAGAGGAGATCGCCGGAGGCGCCGGCCGCCAGGACCAAGGCGTTGAAGATGCCTGGGGCGGCCCCTTCCGGACAACCGTCGGCCTGATACAACAGTTCGGCAAAGAACGGGTACTGGACACGCCACTTTCCGAAGCCGCATTCATCGGAGCGGCCATCGGTGCGTCGTCCACGGGGCTGCGGGCCGTTGCCGAATTGATGTTCGTCGACTTCATCGGCGTCTGCATGGACCAACTGGTCAACAACGCCGCCAAGATGCGCTACATGTTCGGCGGTCAGGTGAAGGTCCCCTTCACCATGATGACCCGTATCGGCGCCGGATTCGGGGCTGCGGCCCAGCACTCCGAATCCTACTACTCCATCTTCTCCCACTTCCCCGGTCTGAAGGGTGTGGTTCCGTCCGACGCCTACACCGCAAAGGGCTTGCTGGCCGCCTGTATCCGGGATGACGACCCGGTCGTCTTCTTCGAGCACAAGGGCTTGTACGGCATCTCCGGCCCCGTGCCGGAAGAGCCATACGTGCTGCCCCTTGGGAAGGCCCGCACCGTGCGTGAAGGCACAGATGTCACTCTGGTTGGCATCTCCAAGATGACTTGGACCGCCAATGACGCCGCCACCGAACTGGCCAAAGAGGGCATCAACTGCGAGGTCATAGACCTGCTCAGCGTCTCACCCATAGATTACGACCACATCAACGAGTCGGTCCGGAAGACCCACCGTCTGGTTGTCGTGGACGAGGACACGCCGGTCTGCAGCATGGCATCTGAACTATGCTCACGAGTGGCGGAAGAGGTGTTCGATTACCTGGACGCGCCACCCTCCCGGGTTACGGCTCCTCACACTCCGGTGCCCTACAGCCGGGCCATGGAGAATGAGTACATGCCCAACGAGGCCAGGGTTATCGCCACAGTGAAGAAGCTGCTGAACCGGTAGGCCAAACTTCACAACAACAAGGCTACTCACCACCGGCCCCGAAGCAACTGGGGCCGGTGGTTATATTTTGGGTGGTTTCCTTTCACACATGAAGATTGGGAGTGATAATTGCGGCGTCCTCATTACAGTTATGTGATCCTAGCCACCGGGTTCATGGTCCTTTTCTTCACCGGCGGCTCCCGGTTCGCCTTCGGACTGATGCTGAAGCCCATGTCGGAAGACCTGGACGTCAGCCGTTCTACGCTTTCCTTGGCGGTCACGACCTTCATGGTTGTATCGGCATTGGCGCTGCCTTTCGCAGGGCGGCTGGTGGACGAATGGAGCCTGAAGGGGACGATCGGAATCGCGGCTGTGGTTGGCGGGGTAGGAATCGGACTGATGGGGCAAGTACAGGCTCCCTGGCAGGTATTCATCGTCTACGGTGTGGTATTCGGACTGGGCAACGCCGGGTCGTCCATCTCGCCGGTGACAGTGATGATCAGCCGCTGGTTCCCCAGCCGTAGGGGAATCGCAAGCAGCGGCGCCGTTGCAGGGAACGCAGCGGGACAGCTATTCATCGTCATGGCGCTGGCGGCGGTGCTGGTCTCCTTAGACTGGCGCTGGTCCTACACGCTCTTGGGAATCGCCAATCTCGCCGTCTTGACACCTCTGATATTCCTGTTGGTCAGGGACGCGCCGCATGGCGGGAACACTCCGACGCCAGATGCGCCGGGACAAACCATCACGCCCCCTGACTCGCCGCTTTCTTTGAGCCGGGCTTTGAGCTCTTCTCAGTTGATATTGCTGGTGGTGATCTACGGCATCTGCGGATTACAGGACTTCTTCGTTGTCACCCACATAGTTGCTTTCGCCCGGGACCAGGGCATGGGAGCGGTGCTGGCCGGAAACCTGCTGGCCCTCATGGGATTGATGGGACTGCTGGGAGTTTTGGCGGCCGGTCTGCTGGCCGATGCCTTCGGAGCGGTACGGCCCACCGTGATCTGCTTCATCATCCGCATCTTCGTATTCGCGTTCATCATCTTCGATCAAAGCACGGCATCGATCATGGTCTTTGGGTTGTTCTTTGGATTCACCAACCTGATCACGGCGCCTTTGACCGTGGTGTTCGTGGGAAACATCTTCGGGGTGGCGAGGCTGGGGACCCTGGTTGGAGCGATCGTGATGGTACACCAGTTCGCCGGGGGGTTCGGCGCCTACCTGGGGGCATGGATATTCGACAACCGGGGCAGCTACGACGACGCGTTCAAGTTGATGTTGATACTGTCCGTAGCCGCAGTTATGTTGACCTACATGGTGCGGGAGAGGGCGCTTACTTCTTCGCCACCTGGATGATGAAGTCGGGGTCGTAGAAGTCGTAGTCTGACTGGAAATCACCGTAGCGCTTCACGAATTGGAACCCGGTCTCTGTTAGCAGGTCCGTCAGGTGTTCCTGTCTGATGGGGCAGACGGTCAGGTGATGCACGGAGCCGTCTGAGTAGGAGTATCGGAGTCGGACCCTCTCTTCGCTGACCGTCTCCGGGCGGGCGTCCACCGTCTCGCCCAGATAGTAGTACAGATGCTTGCTGGAGAAGCCCTTGTCCAGCATAGTATCGTAGTTCCGGTGGTCGATCACGGCCACACCGCCCTCGTTCAACAGCCCGTATATCTCCCCCAGGGCTTTACGCCGTTCTTCGTCATTGAACAGATGGGTGAAGGCGTTGCCCAGGCAGATGATGGCGTCGAATGTCTCGTCTGGAAATGACTGGGAAAGCGTCGTCCAATTGGCCACGAGCAACCGGGGGTTTTCCAAGCCGGACTGCTCGGCGTTTTCCTTGGCTTTTTCGACCATGTTGGCCGAGCCGTCGGAGCCGGTAACATCGAAGCCGTTCAATCCCAAGTTCACGGTATGAAAGCCTGTGCCACAGGCGATGTCCAGCACCTTCTTGACGCCGTTGTATCCGAGTATCTTCTCGAAGAACCCGCCCTCGGCCAGGCGGCGTTTGTCCCAATCGATCAACTCGTCCCAGCGGTCCACAAACTCCGTGGTGTACTCGCTGATGAAGAGTTCTGAGTCGTTTTCTGGTGGCATGGTCTCTCTGGTCTAGCTTTGGGGTTTCTGGGCCACGAACATAGCCCATCCTATCTTGCCGGCGTTGGCGGCCTCAACCCAGAAGCCAAGGGCATCTACCGTGCCGTCGATGGTCTCGGCGTCTACCAGTCTGAGCAGCTTATCCCGGTTCTGAATAACCTGTTCCCGCACCCAGCTATAGGAACGGGCCACGTGTTCCGACCAGTCTTCGGTGCGGCTGATCTCCAGTCCCAGTCCCTCAAGCGCTTGCCGGTAGTCGTCCAGGTCCCACATGTCCGGCGATTTCACGCGGTCGTAGATGCGGGTCCGGTCTGCCTCGGGTGTTCCGGTCCGCACCAGGATATCGGTGAAAACCAGAGTGCCTCCGGGAATGAGAACGCGGCTGCATTCGGACAGAACCTTCGACTTGTCGGCGGCGTGCAGGAAAGCCTCCTGACTCCAAACGACATGGAACGAGTCGTCGGCGTATATCAGGTCGTGGAAGTCCCCGTATTCATATTCGATCAGTTCGTCGAGGCCGGCTTCCAGGGTCCTGTCCCAGGCAAGCTCCAATTCGTTCTCGCTGATGTTGGTGGCCGTGATGGGACAGCCGTAGTTCTTGGCGAGGTAGCGTGCCGTCGAGCCGTAGCCACAGCCCAGGTCCAGCACTCTGGTGTCCGGACTTAACTGCACCGCCTGGGCCATGATCTCGTTGGTGTGCTCCATGGCCTCGGGGTGGGGGCATTCCTCGCTGCAGGGCACGCCCAGGTGGAGGTTGTCGCCCCAGATGTTGCGGTAGATCTGGTCAGCGGGGCCGTCGTAGTAGGCCTTGGTGCTGGAAACCACGGATTGTGTGTCACGATTTGTCATGGTATCTACTCATTGGGTCCGCAGGCATAGGTTTGGTTGATGACGAGCGTTGCCCTAAACCTCTCCCAGGCGTGGGAGAGGGGATTCGTTCTAGTGGAAGAGCTGGCCGCCGTTCACGTTGTAGGACTGACCGGTTATGAATGACGCATCTTCTCCGGCTAGGAAGGCCACCATGTTGGCCACGTCCTGGGACTCGGCGATGCGGCCCAGAGGGGTACTTTGGCCTGAATTTTCCACTATCTGGCTCCGGAATTCTTCCTGGGTGATGCCCCGTTCCTGGGCCTGGTCCCGCTCCCAATAGCTCATACGGTCGGTGTTGATGGGGCCTGGGCATACGGCGTTGACCGTGATGTTATGCGGAGCCAGGTCCATGGCCGTAGCCTGGGTCAGGCCGATCACGGCGAACTTGGACGCCGAGTAGGCTGCACCGTTGGCGCTGGCTTGCTTGCCGGCGTTGGAGGCGATGTTGATGATCCGGCCGCCCCTGCCTGAGTCGATCATATGCGGGGCAACGGCCTTGGTGGTCAGGAACACGGCGGTGGTATTGATGGCCAGGAAATGGTCCCAGACCTCTTTATCTAGTTGTGTCACCGGCACCTTGTCCTTGCCGATGATGGCCCGGGCGTTATTGACCAGGATATCGATGCGCCCAAACTCGTTCATCGTCTGGTCAACCAGGCGCTCGATCTCGCGCGGGTCCGACAGGTCGCAGTAGATGGGCGCGGCCCGGCGGCCCAGCGCCTGCACCTCTTGGGACACCGTTTCGATACCGCCCCACTCGTTCCTAACCTCGGCTGGCGGAAGGTCGGACACCTCGCGATGTACGTCGCTTAATGCGATATCAGCGCCCTGGCCGGCCAGTTTCATGACCGTGGCCCGGCCCACCCCGCGCATGCCTCCTGCGCCTGTGATCAAGGCTACTTTTCCGTCTAGACCGGGCATGGGGACCTCCGTCATTGAGTTGAGTGTACTGGGCGTCCAGCAAGTGTAATCCACGGCCCCAGGACCCTACAAGGGCGGTCCTTTCTTGACAGCCCACAACCCGCCTCCTATAGTCCAGCCAATTCAGAGATAACCACTTATAGGACCTGATTGCGGAGGCTTTATGAGTACCTCGATGATCCGTGGCAAGTATGTTATCTGCGAAGCGGGGGTCGGACCCCAGGGCAGCCGGGTAATCTCTGACGGCGCCGTGTTCCAACGGGACGGCGTCATAGAAGCGGTGGGGCCCTACACCGAGATCAAAGCTGCCCACCAGGCGGACGAGGAATTAGGCGGGCCGGGCTATGTGGTCATGCCGGGTCTGGTTAACGCCCATCATCACGGAAGAGGAGTCAGCACCTTCCAGAACGGGTGTATCGACGACTGTTTGGAGACCTGGATTCTCTCGGGCTGGGGCCGCCGGCCTTACGACCATTATCTGATGACCCTGTACACGGCCATCCAGATGATCGAGTCCGGCACCACCACCACGATGTACAACCACGCCCAGACCCCTGCCAAGGGGCTGGCGGACGACGTTTCTGAAGTCCTCAGGGGGTTCGCCGCTGCGGGTATGCGCACGGCGTTCTCAGTCTACTTCCGGGAGCGCAACCGGGTTGTTTACCAAGACGACGAACAATTTATGTCCGGCCTGCCCGGCGACCTGGCCGGGTCATTACGGCAGTTTCTATCCGCCTCCAACCTATCAGAGGAGGAGTATTTTTCGGTCTTCCGGACCCTACATCAGAAATACTCCAGTGATTCCGATTCCAGGGTCACCGTGCTGCTAAGCCCCAGCAACGTCCAGTGGGTCTCCGACGATTTTCTGCTCCGCACAAAAGAGGAAGCGGTCCGGACCAACTCCGCCATCCACATCCACCTGGCGGAGAGCCTCTACCAGAAGGAATACGGCCTCCGCACCTGGGGTCACACCCCGGTGGAACATCTCAACAATCTGCGGTTCTTAGGGCCCGAGGTTTCCTGCGCCCATTCCGTTTGGCTGACCGACCAGGACATCGACATCATGGCCCGCACGGGCGCAACGGCCTGCCACAACCCCAGCTCCAACCTGCGCTTGAAGAACGGCATCTCCCCGGTGAACACCATGTTGGGCAAGGGGGTCAATGTGGCCCTGGGCACCGACAGCACGGCCATCAACGACGATGACGACATGGTCCAGGAGATGCGGCTGGCCGCCAAACTCCACCGGCAGCCCGGATTTGGCAATCCGGCGTTGGATTCCCACCAGACACTACGGTTGGCCACCGCCAACGCCGCCCGGCCCACCTGCCTACAAGACAAGATAGGAACCCTGGAGAAGGGCCGTTTCGCCGACCTGGTGCTGGTGGACTTAGATGCCATGACCGAGCCGTACACCGATGCAGAAATAGACGTGGTGGACACGCTGCTGTACCGGGGGAAGGCGTCCCACGTGGACACGGTCATGATCCAGGGCGAAGTCGTCGTCCGGGACGGCACGTTCATCAAGATGGACAAGGCCGAGGTCCTGCGGGAGATCAGAGAGCAGTTCGCCCGCCCGGTGGAGGGGCAGGCCTTAGAGGCAAAGAAACTGGCCCAGGGGCTAACCCCGTTCGTGGAAGAGTTCTACAAAGACTGGGGCAAGGCCGACGTTGCGCCCCATTACGGCTATAACAGCCGGGTCTAACCGGGCCTTCCCACCAACGCTGCCTGTGGTAGTATTGTGGCGACCGCCAGGCGTGATATTGGACCCGCAGGGCGTGTCTTGATCGAGAAGAAAACATTCGTTGGCAGGAGGGAACTCATTATGGCCACGGTAGGAAGCGGCAAATACACTTACGAATACGTCCCCAACTGGGCAAAGATGCCCGCTGGGCAGGAGATGGGCACGGCCAGCGCGATCGCGACCGATTCCCAGGACCGGGTCTATCTATTCCAGCGCAAGAACCCGCCGGTGTTGGTCTTCGACCGGGACGGCAACTTCCTGAATTCATGGGGCGAGGGCATGTTCGACGACCCCCACGGCATCTTCATCAAGGATGACATCGCCTATCTCACCGACCGGGAAGGCTCCATCGCCATGAAGACCACCCTGGACGGCACGCCCCTGTTGACCATCGGCACCAAGGGCGTGTACTCGGACACCGGGTGCGAAGTGGCGGGCGAGGTTGCTCCCCGCTCGGCCGGCCCATTCAACTACGTGACCGAGATGGTCCCGGCGCCCAACGGCGACCTGTATATCTCCGACGGCTACCGGAACGCCCGCGTCCACCGCTTCTCGGCGGCCGGCGACCTGATCTCATCTTGGGGCGAGCCAGGCAAGGGCGGCCCCAACCAGTTCCACCTGCCCCACAGCTTGGTGGTGGCCGACAACGGTCAGATATACCTCTGCGACCGCGAGAACAGCCGGGTGCAGGTCTTCTCACCCGACGGCGAATACATCACCATGTGGACCGACATGATGCGGCCCCTGGATATCTCCATCGACAGCGAGGGCATCTTCTACACGTCTGAGCGGCCGGACGACACCCGCCCAGCCCAGATGAGTGTTTTGGACGGCGACGGCAAGGTGTTGGAGCGGTTCGAGTGCATCTCAGCCCACGGTTCCTGGGTAGATGCCCACGGCGACCTATATCTGTCGTTGGGCGCTGAGAAGAGCGTCGACAAATATGTGCGGGTCGGGTAACAACAGCCAGTGGCCGAAGGAATGAAGGAAGAACCCAAACGCAGTCTGTCGGGCCTGGAGGTGAAGCCGGTCTACACCCCGGACGACCTGGCCAACACCGACTTCGCCCGAGACCTGGGCCAGCCGGGTGAGTACCCGTTCACCCGCGGGCCCTACCCCAACATGTACCTGGGACGGCTTTGGACCCGGCGTCAGATTGCCGGATTCGGCACCGCCCAGGCCACCAACGAGCGCTATCGCTTCCTGTTGGACCACGGCCAGAACGGCATCAGCACCGACTTCGACCACCCGACTCTAGTCGGTTACGATTCGGACCATGAGCTGTCCGAAGGCGAAGTCGGGCGGCTGGGCGTGGCCATCGACTCCGTCCGCGATATGGACGACTTGTTCTTGGACATCCCACTGGATGAAGTCAGCGTCTCCCTGACCATCAACCACCCGGCTATCGTGCTACTGGGCATGTTCCTGTCGGTCTCCGAAAAGCGGGGGGTGGACTGGAGCAAACTGCGGGGCACGGTCCAGAACGACTCTCTCAAGGAATTCCACGGACAGAAGACCTTTGCGCTGGGGCCAGGCCCATCCCTCAAGTTGACCACGGACATCGTGGAGTTCTGCACGCAGCACGTGCCCAACTGGTACACCATCTCCATCTCCGGCTACCACATCCGGGAGAGCGGCTCCGATGCCGTGCAGGAGCTGGCCTTCACCATCGCCCAGGGAATGGCCTACGTGGAGTCGGCGCTGGAACGGGGACTGCCGGTGGACAGCTTCGCGCCCCGGTTGTCCTTCTTCTTCGGCTGTCACAATGACGTGTTCGAGGAGGTGGCGAAATACCGGGCGGCCCGGCGCATGTGGGCCCGCATCATGAAAGACCGCTACAAGGCTTCAAAACCGGAGTCCATGAGGCTGCGGTTCCACACCCAGACTCTGGGTTCCACGCTGATGCGCCAAGACCCCCAGAACAACATCGCGCGCGGCACCCTGCAGGCCCTGGCAGCGGTCTTGGGCGGCACCCAGTCGCTCCACGTCAGCGGGTTCGACGAGGCGTTCGACATCCCGTCGGAAGAGGCCATGCGCATGTCCTTGGCCACCCAATTGATCCTCTCTCATGAGTCCGGTGTGACCAACACGGTGGACCCTCTAGCAGGGTCGTATTTCATGGAAAGTATGACCAACGACATCGAGGAAGCCGCCTGGGAATACATCTCAAAGATCGAAGCGATGGGTTCAGGCCAATTCCCCATGAAGACGGGAATGCTGAATGCCATCGATACCGGCTACATCGAACTGGAGATCGCGCGGGCTGCCTACGAGTACCAGTTGCGCATCGAGAGCGGCGAACAGGTGGTCGTGGGGCTGAACCAGTACCAGTCGGAAAGCACCCAAAAGCTGGAACTGTTCGAGTTCGACCCCGAAGAAGAGGAATGGCAGAAAGGACGCCTGGCCGAGACCCGGGGCGGGCGCAGTTCGGCTGACGTGAAGTCGGCCCTGTCGTCTCTCAGACAAGCGGCCCAAGACGACAAGAACCTGATGCCGCCGGTGCTTGAGGCTGTCGGAGCCCTTGCCACTGAGGGCGAGATCTTGGACACCATGCGGGACGTCTACGGCGAGTACGTGGACCCTGGGGTGTTTTAGCGGTGACCGCCCAACCATCTAAACACCCAGGCATCAAAGTCCTTCTGGCCAAGTTGGGTTTGGACGGGCATGACCGGGGCGTGAAGGTCATCGCCAGGGCCATGCGCGACGCCGGCATGGAGGTGGTTTACATGGGCATGAGGGTCACGCCCGACCAAGTCGCCCAGACCGCCTTGCAAGAAGATGTCGACGTGGTGGGGATAAGCATCCTGTCCGGCGCTCACATGCGTCTGATACCCCGTCTGACCAAAGCCCTTGAAGAGCGGGGCATCGCTGATGATGTCCTCCTGATGGTCGGCGGCACCATCCCCGAGGACGACGTGGAACCGCTGCAAGCGATGGGCGTACAGGGCGTGTTCCCTGTGGGCAGCTTCACCAAAGCCATGACCGACTTCATCATCGAGAACGTGAGCCAGGGCCGTTCCGCGCCCCAGGCCTGAACCAGACCAATGGAATGGCCCCCACGGTATCCCGATAGCTTCGTACCCCAACCGGACCAGGAATACTGGTCAACCGAGTTGGAAACCATGCCGCCCGCCGAGCGGGACCGGCACATCCTGGCGAAACTCCAAAGCCAGGTCCGCTACGTCTACCAGAACTCCGGGTTTTATAAAGAGTTCTACAAAGGCGCACCCGTCGACCCGGCCAACATCGCCAGCCTGGGAGAGTTCGCCCAACTGCCGATCCTGACGAAAGAGGACATCCGCCGCGAGCAGGAACTCCACCCTCCCTATGGCCGGTTCCTGTGTGTTGAGCCCGAGGACATCTTCCGGGTGCATGGCACATCGGGAACAACCGGACGGCCGACGGTCTTCGGCATCGGCAAGGACGACTGGGGCCGGATAGCCGAGGCCCACGCCCGCATCCTCTGGGGCGCCGGACTGCGTCCCGACGACACCGTGATGGTTGCCGCTGTATTCAGTCTGTATGTCGGCAGTTGGGGCGCGCTTGTCGGGGCCGAACGATTGGGGGCTAGCTGCTTCCCCTTCGGCAGCGGCGCGCCGGGGCAAACAGAACGGGCCGTGGAATGGTCCAACATGGTGAAACCCTCCGTGCTCTACGGAACGCCGTCCTACGCCCTCTACCTGGCCGAGACCGCCCGGCAGATGGGGTTCGACCCCAAAGAAGACTTTGGGTTCCGTTTCATGTTCTTCTCGGGAGAACCTGGGGCCAGTGTCCCTGCCACCCGCCGCCTGATCGAAGAGACCTTCGGCTGCTACATTGTCGACCAGGGGACCATGGCCGAGATGACGCCGTGGATGAGCGCCTCAGGCTGCCGTCACTTGGACGGCGGCATGCACCTATGGCAGGACATCGTCTACACAGAGATGGTCGACCCACAGTCGAAGCTGAACCTTCCCCTGGGTGAGGAAGGCGTGCCCATCTACTCTCACACTGAACGCACTTCCCAGCCCATGATCAGGTACTGGTCCGGAGACATCTCCCGCTGGGATATGGTGGACTGTCCCTGCGGCCGCACTTACCCAACGCTGGTCACCGGCATCTACGGCCGGGTGGACGACATGATTATCGTCCGCGGCCAGAATGTGTTTCCGTCGCGGATCGAGGACGTGCTGCGCGGGCTGGATGAGTTCGGCGGCGAGTTCCGGCTGGTGCTGGAGAGGGAAAGCGGCCAGATGGACCGCCTCACGGTCCAAGTAGAAGTTCTGGACGGAGCGTTCGCCTCTCAGGAGTTCGACCCTGCCGCCTTGGAGCCGGTGCGGGAACGGTTCACGGCAGAGCTGCGCCGGGCCATCGGCGTCAGTGTCGCTGTCCAATTGAAGCCTGCCGGGGAGTTTGAGCGCACCCAATTCAAGGCCAGACGTATCATAGACCTTCGTAATCCCTAAGAGACGGGGGCAGCCATGACATCCAGAAGACCCGGCTTGGACCACTCGTTAGGTGAGACCATCGACCTCGTTCGGGATACGGTGCGGCAGTTCTCGTCACAGGAGATCACGCCGAGGGCTGAGGAGATCGACCGGACCGACGCCTTCCCCAGGGACCTGTGGCCCCGGTTGGGCGACTTGGGTCTGCTGGGCATCACCGTCTCTGAGGAATACGGGGGCGCCGGACTTGGCTACCTGGCCCACGCCGTCACCATGGAGGAGATATCCAGGGGTTCGGCCAGCGTCGGACTTAGCTATGGCGCCCACTCCAATCTCTGCGTAAACCAGATCTTCCGGAATGGCAACCACGACCAGAAACGCCGTTATCTGCCCAGGCTGATCAGCGGGGAAGATGTCGGCGCGCTGGCCATGAGCGAGCCCGAGGCTGGTTCCGACGTGGTGAGCATGTCCCTCCGGGCGGAGAAGAAGGGCGGCCACTACGTGTTGAACGGCAGCAAGATGTGGATAACCAACGGCCCCGAGGCCGACACTCTGGTGATCTACGGCAAGACCGACCCCGAGGCCGGCTCCCACGGCATCACCGCTTTCTTGGTTGAGAAGAGTTTTGCCGGGTTCCAAGCCTCGCCGAAGCTGGACAAGATGGGCATGCGCGGCTCCAGCACCTCTGAATTGGTATTCCAGGACTGTGAGGTGCCCGAGGAGAATGTGCTTGGAGAGGTGGGCCACGGGGTCCGGGTGCTGATGAGCGGACTGGACTCTGAACGTCTCGTCCTGGCCGGCGGCCCCATAGGTATCATGCAGTCTTGTCTGGACGTGGTGATTCCCTACGTTCACCAGAGGGAGCAATTCGGCCAGCCCATCGGTGAATTCCAACTGGTCCAGGCCAAACTTGCCGATATGTATACCGCTATCTCAGCCTGCCAGTCCTATGTTTACGCCGTAGCACGTGCCGCCGACCGTGGCGAAAGCAGCCGTAAAGACGCCGCCGGTTGTCTATTGTTCGCCGCCGAGCAGGCCACGCAGGTTGCGCTGCAAGCGGTGCAGACCCTGGGCGGCAACGGCTACATCAACGACTTCGCCACCGGGCGGTTGCTGCGCGACGCCAAACTCTATGAGATCGGCGCAGGCACCAGTGAGATACGCCGCATGCTGATCGGCAGAGAGCTGTTCCGCGAGTCTCAGTAGCCCTTTCCAGCACCTCCACACCAGGGACCGGCATCAAACCATCCGTAACGAGCGGCTGTTCGTAGGTTTCGAGGACAGCTCATATAAACTGAGATTTTTCGGGTGAGTTTTTTGATACCCAAGTCCCGGGTCCGGCGTGCGGTGTTCCTATCATCCGCCCTCGCTCTCTTGGCGCTCTTGGTGGCTGCTTGTTCGTCTAGCGGCGATTCACCTACTTCCGCCGCCGAAACACCCTCTCCGGAATACACATCTACCCCAGTAGCAGCCACCGCCTTCAATGCCATGAGCGGATCGCTGGACCTGAGCGACCTTCCAGACGATCCCACCGAGTTGATGTTCGCCACTCTGGACGAGGTCTTCGACCGGGTTGCCCGGAAGATGGCCTACTCGGGTAACCAGACCTATATCCCGGTGCTGCTGGAGTTCCTCCGGTTCCAGAATCAGGATGAAGCCATCGTCACCATGACCTCCTACCTGTCCCGTCTCAAGGACAATGTGCCGCCTGAGACGTTGATGACGTTTGAACAAGAGCAAAGCCAGTGGAGCTGGTGGATCGAATGGCTGGGCAACAACCCTCAGGTCCAGCCGCC
>CAYXDE010000029.1:0-41287 GCA_964463525.1 uncultured Dehalococcoidia bacterium | reverse complement strand
GACCGCCTGGAAGAGGAAGCCCGGGGCGAGGCGGCCATCGGCACCACGGGCCGGGGCATAGGTCCTGCCTACATGGACAAGACCGGCCGCATGGGCATACGGGTCGGCGACCTATTGGACTGGGACGCCCTGGAACCCATGGTGGAACAGACTCTCAGGCACAAGAACGCTCTTATCACCAAGATCTACGGCGGCGAGCCTCTTGCTTTGGACGATGTTCTGGCCAAGTGCCGCATCTGGGCCGACCAGATGGCGCCCTACGCCAAACCCACCGAGCAGTTGGTCCAAGACCTCCTAGCCCAGAACAAGAAAGTGCTTCTAGAAGGGGCCCAAGGCACCCTTCTAGACATCGACCACGGGTCTTATCCCTTCGTCACGTCCTCGTCTCCGTCCATCGGCGGCGCAGTCACCGGACTGGGGTTGAACCCACAGTCCATCAAAGGTGTTTTAGGCGTGTTCAAGGCCTACTCCACTCGCGTCGGCAGCGGCCCCATGCCCTCAGAGATCAAGGATGACGAGGCCTCTGAGATACGCGAGAAGGCCCAGGAATTCGGTGTCACCACCGGACGGGCCCGGCGCATCGGCTGGTTCGACGGCGTGGCCGCCAGATACAGCCAATTGGTCAATGGGTTCACAGGGTTGGTGCTAACCCGCCTGGACATCCTGGACGAGTTCGACTCGGTCAAAGTGTGCGTGGGTTACACGGTGAACGGCAAACCCGTCGACCGGTTCCCAGCCAACACCGGCCTTCTGGCCCGATGCGAGCCTGTCTTCGAGGAACTGCCCGGTTGGGACGAACCGACCGCCAGCGCCACCAAACTCTCCCAACTCCCCGAGAACGCGCTCAACTACGTGAGAAGACTGGAGGAATTGGTGGGCTGCAAGGCCCAGATCATTTCCACCGGCCCCAGCCGTGAAGAGACCATCCAGGTTGAGCCGGTGTTTACCTAGCCGCCGGACCCCCTCCTCCGTAGGCGCAGGTTTTCAACCCGCCCTGGCTCTATTCGACGGATCTCCTGCTCCGCTTCCCGTTCTTCGTGCGGAATTACCCATAGTTGAAATGGGTCCAAGCCACGTTGCCGGCAGGTACAGTTTCCTGGATTCCGGCTTTCGCCGGAATGACTTTGGCGGCCCAAACCTCTTGCAGACGATCTCGTAGGGGCAGGTTTCCAACCTGCCTTTCTCTCTGTAGGCCGTACTCATTCCAGCCAGCCCTAGCCAGCCAGCCATAACCCCCAGGCATCGCCCATAATCTCGAACCTGGCGGCAAATAAAAAGGGCGGGTTAGAAACCCGCCCCTACATGTCAGATTAACCCTGCCGCCGCTACTCAGGCGGTAACCGGCAGGTCGATCTCGTATCGGCTCAGCAGCTCATCCACGTGGGCCATTGCCTTCTCGCTGGGTGCGATCATGGGCAGTCTGGGATCGCCCACTTTAATGCCTACCTGGTTCACCGCGTACTTCACCGGGATGGGGTTGGACTCGGTGAACATGCCCAGGAAGATGGGAAGCAGACGGCGGTGCTCGGAAGCAGCGCCTTCAACGTCGCCTTCCAACAGCAGACCCATCATGTGCTTGATCTGGTTCCCTACGAGATGGGAAACCACACTGACGACGCCGTAGCCGCCCATGGACATCATCAAGAACGTCTGGTTGTCGTCGCCGCTCCAGACCTTGAAGTCGGGCGCGCCCTGGATGATGCGGGCGATCTGGTTCATGTCGCCGCTGGCTTCCTTGGTGCCGACGATATTGTCGATCTTGCTTAGGCGCAGGGTCGTCTCGTCGGTCATGTTCACGCCGGTGCGGCCAATGATGTTGTAGACGATGCAGGGCAGATTGGTCTTGTCCGCTATCGCCTTGAAATGCTGGTACATCCCCTCTTGCGGGGGCTTGTTGTAGTAGGGCACCACGAGAAGCAGGCCGTCCACGCCCTGTTTCTCTGCTTCTTGGCTGAGTTCGATGCTCTCAGCGGTGCTGTAGGTGCCGGTACCGGCGATAACAGCGCCCTTGTCGCCCACCGATCGTTTGACCTCGCTGAAGAGGCGCATCTTCTCGTCGGTGGTCAGTGTGGGAGACTCACCGGTGGTCCCGGACAGGACCACGCCGTCGCTGCCGGAGTCCAGAAGCGCGTGGGCGAGCTTCTTAGCCTGCTCAAAGTCGACATCGCCCTTCTCGTCAAAGGGAGTAACCATCGCTGTGAGTAGCCTTCCTAACTCTGCCATTTCCGCCTCCTGTACTTGCCTCCGGAGTTCAGATCCGAAGGGCATCCGGGTCTTGGATTCGTTGCATTATACCCGTAGGTACCCAATATCGCATCCCCAGGATATAGGCCGGCCAATACTCGGCCCCAGGGGAAAAGAAAAACGGCCTTTTCAGGCCGTTCGCAGGAGCCCCACTAACCGCCATCGTATGGCTGGCTAACTGGTCACTCCACTGGTGTGCTTTGGCTTCAACCGGCCCCTGGAGACCAGTTCTTCCGCTATCTGCAGCGAGTTCAGCGCCGCGCCTTTCCGCAGGTTATCCGAAACCAGCCACATAACCAGGCCGTTGGGGTGCGACATGTCCTGCCGGATGCGTCCCACGAAGACATCGTCCTCGCCGGCAGCGTCCCAGGGCATGGGGTATTCACCGCCATCGGGGTTATCCAGCACCGTCATGCCGGGCATGGCCGCCAACAGCTCCCTGGCCTCTGCCACGGGCATGGGCCGCGTGAACTCTATGTGCACCGACGCCGAATGGGAGATGTATACCGGCACCCGCACGCAGGTGGCGGAAATCTGAATCTCAGGGGCGTGCAGGATCTTCTGGGACTCCTGCCGCATCTTCTGCTCTTCAAAGGTGTAGCCGGTGTCCAGAAATCTGTCGATCTGCGGGACCACGTTATAGGCGATCTGGCCTTCACCGGACTTGCTGGTGTTGGAATCCGCATCAAGCAGCCGCTCGGATTGCTCACGCAGAGCAGCCATCTCACCGCCGCCGGCGCCGGAGACCGACTGGTAGGTGTCGGCCACTATGCGCTTGATGGGGTTAACCTGGTGGAGCGGGTGGGCCGCCATCACCAAGGGAGTGGTGGAACAGTTGGGTATGGAGATGATTCCCTGGTGCCATTCAACGTCGGCCCCGTTAACCTCGGGCACGACCAAGGGCACAGTCTCTTCCATGCGGAAAGCCGAACCGTCGTCGATCACCACCGCGCCTGCCGCCACGGCCGCCGGGGCAAGTTGGTGGCTGACTGCTGAACTGGCCGATATGAAAGCCACATCGACATCTTCAAAGGACTTCTCCGTCGCCTCTTCCACGACCAGGTCCTGCCCGCCCACTGTGATCTTCTTGCCAGCCGAGCGGCTGGATGCCAGCAGCTTCAGCTTGGGCAGGCTGGGATAGCGGGTCTCGACGATGCGGAGAAATTCAGCGCCCACAGCTCCGGTGGCGCCTACTACGGCGATGGTTAGGTCTTGCACGGGTGGGTTACTCTGATCACTCTGAATTCGTGCCTGAAACGGGCCTACAGCCCGAGCACGTTCTCCAAGCCTATCACAAGGCCCGGACGGGTCACAACGTCGCGGATGCAGCGCACCACGCCGGGCATGTAGCAGCTCCTGTCCAGTGTGTCGTGGCGGATGGACACGGTCTGTCCCGCCGCGCCGAAGATCACCTCGTGGTGGGCGCTCTTGCCGGGCATGCGGATACTGTGGACCGATATGCCGTTGTGCTCGCCGCCTCTGGTGTTCGCCAGGTTCTCTTTCTCCGGCTGGTTGCGGGTGAACTGCTTGGTTTCGCCCAGGCTGCGCATCAAGTTGAGCGCAAATCCCGAGGGCGAGTCTATCTTGGCTTCATGGTGGGACTCTACGATGTCCACGTACTCGAAGTAGGGCGCAGCTTGCTCAGCCAGCTTCTTCAGAACGATTGCACCCAGGGCGAAGTTGGGCGCGACTATGATGCCAACGCCGTTGTCGTTGGCCATGGCGTCCAGCTGCTGCAACTGGTCTTCAGAGAACCCACTGGCGCCCATGACTATGTTGATCTTCCTAGCGGCAGCCTTGGCGGCGGCGTCCATGGCCACGGCAGCGTTGGTGAAGTCAACCATCACGCCTGGTTTGGTCTGGTCCAGGAGCGATTCCAGATCGGTGGAAATTGGGACATCACCCTGAGCCGTGGTCAAACTCGTGCCACGGTCTTGGGCACAGGTGCCTCCCACCAGAGAAAGGTCGTCTTCCCGGCCGACTGCCGAAACGGCTTCGACGCCCATCTTGCCGGTGATTCCGCTGATCAACACTTTTATTTCCGCCATGACGGCTCCTTTCTGGGCTGCCTTCCCAAATCCCAGGCCTGACTTATGCGGGCCATTCGACATCCTCCCAAAGAAGGACAGGACGAACGGTCCCGGTTTCATAGTTGGATTTCCAAGACGTAGGCGCGGGTTTTTAACCCGCTGATTCCCCCATCAAGCACGGTCGATTGAACTAACCGGTCGAATCTTGATAATAGCACGCAGGCTAATCACCGGAAAAATAAAACAGCCCCGCCGCTCTATACGAGGACGGGGCTGTTGATGTGCTAGATAACCGGTGTTTGGCTAACGGCCGCCTTGGAAGCGTCCTCCGCCACCGGGGCCACCACGGCCAGGTCCACCAGGGCCTCGGCCAGGGCCGCCGGGGCCTCGACCGCCTCGGTCGCCGCCACGTCCGCCCCGGTCTCCACCGCGGTTGAAACCGCCACTGGGCTCAGGCCGGGGAGCGGGAGGGCTGTCGTCGCCGAACAGGGCCTTGCGTGAAAGGTTGACCCGTCCCTGGGAGTCGATCTCGCGGATGATAACCGTGAGCTCTTGACCCTCGGCCAGGTCCTCTTCCATGTCGCCCAGGTCGCCGTTGCGGATGAGTCCGTCCTTGCCGGGGACCAGCTCCACGAAGGCGCCGAAGTTGGTCAGGCGGACCACCTTGCCGGTGAAGATGTCACCGATGGCCAACTCGCGGGTGAGCGCATCAACCCTGGACTGGGCCAACTCCAGGTTGGTGGGATCGACGCCGCCGATGGTGACGGAGCCGTCGTCCTCCACATTGATGGTGGTGCCGGTCTCTTCGATGATGGCGCGGATGACCCGGCCACCAGGGCCGATGAGCGCGCCGATCTTGCTGACATCTATCTTCATCCGGATCATCTTGGGAGCGTGTTCGCTCATCTGACCGCGGACTTCGGAGATCGCTTCGTTCATCTTGCCCATGATGTGCAGGCGGCCCTGGCGCGCTTGCTCCAAGGCTTCTTTCAGGATGGCAGGGGTAAGAGCGGTGGTCTTGACGTCCATCTGGAGGGCGTTCACGCCGTCGGCGGTGCCTGCCACTTTGAAGTCCATGTCACCCAGGAAGTCTTCGATGCCCTGGATGTCGCTCAGGATGGCGTACTCGCCGTCTTGACCGGTGATCAGACCCATGGCGATCCCAGCCACCGGGGCTTTGATCGGGATGCCGGCGTCCATCAAGCTCAGTGAGCTGCCGCAGACGCTGCCCATGGATGTGCTTCCGTTGGAGCTGAGGCACTCGGACACGATACGGATGGCGTAGGGGAAATCGTCTTCCGAGGGCAGCACGGGCATGATTGCCCGCTCAGCCAACGCGCCGTGTCCGATCTCCCGGCGTCCGGGGGACATCGCCCGCCGTGCCTCGCCGGTGGAGTAGGACGGGAAGTTGTAGTGGTGCATGAACCGCCGGGTGTTCTCCGGGCCGACCGAGTCGATGGTCTGTTTCAAGCTCAGGGAGCCCACCGTAACGATGGACAAGACCTGGGTCTCGCCCCTGGTGAACAGGCCCGTGCCGTGGGTCCGGGGCAGGAGGCCGGTATCGCAAGTGATCGGGCGGACTTGGTCCAATGCCCGTCCGTCGGAACGAACGTGCTCTTGGAGTATGCGCCCACGGACGGCCTCCCGGAACACGGCCTTGAAACCGTCCCCGATGGCGTTCTTGGAGTAATCGTCCTTCAACGTTTCGGTGACCAGCGCCGATATCTCGTGTTCGCCGTCGTCCATCTCGTACATGCCGGGGTTCTTGCTGAGCAGATCGCTCCAGCGTGTGCCAACGACCTCTTTGATCCTGTTGACAACAGCATCGGCAGCGGCGGAGTCGTACTCGACCTCTACCTTGGGCTTGCCCACTTTGCGGGCCAGGTCTTCGATCAGATCGATGGTGGCGGCGTTGGCTTCCTGGGCCTTGCTGATGGCTTCCAGGATGACCTCTTCAGAGACCTCGTTGGCGCCTGCTTCTACCATCAAGATGGCATCGCGGGAGCTGCTGACCACCATGCTAAGCGTGCTTTCGTTGCTCTGCTCGTAGGTCGGGTGGAGGATGTACTGCCCGTCCAGATAAGCGATGCGGCAGGAAGCGACCGGGCCGTTGAACGGGATCTGGGAGATGGCGATGGCGGCTGAAGCGCCGATCATGCCCAAGACCTCGGGCGGGTTCTCCATATCTGAAGAAAGAATGGTCAGCGTGATCTGGATGTCATTGTGCAGGCCCTTTGGAAACAGGGGCCTGATAGAACGGTCGGTGAGCCTGGAGGCCAGGATGCCGTCCTGTCCGGGGCGGCCTTCGCGGCGGAAGAAGCTCCCTGGAATCTTGCCAACGGAGTACATCCGCTCTTCGTAATCGACAGTCAGGGGGAGGAAGTCGATGTCCTCGGCCCGGGGCCTGGCGGACATGACTGCGGTGACGAGTACCATGGTCTCGCCGTAGGTGACAACCACACTACCGTGGGCTTGGTTCGCCAGTTTTCCTGTCTCAAGGGTAAGGGTTTTGCCGTCGATCTGGCTTGTGACCGACATAGGGGAAGATAGTTCTGTAGCCATAATATGCTTAGGGCAACCTCGCAATAAAAAACGTGCGCAATAGATAGATGGGGTGAGAGCTAGACGAGAAACAACACCCTAGTAGGGTGTTGTTCTGAGGGGAATTAACGCCGAAGACCGAGCCTGGAAATCAGTGTCTGATAGCGGTTAACGTCTTCTGCGTCGAGGTACTTGAGGAGTCTGCGCCGCCGGGAAACCATGCCAAGAAGCCCGCGCCGTGAGTGGACGTCCTTCTTGTGTTCCCGCAGATGGTCCGTAAGCTGTTTGATATTTTCGGTAAGCACGGCGACTTGGACTTCAGCAGAGCCAGTGTCCTTGTCGTTAATCTGGTATTCCTTGATGATCCGCGCCTTCGTTTCTCCGTCTAGCATCAGGTGTGTTCTTGCTTCTCTCTCTTCTCTTCTTTTACGTCCCGGAGATTATAGCATACGGCCTCTGACCGGGCAACGCAGGACCGGGGTTCTTACCGGCCTCATAAGCCGTAAATATCTGCTAACTCAGCACCGAAAAACCCTCTGACAAGCCGCCCCGTCCGGTGGCCGCCAGGATCAGTTCTGAGGAGTGGCCCCGGTGGAGGGCCAGCTGCCCCATTATCTGGAGTGTGGCGTCCATTCCGGCCTCTGGGGGCTTGGCCTCGACGCCCACGGCCTTGGCAAGGTCCATGGTGTGGATGATCAACTCAAAGGTCCGGGTCGGGAGGTAATCTATGAGCCGGATGCCGCCGATGGGACAGGCCAGTATGAAATCGTCAGGCAGTTCTTCCAGTTTGTTCTTGACGTACATCGCGAACCCGCGGACCATCATCCGCGGGTCGTCTATGATCTCCAGACCGGCGGCCCTGCCCCGCTCCGCCACCTTCTTGGGGTCTGCCAGGGTCTCCAGAGCTTTCAGGAAATAGTCCACCGGCCGTTCCAGGTCGACTTTTTCGGCGGGCTTGGCCGAGTAGCTGAGCACCGTGGTGAAGGCCCGGTAGGTGTGTCCCGTCAGGTCACGGACGCACCACTCGCCCAGGGCTGGTTCGTCCCAACCGTCGATGTCAACCTGGTCTACGACGCTGGCGAAGTATTCGCCAGCTTCCAGGTAGGTCTCCCGGATATCTTGACCGCTCATGAAAGTCCCCCGGTTATCTCACGTGAACTACGGTTTATATTGCGTAACTACGGCTGGCCCACTTCCCCTTCTCTCTTCAAAGGCGTGGTTACGGCTGGCCCACTTCCCCTTCTACCTTGAGCGACTTCATCAAGTCGCTGAGTTGGGCCCAGGTCTCGTCCTCCACAAAGATGCCCTCTTTGCGGCGCTGCTGTTCTCTGTTGTATTCGATCTCACCCGGATAGAGCACTTCGGTGAAACCGGTGGCGGGCGGCGAGTCCTTGATGAATTCCACGAACTCACCCATGTCTTTCTTGAACTCGTCTACCTCCCGGAAGTGCGCCAGGTTGAAGGCGGCGATGAACACGCCGTCGTTGTGCCTCCCCTCCGGGTCGATGCCAAAGCCCAGGCCGGTGAGCAGTCCCGAGAAGACCTCAACCATGAATGAAAGGGCGTATCCCTTATGGCCTTGGTCAACGCCGACGGGCAGGATGGCGCCGCCGGAATAGTAGTCGTTGGGGTTGGTGGTGGGGTTGCCGTCCTTATCCACGATCCAGCCCAGGGGTATCTCTTCTTTGCGGTTGCGGGACAGGGCGATCTTGCCCAGGGCCACGGTGCTGGAGGCCATGTCCATCAGGACTGGACCGTCCAGATTGCTGGGCATGCCGATACTCATGGGGTTGGTGCCCAATTTCCTGGCGATGCCGCCGAAGGGAGCAACGTGCTTGGGAGCCGCGCCGGAGTCGGCGGTGATCAACCCGATCATGTCCTCGGCGGCCATCATGGTGGGATAGTCGCCCAACCGTCCGATGTGACTCTGATGGTAGACGGTGATGGCGGCAACGCCGTTGGTCTTCGCCTTCTCGATGGCCAGGCGGGTCGCCTTCTCGGTCTGCACAAACCCAAAGCCCCAGTTGCCGTCGATGACAGCGGTGCAGGGAGCCTCTTTGACTATATCGAACGCAGCACCGGGGACGATGTGTCCGGCGTCGATGCGGTCGACGTAGGTGGGCGTCTGGATGATTCCGTGGGAGTCGTGTCCGACCAGGTTGGCTTTGACCAGGTGGTTGGCGACGATCTCCGCCTCATCTTCCGGAGTGCCCTTGGCGCGGTAGATGTGATAGGCGACTTTATGCAGATATTCGGGCGTGAAAACAGGCATGTTTCAACCTCGGTGGGAAAGTGCCCCTAGTCTAGTGGTGGGCGTGGGGTTTGTCCACCGCGCGCCCGGCCACCCCCATCCTTGTTGACCTCAAAGCAACCATGCTATTCTTTTGATTGAGTTGCCCCTGTAGCTCAGTGGATAGAGTGCCGGCCTCCGGAGCCGGAGACGAGAGTTCGACCCTCTCCGGGGGTACCACTTCCCTTCCCTTTTCTTCCCGCCGTCCCCTTTTTGCCCCCTTTCAAAAGTATGTTTGAACGTAGCCAAAGTGTTGGATACGATGGGTTAACACGCTTTGAAAACGCGCCCACCAGCGCCCATCGATTGAGAGGAAACCCGCATGGCCCAAGAGAACCGGATCAGCTTCGCTTCCGCGCAGCAACTGAATGACACCATCCTGACCATCGGAGGGACCATCCTCGGTTTCTCCATCGCTTTCCTGAGCCGGTCAGAAACGCTGGAATACTCTCTGTTGTTGAAGGAAGCCTGGGCGCTATTGGCCGCCGGCGTTTTCCTGAACATCTTCGCCAGGGTCGTCTCCCCGGAGCCCGGCGATTCAGACAAGTTAGCGGTTCTATGCTGGCGCTTTCTAGCTCCCCTGTCCGCCGGGGCTTTCATCTCCGGGCTCAGCCTGATGACCGCCTTTGGGATCATGAACATCTAGGGACCTGCCGTTGGTGGGCGTTGAACGTCACCCATTTGCCCCATGAAACGAAGAGCCCCTGGCCGCGCTGGCCAGGGGCTCTTTCTGTCTTTGCCTCCAACTCGATTCGAGAATGATGTTCTAGTACGTTGAGGCACAGCCGATATGCTTTATTGGTATATATTGATTGATAATGCTTGGTTCAGAATATTTCAATGCATGATTTGGCGTATTTAGTGTGAAATTCGGCGCAATATTGACAATACATAGTTGCATAAAGTAGTTTCCATCATCCCCAGCATCGATCGGGACATAGCGGGAAAAAGATGGAGGTCAACCATGTACAACAAAGTTCTTGTGCCCCTGGCCGACACGGACGATTCCCGGAGTGTGGTCAGAGCCCTATCTGGCCTGGTGGCCGATGGCGGAGAGGCGATCTTGCTGCATGTTATTCCGCCGGTGAAAACCAAGGGTCATGGGGATTTCGCCGTGCCCGGAGCAACCGCAGAGGAGGAGAACCGCAGCCGGGCCATGATTGTACTGAATCGACTCGTAGACGAACTTAATGAAGCGTCCATCAAGGCAACCCCCGCAGTCGTGGTTTCCAACTCCGTGCCTGGATGCATAGTTAATTTCGCGGACAAAGAAGGCGCAGACCTTATCGCCATGTATACCCACAACCGCAAGGGCATCGCCAAACTGCTCAAGAGCAGCACCACTGCCGACGTGCGGTCTCACACCCGCATCGAGGTACAAGGGTTCGCCAGCCCCGAGCTGGCGCAGATCAGTTCAAGTTAACGACCGGAAAGCGGTCCTTTTGATGGATTCACATAAGCCCTGGCCCGGAAGCGGACCAGGGCTTTTCTACGTCAACAGGCGTGGTAAACTCAGATACATCGGGGTGTAGCCCAGCGGTAGGGCGCCTGCTTTGGGAGCAGGAGGTCGGGAGTTCGATTCTCCCCACCCCGACCAGCGCCGGCGCAGCCGGGTTTCCTCTTTTTGTTTATTCCGCTATTCCTCTTCGAAGGTGTTTCTTTTGGGCGAATCACTGTCTGAAAAAGTCGCACTCGTCACCGGCGCGGGCCGGGGCATCGGGCGGGCCATCGCCATTACCTTGGCCGGTGAGGGCGCCAAGGTTGCGCTGACCGGCAGGAATGTCTCCCGGCTGGAACAGGTGAAGGGAGAGATAGAACAGGCCGGGGGCCAGGCTGATGTGTGGCAGATGGACGTCGCCCAGGAATCTGCTGTGGAAGAAGTTGTAGGAAAGATATTGGACCATTGGTCCCAGATCGACATCTTGGTGAACAACGCGGCCATCATCCACCCCGAGATGCCTGTCTGGGAGACCCCCATCGCCCATTGGGACGAGGAGATGGGAATAAACCTGCGCGGCACGTTCCTCTGTTGTCACTTTGTGGTGCCCCGCATGGTGGAACGGAGGCAGGGGGTGGTCATCAACATCGGCTCCTCTTCAGGGACAATCGCCGAGGACATCTACGGGGCTTACGGCGCAACCAAGTGGGGCGTCATCGGCTACACGACATCTCTGGCGAAGTCGGTCCGTCAGCATGGGGTAAAGGTCAACGGACTTAACCCCGGCTGGGTGGAAACGGATATGACTGCCGGCAGCAACAAACCGGCCGACGCCGGGCCAGAGTGGACGCAGCCGGAGGACATCGCCAGGGCCGCACTCTTCCTGGCCGCACATGCCCCGGCCGATATGACCGGGCAATTCATCAACCTTTTCGGCGCGGATGACCACTCTGGACACGCGCCCGGCTCTGTATAATTTTCACAGGCGCATGGTCTGAGAAAGAACTGACCCCGCGCCCAAACTGAATAAAACTTCGGGCCTGTGCGGCCTGTTGTTTTCACATATACGAGGATGCTTTGAGTTTCGTTATCACTGAACCCTGTATCGGGGTAAAAGACGCTTCTTGTCTGGAGGTCTGTCCGGTGCGCTGCATCACCAGCACCGACGCCGAGGACATGTACTACATAGACGCAGAAGCGTGCATCAACTGCACCTACTGCGAGCCGGTCTGCCCCGTGAACGCCATCTATGACGAGTTCAAGATGCCTTCTGATCAGCGTGCGTTCCTTCGCAGGGCCCGCGAGTTCTACAAGAACAACCCTTAGGCCACACAGTGACGTTTCGTCGACCGGTTTCTTCCCTCCTTGTCCGGGTTGATCCTCTGTGTCTCAACGGGCTCCCAGGCTCGACTTAGCAAGGCCTCTGTGAAAACCTGGATGTATGCTGGCGACAGGCAAGATGCTCCTGTTATCCATGGTTTTCGCGATTGCCGGGCTTGCCCTCGGTCTGTTCCTCGTTGTGCCTTGGCCGACCGGCATCGATGCCGATGAACTGGACTTCGGGACCAATAGCGGGGCCAGCGCCGGCAGCGGCCAATTCTCCAAGTTCGTGCCCAGGGACGACCGGGTGCTCATCGGCAAGGTCCCTGTGGGCATCCGAAACCTGTCCATTGACCTCACCGCGAAATCCGACTTGGATATCGAGCTCTGGGACGGCGAGGTCTTCGTAGCGGGCTGGGAGTCGGGGGGCCGCAGAGCCCTGATCTACGGAGAGGGCGAGACCAAAGGCGAGTACAACGGCGTAATCATCACCTGGAGCGGTTGGGGAGGCATAGACGGAAAGGCCGGAAACGAGAGGATCACGGTTTCCGGGATCACGAAGAACACCTTTGTGATGAAGGCGTTCGGCTACAACGCCGGCTCCGTTCGGGTTGAATACTCTTGGTCCGGAACGGGCCTCGACGGCCCCGCATCCAGCGGCGCTGGCAGGTTCTCCAAGTTGGTCCCCCAGAACGGGCGGGTCGTGATTGGCACTATCCCGGCCGGCGTCGACAGCCCGGAGATCAACCTCACAGCCACGCGTGATTTAGACATCGAACTCTGGGACGACGATATTTTCGTCATCGGCTGGCAGGTGAACGGCAAGAAATCGCTGATCTACCACAGCGCCCCTGCCACCGGCCTGTACCGAGGTGTCGAGATCGCCTGGAGCGGATGGGACGGGGTGGACGGTGACAAGGGAAGCGAGTACATCAGGATATCCGGCACAACCCAAAACTCATTCCTGATGAAGGTCTTTGGTTACCAGGAAGGCGACGTTACCGTCGATTATCGATGGGGCCTAGACCAGACGAGTCCATCGCCGGAGCCCACGCCCACTCCCACTCCTACGCCGTCCCCGGCACCGACGCCAACGCCAGCGCCTGCTTCAACACCCTCTCCCGCGCCGGTGCTTATCTCCCAACAGCCCGCGCAGGCCGTTAGGACATGGGCCGGGGGATTCAACGGTCTTTGGAGCGAGCCGACCAATTGGTTTCCCCTCGGCACGCCCGTGGGTGATGAACTGGTCGTGATCGAAGGAAGCTTGTCCGAAGCTCATGCCCCCATCATGAATATCGATTTCACGCTGACCACCGGCAGCCTGACCATCGGCCCAGACAATACGATGTTGACGGTCCGGGAAGAAGTGACCTTCACCAATCACGGTACCGTGAACGCCAAGGGCAACATCATCAATGAAGGGACGATCGTCAACACAGGTGTGTTCCAGAACTACGCCGCCCTATCTTCCGTCAGCGGATCGGGCGGGTTCGCCAACCAGGTGGACGGAGCCCTGAACAACTACCTGAGCGGGACCGGTGACGGCAAGATCATCAACGCCTGCGGTGGCAAGGTAAGAGATCTCGGAGAGTTGGGTCCGGTCGAGCCGGCGCCTTGCCTGTGGAGCGGCGCAGGCGGCAATGACAACTGGTCCAACCCGGCCAACTGGGTCAACGGCCTGGTGCCCCCGGTGGAACACCCGGTTGTGATAAACGGAGAGGGAAGCGCCGCGGCCAAGGTCCAACTGGATGTTGACCTGGTCATTCGTTCCCGGTCATTGACTTTGGGCTCCGGTGACAGCTTGACCATCGGCGACGGCAGCCCCTTTGGCAAGGGAAACGTCTCCCTCGAAATCGAGAAGCCAGGCGGCCTGCTGATCAATCGCGGGACGATCAATGTGTCTAATTTCTCCAGCTTTGACCGCGACCCCTTGGCGACCATCGACAACGTTGCCGGAGCCGTAAAGATCGCCTGCCGGGGATCGGGCCCAGCCGGCGGTGTCACCGGCGCCGCATCGGTCCAGAACCCCTGCTTCTGGGACGGCGAAGGCTCGACCAACAACTGGTCCGAGATCGCCAATTGGGACTCGAACTCGGCGCCACAGCCGGGTGACCCGATCCTGGTCCGCGACGCCGACGGCCAGACCTCCGTGGTCAATCTGGACAGATCCTTTGAACTCAATCCCAAGGGCAGCATCACCGTAGCAGGCGGGCAGACCCTCAATATCGTGGAAGGTGTGACCCTGAGCATCGCCGATCGATCGCCTGGCGGCGCCATCTGGATCGACGGCACCCTCAACCTCAACAAAGGCACGCTGCACAATCAGTCCACCGGTCTGATCACCAACCGGGGGACCATCAACGTCCTCGGCGGCACGCTGAAGAACGAAGGCGACAACCTGGTCAACCGCCCGGCCGCCAACATCAATAACATCGGGGGCGTCATTTCCAACAGCGTCGGCGCATGGTTCTCCAACTCAGGCGCGGTCCTGAACGATTCTGTTTCCAGCTTCATCCTGGGCGACCACTCCACGCTGAGCAACGATGGCACATTCACCAACCACGGGCTATTCAACACCTCCACGCTGAGCGGCAATATCGTCAACCGGGCCACCGGGGCGATAGTGAATAGCGGGACCTTCAACCAGGGCGGGTTGGGTGTGTTTTCCAACCAGGCCGGCTCCAAGCTCACAAACTCGGGGCGGTTCAACGTGTTCGACAGTCTGTTGGACAACCGGGGGACCGTCGACAACTCGGGGACCATGGAGGTCTTCCACTTCGGCTCGTACCAGAACAAGGGCGGGCAACTAGACAACCAGACCGACGGCTCGTTCACCAATGCCGGATCAGCGGCCAACCTGGAGAATAGCACCATCAACAACTCTGGAGTCATCATCAATGACCGCAACCTGGTCAATGCGGGGACCATGACCAACCTTTGCGGCGGCTCGGTCACGGGCCCGGTGAACGGCAATCAACCGGCCGCCGTCTGCTCTATCAACTAAACCTCTATCCACTAAGCCTCTATCGACTAAGTCTCCATCAATCAAGTGCGTGGCGGTCCCTGGGCCCGTCTTCTCCTCAGGGCCCAAGCCATTGACTAACCGCCCCCAACAGTTAGAATCTTGCCAACCGATCAGCATGATTCAACACGCAGCAGGGGGTATCTATGCGCCTGGAGAATAAAGTTGCCTTTATCAGTGGTGGCGCCCGGGGCATGGGCGCAGCCGAAGCCAAGCTGTTCGCCCAGGAAGGCGGCAAGGTTGTCATCGGCGATGTGCTTGACGATGACGGACGTCAGACGGAAGCCGCCATCAATGAATTGGGCGGCGAATGCCTCTACGTCCACCTGGACGTGACCAGTGAAGAGAGCTGGGCGTCGGCCATCGCCGAGACTGTGAGCAGATTCGGCAAGTTGGACATCCTGGTCAATAACGCCGGTGTCGTCTCGCGTGTCCCGCTGGAAGATATCGAGGTCTCGGAATGGGACCGGGTGATGGACATCAACTCCAAAGGCGTGTTCCTCGGCACCAAGGCCGCCATCCCCGAGATGAGGAAGGCCGGCGGCGGTTCCATCGTCAACATCTCCTCCATCTCCGGCATCGCGGGCCAGTCGTACGTCTCGGCCGTGTATAACGCCTCCAAGGGCGCGGTCCGCATCTTCACCAAGTCCACCGCCATCCAGTACGCCCCTGAAGGCATCCGGGCGAACTCGATCCACCCCGGACCCATCGACACCCCAATGACCGCCTTCCGCCAGGGCGACCCACAAGCTGTGGCCGAGTCCATCGCCCGCATACCCCTAGGCCGCAACGGCCAGCCGGATGACGTGGCCTACGGTGTGCTCTACCTGGCATCGGACGAGTCGTCGTTCGTGACCGGAAGCGAGTTAGTGATAGACGGCGGCTTCATAGCCCAATAGGCGCTGCAAGCGCGTTTTGTTCGGATTTGTTCGGTAGTCGAGAGGGAGTTTTCTGATGCGCGAGAGGGTCCTTGAGGGGAAGATCGCTATTGTTACAGGGGCGGCCAGCCCCAGAGGGTTGGGGCGGGCTATGACTGAGGCTTTGGTCAGAGCTGGGGCCCGGGTGTCCATGATGGACATCAACCAGCAGTGGCTGGATGAGTCGTCCAATTACATGCGTGAGATCGGCGGCGACGATTGTGTGTTGACCCAGATCGTGGACGTCACTTCCATAGGCGAGGCCGAGCGTTCCATAGAGCGCACCATCGAAGAACTGGGTGGGCTTCACATCCTGGTCAACAATGCAGGCATAGCGCCCCGGAACATGCTCATGGGCGGTGAGACCAAGAACAACTTCTGGGAAGTTCCCCCCGAAGAATGGGACCGGGTTGTGGCGGTGAACAGCAGCGGCCCCTTCTACATGACCAGGACGGCGGTCCCCCATATGCTGGCCCAGGGTTGGGGCCGGATCATCGGCGTCACCACCAGCATGAACACCATGTACCGCGAAGGCGGCACGCCCTACGGTCCGTCGAAAGCCGCCCACGAAGCACTGGTGGCCATGGCCTCTAGAGAACTGGAAGGCACCGGTGTAACGGTCAACGTTCTGGTCCCGGGCGGCATGGCCAGCACCGACCTGATCCCCGACGACACCGATCATCAACGTGACAACATGATCCAGCCAGAAGTGATGCAAGCTCCGGCGGTCTGGCTGGCATCGGACGCGTCGGACGGCATCAACGGCCAGCGTTTCATCGGCTACTACTGGGACGAAGACCTGCCTCTGGAAGAACGCCTGGAGAAAGCCGCCGCCCCAGCCGCCTGGCCCCAACTAGGCGCACAAGCCATCAGGCTGAACCAGTAGCGGCATCCCCGGAACAGAAAAGTCCCTTCCCCCGCGCACGGGGGAAGGTTAGGATGGGGGCGCTCTATCCGGAGGTAAACCAGCCCTCAGAGCTCCAGTATCCGGCCCTTCACCAACCCCGGTTCCAACTCCAACAATCCGATGGACGGCACAACCTTGAACCGCCGCTTGCCCGCCGCGCCGGGGTTGAAGAAAGTCAGTCCGCTCCTCGATTCGTGGAAGGCAAAATGGCTGTGGCCGTAGACGACAGCGTCGGCCCCGGCGTCCAGGTAGGCGGCTAGTCCGGCCTCGTCTCCCTCTCTGGGGACCTTCACGATGTGGGTCAGGTAGATGCGGCAGCCGCCCAGTTCCAGCGTCTCCACTTCCGGATATTCCGACTCTGGACCTTCGCGGTCGTTGTTGCCGCGCACTGCGGTCACCGGCGCGACTTCAGAAAGTTGTTCGATGATCCCGCCCGTGCCGATATCGCCCGCGTGGAGGATGTGCTCCACCCCTTCCAACAGAGGTGGCACACGCGGATCATAGAAGCCGTGGGTGTCGGAGACGACGCCGATCAACATGACGCCCATTATTCCATTTTGGGGTATATTAGCGCCATGCCGGAAGCGCCCGACTTAGAAGTCATCAAAGACCACCTGAACGCCAACCTCAAGGACGCCCCCGTGGAGTCCTGCAAGGTCCTGCGGCCCACCGTAGTGCGTTCATTGGCAGACGAAGTTTCCACAGATTTGCCTGGCCGCACATTCCTGGATGCCCAGCGCCGGGGGAAATTTCTGACGCTTCGTTTCTCCGGCGGACGCAGCCTGGTCATCAACCCCATGCTGACCGGCGCGCTGCAGCACTGCCAGGAAAGCGTCCGGGTCCAGAAGAAGACCTGCCTAACGATGAACGTCGGCGGCGGGAAGGACCTGCGCTACCTGGACGACCGGCAGATGGGCAAGGTCTACTATATCGATAACGGCGAAGACGGCGGCGAGGCCCAAGACGACCTAGTACCCCAATACACCGGCCTGGGACCCGACGTCCTCTCCGGAATCGACTTTGAAGAGTTCCAAGCCAGGCTCAAGAAGTTCAACGGTGAGATCAAAGGCGTCCTAACCCGCGGGGCCTTCATCTCCGGCATCGGCAACGCTTACTCGGACGAGATCCTCTTTGCCGCCGGTATCTCACCCTTCAAGAAGTGCCGTGCCCTCAAGCCGGACGAGCTTCAGTCGCTCCACGTTCAGTGCCGGCAGGTGCTGGATGAAGCCACCGAAGTCCTGCGAGAGCGTATGGGTGGCGATATCCACAAGAAAGTGCGCGACTTCTTGCAGGTGCACAACAAGGGCGGCCAGCCCTGCCCCAAGTGCGGCGGGAATATCACCCAGTTGAACGCCAACCAGCGGATCACCAGCTACTGCCGTCACTGCCAGCCAGGCCTGCTGATCCGCAACTGATCTCTCCCTCTCCGCTTCCGCCTCTATCCAATAATCGGTATTTTCTGATAAAGAAAATGTGTGAACCCCCGGCCCAGGCTCAATAGATGTGATATTCAGTATTGACATCGTCTAGCCCAAATTATTAAATGTGGTCATGTCTAGGAGGCTCTTGGTGTTTCTGCCTAAACCAACGGCCTGCAGTGATGTTTTTCGGAGTTCGCCGGGCCGATGCCGGTGAATGGACCGAAAATCAGATGAGAGTTAAGCCAGATTTAGATATACCCGATTACCGTAGAGAAGGAGGAGTGAATGCCTGACCAAAAGATCGCTTTGATGGCCCACCTTCTGCGGCGCGCCGGATACGGGGCGAGCCGTGACGAGATTGAGGCCCGAGTTGCCCAGGGTTACGACAGTGTTGTCGCTGAGCTGCTGAACCCAGGCGATGACCCTGGGATAGACGAAGACCTGATGTACCGCGCCTATCCGTCCTATTTCGACAAGGCCGCCATCGAGACCGGCCAGACCGAATGGGTCTACCGGATGATTAACAACAAGTACCAGCTCAAAGAGAAGATGGCCCTTTTCTGGCACACCATCCTCTGCGCTGGCGACAACAAGGTGGACAACGCCCGGACCACTGCCATACAGATCGACAAGTTCCGGGACTATGGCATGGGCAACTTCAAAGACATGCTCATGATGCTCTCCACCGACCCGGCCATGCTCTATTACCTGGACAACATCGAGAGCCACAAGACGGCAGTCAACGAGAACTACGGCCGGGAGCTCTTGGAACTGTTCTCCATCGGCGTTGGCATGGACAACGAGTTCAACTACACCGAGGACGACGTCAAGGCCTGCGCCCGCGCCTTCACCGGCTGGAACCTGGCCCCGACGATCCCCGTCTTCCCCTACGGACGGACTCCCTTCGAGTTCCGCTTCGACCCGGCAGACCACGACTTCGGGGAAAAGACGTTCCTGGGCGAGACCGGCAACTGGGACGGCGGCGACATCGTAGACATCATCTGCAAACAGCCGGCCACCGCCCGGTTCGTCTCCCGTAAACTCTATGACTTCTTCGTCGCAGACGAGCCGCCGGTGCCTTCCTGGCGCCAGAGCGAGCCACGGGACATGGACGCCATAAGGCAACTGGAGAAGGCTTACTTCGACTCCGGTTACGAGATCACCGCCATGTTGACGGTCCTCTTCAATGCGGACTTCTTCAAGGACGAGGCGGTGCGGTTCGCCAAGGTCAAGAGTCCGGCGGACGTGGTCATCGGCACCATGCGCATGGTGGGCGACCACCTGGAACCCAAGCCGGGCCTGTTCTTCGTGGCCATGGAGCCCAAGTACATGGGCTTCGACCTGATGAACCCGCCCACGGTTGAGGGTTGGCATATGGGCCGCGAGTGGATCAACAGCGGCAGCCTCATCGACCGGATCAACTTCGCATCATCCATGCTGGGCAATACCGAACTGCCCGGCGTTAAGAACATCATCAACCGGCTGATGGACATAGGCGATGTCCCAAGCTCCGAGCAATTCCTGGACGGCTGTTTGGACCTGGTTGGCCCCATGGAGCTGGCACAGGAAACCCGCAGTCAACTCACCGAACACCTGAACGCCGGTGGGGCACTGAAACATGGGACCGATTCTGAGAAGGGTGACTTCTCCCGCCGCGCCGGTGAGACCCTTCAGATGATCGCCACCACTTCGGAGTTCCAGTTCGGCTAGGAACTCTTTCAAAATCCGATAAGAAAATTCTGAGAATCCGACCAAAAACGGAGGAATAGGAATGGTATCAACGGTAAAAGATCCGGTATTGGCAGTAATGTCCCTGTCCGGCGGCAACGACGGACTGAACACGGTTATTCCGTACAACGACCCTCACTACAGGGACTATCGAAAGACCCTCGGTATCGCTGAGGACCAGATAATCCCCATCAACGACCAGCTTGGCTTCCACCCGTCCTTTGCCCCGCTGAAGAAGTACTGGGATGAGGGCAACCTTGCCATCATCCAGGGCATCGGGTACCCCAACGGCAGCCTGTCCCACTTCCGGTCCATGGATATCTGGGCCACCTGCGAGCCCGACGAGTTGGGCGTCATCGGATGGCTTGGCAGCGTCATCCAAGACGTTGATCCCACCGGCGAGAACGTCCTCACCGGCGTCAACTTCGGCCGCGGCCTGCCCCGGTCTCTGGCCAAAGAGGGCGTTGCGGTCGCTTCGGTCGGTGACCTGAGCACCTACGGCCTGCTCACCGACATGGGCGCGGAAGCCCAGCGGACCGAGGCCCTGGACCTGTTCGGGCGCATGTACGCTCCGGCCATCGGCCAAGGCGCCGTTGACGACTACATCCGCCGCACGGGCATCGAAGCCCTGAAGGGCGCCGATATCCTGACCACCGCCCCCGGGTTGTACAGATCTGAGGTTGAATACATGAACAGCGCCATGGGCGGTTATCTCCGCGACATGGCCCAGGTACATAACGCCGATTTCGGGACCCGGGTGATGTTCACCACGGCCCCGTATAACATCTTCGACACCCACGCCAACCAGGCTGTGGGACAGGCGAACCTGCTGCAGGACGTGGCAGTGAACGTCGATTCGTTCATGACCGACATCCGCCAACTGGGTAAGAGCGACAACGTAACGTTGTTCTTCTACTCTGAGTTTGGCCGGCGGGCCATGGACAACGGCTCCGGTACCGACCACGGCACCGGCGGCGTGGCCTTCGTCATCGGTGACCACGTCAAGGGTGGCCTGTACGGCGAATACCCGTCCTTGGAGCCCGGCAAGTTGGAAGACGGCGGCAATCTGCAGCACAACGTGGACTTCCGTTCCGCCTACACAACCCTGCTGGACCAGTGGATGGGCCTGGACGCCAAGGCGATAGTCGGCGGCAACTTCGAGCCGGTGCCCTTCCTATAAAGAGCAACCCGATCCAAACCTAGAAGATCGACCCCTGCGCCGGCGCAACAACTGTGGTGCGGGGTCCTAACCCCTAAGGAGAGTAGCTATGGCTAGTGTATTCCTGGGAATCAACGACCGGACGTTCACCTACAGCTATACGGCTGGACGCTCCGAGTTTCAGGGCACCGGGTTCCGGAACCCGATGGACTTTGCCCTGGGCCCCGACGACCTGGTCTACGTGGTGAACCGCTCCTTCGAATCCCGGTCAGACGGGACCCGCATCAACCTGTTCCGTATCGACGAGGAGGGCAAAGAGGAGTACATCACCGAATTCGGCTCCTACGGCGAGGAACCCGGTCAGTTCGTCTGGCCCATGGCCATCGCCTTGGACAAAGACACCAACGTCTACGTGACTGATGAGTGGACCCACCGCATCACCATCTACAACAAAGACGGCGAATATCAGAGCCACTGGGGGACCCACGGTTCCGGTGACGGCGAACTTAACCGACCCGCCGGTATCACCATCGGCGCTGACGGCACCGTCTACATCGTGGACAGCCGCAACAACCGGGTCCAGAAGTTCACTCCGGACGGCAAGTTCCTGGGCAAGTTCGGCACTGCCGGCTCCGGCGATGGCGAATTCAACCTGCCCTGGGGCATCTGCCTGGATAAAGAAGAAAACATCTTCGTCGCCGACTGGCGCAACGACCGCGTGCAGTCCTTCACCAAGGACGGCAAATGGCTGGCCTCCTTCGGCAGGCCCGGCACCGGCGGCGACTGCACCGTTGCCAAGGAAGATGGCGGCATGCGCTACGCCGACGTCCCCGTGGGTGAGTTCAACCGTCCCACCGGCGTCTGTGTCGACGAAGACGGCGACATCTACATCGCCGACTGGCTGAACAACCGGGTGCAGGTGCTTACCTCTGAGGGCCGCTTCATCACCGAGTTCACCGGAGACGCCGCTCTCTCCAGCCTGGGCATCGACAAGATCAAGTCCAACCCGGACATGATCCGCCAGCGCAACGGCGTGCGGGACTTCACCCCTGAGAAGGTCCTGTGGGCCCCCTGCGCGGTGCGCGTCGACCACCGTGGCCGTGTGATGATCGCGGACACGTCCCGGCACCGGTTCCAGGTCTACCAGAAGAACTCAGAACCGTTGCTAGTCTAATCGGCGCAGCCGACTTAATTGGACACAATCTGGCGCTTGGGTAGGCTTACCATCCCAAGCGCCAGATTTATTTTTGGAAACTATATTCGAGAGGGTTAATGACCCAGGAAAATAACCTGCCGTTTGCCGCTCAACAGGTATTTGGCCCGCAGGCGGCTGTCTACGCCACCAGCAAGGTGCATATCCGGGACGACAGTCTGGAGTCGGTGGAGCGAATGGTGGGCGCAGCCGGCGGCAGCAACCGCTACGGGTGGACCGTTGACCTGGGCACCGGCGCCGGGTTCACCGCCTTCGCCGTGGCCGGGGTGTCAGACCGGGTTATAGCCAGCGATGTTACCGAGCCGATGCTCCGCCAAGCACAGCGCCTGGGAACAGAACGGGGCATCGGCAACCTGGGTCTCAGCCAGAACGCCGCCGAGGCCTTGCCCTTCGCCGACGAGTCCGTTGACCTGGTTACCTCCCGGGTCTCCGCCCACCATTTTCGGGACTTCGAGAAAGCCTTGGATGAGGCCCAGAGGGTCTTGAAGAAGGGCGGTTCGCTGCTCATGGCCGACAGCATCGCCCCCGAAGACGACGCCATCACCGACTGGATGAACGCCATTGAACTTCGCCGTGACTTCAGCCACATCGAGAACCGTAAGATCTCAAAGATCACCGAGATGCTGATCGAACGGGGGTTCACGGTAGTGGAGAATGACTACCCCCGGATCTACCTGCGCTTCAACGAATGGACCGCCCGCACCCAAGTCTCGTCCGAGGAGACCGAAGCCCTTCGCAAAGACTTCTTAGAAGCCCCTGCAGCCACCCGAGAAGCCTTCCAAGTGGCTCCGGTCCACGGAGACATAGCCTTCTCCTGGCCCTGCTGGGTCTTCCGGGCGGTCAAGGGGTAGGTTCTTCAGAAGCCCACCATTTCGGTGTAGAATGCCATCAATTCGCTAGGGGAATCGCCGTGAGCAGTTCCGGGCATACAAGCGGAGCATTTGTCGGCCGGCTTCAGGAGTTGGCTGAGCTTAACGCTGCCCTGGATGATGCCGTGATTGGCCATGGCCGCTTAGTGATGCTGGCCGGAAACCCAGGGATAGGAAAAACCAGCGTCGCCCAAGAACTAACTTCCCGTGCTCAAACGCTGGGAGCGCAAGTCTTTTGGGGCTGGTGTTACGAACGCGAAGGAGCCCCGCCATATTGGCCTTGGGTCCAACCCATACAGTCCTACGTTTCCGAGTCGTCCACCGAAAATCTGCTTGCGGAGATGGGCCTCGGCGCATCCGACATCGCCGATCTAGTCCCGGAAATTCGACTGAAACTTCCAGATTTGGATTCCCCGCCAACACTTGATCCGCAGCAGACCCGTTTCCGCCTTTTCAACTCGATCTCGACGTTTCTGGCCAATCTGGCCGGGTCAAGACCTTTAGTCCTGGTCCTGGACGACCTTCACTGGGCCGACACTCCGTCTCTGCTTTTGTTGGAGTTTCTTGCCCAGTCGATCACGGAAAGAAACATCCTAATAGTCGGCACCTACCGAGACATCGAAATCTCCCAGCAGCATCCGTTGAGCGATTCCCTAGCTAGATTGTCCCGCAGCCCCGCTTTCAGCCGTTTAGTCCTTGGCGGGTTGGAATCGGATGACGTTGCGCAATTTGTTCGCGACCGAGGGGGAGAAAACGCATCGTCAGAGTTGATAGACGCGATACACAATCACACGGAAGGCAATCCACTGTTCTTATCGGAAGTAGTCAGATTGCTGGAGGAACAAGAAAGTTTTAGCGCTCCCACCGGAGCGGGAGCCCCGATCGTGCTCGGGTTACCACAGGGCGTGATCGAGGTCATCGGGCAACGCTTGAACCGGCTATCGCCCGATTGTGTCGATGTCCTAACAACCGCCGCGGCCCTGGGTCGTCAGTTCGATTTCAATCTATTGAAAGACCTGAGCGAAGACATCCCGGAATTTGAGTTGCTGGAACAGGTGGACGAGGCCCTTGCGGCATCCATCCTGCAGGAATCCCCGGGACAAGGAGACCGCTACCAGTTCAGCCATGCGATGGTCCAGCAGACATTGTTGGAACGACTATCCACCAGCCGTAAAGTCCGCATGCACGCCAGAATCGGGGAGCAGTTGGAAAAGATCCACGTCGATCAGCTTGCAGAAAACGCCGCAGAGCTGGCGTACCATTTTTCCGAAGCTGCTCCGGTCACAGACCCCGAAAAATTAGCGAAATACTCCAAGTTAGCTGGCGAAAAAGCGCTGGAGGGCTACGCCTGGGAAGAAGCCCTGTCCCATTTCCAGAACGGACTCAAGGCGATGTCAGTGGATATAGATGGTCAAGAGACCCCGCCGGACGAAGAATCCGCCGGGCTGCTCTTTGGGTTGGGCCGAGCCCAATTCGCACTGTTGGATAACGCGGCGTTCCGGTCGTTGCGGCGCTCCTTCGATTATTACGCGCGTTCAGGGGACATCGAAAAGGTGGTGGCCATCGCCGAGTTGCCCGATTATTCCGCAACCCGGGACATCGCGCTTGACCAGTTGATCACACAGGCCCTGGCGTTGGTGCCGCCAGGCTCTCTGCAAGCTGCCAGACTGCTTTCACGGCTTGGCCAGATAATCGGCCTGCAAGAGGGTGCATTCGATGAAGCCATCGAAGCCTTGAATCAGGCCCTAGAGATCTCCCAGCGCGAGGGCGACAAGGGCCTGGAGGTCCAGACTCTTGTGGCAATCACTTCGGTGTGCTCAAACCACATGTATTACGATGAAGCATTGGCGAACGGTCTAAAGGTCTTGGAGCTCAACCAGCACGTTCACGACCTGCGGTCCGAAGTCGCCGCCCACTACTTCGCCGTGACTGTGATGATTGAAAATGGTGATTTGGGAGGAGCCAAGCGGCACGCCTCGGAAATGCTTGGAAAAACCGAACGTTTAGGTGACCGGTTCTGGCTCGAAAGCGCCTATTGGAAGAATGAGATGTCATTTCGTCTCGCTGGGGAGTGGGATGATGCGCGAGTCTTCGGCCACCTGGCTCTTGATATAGGTTCCCGGCCGTCCAACATCATCAGCGGACTGGCGCTGCTTGAACATGAAGTTGGAAATTCTCAAGTGGGCGATGAGCACGTTGAATACCTGGCCAAGACAGCGCGGGAGGGAAGTGCCGGAGCCCGGCAGCTGGACCTCGCCTCGTCAGCCAGGGCGGCGCTGATCGTCCCGATCGCCGCCAGCATCACCGGCTCCAGCAATCATCTAGCGTCGGCCAAAGAAGCTGCGAAACGCATCTTGGAAAACCCACAATCAACGGCCTTGTGGACCGGGCAGAGCCATGCCGGACTCGCACTGATCGCGGTCTGTACCGGGGACAAGGAATCCGCGGCCAATGAGTACCCCTTCTTGAAGGGTTGGCGTAGCTCACTCAGATTCTTCTCCATATCATCCGACCGGCTCTTGGGCTTGGTTTCCAGGACCATGGGCGAGACCGATCAAGCAGCAACCCACTTTGAGGATGCCTTATCGTTCTGCCAAAAAGGCGGTTACCGGCCCGAACTGGCCTGGGCTTACCACGACTACGCTAAGACGCTGATGGAGCGAAATGCTGCCGGTGATTCAACTAGAGTAATTTCATTGCTTGACGAATGCTTGGCTATAGCCACTGAATTGGGCATGGAGCCTTTGTTGACGCAGGCTTCCATTCTTCAGGCGCAAACCACAGCCCAGCCTACCCAAGAACCAGCTTACCCGGACGGATTGACCCAACGGGAAGTTGAAGTGATTCGCTTGGTAGCCGAAGGCAAGACCGACCGTGGGATCGCGGAAGAACTTATCATCAGCCCTAATACGGTGAGCAATCACGTAAGAAGCATCCTTGGCAAAACAAACTCCGCCAACCGCACCGAGGCCGCCGCGTATGCCGTTCAGAACGACCTAACCAGCGACCCAGAAGGCCAACAATAACCTCCTCTTTTCCCCTCCATCAACTATCTACCTAACCCTCCTTTCCGTCCCAACACCCATTTTTCACCCTCTACCTAGTTGCCCCATTTTCGGCCCGTTTTTCACTCCATTTAGCCCCTTCTAGGCACGAAACCATATAGGTAGCACTACCTATACGCCCCCCGTTTTACGGGTTTTTTCCCGTTTCCAAAGATGAGCAGCCTTCGGCATGTGCGGCCCATGTACCTAGACCTAAAGTGATGTCAAGACGAAACGGACGGAGAGCAACCATGACAACTCAAACAAACATCCAGGGCAGCACCGGCAACAACAACCAGAACAGCACCCAGAACAACAGAGGAAACGAAATGAAGCGCTCAATGTTTTTGGCCCCACAGTTTAGCGGCAAAGCGATCACCACGATGATCTTCGGGTACTTGGCCATGGTGACAGTCATCTTGATCATGACCGCCAATCCCTTCCAGTCCACGGCATCCCTGGACTTCGGCCCTCGGTCCGCCGAAGCGTCGGTCCAGACCGTAGTTGTAGAGATTCCAGCGGTACAGATCCCCGCCGCTCCTTACATCATCATCGAGCCGGCCAACTAAGCAACGCCAAGACGATCAAGACTCTCTGTACGTCTCGACACATAGGAATCGCTCATGACTCTCATAAACCTGTTCAGACCTGGCCTCGAAGAATTATCCGGGCTCACCGTCCTGTCCTTATTAGGACTAGTCCTGGCCTTCATGGTGATGACAATGGCCAGCGGTCTGGAGTCAAGAGCGATGGCAGACCTGGGGATCGACTCCTCAAGCAGTAGCGCTTCCAACGAATCCATGAGCGGGCCCGTGGGGCAACTCGCGATGTTGAACCGGTAACCCAGAGATCAAACAACTTCACTCAGGAGCCAATCATGACGACAAACACCAATAGAAACGAGGCGATCAAGACCTTCAGAATATCTGGGCAGTTCAATTCATCCCGGTGGGAAAGAATCTCAGGCCTGATCGTCGGAACAAGTTTGAGCCTGGCATTCGCACTGGTCGGAGCCATTCTCGGCATGGCGGTCCAGACATAAGCTCTCCATCGATCCATTTCTCAGGACCGGCAGCTATTTATCACTTCAAAAACACCCCGGCTAATCAGCCGGGGTGTTTTACGTCTGAAACCTATTCAAAAGATCTGGACCGCCCCAAGAAAATCCGATTCAAATCCGTTGAAACTGCCTGGATTTGTCGTGAAAAGAGGGATATATTTTTCCGGTCATCGGTTGGCAAGCCCTTCTTCTCGTCTGGGAAGAACGCAGCGGGCAAGCCGATCTTTGGTCCGTAGGGCATGGGACAGGCCGCAGACCGGTCCCGCTTTCCCCTCAACCGGGCATGCCGTATAATTAACCCGGCCTCTTTAGAATGAGGTCAAATCCCTATTCCGATCGACCATGCCCATCGGAGAACCCAACGGAAGTGACCAAGAATGGAAGTAGTTTTCACCCAAGACGTTCCCAATAAGGCCAGGGCGGGCGAGGTCCGCCGTGTGCCAGACGGTTACGCACGTAATTACCTTTTGCCTCAGGGTCTGGCGGAGATCGCCACCCCCGAGGTGCTGAAGCGGCTGCACAAGATCACCGCCGTCGGAGACGAGGTCCGTGTCCGCGAGACCGCCATCATGGAAGAACTGGCCCGCGGTCTGGACGACGTCACCATCAGTCTAACGGCCAGGATCACGCCCACCGGACGGTATTACGGCGCCATCACCAGCACCCACATCGCCATGGAACTGGCCGATAAAGTCGGCCGGGAAGTGGAGCGCCGCTGGGTTGAGATCGCCGAGCCGATCCGGGAACCGGGCGAATACGATGTGACCCTCCGGTTCTCAACCGAAGTCACTGCCACGATACACGTCAACGCGGAGATAGAAGAATAGGGCGATGTACGCGGAGAAGCTGTTACCCCATGACTTGGAGGCGGAGGAAGCGGTTGTTGGGTCGGTCTTGATCGATGGGGACTGCTTCGCTCGCGTCGCGCCTTTCATCAAAGCAGACGATTTCTACCGGGAGAGAAATCAACTCTGTTTCGCCGCCTGTGAGGCCCTCTTCCAAAGGGATGAAGCCATTGACCAAGTCACCCTGGCGCGGGAACTAAGCCGCGCCAGCCAGTTGGAAGCAGTTGGCGGCATGGCCTACCTCAGCCACCTGATCTCCGTAACCCCCACCTCCGCCCACTCAGAGCATTACGCCAACGTGGTGGCACGGACCGCCACCATGCGCAAGCTCATAGACGTTGCTTCCCGCATCTCAGCCATGGGCTACCAGGACACCGACGATGTGGACGCCACCCTCCGTCAGGCTGAGGACGCGCTCTTTACCATCCGTGGTCCGGACTCCCAGCGTGGCTTCGTGCCGCTGCGGCAGATCTATGACCAATACCTGGAAGACCAGGCTGCCATCGCCGACCCCGTCACCGAAAACTCGGGCCCCGTAATGGTCGGCTACACCGACTTGGACGAACTGCTAGGCGGCGTCCAACGGTCAGACTTAGTGATCCTGGGTGCGCGGCCTTCCTTGGGCAAAAGCACCCTGGCCTTGAACATCTGCTTGAACGCCGCCAAGAACGGCTCCTCCGCGGGCGTCTTCAGTCTGGAGATGAGCCGGGAACAGTTGGCCCTGCGGATCCTTTCATCCGAGGCTGAGATCGACTCTCACCGTCTGCGCCTGGGACTGCTCACGGAGGCAGAAGGGGACCGGATCACCGACGCCATCGGCCAGCTCTCCGACCTTCCCGTTTACATCGACGACACGCCCTTCCAGAGCCTGATCGAGATGCGGAGCAAAGCGCGCCGTCTGTCCTTGGAGCACGGTCTGGACCTGTTGGTGGTCGACTACCTGCAATTGATCCAGGGCAGAAGCGGCCGGAGCGAGAACCGGGTCCAAGAGATATCAGAGATATCCCGGTCGCTCAAGGTAATGGCCAGGGACCTGAACATCGGACTCATAACCTGCTCCCAGTTGAGCCGTGGTGTTGAACAGCGCCCCGGACACCGCCCCATGCTCTCCGACCTGCGGGACAGCGGTAGCATCGAGCAGGACGCCGACGTGGTGATGTTCCTCCACCGGGACGACGTCTATTTCTCCGAGGACGAGTGGGACCAACAGTTCCCCGGCCGTCCATACCCCCGCAACATAGCGGACCTGATAGTCGCCAAGCACCGTAACGGGCCCACCGGCAACCTGCAATTATTCTTCCGCGACAACCTGGTGCGGTTCGATTCATTATCCAGGGTGGACGACTTCTAGATATGACGCCTTTTGATTCAACATCCACGGTGGGCGACCGCTAGTCATGGCACCTTCCGGGGCCTTCTCCGGCTTTTCTGGATTCACTGGGAAAACGCTCTACACCCCGGTGCCAAACCCGGTGTTCGGACCCATCCTGGAGCAGGTCCAGGACCTGGCCGAACTCAAGGTGACCCTGCGCGGTCTGTGGCTGTTCCATCGCAAACGAGGGGCTCTCAGAGCCGTTACCTTGGACGAATTCCTGGCAGACCGTTCTCTGATCAAAGGACTCAAGTCCGAGGGCAAAGAATCGTCGGAAGAAGCCATACGGCACGGCCTGCGTCTAGCCGTGACCCACAAGACCTTCTTAACCCACGAGCTAGAGGGAACGGGCACCATATTCCTGCTGAACACCGAGGCCGATCAGAGAGCGCTGGCCCGGCTGAACGCCGGACAGACCGCGGCTGACATCGAGGAAGAACCCGAAGCAGATACACCGGAACTGGAGCGGCGGAACATATTCGCACTCTACGAAGACAGCATCGGCTCGCTGTCGCCGCTATTGGCGGAAGAACTGAAAGAAGCCGAGGAGCGCTACCCGGAGCCCTGGGTCCGGGAGGCCTTCGGCATCGCAGTGGCCGAGAACAAACGCAGTTGGCGCTACGTGTCAGGCATCCTGAGGCGCTGGACATCCGAGGGCAGAGAACGGGGCAGAGAGACTAGGGGGGATTCCAGACCGGTGGAGTCCGGGAGTGAGAAAGATGGAAAGCCTGGGCGACATACTGAGAAGGATCACGGCCAGAAATATCTCGACGAGTACCAACGGCGGAGGGGTGCTCCTCCCGGACAGCGAACCGGCCGCTGACCTCTGCCCCCAATGCAACGGCAGTGGCTGGGTCACCCGCCGTGTGCACATCGGCCATCCCGACTTCGGCCAGGCCGTCCCCTGCTCCTGCCAAGAGTCCCAAGACGCCAACACCCGCGCCGCGGCACTGCGCCGTTACAGCAATCTGGGCGCTCTAGCCCGTATATCCTTCGCCAATACCGATCTAAAAGGGCCGCTTCCGGATGTCCCAAGTCAGCAGATGTTCGCCGAGGGCATGGCCGCCGCCGCCAAGTTCGCCGACGAACCGGAGGGCTGGCTGGTCCTCACCGGCCCCAGCGCCAGCGGCAAAACCCACCTCGCGGTAGCCATCGCCAACCGCTGCATCGAACGGAACCAGACCGTCTTCTTCATAGTGGCAGCGGACCTGCTTGACCACCTGCGCGCGGCCTATTCGCCGGACAGTCCTGTTTCATACGACGAGTTATTCGAGCAGGTGCGCAACGTGCCTGTTCTGGTCCTCGACGATCTTAGCCTCGCCAACGCCACACCTTGGGCGCAAGAGAAGCTGTTCCAGGTGATCAACCACCGCTACAACAATGCGCTTCCCACGGTGGTCACGGTACGGGGCCCGCTGCAGCGCCTGGACGACGGCCTGCGCACGCGGCTTGAAGGCGCGGACGGCACTGCGTCTGTCGTGCAGTTGGGCAACTTCAACAGCCGTCTGATCCAAGGCATCGGGGAAGTGCGCGCCGAGATGCTCCAACGCATGACCTTTGAGAATTTCGACACCCTGGGCGGGCCCGGCGCATCCCCCCAGCAGCAAGAATCCTTGGACCAGGCCAAGCACACAGCCGAGGCGTTCGCCGCCGACCCTGACGGCTGGCTCCTTTTCAATGGCCCGCGGGGTTGCGGTAAGACTCACCTGGCAGTGGCCATCGCGGGAGAACGACTCAACCAAGGCAGTCAGGTCTTCTTCGCTTTCGTGCCCACGCTGCTGGACCATCTCAGGGCTACATTCAGCCCGGACAGCCCCGTCGGCTACGATGAACTATTCGAGCAGATAAACTCGGTCCCCCTGCTGGTCTTGGACGACCTTGGCGCTGAAAGCAGCACGGCCTGGGCGGAAGAAAAGCTCTACCAGATAGTCGTCCACCGCCACGAGGCCCGCCTGCCCACCGTTATAACCACCGTCTCGACGATAGAAGAACTTGAGGACACCAAGTCCCGGATCGCCTCCCGGTTGGTCGATGGCATAGTCGTCAACTGGGTCCCCATATCCGCCCCCAACTACCGCGACCAGCGCCGCAGGGACTGATTCGAGGTTGAACCTCCAGGTAAACCAAACCTCCTGAAAGCAACAATAATCCCCCGACCCCCTTTGTAGAGAGGGATTGGGGGGATTTCCGTATCCACCCACCACATGATTACTCGAGGCCACCCGCCGGTCCCGCTCATGGTGAGCCTGTCGAACCACCACCTCTGCACCCACCATGTGTCCCCCCAGCAGCACGGCTTATGCGCGCCCTTCGACGGGCTCCGGACGATCGGTCAAAGCAAAGGCCCATGGCTAGTTCAGTACTGAAACTCTTCCCGTACGGGGCTGAAGATGTCCAGCGCTACCGCTTTCACGGAGTGGGCTTTGGCGTAGTGCTCCACGTTGCCTGGGATGATGTACATGTCGCCGGGCTTGAGCAGTTTAACCTCGCCGTCAACTCCCATCTCCAGTTCGCCCTCGACTATGATTCCGCCCTGCTCGTGGGGATGAGTATGCAACGGCACCTCGGAATCGGCGTCAACCTCCACCAGAGAAAGCAGCATCTGCTCTCCCCAGAAAGTCCGGGTCCGGGCGCCCGGGACAAGTTCCATGGGTTCGCGGCCCGCCGCGTCGATGAAGTAGGACATCGTTACCTCCAACTGTTTCGGGAGCCGGCCGGAACCCTAGCTGAATCCCTGACCGTTCTCGTTCATGCTTACGTAACGCTGCCCGCTGCCTATCACCAGGTGGTCTAGGACTTCTATCCCCAACAACTTGCCGCATGCCACCAGGTCGGCGGTGATGTCTATGTCGTCATCGCTGGGAGCTGGGTTCCCCGACGGGTGGTTGTGGACAACGATCAGGGACGTGGCGTTGTTCCTGACTGCCGGTCTGAATACCTCAGCCGGCCGCACCACCGAACTGTTCACGTTGCCCACGTACACCTCGTGGGTGCTGAGCACCTCGTTACGTGTGTTCAGCAGTATAACCCGCAGGTGCTCCTGCTCCAATGAGCCCATCTCGCCCGTGACCAGGTTCGCCGCGTCCTGTGGCGTGCTGATGATGATCCGTTCTTCGGGAGCCAGCGATATGTACCGCCGTCCCAACTCCAAGGCCGCTAACAACTGACAGGCCTTGGCCTCACTAAGGCCACGCTCACCGCACAACTCCGCGAAGGCCGCCTTGCCCAGCCCGGCCAGACCGTCGAACCGCGCCAGCAACCGCGCCGACAGCGAGATCACGTTCTCTCCGGCCGAGCCCGTGCGCAGTAAGATGGCGACAAGTTCGGTATTGCTCAGGTTCTTTGAGCCGTACTCCACCAGCCTCTCACGAGGCCTCTCGCCGGTGGGCATCTCTCGGACGGTTGGTTGGCGCGGTGCGGAACTCTGGGCAGCAGCATGGGTAGTCATCGGCGTAGCTCTCCTCTAGAGAAAACTAAGGGAAAGAATAACCCAGCCAGGACCAAAACCCTGCGGGTTAAGGTCCCGGCCCCATAGGAGTAAACCAGTCCATTGGAGCCTAGACGCCGGAGATTATCAAGGAGCAACTGTCAATGGAAGCGCCGGAAGTCGCCTACGCCGCCACCTCGACGAACTCCAGGGGGTAGTCTTTCCGCCAGGCGTCGATGCCACCCGCCAGCGCGGAGGCTACGAAGCCGTGGTCCCTTAGTTGCTGCGCCACACGGACGCTAGTTGCATCGTCGGGTCAACTACAGTAGGCAACCAACTCCTGGTCCGGAGCGCAGTCGTCAGACCATTCGACCGCTGCGTCCGGCAAGACCCGGATCGACCCTGGAATCCTGGTGCCGTCGTGGTTATAACTCGCCCGGGTCCGAACATCCAGAACCAAAGGTGGACTGGGCCGTGTCAGGCGGCCAACCAACTCGTCCGGGGTGAGCATGGGAACGGCGCCCTCGTGACCGCCGAATAGCCCGGCTACCGTGCTTTCCCGCTCTTCGGCCAGGGCTTCTTCCGCGGCGATCCGGCCATACCACGCCCCGACCGGCGTCGCAGTGCCGCCGTGGATGGCAACCGATGCCATGACCACGACACCCACGGTGGCCAGCAAGAGCTCAGAGCCGGGAATCCCTGCCTGCACCACCAACAAGGCCAACAACAAGGAATTCAGACCCCTAGGGCCGAACCAACTGACGAAGGCATGGGCCTGCCAACTCATCCGCGCCTTGGCCAGAACTATTCCCAGGACCGATGGGCGTATGACGAACACCACCAGCGCCGCCAGGCCCAAGGTGGGCCAAACATCTACCGTGCTCAGCAGGCCGGAAAGCACTACCCCAAACAGCACGAACGCCAACAGCATGGCCATCTCTGATGTGACTTCCCCATACTCCATGAAGCAGTCGCAGAGGGACTGGTTCAGCATCACCACGGCCAACCCGGCGGCAAAGGCCCCCAGGAAGCCGTCCCCGCCAGCCGCCGTCGCAGCGGAGTAGGCCGCCAAGACCAGACCCACACCGTAGAGTGACTGGTGCTCGCGGCGGATGGTCATCTTGTCGTCCATCCAGTTCATCACCCATGACCCAACTCCGCCGACGGCGAACCCGATGACCGGTCCCAGCAGCAGCAACTTGATCAGGAAGACTATCCAGCCCCCGGCGCTGCCTCCCTGGTCGGTGGCCACGGCGATCAGCACCAATACCACCGGCAGCACCACCAGGTCGTTCATCCCCGCTTCGATCTTCAGCACCTGCCTGACGGACCGGGGGATGCGTTCATCACGCACGATCTCACGCAACACGACGGGGTCAGTGGAAGCCAAGACGGCGCCGCCGATGAAGGCCAATATCCAGCCGAAATTAAGGAACAGCCCAAAGGGTAGTGCGCCAACGGCGATGATGAGCCCGGTGCCTGGGCCCAGGATCAGGGCCGGGACCAGCCAACGTTTGCCCAACTCGTTGACCTGGAGTTTTATGGCGTCCAAGAACAAGACCAGGGCCAAAGTCAGCGTGGCAACCACTTCCAGGAACGGGGAATGGGGGCCGACTTTCAGCTCATTGATCCCCTGGCTTCCCAGTAGGAAACCAAGACCCAAGAAGATAAGTGGGAAGGACAGCGGCGACCGCTCGACCAAACCGGACGCCAGGGCAGTCACCGTCAGGACAACGGCAATCACCCCAAAGATTAGTATGAAATCGGGCACTGGCAGCTCCGCCAGATATTTTCGTCAGGTGCCGGGACCGGCTCTAAGTATCAAGTCTACAGGGCCGGTTCCCAGGTTAGAAGACGTCTGCCCCATCAATCGCCCGTGGCGAGCCCCGTCGAACCGCCGCTCCGGGTAAACCGGTCTAAAGTATTGCCGGTGCGCATCCTTTGACAAGCTCAGGAGGAACTGTAGGGCCCGCGGGCTGTGAACGCTGGCTAGAACTTGGAGTACTCGCCCTCGTCCTTGGTGATGAACTCCAACACCACCGCCTTGCCGGCCTCGGTCTCCGCGATGCCCCGTTTGATGGCGGGGATGATGTCGTTGGGCGCGGTGATCTTCTCGGTGTAGGCGCCCATGGCCTGGGCAACCTCCGAGAATTCGCCGGACAGGCCTTTTATGTTGTATTTCTCCATCGCCACCGGGAAGCGGCTGTCGTCATAGATGGACATATAGGCGTTATTGATGACGATGGTCAACGTGGGAATCTCGCACCGGACTGCGGTCTCCACGTCCAGACCCACGGTGCTGAAGGCCAGGTCTCCCATTACATTTATGCACAGCTTTTCCGGAGCGGCCAGCTTGGCGCCCATGGCCAAACCCAGGCTGTAGCCCAGTTGGGTGGACTTACCCCAACCGATGAAGCTGCGGGGAGCGCGGGCCTCCCAGAAGGGACTCAGGTATTCCCTGGCGCTGCCCGACTCGTGGGTGATTATCGTGTTGTCCAGGTCAACGGTGTGCATCAGGTCCCACACCACCCGGTAGGGGTTCATGGGCACCTCTTCTGAGGTCAGCTTGGGCATCCACTGGGCCAACCATGCCTCTTTAGTGGACTTGATATCGTCCTGCAGGGCCTGGTTCTTGGGCCGGGCGCTGCCCGCTTGGCTCTTCAGTTCATCCAGCAGTTGGCGCAGCACCAACTTGGCGTCGCCCAGCATGGCGAATTCGGTCTTGAACTCGCGGCCGATGGCGTCCTCGTCGTTGGTCATGTGGACCATGGTCTTGCCCTGGGGGATGGCCTGGGCGAAGTTGGTTTTGGTGAAGCTGCAGCCCGCGCCGAAGACCAGGTCCGACTCTTTCAGATACTTATTGGCCTGGGCCGTGGTGCTGGGTCCGCCGGAGCCCAGGGACAGCGGATGCGTTTCAGGGAAACCGCTCTTGCCCGGCAGGGTGGTCATCACCGGGGCTTGCAGGAACTCAGAGAGCTCGATCAACTCAGGCGTTGCCTCGGCGTACAAGATACCCTGGCCGGCATGGACGATGGGGCGGTCGGCGGCCAGCAGCGCCTTGGCGGCGCGGCTTACGTCCGACGGGTCAGCCTGTTGCAGCACCACTCGTGGCGGCTCGTAGTTGAACAACTCTTCCGGCAGCTCCGCGGTTGCCACGTCCTGGGGAATCTCCAGCAGGACCGGTCCCGGGCGGCCGGTGCGCAGCTTGGTGAAAGCCCGGCGCATCAGGTCTGGGATGCGCTCCACGATGTTCATCTCTTCCGACCACTTGGTGATGGTCTCGTAGCTGCGGGTGGGATAGAAGTTGGGGTGGACTCCCCGCTTCTCCCGGGGCATGCCGGCGGGCAGAAGCAGGATGGGCACCGACTCGGAATAAGCCTGGGCCACGCCGCCGAAACCGTTCTCGGCTCCGGGGCCGTTCTGCATCATGAACACGCCCATCTTCTTGCCGTTGGTCACTCTGGAGAAACCGTCCACCATGTGGATGCCCGTCCCCTCCTGTCTGAAAACGATGGGACGGATACCGGCGATGGCCGCCGCTTCCAACAACGGCTGGTAGGGCACGCAACCTATGAATTCCACACCCTCCAGGCGCAGGATATTGGCGATCGCCGTGACTCCGTCCATGTTCTAACTCCTCAACTGTGCGGGGCGTGAATCAGCCGTGACTCACGAATGGCCCCGATTTCGGGCCAGTGTAGATTGCACGCCTATGAGTGTCAACCGAATGGGAGAAGATGTCCTCTATTCTGCGGAAGGAGAGGGGTAGGGGTGGGGCCAACAGCTATCAACAATTCAGATCATAGCCGCTTGAGCCGGTTTGCCTGGATTCCGGCCTTCGCTGGAATGACGGGAGGGGGGCCGCGCCGGGTATCTGTAGGCGCGGGTTTTCAACCCGCTCCGGCAGCCGCCAGCATAGCTTCCGACATATAAAAGGGTTGAAATCCATCCTGAGCAGGTCAAAGACCTGCGCCTACGGGCGCTCTTTCCGGACTTCTGGTCGAAGCAGGCTTTCCGTCCTCCCGGCGAAAGCTGGAATGACGGAAAGAGGGCCGGGATCAGAACTCCGGCTGAGAGCTCCAGGGAGAAAACCTGGCCGGGACTATCTTGATGACCGGGCTATCGTCCAGGTCCATCTGCCGGTACTGGGGATATTTCTCTCGGAGCATGACTATGGCCCGGGACCATTCCTCGCCCGACTCCAAAAGCCCGGCTTCACCCGAGACCAGTACGTACTGCAAGCGCGACCAGTCTTCTTCGTAGTGGTCGGCGACCAGAGAAACATGGGGGTTTGCCAGGATGTTGCGCACCCGGCGCAATTGCCGGAGCGGCGTGGTCTTGGGCTTGGCGTCCAATACCGAGTAGACCGACTCACCGTCGAAGACATAGCAAACAGGTATGACTTGGGGCCGGCCTTCTTTGTCGGAGGTGGCCAGATGCCCGGAGCGCGCCGAGCGAAGAAACCGGTCTTGGGCGGGCGAGAGTTTTGCCAAAATATCTAAACCCGGCTAAAGGTCGCCGAGAAAACCCTGGGGGTCTTCATCGAATTCCAGGTCTTGCAGTTCGATCCGCGCTGCCTCTTCCAGGTTGGCGTCGCCGTCCTTCGCCAGGGAGGTGAGCACCTTCTTGGCCAGCTGGCCGCCGATCTTGCCCAGAGCGCTGACACCGGCCAATTGGACCTCTGAATCGTCGTCTTCCAACAGCAGGATCAGATGGGGAACAGCGTCTTCTTCGCCCAGTTCACCGCAGGCATGGGCAGTTTCATACCGGATGGTCGGGTCTTCATTCTGGAGTTCTTGAAGAAGTATGGGAAGCCAGCCGGGTTCTCCCGTGCGGCCCATGGCGAAGATGGAACTGGCGCGAAAATCCGGGTCCAGGCTTTCATAGGCCAACGTGATGTGCTGGTTGATCTCCATGGTGTTGAAGGGCGCCAGGGCCTCCATGCAGCGCCGCCTCACATCCAGAGGTTCTTCTTCGTCCTCCAGCACCTGCATCAGGTTGTCTTGGATCACCTCGCTGTCCCTGGCCAGGAGCTTGCCCTCCTGGGCCAACATCGGAAACCGCCCCAGAGCGCTGGCGGCCGCGGAGCGCACCTGAGAACCTTTCTGGGAGCGCAATACTTCCACCAGACCAGGTATGACCGAACGGTCTTCGTGCTCCCAAAGACCGTCCATGGCGATCTCCAAGAGGGGTTCGTCGTCGCCCTTCAAGCACATCTTGAAGATGGCTGTGAATTCGTTTTCTGGGTTGTCTTCGGCCAACTCCACCATATTTGAAGCGATGATCCGCTGCCGTTCGATGGAGAGGGGGTACCAAGCCGAGGCGAACTGGCCTAGCTCTTCAGGGGAGAGGTCTGAGACTTCATAGAAGTCCACTGCGGAAAGATGACCCGTCGGGTCTGAAACGTTCTCGAGAAAGAATTCGAAAGACATATATCTTCGGTTCCTATCCTGAGTTACTGCGGCCGTTTCAGGATCTGGGTGGGGCGGTTTATCGAAGCTGAAACGCCCTGTCCAGGCACGTTTTCCAGTATATCATAGGGGGTCTCGGCGGGAACAACAGCGAAGGTCAGATTTCCCTTAGCCGCCGCATTGCCGCCGGTATCTTCGGCAACAGGTCCGACGCCGCCGTGCCAGTGTTCCCCAACTCGGATACGATCTCACGGCCTGCATCCCCGTGCAGGTAGACCCCGCAAGCAGCCGCTACGGCTGGTTTCAGCCCCTGGGCCATCAGCCCGGCGATCACACCGCTCAAAACGTCTCCCGTGCCGCCCGTCGCCATCCCGGGATTGGCGAAGGAAGCCACCCGGACCGTCCCATCTGGTTGGCCGATAACCGTGTTGGCGCCCTTAAGCACCAGGGTAACGTTCCACCGGCCGGCATACTCCCGCGCCACGGACACCCGGTCTTGCTGAATCTCGGACGTGGGAAGTCCTGACAAGGTTGCCATCTCTCCAGGATGTGGGGTCAGCACCAATGGACCACGAGGCCGTTTCGACCAATCATCGATCCTCGCCAGGTTATTCAGGCCGTCGGCGTCGACCAGCGCCGGCAGTTCAGATATCCCCGAGTCGTCCTGGTTGAAAAGTAGGTCTTCCACGAACTGGACCGTGCCCTCTGAGAGGCCAATCCCGCAGCCCACCAAGACATTGGTGTAACGCCTTGTTCCCTCGCGGAGGACCTGGGCCGCACGGGAGCCAATCCGCCCTTCCTCGTCTTCCAACAGCGGCAGGTGGATGGGCTCGGTGGACTTGGCGGCCGCGATGGGGTAGACGCTCTCTGGGGAGGCCAGGGTGGTGAGTCCGGCCCCCGCCCTAACGGATGCCTGGGAGGCCAGATAAGCGGCGCCGACGTAGTTCCGGGACCCGGCGATAACAAGAGCGTGCCCAAATGTCCCTTTGTGGGAGTCCAATGGCCGCTTGGGTAGGTGACGGGCGACCCAACTTCCATCCAACGACTCAAGTTGGATAGATTTCTCTTCCTTCAGGCCGGGCGGCACGCCGATATCCAGCGCGCGCAGCTCGCCGGCGTGCTCCGCGCCCGGCAAGTTGATCAGCCCTGCCTTGGGGTACCCGAGGGCAAACGTGACATCGCACGGCACCGCGCTGAAATCGACATCACCGGTATCAGCGTTCAGACCGGTAGGCAGGTCCAAAGCCAGCAGCTTGGGACGCCTGGACGCGTTCCTGGCGTTGGCCAAGCAGAACATGGCCTCCAAAACGTTGCCTTCCAATGCGCGCGACTGTCCCGTTCCCAATATCGCGTCAATGACCAACGCGGAGCGGCCAAGCAGTTGTTCCACAGTGCCGGAGGTGGCAGCGTCTATAACCCGGACTCCGTATTCCAGGGCCAGGTCCAATTTGGGGTCGGTCTCCGGGCGTCCGGTGACCAGGAAACAGATGACTTCGGCCCCCCAGCGGCGCAGATGCCGGGCCGCCACCAGCCCGTCTGCTCCGTTGTTCCCAGGGCCGACCAAGACGGCTATCCGCACGCCGGCCGCGCCGACCAGTTCGCGTGCGCCTTGGGCCACGGCCAGACCGGCGTTCTCCATCAACACATCAGTGCTGACTCCAGCCTTTTCTGACGCCTGTTCGATAGCCACCATCTGGGCAGCAGTTACGATCTTCATGCTAGGTCCAGACTCCGAAAACCAGCCGCACCGGGAACCCGTTCGTCCTGAGCTTGCCGAAGGGCCGGTGCGCAGGCGCATCTGTGGTTCGGCGGCGTTCACCACGAACGGTATCAGCTGCCAATCTCGCCGATGGGCACACCAGTATCACGGTTGGTCATCCCTTTGGGCCACCACAAAGGCCACAGCATATTCCCGGGAGTGGGAGATGCTCACGGATATCTCTCCGACCTGAAGCCGTTCCGCTCGTTGTTCGGCCCGGCCGTGTAGTTTCACACTGGGAGCGCCGCTGTTAGCCCGGACGACCTCGATATCTTTCCAGCTTACCCCGCGGACGCCGGTCCCCAACGCTTTCATAGTCGCCTCTTTAACGGCAAACCGGCCCGCCAGGTTGGGCGCGCGGCCGCGGCAATAGTCGATCTCACCAGGCGTGAATATCCGGTCCAGGAAACGTTGGCCGTAGCGGTCCAACACCTGTTTGATACGGGGAATCTCGATGATGTCGACGCCCGTTGTCAGCATCGTTCGCCCAAAAGGTCCCCCATCGGGTTGAGTAGAGTGGCCGGCTAGCCGGATCAGTCTTGCCGGAGGTGCCCTGGAATCACCAGATTATCCAGTATCCGGGACACCGAGTAGCTGCGGTTGAGCACGTAGAAGTGGACCCCGGGCGCTCCGGCATCCCACAGTTCTCGCACCTGGGCCGTGGCGTACTCCACTCCCATGTCGCGGGCGCTGGTCTCGCTGTCGGCGTACTTGTCCAGTAACCTGTCCAGGTCTGGGGGAATCTCGGAGCCGCTGAGGCCGGTGAAACGGCGGACCTGGGCGGAGTTCAAAACTGGCAAAACGCCGGGGATGATCGGCACGGATATGCCGGCGGCATTGGCGCGCTCAACGAAATCGAAGTAGTGCCGGTTGTCATAGAACAGCTGGGTGACCAGGAAATCAGCCCCACTGTCGACTTTCATCTTGACATAATCAAGGTCGCTGTTCAGGTCAACCGATTCCGTGTGGCCCTCCGGATAACAGGCGGCGGCCACACCAAACTTAAAGTTGGACGTTACGTGCTTCAGCAGGTCGGTGGCGTGTTGGAACCCGCCTTCCACAGGAACGAATTCGGTCTCGCCCCGGGGCGGGTCGCCGCGCAGGGCAATGATGTTCTCTACGCCCTCGGCCTCCAGGCGCACCAATACTCCGTTGATCTCTTCGACTGTCTGACCCACACAGGTCAGATGCGCCATGACTTCAACTCCGGCGGTGCGCTTGGCTTGGATCGTGATCTCCTCGGTGAAGGCCCGCGTCGAGCCGCCGGCGC
>CAYXDE010000028.1:26136-42149 GCA_964463525.1 uncultured Dehalococcoidia bacterium | reverse complement strand
CCCTGCTGCTGCCTCCCGTAGGAGTGGGGGCCGTGTCTCAGTCCCCCTCTGGCTGATCGTCCTCTAAGACCAGCTACCCGTCATCGGCTTGGTGGGCCGTTACCCCACCAACTACCTGATAGGACGCGAGCCACTCCTCCGGCGCCCGAAGGCTTTCATCCCAACACCAAGGCACTGGGATCGTATGCGGGATTACCCTCAGTTTCCCGAGGCTATACCCCACCGAAGGGTGTGTTACTCACGCGTTACTCAGCCGTCTGCCACTTGCCCGAAGGCACGTTCGACTTGCATGCATTAAGCGCGCCGCCAGCGTTCACCCTGAGCCAGGATCAAACTCTCTAAATCGAACTTTACCTAGCTTCCTTCCACTATTCAGTTGTTAACGTACAACATGCCTTCTCGAAAGAGGGCTAAGCCAGTATATTCCTACGCCTGCCACGTGTCAAGTGTGAATCCGCCATTTCAGGCACGAGTTCCAGACTTCTTTCTCAGAGGTCTATAATCCAATGACCGGTCCGACCCTTATCAGGCTGGATCGTCTCTAATTTCTGGAAGCTAATCATACGGTCTAACCTATGCAGATCAAAGACCTGGGCGAGTTTGGCGTTATAGACATCCTGGCGCGCATGACCCTGGAACAGCGGTCATCGTCTGGGAACGCCGCTTCATTCTCCTTCAACCTGACCGTGGACAACGGCGACGACACCGCGGCCTGGAGCGCCGGTCAGGGACAAACCCTTTTCACCACCGACACCATGGTGGAGGGAGTGCATTTCACCCGCGAGACCATCCCATGGCGCGACCTGGGGTGGAAGTCGCTGGCCAGCAACATCAGCGATGTGGCGTCGATGGGCGGACTTCCCGCGTACGCTCTGATCACATTGGGCCTTCCGCCCGATACCGAAGTCTCGGACCTGGAAAGTCTCTATGAAGGAATGCTTGAGATCAGCAATGAATACCGCATGGCCATCGTCGGCGGCGACATGGTCCGCTCTCCGGTGGCGTTCATCACGGTGGCGCTAACCGGCGTGATGGAGGGCCAGCCCATGGTTAGGACCGGCGCCCAGCCGGGCGATCTTGTGGCTGTCACTGGCCATCTTGGAAGCTCGGGCGGCGGTCTCAAGCTGATGCTGGAAGGGCAGTCCGAGATGGGAGAACGGGAAGAATTCCTCCGCGACAGCCACCGCCGCCCCCGGCCGGCCGTGTCAGCAGGGCAGTACCTCGCTGAGTCGGAGATCACCACGGCGATGGACGTCAGCGACGGACTGGCCGATGACCTTTCCAAGTTGTGCAAGGCCAGCGGGGTGTCTGGCGCCGTATTCTCAGACCGTTTGCCGGTCCACCCTTTCTTGCGAGACCGGTTCCCGGCCGAATTTACAGACCTGGCCCTGGGTGGCGGGGAAGATTACGTCCTTCTGTTCACTGGGCGGCCGGCCAAGGTTAACCACGTGGTCTCCATTCTGCCGGCCGGCGCGGGCGTCGTAGGGGAGATAACAGAAGGCGAGCCGGGCAAGGTCATAGTGCTGAACGCCGACGGCCGAGAGGTTTCCGCGCCCAACCGGGGCTGGGACCACTTTGGCTCTGCAAGCGCGTAAGGCATGAACTCTCCGCTCCAGATCCAATCACCCAGCGCCGAATTCACTCAGGAGATTGGGAGGACCATCGGCGAGAACGCTTCAGCCGGAGACGTGGTCCTTCTGACCGGCGAGTTGGGGGCAGGAAAGACCTGTCTCACCCAGGGCATCGCCCTCGGATTGGGCGTGGAAGGCTATGTTCGAAGTCCCACCTTTGTGTTGATGACCCGCCACCACGGCCGATTGACCCTGCACCACGTAGACCTCTACCGTATGGGGAGCCCCGCCGAAGCCTGGGACCTGGGGTTGGACGAACAACTCTTTGGCGAGGGCATCTGCGTCATAGAGTGGGCCGACCGGGCGGCCGAGTTGTTCCCCGAGGACTGCCTCTGGATCGATCTAGATTATGGGGCGGACCCAGAAAGCCGTCAGATCACTGTAGAAACGGGCGTCGCTGCGGACAAGTCACGGTTCCGGTCGTTGCTGCATCTGCTGGCGGAAAAATCACCAACTGAATGAGTTGTACTCATGCTTCTGGCTTTGGACACATCCACTAGGTACGCCGGCGTTGCCCTTGTTAATGAGGACCGCGTTGTGGCGTCTCACGCGTGGCATTCCGTCTACAACCACACTTCCGAGTTGATGCCCTCAGTGGTGAACATACTGGAGCGCGGCGGTCTGACGGCAGCAGGGTTGGACGGAGTTGCCGTGGCCCTGGGGCCCGGTGGGTTCAGCGCCCTACGAGTGGGGATAAGCGCTGCGAAGGGCCTGGCCCTGGTGGCCAAGAAGCCTATTATTGGAGTCGGAACTCTGGACCTGGAGGCCTATCCTTATTTGGATTCCGGCGTCCGTGTCTGCGCGTTGTTGGAAGCTGGGCGGGAAGAGTGCGCCACTGCATTGTTCGACGGAAACGGCATCAGGACCAGAGAAGACCGGGTCTGCACATCCGGCGAACTGTTGGCCGAAGTCGCGGAAGAGGTGGACGGCCCAGTCATCTTCTGCGGAGAGGGCGTCGTCCCTTGGCGTGAGGAGATCGCCGGGGCCTTGGGCGTCAGGGCCCAGATCGTCCGGTCAACCCCGGCGGCGAGGGTTTGGGCTCTGGCTGAGATCGGTCAATCGAGACTCATTGCCGGTGAAACCAACGACCTGACGACCCTTCAGCCTGAATACCTGAGGATGCCCAGCATCGGCGTGCCCAAGCAGCGGGGCCGAGTTCCCCAACCCGGCAGGGCGGCGCGGGGTACAGCCCCGGGAACAACAAGATAGTCATGCCCGAATTCACCGCTCTGATCATCGGCTGTGGGACCATGGGCACCGCCACCGCGAAGCTCTGTCTTGAGGACGCCAATTTCAAGCACGTCGTCCTTGCCGATCGGGATCTGCAGCGCGCCGAGCATCTGGCCGGGACCTTGGGTGCTCCGGTGACTGCCCTGGAACTGGACTGCCTTCAGGATGACCAGGTCACCCGTTCCCTGTCCGGAATCTCGGTTGTATTGAACACCACCGGTCCGTTCAGCCGGGACACTTTGTCGTTGATGCGGACCGTGGTCGAGGCCGGAGTTCCCTACGCCGACATCAATGATGACGTGGAGACCCTGCAGAGCGTCTTCGAATCCGAATACTTGGACTCATTGGCCAAGCACAGGGGAGTGGGGGTTCTGCCCGGCTTGGGCGCCAGCCCCGGCCAGACCAACGTGTTATCCCGGCACATGGCCAGCCGGATGGACGTGGTTGAGGAAGTCCGGTTCTTCATGGTAAATGACGCCAACTACCGCAGCGAGTCGGTCTGGCGGCACCGGTTGGCCCTGTTCGGTCAGCCCGTCCTGCTCTACGACGACGGCCGGTGGACCCAAACCCCGGGCATGACTGAATTTCAAGACATCGAATTTCCATCCCCGTGGGGCAGCATTCGTTGTTACACTGTGGGACTGGAAACGGTCACGATCCCCACTTCGTTCGCCGGTCTGAGGCATGCGTCGGTCTGGCGCGGGTTCTCCGACCCTGCGACAACCGCGACTTTGAAAGGCCTTGTCGATGCTGGGTTCGCATCCGAAGACCCGATGGAGGTCGACGGAGTGCCGGTCTCCCCGGCGGGTGTGGCTGCGGCGATGCTGGCCAGGTCGCAGCCCGAAGGCGCCGGCGTCACCGCTGACCGGCTGCCCCGGCAGGTGCGGGTTAAGGGGATCAAAGACGGCCGGCCGGCGGAACTGACCATGACGTATTCGTTCCCACCGGGGGACATCGCCCTGGCCACCGCTTCGTGCTTGGTGGTTGGAGCAGGACTTCTGGTCAACCGTGAACTGCCGGGACCCGGCGTATTTCCGCCCGAGGCCATGGACCCAGCCCCGTTCATGTGGGACATGGAGTCCAGGGGCGTTCACTTCAAGCTGGAAGACTCGGCCAGCACCCGGACCTGAAGTTCAATCAACTTCAAATCAGAGATAAATCTAATCGGAACGAAAGTTCCTGGGAGGAAAAGAAGAGATGGAGCGCACTTTGGTGCTGGTGAAACCCGACGGGGTACAACGCGGACTGATCGGAGAGGTCATCAGCCGATTGGAACGCCGGGGCCTCAAATTGGTTGGTATGAAATTGATGCAGGTGGATGACGCTTTGGCGCGCCAACATTACGGCGAGCACGTGGACCGGCCCTTCTTCGGCGGATTGGTGGATTTCATCACCTCCGCCCCTGTGGTGGCCATGGCCTGGGAGGCAGACAACGCGGTTGAAGCGGTCAGAAACACCATGGGGCAGACCAACCCCACATCGTCTCCGCCGGGGACCATCCGGGGAGACCTGGGTCTGGACATCGGCCGGAACCTGGTGCACGGGTCAGACAGCCCGGAGTCGGCCCAGCGGGAGTTGGCGTTATTCTTCGGCGCCGGTGAATTGCTGGACTACACACGGGCCAACGATCCCTGGATCAAAGAATAAACCGAGGGACGACCGGTTCTCCCGCGAATGGTATGCGCGGAGTGGGGCGGATTGAAAACCCGCGCCTACGGAGAGAAGCCAACGTAGGCGTGGGTCGAAGACCCACCCCTACTCTCCATCCGAGGCTTTGGACAAAAAAGAGGGGCACGATCATTCCGTGTCCCTCTTTTTTTACCTTTGGTATCGGCCTGCGTTAGAGGATCCTGACCACCTGTGGCGCTCGTGCCCAGAGGCGTTCTAGGCCAAAGAACTCACGCTCCTCCGGGCCGAAGATGTGGATAATCACATCGCTGCAGTCCATGAGGACCCAGCCGGTTTTAGCGCTGCCTTCCCGCCTGTGGATGGACAGCTTCGACTCCTTGAGCGCGGTGAGGATGTCGTCTTCCAGGGCTTCGATCAACCGGGAAGAATCGGCGGACATGATCACGAAGTAGTCGGTGAACGAAGCCAGCCCACGAAGGTCCAGCATGACGATGTCGGACGCAAGCTTCTCCGAGGCGACCTCGACGATCAATTGCGCGACTTCCGATGGTTCTAGCTTCTGGGTGGTCAGTTCACTCCTCCGAATCCTGTTCAAAACTCCAAAGAATCACGGGTGTTTAGAGACTGTTTTGAGTATAGGCCAGGCGTGGATTGAGGTCAACAAGATCTCCAAGCGGCCAAGAGTCATCGCAAATCCATAGATAGTGGAAACGCAGCAGGATTGTGTTAATCGGGTAGTGTCGGTAGCCTGGGAGGGGGCAATTTATCGTCGGCTTTTCAAACCAGAGAGGAATACATGGGCATCATCGGATATATGAAGAAAGCGTCTTTGGCCGCTGGAATAATGCTGCTGGCCCTGGCTGCGGCCTGTGGCGGCGATGACGGCGGCGGTGGCAGCAACTCGGATAACCTGATGCCGACAAGGGCCAACGTGGTTGGCACCGTTGCGGCGGGCGAAGCCTTGGACGCGGTAGACCTGGAGTTGGGCCAGTTTCTGGAGATGATGACTTCGGCTTCACAGGAAGAAGATGACGGACTTGAAGAGTTATTTGCCATCGACCAGTTCCGGCCGGGAGGGCTGTTCGGTGAAGTGAGCCGGGCTGACATCTTTGCCGATATAACGGACGGCGGCGATGATGTTGAATACTTCGGCCTGCTGCTCACGGGCAGTTTCGACGAGACAAGCCTGGTCGCGGAACTGGAGTCGCTCTCCGGCAGCGATCTGGTAGCCACCGTCTACAAGGGGAACAACGTCTATTCCCCGGCGGATGAGGACGAGGAGATCCAACTGAGCGTGTTAGACGGTTCAACGTTCGCTTTGGGAGCGGGCGAGGCGATCAATGACGTGATAGATATCAAGGAAGGTGACGCCGACCCCGCGTCGGGCGCCCTGCAGGATACGCTTGGCGAACTAGACGGCAGCCTATTCGCCCTGGCGATACAGGTGCCGCCAGACTTCGGCGCCGGCTCAGACCTGGATTCCGTCTCCCCATTTGGCGACCTGCCCATCTCGATGGATTTCATATCCGCACTCGAGATAATCGGGATCAGCGGCAAACTCAACGGCGGCACACTAGACCTGAAGGTTACGGCTGATTTCTCCGATGCCAGCGCCGCTGAGTCTCTGGAAGGGTTTATCAAGGGAATCGTCTCCCTGGCAGGCGGTTTCTCTTCCAGCCCAGGTGCTGCCGGACTTCTGGAAAGCGTGGAAGTTGAGCGGGACGGCAGCTTGCTCACCATCACTGTCGAGCTTCCTTTGGCAGACATTCCGGACCTCTTCGGCGATCTGACGTCGATCGCAAGTACCGAGACATCCAGCTCAGGGACGTCCGGCTCGAGGACGATACTTCCGGGGACGCCCGAGATCAGACTTCTGGAGTCTGCCGTGGGGATTCAGATGCCCGTTGAGAGGAGTTCGGACCACGTACCCGAAGGTCAGAACGTTGAATACCGCACCATTCCCCCAACATCCGGGATGCACTGGCCCGTTCCCGCGCTGTGCGGGTTCTATACCGAGAGCCTGCCGGACGAACGCATCGTCCACAATCTGGAACACGGCAACGTCGTGGTCAGTTACAACTTCGCCAACCCGGCCCAGGTAACGGAATTGCGTGACGTGTTGCAGGACATGGAGCTGTTCGGAGTCTGGGGCGTGGGAAGGCCATACGACAAGATCGAGGACGGCCAGGTAGTGCTCACCGCTTGGGGCCGGATGCACCCGATGATTGGCGTTAGGTCAGGAGAGATCGAAAGCTTCTTCATAGCCTTTGCCGGGGAGCTTGGGCCCGAACGCGTCCCCTGCTGACCTCAAAGTGCACCCACAGACCCAAAGAGGGACGTCACGGTTCGACCGGGACGTCCCTCTTTGGTTTCACGCGTCTGGTGACTGCTGGACGCCTACACTGGACGCCTACACTGGACGCCTACAATGGAGGCTGATAGGTTCAAGCCCATGCCGGCTATCCGGCAGCCAGGGCTCGCAGGCACGGTTACCAACACTGGGACTTGTGCCATTCTGATATTGTGATATATTTAACAAAATCATTTCGCAGCCCTGTTTTACAGGGAGGATTGTGCTTACGCCGCGCCTAGCGGCGGTTTGGCGTTTCCCACAGCTGGCGTACCGCTATCGGCACGCTGTCATTGATAAAGAAAGGTTTTCGGCTGATGGACCCATTAAAAGAACTGGCTCAGAAAGGACTCTACTCACCGGCGCAAGAGCATGATGCTTGCGGCGTGGGCGTTGTCGCTAATATCAAAGGCCAGAAGACCCACCAGATAATCGACGAGGGTGTTCAGGTACTGATCAACCTCGGTCATCGTGGCGCTGCCGGGCGTGACCCAGAGACCGGTGACGGCGCCGGTATGCTGATCCAGATGCCCGTCAAGCTGTTCGAACGGGAAGCCGCCTCACTGGGCATCGATCTACCCGCCGCCGGAGAATACGGCGTGGGCATGGTTTTCATGCCGCCCGAAGTCCAAGCCGAATGCCGCGGGTTGATCAGCAATGCCATTGAAGCGGAAGGACTGAACGTCTTGGGCTGGCGCGACGTGCCTGTGGACCACTCGAAGATCGGCATCGACGCCCGTGAGGTCTGCCCGGCCATCGCCCAGGTATTCATCGGCCCGGGGCCCAACATCAAAGATGCGGCCCAACTGGAGCGGAAGCTCTTTGTAGTCCGGAAGGTCCTGGAGCACTCAACTGGAGAGTCAGGACTGTCGGATGAACAGGCAGACCGTTTCTACATCTGCAGCATGTCCTGCAACACCATCGTATATAAGGGCCTGCTCATGGCCCATCAGATAGCCGAGTTCTACAAGGACCTGCAAGACCAAGACGTGGTCAGCGCCTTTGCTCTGGTACACTCCCGGTTCAGCACCAACACCCTGGGCAGCTGGCGGTTGGCCCACCCCTACCGGTACCTGGCCCACAACGGCGAGATCAACACCCTCCGCGGCAACGTCAACTGGATGCACGCCAGGGAGGCCCAGTTCCAGTCGCCGCTGTTCGGCGACGATATGGCCAAGATCGCCCCGGTGACCAACCCAGGCGACAGCGACACCGCAAGCCTGGACAACGCCCTGGAACTGCTTCAGATGACGGGCCGCGACCTGGACCATGCTCTGTTGATGCTGATTCCGGAGGCGTGGGACCAGCACGAGACCATGTCTCAAGAGAAGAAGGATTTCTACGAATATCACTCTTCTCTGATGGAGCCGTGGGACGGTCCGGCGATGATCGTCGCTTCCGACGGGAGCAACATCTGTGCCCTTCTGGACCGCAACGGACTACGCCCGTTCCGCTACTTAGTCACCAATGAAGACAAGCTGGTGATGGCTTCCGAGACCGGCGTCTTGGATGTTCCCCCCGCCGATGTCAAATTCAAAGGCCGGTTGCAGCCGGGCCGAATGTTCCTGGTCAGCCTAGAACAGGGCCGGATCATCGACGACGAAGAACTGAAGCACAACCTGGCCAGCAAGAACCCTTACGGCCAATGGTTGAAAGACAATAAGATCACGCTCGAAGACCTGCCTGCCGCACCGGAGCCGACGGCTCTGGATGCCGCTGAGCTGGTGAATCTGCAACAGGCGTTCGGATACACCATCGAAGAGATCCGGATGCTCACCTCGGTCATGGCCGAAAGAGGCACCGAGGCCATCGGGTCGATGGGCAACGACACTCCCCTGGCCGTGCTCTCGGACCAGAACCAGATACTGTACCACTACTTCAAGCAGTTGTTCGCCCAGGTGACCAACCCGCCCCTTGATGCCATTCGGGAGGAGCTGGTCACCTCCATAGGAGCTTTTGTCGGCAGCGAGCAGAACCTGTTCGAAGAGAGCCCAGAGCATTGCCGCCAGTTGAGACTGGTGTCGCCCGTCATATCGGATGCGGAATTGGCCCAGATCAAGGCGCTTGACGAGCCGGGTCTGCGGGCCTGCACCCTGTCGGCGCTCTATGACAGAGAGGCCGGAGAAGGCGCCCTCAAGAAAGCGCTGGACGGACTGCGGGAACAGGCGTCCAAGTCTATCGAGGATGGCTGCTCGATCATCGTATTGTCGGACCGCGGAGCGGACAGCCGCTGGGTGCCGATCCCCAGCTTGCTGACAGTCTCTGCCGTCCACCATCATCTGATCCGCGAAGGCACCCGGACCAAGGCCGGTCTGGTGTTGGAATCAGGCGACGCCAGGGAAGTCCATCACTTTGCATTGCTGGTCGGCTACGGCGCCGGGGCGATCAACCCGTACCTGGCCCTGGCCACTGTGAAAGACCTGGCCGAGACCGGTCAGATAAATGGGACCAAGCCCGAATACGCACAGAAGAATTTCCTGAAGGCCAACGAGAAAGGCGTGCTGAAAGTGATGTCCAAGATGGGCATCTCAACGGTGCAGAGCTACCGGGGAGCGCAGATTTTTGAGGCCATCGGCCTGAACCAAGAACTCATCGACGAATATTTCACCTGGACACCGTCACGGGTGGGCGGTATCGGCCTGGACGGCCTGGAACGCGAGACATCGGAACGGCACCACCTCGCCTTCGGGACGCCGGAGATCGCCGCGAAGAAAGACCTCGACATGGGCGGCGCCTATCAATGGCGGCGCGGCGGTGAGCACCACCAATGGAACCCTGAGACCATCGCGAAGCTGCAGCATGCCGCCCGGACCAACAACTGGGACGCCTACAAGGAATTCAGCCGGCGCTCGGATGACGAGACGCGGCGATTGGCCAACCTGCGCGGCCTGCTGAACTTCAAGCAAGGCCTGACTTCTGTGCCCATCGACGAGGTGGAACCGGCGTCGGAGATCGTGAAGCGGTTCGCCACCGGAGCAGCCTCCCTAGGTTCCATCAGCCGTGAAGTCCACGAGGCGATGGCCATCGCCATGAACCGGATGGGCGCTCGCAGCAACACCGGTGAGGGCGGCGAGGACTACCTGCGCTACTTCCTGGATGAGAACGGAGACGATCGGAGCAGCGCCATTAAACAGGTGGCTTCAGGCCGGTTCGGCGTGACTGCCAACTACCTGATCAACGCCACCGACCTGCAGATCAAGATGGCCCAGGGCGCCAAGCCCGGTGAGGGGGGACAGCTGCCGGGCCACAAAGTCGACGAGTATATCGGCAGGGTGAGGAAAACCACTCCCGGTGTGGAGCTGATTTCGCCGCCGCCCCATCACGACATATATTCCATCGAAGACCTAGCCCAGTTGATCCACGACCTGAAGAACATCAACCCCGACGCCAGGATCCACGTGAAGCTGGTGGCTGAGGTCGGCGTCGGCACCATCGCGGCCGGTGTCGCCAAGGGCCACGGTGACGTGGTGCTGATCAGCGGCCACGACGGAGGCACCGGCGCTTCGCCGGAGTCGTCCATCAAGCACGCTGGAATCCCATGGGAACTAGGGGTTGCCGAGACTCAGCAAGTATTGGTGGCCAATGGACTGCGGAGCCGTATCGTGCTCCAGACCGACGGTCAACTGAAGACCGGCCGGGACGCGGCCATCGCCACGCTGCTGGGAGCTGAAGAATTTGGCTTTGCGACCTCGGCCTTGGTGGTCAGCGGGTGCATCATGCTCCGCAAATGCCACATGAACACCTGTTCGGTGGGCATCGCGACCCAGGACCCGGAGTTGCGCAAGCAGTTTGCCGGCAAGCCCGAGCACCTGGTCTCCTACTTCATGTTCGTTGCGGAAGAGATGCGGGAGATCATGGCGGAACTAGGCTTCCGGACCGTGGCCGAGATGATTGGCAGGACAGATGTCCTTGATTACCAGGACGCCGCGGACCACTGGAAATCGCAGGGGATGGATTTCTCGCGCCTGTTGCACCGGCAGGAGTCCAACGACCCCAACGAGCCTGTCTATTGCGACCGGGAGCAAGACCACGGCTTGGACAAAGCCTTGGACCATCAGTTGATCGCTCAGGCGCAGCCGGCTCTGGATAACCGGTCTCAGGTCAACATTGATCTGCCGATCCAGAACTCCAACCGGACCGTGGGCGCCATGCTTAGCGGCAAGATCGCCAAGACCTATGGTGAAGACGGCCTTCCCGACGGCACCATCAACATCAAGTTGACCGGGTCCGCTGGCCAGAGCTTCGGGGCATTCCTGGCCCGGGGCATCAACGTCAACCTGCATGGAGACACCAACGACTACATGGGCAAGGGGATGTCGGGCGGCCGCATAGTGGTCACGCCTCACCCCGATTCGAATTTCGTTCCCGAAGAGAACATCATCATCGGCAACGTGGCCATGTATGGGGCCACCGGCGGTGAGGTGTTCATCCGTGGCATGGCCGGCGAACGGTTCTGCGTCCGCAACAGTGGCGTGAAGACCGTTGTCGAGGCCGTGGGAGACCACGGCTGTGAATACATGACCGGCGGGGTCGCTGTGGTCCTGGGACCAACCGGCCGGAACTTTGCCGCGGGCATGAGCGGCGGAATAGCATTTGTTTACGACAAAGATGATTGTCTTGGAATCTCCTTCAATGACGGCCTGGCCGACATGGAAGCAGTGACCGATCCCGAAGACATCTCACTCCTCAAAGGGCTGATTGAAGACCACAAGAAACATACCGGCAGCACCCCGGCCACCGAGATTCTCGGCGATTGGGATGCGGCTTTGAAACGGTTCAAGAAGATCATGCCCAGAGACTACCGCCGGGTTTTGGAAGAGCGGAAGCGCAGGGCCGAGGAGGGGACGGAACGGGAACTGGAAGCGGTCGGCAATGGGTAAACCGACAGGCTTCATAGAGTCCGGCCGTCAACCCCCGGAAAGGCGCTCGCCGGCGGAGAGAAAGGGCGACTACCGAGAGTTCTACCAACCTTGGGGTGAGGAGCAAGCACGGGAGCAAGGTTCTCGTTGCATGGACTGCTCTGTGCCCTTCTGCCATATGGGCTGTCCCCTGGGGAACGTTATTCCCGATTTCAATCACCAGGTCTACAAAGGTGACTGGGAAGGCGCCCTGGCTACTCTTCTGTCCACCAATAATTTCCCCGAATTCACCGGCCGCGTTTGCCCTGCCCCGTGTGAGGCCAGCTGCGTACTGAGCATCAACTCTGACCCGGTCACTATCGAGTACATCGAGAAGGAGATCGTTGAGCGGGGTTATGAGAACGGCTGGATCAAACCGCAACCCCCGGCCAAACGGACCGGCAAAAAGGTCGCGGTTGTAGGGTCAGGACCGTCGGGCCTGGCCGCTGCCCAACAGTTGAACCGCGCCGGGCATCTGGTGACGGTTATCGAACGGGCCAGCTATCTCGGCGGCCTTCTCGCCCTGGGCATCCCAGAATTCAAGCTGGAAAAGAACGTTGTTCAGCGCCGCATCGACCTCATGACACAGGAGGGCATCACCTTCCTGACCGACACCAACGTGGGTGTAGATTACCCGGTGGACAAGCTGCTTTCCGAATTCGACGCGGTCTGTCTGGCCTGCGGTTCCACCCAAGCCAGGGAATTGGACGTGCCAGGCCGGGAGTTGAAGGGAGTCCATCTGGCCATGGAATACCTCTCCCAGCAGAACCGGGTGTTGTCCGGCGAAGAGATCCCTGCCGGGGAGCGCATAGAGGCAGAGGGAAAACGGGTAGTGATCCTGGGCGGCGGAGATACCGGAGCAGACTGTCTGGGAACCGCCATCCGCCAGGGCGCCGAGGTTGTGCATCAACTTGAACTGCTGGGCGAACCACCTGCAGAACGGCCCGCCAACAACCCCTGGCCACAGTGGCCCCAGGTCCTGCGGTCGTCTCCGGCCCACGAGGAAGGCGGCATCCGGGACTATTCCATCCTCACCAAGTCGTTCTCGGGCAGCGATGGCAAGCTGGAGAAGCTTCAGGCTGTGCGGGTTGAGTGGAAGCCCGGTGAGGGCGGACGACCGTCCATGGAAGAGATTCCCGGCAGCGAGTTTGAGATCGAAACTGAGCTGACCGTGCTGGCCATGGGATTCCTTCACCCCGAACAGGAAGGCATGCTGGCGCAGATCGGCGTCGACCTGGACGGCCGTGGCAACATTGCGTTAGACGGCGACCGCATGAGCAGCGTTCCCGGAGTCTTTGCAGCGGGCGACGCCGCCAGAGGGCAATCTCTGGTGGTCTGGGCTATCTCCGAGGGCCGGGAAACCGCCCGGGCCATGGACCACTACCTCATGGGAGAAACCTCCCTCCCCCACTCGCTCCCTGAGAACGGCTAGTCCGGCCCTACCAACTTCTCCCCTAAACTGCGCACCCATACAACTGTCATTCCGAGTGTGACGAGGAATGACGGGCTTAATGCGGGAACTCTTGGGAGTTGCCTGGGCGAAGGGAAAACTAGCGGCTGGTGCTGAAGAGGCCGAACACATCTGCGAACTTGGGAAGTTCTACGATGACCCTGACACGCAGGTTCCGGCCCTCTTGGCGGATGCCAAGGTCCTCGAATCCATGTGAGAGGCCCTGGTCCTCCAGCGCCTCAGTGGCTCTTTCCAAGGCTGCCTCGGTTAGTTCCGGGCTTGTGAAGCCGATCAGGGCGTGGAAGACCGCCAGGTCGCCGGGCAGAATGTCAGCGCTGACCACGGCCCCGATACAACCGGAAAACCCTTCGACACCTCTGAAAAGGGGCGCCAGTTCACACAGGGATAAAACTCCGGCGGCGAACCCCGAAGGGACCTCCTCCAATAGCTCGGCCAGGCCCGGAGCTTCCAACATCCTGGTAGAGCGGCCGTCAAAGGCGTCCAGCGCTGACTCTGCCAGAGCTCTGGCCTCTTGAGTTGTGACGTCGCTGCCCGATGCGGCAACTCCGATTGTTTCGTCAGCTGAGGCGATGGAGAGTACCGTGCCCAGGGCGTCTATATCCCAGACGTCGTGGCCTTCGTAGGGCGTTGGGTCGCCGGAGGCCAAGTCCAGCCCGAAACCGCCGGCTAGCTGGAGCAGGTCTCCGATGGCGAAATCGGCATGGAAGGGAGTGACTATACTGCGGGTTTCAAAATTAACAGCCACGGCTATAGTGTTGACCAGTCCGGTGGCTATGGACGGCAAGGCAACGTCCATCCCCAACGCCTCCGGATCAATGACGGCCGCCAAAGCATCGTTGGAGCGCAGGACCGCCATGTCCAAATAGACGGCTGAACTGTAGCCCTCTGGCACCAGGGACAGGAGTTTGGTCAGTTGGGCCAGCCTTTCTGGGTCGGCAGGAGGAATCACCGCACTCGCGAATTCCTCGTACGGCACGGCGGTGGGCAGTGGAGTGGTGGTCGGTTCAGCCGTGGGCTGCGGAGTCTCGGTGGCAGGGACCGGCCCTGTTGAGCATGCCGCCAGGAATAAGACCGCCAGCAGCGCCGTAGCGACCGCAGCAACAAACCGGTTCTTGACCATGAAGTCCAACGAGCTAACTCTGGGCTGCTGCTGCCTGTTCTTCATTGACGTGGGCCAAGTATTCCCGCATATCCAGGACCTGCACTGCGTTGGTGGTCCCTGAAACCCCCGGCAAGAAGCCGTGGACTATGGTCACTACGTCGGTCTCTTCTATAGTGCCACCGTCCAGTCCCGCCTGGATAACAGACCCCACCAGTCCTGCTACGTCCCTCTGTGGCGGGATCACGCCGCCTGGCTGGATACCCCAGCCCATGCAGAGCTTCTGCAGTATGGCTTGGTCGTGGGAGAAGGCGACGATGTTGGAGTTGGGCCGGAACCTAGCCAATTCCAGTGCGGCCCGCCCGGTGCTGGTCACCACCACCGGCTTGGAGCCCAGAGAGCGGACCAGCCGCGCCGCCGCGGAGGTGATGGCTTGGGTGCGGTCTCTGGAGCCTAAGTCGCTGAAGTATGGGTAGATGGTCTCAGTCTCGGTTACCGTGGCATCGGCCATCTTATAGGCTTCGATGGGGTGCTGGCCTACTGCTGTTTCGTCGGAGAGCATAACTGCGTCACAGCGGTCCAGAACGGCGTTTGTGACGTCGGATATCTCTGCCCTGGTAGGCGCCGGGGCGACCACCATGGACCAGAGCATCTGGGTGGCGATGACCGAGATTTTGCCCGCCTCGTTGGACTTAGCCACCAATTGCTTCTGGACGATTGGTACCCGTTCCATGGGAATCTCAACGCCCAGGTCTCCCCTGGCAACCATGATTCCGTCAACCTCGGGGAGGATCGAATCTATGTTGTCTACGCCCTCGCCCCGCTCCAGCTTGGCCATGACCAGCGCCTTGCTGCCGGCCGCGTTCAGGTGCTCCCGGGCGTAGAGGATGTCTTCGGCGGTGCGGACGAACGATAGGCCAACCCAGTCCACTCCGTGTTCGACACCGAATTGGAGGGCGATCTTGTCCTGATCCGTTAAGACGGGGTCGTCGATGGGCACACCGGGCAGGTTTACCCCTTTGTATGAAGAGACGACTCCGGAGGACTGAACAACGGCATCCACCCTGGATGAACTGGACGCGGTGACAGCTAAGCGGACAGTCCCATCGGCGATGAACACGTTGTGGCCAGGCTTAATGTTCCGGAAAGCGCCTGGGTTTGGAAAAGGCAGCGTGCCTGGCTCATTTGTTTCTTCTTCCAGTACAAGCCCTATGGTGTCACCGGGGTTCAGAAGCACCGGTTCTTTCAAGGTTCCCAGGCGCAATTTGATGCCGCCCAGGTCTTGGAGAATGGCCACCGGGCGTCCGTGTTTCTGGGACAGCTTCCTGATGTTGGCGATCACCTCGGCGTGTTCGTCCAAGGTGCCGTGGGAGAAATTCAGCCGGGCGCAGTCGATCCCCTGGCCGATTAGTTGGTCCAACATCTCCGGCTCTCTGGATGAAGGGCCGATCGTGACCATGATCTTTGTCTTGCGCATGATGACTGCCTCGTCCGATCTGGGCTGGGATACGGCCTCCGGCCCAAACGGTTGTTCTTGTTTCTTCAAAGTTAGCGAAATGCGTTGCTAAAAATATAACAGACCGGCAAGTATTCTACGAACCGATACACCTTGGGGATTCAAAGCAAAAGGGGGGGCCCCCCCGCCGGGCCCCCCATTTTATTTGAGAAAATTTAAGGAGGTTGGGGGCAACGATGTGAATCTGGG
>CAYXDE010000028.1:0-26126 GCA_964463525.1 uncultured Dehalococcoidia bacterium | reverse complement strand
GGGGTATTCAAACAAAACGGGCGGCCCGCACTGCGGGCCGCCCTTTTGAAGTGCCGAAATTGAAGGCTGTTGGCTGACAGCTAGTTCCTGCTGGCATCGAAGCGGTCTGTGGCCGCCTTGATGCCGACGTAGCGGTTGGCCTGAAGTGCCTCGCGGCGCTCGCTGGCCCAATCGTTGGAGATCTGGATCCCAGATAAGCTGCCCTGGAAATGGGGCATCACATAACGGGCCAGAAGCTCATAGCTGCGGTGGATCCTGTCCCGGGGAGCCCAGTCCTCAACCCGCATCATGAACTTGCCAAACCCGCCGGTTAGCTCCTGCAGGCGCTCGATACCGGCTATGCAGTCGTCGGGGGTGCCGACGATCCACTGATTGTGTTCAACCATGTAGTCCACAATCTGGTCGCGGGGGACATCGGGGACCGGGTTGCCCAAGGTGCGGCCAAAGTATTCGGTGACCACGTTGCCCGCGCCTTCCTTGATGTCCTTGATGGCCTGCTCCTTGCTGTCGGCCAGGTGCATGCCCATGACCACGCCCCAGTCTTCGCGGTGCATCTCTTTGCCGTGCTCTGCAGCCGTCTCCTCGGCTATGGACCAAAGCTCGGCCAGCGAGGTCTTGCGGATCGTGTCTCGGGGCACGCTTAGCGATAGAACAGAGGCCCCATGCTTGCCGGCCAGGGTGACGCCGGCGGGCGATTCAACCGAGGCCACGGCCACGGGGACTATCGGGTCCTGGTAGGGCCGCAACTGCAAGACGGCCTCGTTCATCTCGAACCAGTCGGTCTTTACGGAGTACGGCTCGGTGTCGGTCATGAGCCGCATGATGGCGTCCAAGGACTCTTCCATCATCGCCCGCTGTCTCTCGGGTTTTATGCCCAGCATCAGAGCGTCGGACGCCAGGGCGCCGGGGCCGCAGCCCAGGATCACCCTGCCTCTGGTCAGGTGGTCAAGCTGGACCATCCGGTTGGCCACCATGAACGGGTGATGGTAGGGAAGGCTGGTCACGCCGGTGCCCAGCCTGATGTGGCGGGTGCGCTCGGCTGCGGTGGCCATGAACAACTCGGGGGAGGCGATGGTCTCCCAGCCCGCGCTGTGGTGCTCACCGATGTAGGCCTCATCGAAGCCCAGGGTGTCCAGCCATTGGAGAAGCTCCAGGTCCCTCTCCAGGGCCAGGGTCGGGTTCTCGCCCACCCGGTGGAAGGGAGCCATGAAGACGCCGAATTTCATGCGTTTGGGGACTGCCATTCTTACATCCTCCGTGAGTGTCTCAAAACGTCTGTGGGAACGGGGCTATTCTAACACGCAGCCTGATGGGTTTATCGGGCCGCACCCGAGGCTCAGGGATCGCCGTTCGTCCTGATCCTGTAAAGAGTGGGCATCAGTCACAACTGGCATGGGAATCCTAGCTGGCGGTGGTTCGACGAGCTCACCATGAACGGACGAACAGTTGCCCGAACGGATGAGCAGTTGTTTTTACGATCTTGATACAGGGGCAAGCGATCAGTGCCTTAGGAGCCGGTGATGCCGCTGCGGCGTTCCATGAGCAGTGTATCGCGCCAGCGGCCGTAGAGACAGCCGATGCGCTCTCTGGTGCCCACCGGCCGGAACCCGCAGGAGGCGTGGAGGGCGATGCTAGCTTCATTCTCCACGAAGATCATTGCCTGGAGGGTCCAGACACCCGCTGACTCGGATGACGAGACCAAGGAATCCAGAAGGAGCTTTCCGGCGCCCTTGCCCCGGAAGTGCTCGGCTACGTAGACGCTCACTTCGGCTACACCGGAGTAGGCGGAGCGGACCGACACCGGACTAAGAGCAGCCCAGCCGACGACCTGGCCGCCGTCTTTGGCCACCAGCCGGCAATCGGGGCGGTGGCTGGAGTTCCACCGTTCCCAGGCAGGGGCGTCTGTCTCCACGGTGGCGTTCCCGGTGGCGATGCCCTCTTCGTAAATCTTCTTGACCGCCTCCCAGTCCCCCGCCCCCATGGTCTCGACGATGCAATTTGCAGTTTTCATTCTGGCGTCGGCGTCTGCTTCCCTGTGTTTCCGGTCTACTGAAATACCCGAATATTAACCAAGAGGATATATTGTAGGTTCAGTGGGCGGCGAAGTAAACCAGGCAGGCGAGCTCCAGTGTCCACCAGACTCCGGGCTGTGCGGCAGCCAATGTGACACTCATTGGCCAAACGTGGTATCTTTGCTTGCACCGATTCCGCTTCCGGAATCACTCACACATCACACGGCAGGAGAGGTTGCGAGATGCCCAAGATTAAGCACATCGCCATTGCCACCCAGGACATTGACAAGACCGCTGGCTTCTATAAAGACGTTTTCGGACTGCGCGAGATCGCCAAGTTGGAGAGCGCCAACGCCAACGGTTATTTCCTCAGTGACGGTAACGTCAACATGGCCATTCTGGACTTCCAGAATGACGCCGTCGCCGGAGAGCGCGGCAAGGAATACAGCGGTATCCACCACATCGGCTTCGAGGTCGAGGACCTGGAAGACGTTGAGGCAAAATTGGCCGCCAACAATTCGGCGCCCATGGACTCTGTAAACAAGGCCCTCGGCGTTGGGATGGGCGGACCCCGCCACGCCAATGTTGAGATCAAGTACACCGGCCCCAACGGCGAGATGATCGACGTCTCACAGCACGGTTGGGTCGGCACCCGCGGCTTCGACTAGGCCACCACCAGTACAACCAGTACAACTGGTATTAAAAAAGCCGCCCGTCATTTTGACGGGCGGCTTTTTTTTGTTGCTGGCTGGTGTTGTGATTGCTTAAGCGGGCTTGAATGCTAGAGCCGGTGACTCTTCGTCCAAGTCGTCAGCATCTAGCACCATGTCCATCCCGGTCTCGATGCCTTGGGGGTTGGTCCCATCAACGCCGTTGATCATTGCGCTGATGCGGGGCCCTTCTTCCAGGGCAACTATCCCGGTGCAATACGGCTTGTCCCGTCCGTAGCCTTTGGCAGCCATACTCACGGGCACTATGGAGATGCAGGTGAAGGTGCTCAGCTTGGCTTTGCCGCTGAACTGGTGCCATTCGATGTTGGACCCATGGCATTCCGGGCACATGGGCCGCGGCTCGGGAGACAGGTGGCCGCAGTCCTGGCACTTTACGCCGACCAGCTTCTTTTCCTCTTTCAGCTTCTCGTAGAAAGCCGTGGATGTGAATTCTCCGGCCATGGTTATGACTCCCGGCGTAGCACGTTGACCACGCAAGTGCCGCCGGTGCCGCCCACGTTATGGGTGATGCCCACCGTTGGGTTAGCCTTTTTCACCTGGCGCTCTCCGGCCTCGCCTCTCAGCTGGTGGTAGATCTCGATGACCTGACCAACACCGGACGCGCCTACCGGGTGCCCCTTAGCCTTAAGTCCGCCGGAAGTGTTTATGGGATGGTCTCCGTCCAGCGCCGTCCGTCCCTCGTCAACCGCCCGGGGACCTTCGCCTGGAGCGAAGAACCCCAGGTCCTCGCTGGCTACGATCTCGGCTATCGTGAAGCAGTCGTGGACCTCGGCTAGATCAACGTCGCCAACAGTGATGCCGGCCATGTCGTAGGCCTGCTGGGATGCGGCCTTGGCGGCGGAGAGCGAGGTCAGTTCGTCGGAGTCGTGCAGCGGCTTTCCAGTGGCCTGGCCGATACCCGCGATCTTTATCGGTGTATCGGTGAAGTTGTCGGCGATCTCAGAAGACACCAGCAGCACGCAGGACGCGCCGTCGGTGATCGGTGCGCAGTCGTAGAGCCGCAGAGGCCAGGCGATCCACGGGTTGGCCGCCTCGTCGTTCAAGAAGTCCAAGTCGGTCTTGTAGTCGGGGACAGTTTGGCCCCGCTCTTGGGCGCGGGCCATGCGGCGCTCGGCCATCTGGGTCATGGTCTGCTGGAACTGCGCCTTGGGGTTCAGGGCGCCGTTGCTGTGGTTCTTGATGGCTACCTTTAGCAGGTGGTCCAGGTTCGTCTCGTATTTGTCCATGTGGGCTTTGGCGATGGCGCCGAAGATGCCGGGGAAGGTCAGGCCAGCCGGCACTTCATACAAGCCGTCAGCCGCAGAGGCCAAGACGTCGGTTACGCCGTCGGTGGGGAGGTTGGTCATCTTCTCCATGCCGCCGACCAGAACAACGTCGTACATGCCGCTGGCGATGGCCATGACGCCCTCTCTCAGGGCGCTGCCGCTGCTGGCGCAGGCATTCTCGATGCGGGTGATCGGGATGGGTGTGATGCCCAACCAGTCGGCCACGATGGGGGCTGTGTGGCCTTGGTGTTCAAACAGGTCGGATGAGTAATTGCCAACGTAGGCGCACTCGATGTCCTGAATGTCGAAGCCGCGGTCCATGTTTTGGACCATGTCCTGAAAGGCTTCCACGAATAGGTCCCGGGTGTCTTTGCCGGCGAACGCCCCGAATTGGGACAACCCAGCGCCCACGATCGAGACCTGACGGCCCAGTTGGCGCTTCTTGTTGATCGTAGCCATTTGATTTCTCTCCTAGTGATGGGGTGAAAACATTGGCCGGCGACGATTCTAGGACCACATCTCGCCGGACGCCTCTAATCATACCAAAGACGAACCTACTTGATGGGGGCCGCCGCCCAAACACTAAGACGGCCGGTCTTTCCGTTCCTGTTCCCGTTCTGCCGCTTTGTCCCGCATGGGCCGGCCTTTGTCCGGATGAGGGTCCTCGATCAGGCCGTAGGTCTGCCTGCCTTCGTGGTCCTCGGGTAAGTACTCAGTTATGGGGAATCCATCCTCATTAACAAAAAGCATTCAATGGCAGTATTTGTAGATCTGCATGTCGTCGCAGGCGCAGATCCAGGTGCGGTGTTTTATCTCTTCATTCTTGTCCGGATAGAACCGGCACGGGCAAAGCGGCCGCCCAATATCGTCGATGTTCTGGGCCAGACCGAATATCACCTGGTCGGTGACGCCTTCTATCGGGGAGACTGTGGTGCCGGATTTCTCGCAATACTTCTCGACGAAGACGCGCATCCGCTGTATGGACTTCTCGCTTGGGTCGTTTGGCATATCTGTATCCTCACCGGCCCGGAGGCCGTTTATCAATGATTAAGGCTCCTCTGAATGAGGCAGCGATTCTTAGATGTTGGTTATTGGCGCGGGATTCGAATCGTATTGAACGGATTCAACCTTCGATATTCTATGCCCGGCCGGTCTGATCATTGGCGGCTTGTTATCCTCCCCTGATCACTCCTTCACACATCTGGGCGCCCTGCAGCACCTCAGCGATCACAGCCGTCTCCCAGGTGGTGTGGAAATCACGGACGCCGATGCCCACCGGGATGGCCGTGATGCCCTTCTCTATGAACACGTTGGCGTCGGAGCCGCCACCGGTGGACTCCAATACCGGCTCCAATCCCATGCCGGCCAAGGCCTGCCCGATCACGGTAACCGCTTGGCTCTTGGCATCAACGTTATATGCCTGATAGGTGTTGACTATATCCAGATCGATCTTCGCTTCGGGGTATCTGGATGCCACTTCTTCGAATACACCCCTGAACTTACGTTCAACGTCGGCCAGCTTTTCGTTGCTGCGGCTGCGGAACTCCCCGTCCAATGACGCCCGTTCGGGAATGATGTTGCGTTTTAGACCGCCTTCCAGCCAGCCGATATTGGCTGTGGTTTCATCATCTATGCGGCCCAACGGCAGCCGTCCCAGGATGTCGGCGGCGATCAGCAGAGCGGATATGCCTTTCTCAGGTTCCAGACCGGCATGGGCGGCCCGGCCCGTGATCTCCGCGGTCACCACGTTCTGCGACGGGGCCGAGAGGATTATGCGGTTGGGCGGCCCTTCGCCGTCGAAGACGATCCCCTCTTTGGCCGCAATCATGCCGAAATCCAGGTGATGGGCGCCCACCAAACCGCCTTCTTCATGACGGGTGAACACGACTTCGATGGCCCGGTTGGCCCTGTCGCCATTGTTGGACTCCATGGCGGCAGCCAGTCCCTCAAGGACTATCGCAACGCCGGCCTTGCAGTCGCCGCCCAGGATGGTGCTGCCGTCGGACCGCAGCACACCGCCGTCCACCATGGGCTTGATGCCCCGGCCCGGCTCCACGGTATCCAGATGGGCGGAGAGCATCACAGGCGCTCCCTCGCCGGGTAGCTTGGCGATCACGTTGTTGTATGAGTCGTGGGACACCGTTAGTCCCAATGATTCCAGGCGGGAGCTGACCTCGGCGTCCATGGCGTCTTCCTCGCCGCTGGGACTGTCGATCCTGATCAACTCCATCAGGGTCTTTACAAGCCGTTCTTGGTCGGCCAATTTGTTCCTCCACGCTATTGATGCCTAGATTGTATCCTGCTGCAAAAATCGTTCGTCTTGAGCTACGTCGAAGGGCCCGTATTCTTGCGCAAGGGTGGTTCGACGGAGCTCACCACGAACGGTTGCAAGTGGCAATCTTCGAGCCAACCTGTGCTTTATGGTGAAGATTAGGGAAGGGCCGCCACCGCTTTGATCTCCACCAGAAAATCTTCGTTCACCAGGCCGGCAACCACCAGTAGGGTGTTGGGTGGAAAGTCACCGCCGGGATAGATGTCCGGATAGACTTCGCTGCGGCCCTGGAGATAGCCGGGGACCGACTCTCGTCCGACCACGTAGGTGGTGAACTCAACCACATCACTGAAACCGCCACCGGCGCCGGCCAAAACGTGGCCGATATTCTCTAGGACTTGCCTGGTCTGGGCCGCGGCGTCGCCTTTGCCGACCAGGCTGCCGCCGGAGTCCACTCCGACCTGCCCGGCGACGTATAGCAGCTTGCCTGGGGATACGGTCATACCCAAAGAATAGGCGCCCAGTGGTTGGGGCGCTTGGCTGCTGGTCACAACTGTCCGGTCTGTCCCTGCCATGGTCTTCCTCCCGAGATCCGGCTTGAGCCGAATATTCATTATCGGAAATACCGGCCAATTATAGGGCAAGTGAACTCGTTGGGCGAGAGCCTAACAAATACCCATGCTATACTCGGCGCCATGGCCGTAGAATCCCAAAGGCCCCAGGTGGGTGTAGGCGTGATATTCGTGCGTGAGGGCAGGGTGTTCCTGGCCAAACGCCACGGCGCCCACGGCGAGGACACCTGGGCTTCAGCAGGCGGACACCTGGAGAACGGGGAGACTCTGGAGGAATGCGCCCGGCGGGAGGCGATGGAAGAACTGGGGGTCACCGTGGGCGAACTGCGGTTTCTCTGCGTTAGCAATATCATCGCCTATGGCAAGCACTACGTGGACATCGAATTTCTCGGCGACATAGACACTCAAGAGCCACGGTTGATGGAGCCTGAAGCGTTCATAGACAGCGGCTGGTTCTCTCTGGATGAACTTCCCGGTCCGATGTTCCAGGCCATGAGCTACGCCTTGGAGAGCTATGGTTCGGGGGAGCATTACTTCCCAGGCGATCAAACAGCTTAAGCAGATCAGAATAAGAAACGGAGGGCGAGATGCCAGCAAAGAAAGGAAACGGCCTGCTGATGGTATACAGCGACGTAGCAGCCGAGAACGACGAAGAATACAACCGTTGGTACAACGAAGAACATATCCCCGAGCGGTTGTCGATCCCGGGCGTGCTCAATGCGGCCCGTTACGAGGCGGTGCAGGGCGGCCCCAAGTACCTGGCTTGTTACGAACTGGAGTCGGCCGACACGTGGCATACCGACGCCTGGCAGAAGTGGCTCAAGGAGCCGACCGAGTGGTCAAAACGGATGTCGCCCAGCGTTATCGGCACCGCCTATATCAGGAACCTGTATACCCGCATCTACCCGGATAACGTGTCTGAGGAGACCGCACAGTCCGATATGGCGCCTGTTCTTCTGGTGGGGCGGATGTCGGTCCCGGCGGAGATCGACGCCAAGTTCAACAAGGCATACAACGAAGAAAGGCTGCCGGAAGCTTTGAAGATTCCGGGCTATATACGGGCCCGCCGCTGGGAAGCGGTTATGGGCGCCCCCAAGTACTCCACGGTACACGAGATGGAGTCCATGGACGTGGTGAACGGCGAAGGATGGAAGGCTTGGAGCCCAATGGTCACGCCGGTTTGGAACTCTGAAGTTCGGCCTCAGATGGTCCATGAAGAGGGATCACCGGGTATATTCCGCCTGATATTCCCAAAATAAACACAAATCAAACTCAGTTTTAACGAGTTTTGAAGGGCGCGGACCGGAATCTTCCGGTCCGCGCCCTTTTTGTGTAACTGACACCGGCGACTTGACTGAAACCGTCTATAATCTAACACTATAATTGATTAATCAGGCGATAAACATATATATAGGTATATTTTTAACGTTCTCGATTTGGCACGGCCAGGCACGAAATTTCGGCGATTGTCATTTCGAGGTCGTGACTTGACATAAAAGACCTGTCTGAAAGGTCAAATTTTGAGGCTAATTAGCCTCAAATCTGGTATAATATGTCTAGTCTTTATAGGCTCAGGCCCTACCCTCTTAAACCCCCGTTTTTACGTGTGATTTTTCTTCGCTCGAACAACGAATACCTATGGTGAAATAACAACATGACGCAAACCCCAACAGGCGAATATACAGCCAAAGATATTCAGGTCCTGGAAGGCCTGGAAGCCGTCCGTGTCCGCCCTGGAATGTACATCGGAAGCACGGACCAGCGCGGCCTTCATCACCTGATCTACGAGATTCTGGATAACGCGGTCGACGAAGCCATGGCCGGCTACTGCGAACGAGTCGAGATCAACATCTCCGAGGACGGATGGATCTCAGTGGTCGACAATGGCCGCGGCATTCCCATCGACAAGCACCCCAAGACCGGCAAGAGCGCCCTTGAGACGGTGATGACAACCCTGCACGCCGGAGGCAAGTTCGGCGGCGGCGCCTACAAGGTCACCGGCGGTCTGCACGGCGTTGGCGGGTCTGTGGTGAACGCATTGTCTGAGGAATTACGGGCTGAAGTCCGCCGGCAGGGCTGGCTGTACAGCCAAGAGTACGAGCGCGGCAAACCCACCGGCGCGTTGGAAAAGGGCGAGAAGACCACCGAACACGGCACCACCGTGTCTTTCAAGCCCGACTCGCAGATATTCCCGGACATCGAATACGATTTCGAAACGCTGATCGCCCATTTCAAAGAGATCGCTTATTTGAATAAGGGGTTGGAGATAGCGTTCACCAGCCACTGGCATTACGATAAGCGCCGGGGCGATATCCAACGCACCTATTTCTTCGACGGCGGCATAGCTAACTTGGTCCGGAACGTCAACCGCAACCGCCGGACCGTCCAGTCCAGTCCCTTCTACTACGAGAAAGTCGTGGATGAGACCTCAGTCGAAGTCGCAGTCCAATACAACGACACTTTCTCAGAGATCGTGTACTCCTTCGCCAACTGTATCAACACAGAAGAGGGCGGCACCCACATGACCGGGTTCCGCACCGCCCTGACCCGGGTGATCAACGATTTCGCCCGCAAACAGGGATACATCAAAGAAGACCAGCCGAACCTGATCGGAGACGATGTCCGTGAAGGTCTGGCGGCCGTGATCAGCGTCAAGTTGACCGATCCCCAGTTTGAGGGTCAGACCAAGACCAAGCTGGGCAACGCAGAGGTCCGCGGCATAGTGGACTCGGTGGTCAGCGAGGGTCTGCAGCGCTACCTGGAAGAGAACCCCACCGACAGCAAACGAGTTGTCGAGAAATGCCTTACCTCCCAGAAAGCCAGGGAGGCGGCCAAACGCGCCCGCGACTTGGTTATCCGCAAGAACGCCCTCGACGGCTCGTCACTGCCCGGTAAATTGGCTGACTGCGCCGAACGCGACCCCGCCAAGTCGGAGCTGTACATCGTTGAGGGTGAATCGGCCGGTGGCTCGGCCAAGATGGGAAGAGACCGGCACTTCCAGGCGATCTTGCCGTTGAAGGGCAAGATCCTTAACGTGGAGCGCGTTCTACAACAACCTGACAAGATACTCGGACACGAAGAGATCAGGGCGATGGTCGCGGCCCTGGGCGCTGGAGAGGGTGAAGAATTCGATACGTCGAAGGTCCGCTACCATAAGATCATCATCATGACCGACGCCGACGTGGACGGCTCCCACATCAGGACGTTGATCCTGACCTTCTTCTACCGCCGGATGCTGCCGCTGATTGAGCAGGGCTTCTTGTACATCGCCCAGCCGCCGCTGTATCGCATACAGACCGGCCGGAAGATCGACTACACCTACTCCGAAGAGGAGAAGGACGAATACCTGGCCAACATTAGCGGCAACCGCAACCCGACCATCCAGCGCTACAAGGGGTTGGGTGAGATGAACCCGGACCAGTTGTGGGAGACCACGATGAACCCGGAAACCAGGCAGATGCTGGAGGTGACCGTCGACAACGCGCTGGATGTCGATGACACGTTCACCACCCTGATGGGTGAGCTGGTGGCTCCTCGTAAGAGCTTCATCCAGGCCCACGCCCGCAGCGTGCAGAACCTGGACGTTTAACCTGGAAACCGCTTCCAAAGCAGGTCCGGTCAGGGCCTGCTTTGGAATCTTGGCCGAAGTTGGTTTATAATAGGCGCGTCGGCTTTTTATAGCCGGGTTCGCGCCTATTATTTTTGCCGACCCAAACCGAGGCGCAGGCGCAGTAAACCGCAGGAGGAACAAGTTGCCCGCAAAGAAGGCAGGCCGTCAGCAAGCAAAGAGGGCCGTACGCACCAGGGGAGACCGAACCGAGACCAGGTCCGCGATGGCCAAGGCATTGCGCTCCGTGGAATCAGGTGATGTGGCCGAGGCTGAGACCGCCGTCCATGACGCACTAGTCACTCTGGACCGGGCAGTACAGAAAGGCATCCTCCACAAGAACAACGTGAACCGTCGCAAGTCGCGCATGGCGGCCCGCCTGAACAAGATGAAGGCTGCTTCCGCCTAACAGCCGACACATCAACCGCGAAACGATACCCGTCCTTGACGAAACCGAGGGCGGGTTTTTTGTGGGGAGATCGACCGACCAGTATCGTGACACGGAATCGTTGACACGTGGCAGGGCCTTTGCTAGCCTATTTTCAGAACAAACGTTTTTATGTTAATCGTCTCGCTTCCGCCCCAAACCAACCCACGGTAAAGGAAAATATGGTCACAAGAAAGATGCCGCCCCGCAGACAGCGTATCCTGAGCTTCCTCCAGGAGTTCTACTCGGAGAACGGCATACCCCCCACTGTGAGAGACATCCAGCGGGCCTGTGATATCAGCTCCACTTCCGTGGTGGACTACAACTTGGAGAAGCTGCGTGAAGCCGGGTATATCAACCGGCGGCACGACGTTGCCCGCGGCATAGAGATTCTGGACAACGATGGCGGACCGATCTCCAACGCACCCCGGGTGCACATCGTTGGCGCCATCGCCGCCGGCACTCCTATCCCCGCCTTGAGCACTGAGGACGCAGGTTCCAGCCAGGAGTTCGACACCGTAGAGGTTTCTCCGGACCTGCAGCGCCAACACGGTCAGCTGTTCGCCCTGCGGGTGAATGGAACGTCGATGATCGACGCTCTGATAGATGACGGCGACGTGGTTATCATCAAACCGGGCAGAGTAGCCAACAACGGTGAGATGGTGGTCGCTTGGCTGAAAGAAGAGGAAGAAGCCACCCTCAAGAAGTTTTACTCTGAAGGGAGCCAGGTCCGGTTGCAGCCGGCGAACAGCACAATGGACCCCATCTATTGCTCCGCTGAGAATGTGGAAGTCCGCGGGAAAGTGGTATCTGTGATACGCAACCTCGGTTAACCGTTAAACTCCGATCAAAGCTGAATCAAAAAAACCCCCGTCCTTCATTGGAAGGACGGGGGTTCTTGTTGTTAGGTTGCCCGTTAACGTCTACCGTTGCTCAAGGCCCCATACGTGGCAACGCAGAAAGGCACACAGTAAGTTAGAGGTATCTTCCAGTAGAGTGGCCCCTTCCAGCTACCGGCGAAGAGAACATCACCCTGGTTCAACACCGTCAGGATAGTTCCCACAACCAGGGCCACGATCAGGGAGCGGCGCAGCATCGGCCGGTGCCTGATCGCACACCGGGAGCATTTGACGGTCATGCCCGCATCTGCGGCGCCCTCCGCAACGGGTTTCTTGAACGCGAAGGACCATCCCTTTCCGGAACCCCGGCCGCACTGGCTGCAGGTGGTCAATTCTTTGGCGTTTTGGAGATTGCTCTCCACGGCTTCTGCCATACTTGGTTCTCCGGTGTTGTGTCCTGTTGTTTGGCCGTGCCTGGAGCCCGGTCTGGGCAATTGTAGGCGGGAGCAAAATCAGTGTCAACGAATCTGATGCAGCTTCCATACCCGGCGGTTCCGCGCACGTCTGGCCGGCCCGGCGATTCTTGTTAAAACCCCTGGAGGAAATCTATACTTAGTCATGCCGGGTGTTTCCGGTAGACGAGCGAGCCGGGAAACCACTTGATGGACCGGGCGGCCTGGAGCATATAGATGTACGACTTCCACACCCACACTTTCTTGAGCGACGGTGTGCTGTCACCCATAGAGTTGATACGCCGTGCGCTGGTACGCGGCTATAAAGCCATGGCCGTGACCGACCATGTTGGTCTGGGCAACGTGGAATATGTGGTGAAGACCTTGGTGATCGATTGCGAGCAGGCCACCAAGCGCTGGGACATACTGGCCCTGCCTGGAGTGGAGATCACCCACGTCCCTAAAGATGACATCGACCTTGTGGCACGGACGGCCAAGGAGATGGGGGCGAAGCTGGTGGCCGTGCACGGGGAAACGCCGGTGGAACCGGTGGAACCCGGCACGAATGAGGCGGCCCTCCGGTCAGATTTCGTGGACGTGCTGGCGCACCCGGGTCTGATCACTTATGAAGAGGCCAGGCTGGCCGCCGAGAGGGGCATCTATCTTGAGGTGTCGGCCCGCAAAGGCCACAGTTTGGCCAACGGACACGTTGCGAAGACCGCTAAAGAGGCCGGTGCGGTCACTGTCCTGGACTCAGACGCGCACGAACCCGACGACCTGCTAACGCCAGACATCAGGCAGAAAGTTGCCCGAGGTGCGGGCCTCAACGACGACGAGGTTCAGGCGCTGTTGGAAACGAACCCACGGGCCCTGTTGACCAAGTTAGGGTTCCCGGCGGGCTGACCGCCGGGCCTATTCAACCGGGATGCCTACGAAGATTTTCCGATCCGGAAAACCTTGGTCCCACAATCCGGACAGGTCCCCCTAGTGGCCGGACGGCCGTTCTTGAGCGTGACCTGCTGGGCCCCGGATATCTCCCGCTTATCCCTGCATTTGAAGCAATAGGCCTGCATATTGATCCCCCCCAAATGTTTCGCTGCGGTTTTTGCGTAGATGTGATTGACGACGAATCCTGTATAAACGCTAGGTTTACGTAATGCTAACAACTATACAAATCGGATGGACTTTGTCAAGAATCTAACCCAAAATGCTACTGAATTGATAACTCAATAGTAACAATATCGACAAAATCCATCACGCAAATGGGCAAAGAGGGTCGGGGCGTAGCGGAATGAGCTATACGGAAGCGGGAGCGTAGGGAGAGGGAGTGTCCATCTGAAACACCTTGACGGGCTGCCAGGAGTTGGTCGGCCGATCGAAACGGACCAGCGCCATGAAGACGCCTTGCGAGTTATAGGCGCGGCATTCCTCTAGGTACCCAGCATCTAGTTCCGGCCGGCCTAGCGAGACGGCTTGTCCGTGGCGCAGATGTTCCTCGGCCTGGGTCCCCAAAGTGATGCTCTTCAAGCCCATGAGCACGCGGTCCACGGGATAGAGGTGCTTCTGCCAACCCTCTGGACTGTTGACAGCCTCTTCTAGCTGTTCCAGAGTCACCGACTCGTCAGCGGGAAAGCCGCCGCAAAGCAATCGTACCAAGTCGGCCACATGGCCACCGCAACCCAGGTCTTCGCCTATGTCATGGGCTAAGGAGCGGATGTAGGTGCCCTTGCCGCACTCCACCTCGATGACCAACTTGGGGTAGTCGAACTCCAGGATCTTAATGTCATGGATCTCAACTGGCCGGGCTTCACGCTCGACTTCTATGCCGGCACGGGCCAGTTTGTAGAGTCTCTTTCCGTCCACCTTGATTGCGCTGTACATGGGCGGAGTCTGGTTCACCACGCCGGTCCAAGGCTTCAGACTCTCTGCCACCATCTCCCGGGTTATGCCCGGGTCCTCGGCTGTTTTCACAACCTCGCCTTCCGCATCATAGGTGGTGGTAGTAACGCCTAAAGTGACTTCAGCCCGGTAGACCTTCACGCCGTCCACGATGTGGTCCATCAACCTGGTGGCCTGGCCGAAGCAGACGGGGAGCACTCCCCGGGCAAGGGGGTCCATGGTGCCACCGTGGCCTACTTTCTGTCTTTGCCCCGTTATGCGCTTGATCTGGCGCAGGGCGTCCATGGAAGTGATGCCCGGCGGTTTGAAGAGGTTGATGAAGCCGTTGGCCACCGGTGGTTTGGGCGCCTTGGCTCCGGGCTGCGCGTTGGCCATGCTAGCTGCCGCTGACCTGTGATGATTCCGGGCTGAATGTTTCAGGTTCTTGGTCTTCAGGTTTGACCTGGTTCATCAGCCTGAGCAGTTGGTCGGCTTCTTCCAGAGAATCGTCAAGTTCGTAGGTCAAAAACGGGGTGTGCTTCATGTTGATGCGGTCGCGGAGTTCCCGGCGCAGGAATGACGCTGCAGACTGGATGCCGGCCAAGGCTTCCCCCTTGGTCTGCTGGTTGCCCATGACGCTGATGTAGACCCTGGCACTGCGCAGGTCCCCGCTGGAAACCACTCGGGTGATGCTTATCACTCCGTTCAGGCGGGGGTCTTTGATTGAGCGCGTGAGGAGCATGCTGATCTCCTCGCGCAGCTGTTCATTGATACGGTCGGTGCGTCGGGACATGGCAGGTTGTACCTTAGGGGTTCTTGGTGAGGCTACCGGGATGGTTCTCCCTCAGCCCAAAGATGCCGAGAGAGGCAGGACCCTAGCGCCGTCCCCGTTCCTGGCGGTGGACTTCCAGAATGTCGCCTTCCTGATAATCGTTGAACCCTTGAAGGATCACGCCGCATTCCGTGCCGGCGTTCATCTCGTTAACTTCGTCGCGGAAGTGACGCAGGCTGGAGATGGTGCTGTCTTCGACAACTTGACCGTTCCGCATGACCCGCACATCTGCATTCCGGACCATTCGGCCTTCTGCAACGCGGCAGCCTGCGATCTGCGTGCCACGGCGGCCCTCGAATATCTCTCGGACCTCTGCACGGCCCACGATGACCTCGGTGTAGACAGGGTCGAGCATGCCGTGAAGGGCTTTTTCAACATCGTCGATCAATTGGTAGATGATGTTGTAATGCCTGATCTCAACGCCCATGCGGTCGGCCAGCCGCTCTGCGCTGGGCTCAGCGCCGATGGAGAAGCTGATGACGATGGCCTCGGATGCGCTGGCCAGGAGAATGTCTGATTCCGTTACTGCGCCGCTGCCGGCGTGAAGCACACGGACGGTGGCGTCTTCATCCACCAGTTTCTCCAACGCACCCCGGACGGCTTCCACGCTGCCTTGCACGTCGGCCTTGACCACCAGGTTAAGCTCTTTGATCTCGTCGGTGTCGACCTGGTTGACCACTTCTTCCAAGGTGAGGGCCCGGCCTTGGGCCTGGGAACCGGCTTTCGCGACCTGCTCCGCCAGACTGCGGGCTTCACGTTCGTTGGTGGCAACGCTCAACTGGTCGCCGGCCTCGGGGACTGAACCGAACCCAAGGATCTCCGCGGGACAGCCAGGAGCGACCGATTGGACGGCTTTGCCTTGGTCGTCGGTCATGGCTTTGACCCGGCCGAACGAGCCGCCGGCGACGATGAAATCGCCGACATTCAGCGTGCCTTCCTGGACCAGGATAGTGGTGCTGGGACCGCGTTTGCGGTCCAGCTTGGCCTCGATAACAACGCCTTCTGCCGACTTATTTGGATTGGCCTTAAGTTCGCCGATCTCAGCAACCAGCAGCAGGTTTTCCAATAGACTGTCAATACCGTCACCGGTCTTGGCAGAGACGTCGACGGAGATGACGTCGCCGCCCCAGTCTTCAACCAATAGTTCTTGTTCGCTGAGCTGGCGCTTCACCCGCTCCGGGTCGGCGCCTGGCAGGTCCATCTTGTTGATGGCCACCACGATGGGGACCTCGGCGGCTTTGGCATGGTTGATGGCTTCCAGGGTCTGCGGCATGATGCCGTCGTCGGCCGCCACCACCAGGACAGCAATGTCGGTAACACGTGCACCCCTGGCCCTGATGGCCGTGAATGCGGCGTGGCCCGGCGTGTCCAAGAAGGTGATGGGGTTGCCGTCGGATTCCACCTGATAAGCCCCGATGTGCTGGGTGATGCCGCCAACCTCGCGGTCGGCAACCTGGGAGTTCTTGATGGAATCCAGCAATGAAGTCTTGCCGTGGTCTACGTGGCCGAGCACGGTGACCACCGGCGGGCGGACCACCATATCCGCTTCGTCCTGGTTTTCTGCGCCCTTGGCTATCGGCCCCTTGGCCGCGGTGGGCGCTTCAGCCATGACAGTGCGGATACCTAGGGCAGTGGATACCAGGGTGGCAACTTGATAGTCGACCACCTGGTTCATGGACGCCATGATTCCATTGCGCATCAATTGCTTGATCACGTCGATGGGGTTTTGATTCAGGACCTCAGACAGATACTGGACCGTCATGGTCTCCGGGAGCACTAGTGCACGAGTCTGGGCCCGCCGCTCCGTAGTCTTCCTGGGTCTTGGAGTTTCGCCAGCGTCGTCCACTGCTGTGGGTTGTCCGTCAGAAGTCATCTACACATCCATCAGAATCTAAAGTTTAGGCTCCGCTTCCTGCGGGGCTAAGTTCTCTTGGTAATGGGTCCGCACCGGTTCCAGGTCTTGGGCGGAAAGGCTTTGCTTGAAGCTGCGCTCCAAGGCTCCTTTCCCGATCGCCCGGTCCCAGCAATCGGGGGTGTGGCAGAGGTAGGCCCCTCTGCCAGGTTCTCTCCCGGTGGTATCAACAGTGATAGGGCCTTGGCCGGCCTTAACGATTCGAACGAGTTGGCCCTTTGGCATCTTGGAACCGCAGGCAACGCAGCTACGTTCGGGGATATGACGGCTTTTTGGCAAGAGCAGCCCTCCAGAGATATGCCCATCGGAATTTCAGTAGAAACCCCGATGGGAGACTAATCAGAGAAGGATCTAGCGGCCTCCGCCTGCAGCAGCTCCGCCGCCGCGTGCGCCACCGCCCCGGGCTCCGCCACCGCGGGCACCGCCGCCGCCCCTGCGACGCCGGCCACCACGGCCGCCGCCCCGGAACTCTTCGACGATATCCTCGGCGAACCGAATCTTGCCAGCGTCTGGAATCATAACCGGCAGATCGTCGAGATCGGGTAGTTCGCCTTCTTCCTCTTCCTCGTCTTCGTCATCCTCATCCTCATCGGACAACTCAACGTCATCGAGGGTGAATGCGCCCAAGTCTTCAACACTGAGGCCTTCAGCCGCGGCGGGCTCGGCCTCCGCTTCCTCGGGCTCCTGGTCTTCCTCTTCTCTGATCAGGGCCTCAAGGATACTGTCTTCATCGGCTTCTTCGGCAGTGGCCGAGGTCACTGCTTCCGCGACGGGAGCTTCCACAGTCTCAGCCGGTTCTTCAGCTTCTTCAGTGACGACTGCGCCAGCCTCTTCCACGATGGCGATCGCTTCTTCCACCGCTTCGGCAGCATCTTCCGCTGCTACGGCGGTGTCATCCTCTGCAGCAGCCGCGGCGCCTGCCAGGGCTTGAGTGGACTCTTTGATCTCTTCCCACTCCGTCATGCCCTTGATGTCCAGCCTCCAGCCGGTCAAACGGGCAGCGAGACGGGTGTTCTGGCCTTCTTTGCCGATGGCCAGCGAGAGCTGCCGGTCCGGCACCACTACGATGGCGGTCTGGTCGGCTTCCAGCAGTTCCACGTGTACGGGCTCGGATGGACTGAGTGCGTTGGTGATAAAGGCCCTGTGGTCTTCGTCCCAGGACACGATGTCGATCTTCTCGCCCTGTAATTCGTTGACTATGCTCTGGATCCGGTTGCCCCGGATGCCGATGCAAGAACCAACCGGATCTATTCCAGCCTGGGTTGCGCTTACGGCAACCTTGCTGCGGAACCCGGCCTCGCGGGCGATGGCCTTGATCTCGACCACGCCGTTATAGACCTCAGGAACTTCGATCTCGAACAGCCGCTTTAGCATGTTCTTGTGGCTTCGGGAGACCAGAATCTCCGGGCCCTTGGGCGTGCTGCGGACGCTCACCAGGTAAACCTTGGTGCGCTGTCCCTTGCGGTAGCGTTCGTTGGGGGCTTGTTCCTCGAAAGGAAGCACAGCTTGGGCGCGGCCCAGGTCCAATGTGATGGTGCGGCCAGGTTCGGCCTGCTCGATCACGCCGGATACGATGTCGCCCTCATGCTGCTGGAACTCTTGGTAAAGAAGGTCGCGCTCAGCCTCGCGCAGACGCTGCAGCACCACCTGTTTGGCGGTCTGCGCCGCGATACGGCTGGCGTTGTGGGGCAGTGGCTCGGCGGCCGCGACCTCGTCACCCAGCTCAGCGCCCTTCCTGATGAACTGGGCGTCGGCGACGGTGACTTCTTTGTCGGCGTCTTCCACCGTTTCCACTACGGTTTTCAGCGCGAATACGCTCACTTCCCCAGTGTTGGGGTTGAGCGTCACGGATATGTTTTGGCCTGATGCCGGATTGTCTTTCTTGAACGCCGACGCCAGGGCAACCTCGATCGCTCCGAGCACTTGCTCTCGAGGCAGGTGCCTTTCTGCCGCCAGCTGGGTCAATGCAATCAGAAAATCGCTTTTCATTAGTACGCACCCCTCCCGGTTCCCAGACGGAAAACGTTTGTCTCCATCAGCAAGAAAGCGGGTTTTACCCGCTCTCCAAGGAAGGCTTATATGTGCACCAAGTATAGCACCGCCACGGCTGAAGTTTCAAGTTTTTCAGCCTCTCCTCAGCCTCACACCTTCCCGTCTACCCTCGTGCCTAACCGATACTACTGAACAGCTTCTAAAGCTTCTATCCTGATTTCCTGACCGGTTCACCCCGGCGTATTCTGTTCAACAAGGAGGAATACCCCGCATCTGCTGGGCCTGGATATCTACCACCAGATCTTGCCCTTGGCGTCCTTGGCAAGCTCCTCGTAGTCCTTGGTCCAGAGTGCCGTGCTGAGGTATTTCCAGCCCCCGTCCGCCAACAGACAGACGATGTCCCCCTCGTCCATGCGCTCTGCCTGGCGTATGGCCCCATAGACCACGGAGCCTGAAGACACTCCGGCGAAGATCCCTTCCTCCACCAAGAGACGCTTGGTTGTTGAAAAGGCGTCGAAGCTGTTGACCAGCATCCTGGAATCGAGCAGTCCAATGTCCAAGATCGGCGGAATGAATCCCTCTTCCAGGCTGCGGAGGCCCGAGATGAAATCGTCGGGCTCGGGAGCTACAGCCACGATCTTGGTCTCGGGGTTGTGCTCTTTCAGGCGGCGGGCCACGCCCATGAGGGTGCCTCCCGTGCCTAAACCAGCTACGAACATGCTCACGTCGGGCAGGGCTTCCACGATCTCGGGGCCGGTGGTCTCATAGTGGGCGTTGGGGTTGCCGCTGTTTCCGTACTGGTACAGCATGTGATAGTCGCTGCCCCGTTTGTCCACCAGGTCTTGAGCGACTTCGATGGAGCCGTTGGTGCCCCTTGAGCCGTCCGAAGGGATGATCTCGGCGCCGTAGGCTTCAAGCAGCTGCACCCGCTCCACACTGACATTCTCCGGCATGACCACGGCGACCTTGTAACCCTTCAGACGCCCGATCATGGCCAGGGATATGCCGGTGTTGCCGCTGGTGGGCTCCAAGATGGTGCGGTTGGAGGAGATCTCGCCGTCCCGTTCCGCCTGCTCGATCATCTTGAGGGCGATACGGTCTTTCACGCTGCCCGTTGGGTTCTGGCCTTCCAGCTTGGCGAAGATGCGCACTCCCTCTTTGGGGCTCATGCGCTGTAGTTCGACGAGGGGAGTGTTGCCGATGGTGTCGATGATGCCTTTGTAGGTGAGCCTAGTAACCATAAGTCCTGTATCTATCGGAAATGTGAGGCGGGAACCTGAAGAGCCGGTTGCCAAGAGGGGCGTCCTATCTCTAAGACGCCCCCCAGCTTGTTCTCTTTAGCCCGTTCTATCTAATCTGAACCTACCACCGCTGGTTCGTGGGGTTCAGCGACACCGCAGAAGACCTCGTAGTCGATCAACTCGGTGACCGTGGGGTGGTCTCCGCACAGCGGGCATTCGGGGTTCCTCTTCAGCCTCACTTCGCGGAAGGTCATGCTGAGGGCGTCGATAAGCAGCAGGCGGGAACTGAGCGACTCGCCGATGCCCAAGAAGTGCTTCAGGGCCTCGGTAGCCTGGATGCTGCCGACCAGACCGGTCAGAGCGCCCAGCACGCCGGCCTCGGCGCAGTTGGGGACCATGCCGGGAGGGGGCGGCGACGGGAACAGACAGCGGTAGCAGCCCTGCCCAGGCAGGAAGACCGTCGCTTGGCCGTCGAAGATCAGGATGCTGCCGTCTACTAAGGGCTTGTTCAGGAGGTAGCAGGCGTCGTTGACCAGATAGCGGGTGGCGAAGTTGTCGGCGCCGTTGATCACCAGGTCGTATTGGCTGATGATATCCATGGCGTTATCGGACTCAAGGCGAGTCTCGTGCACTACTACGTTCACGTCCGGGTTGTAGGCCTTGATGTTGTCCACGGCGGACTGGACCTTGGGCCTGCCAACGTCCGCGGTGTGGTGCAGGACCTGGCGCTGGAGGTTCGAGAGCTCAACAACGTCGAAGTCGACGATGCCGACGGTGCCTACCCCGGCCAAAGACAGGTAGATGGCGGAGGGAGAGCCGAGTCCCCCGGCGCCGATTATCAGGGCTTTGGCGCCCATAAGGGCACGCTGTCCCTTACTGCCTACATCACCCATGATGATGTGGCGGCTGTATCGCTTTACTTGCTCCGGTGTGAGCGTTAGGGGCTGTTCGGCCATGGGTTGGACCCTCCTCATATTCCCCTTACTGTGGGGCTAGTTCCTTTAGATGTGCCTTGGACCATATGGGTTTCTTGGGTGTTTGGTTCGCAATAAAAAAACCCGCGCTTACCCAGATGGGTTCCTCAAACAGGGTGGGCGCAGGCTTCAGATGTGCAGAAGTTGTTGCCCGCCCCTATGTGGGCGGACACGTACAAGCGCAAGTTAGTTGAAAGTTGCCTTTCAGGTTCAATTTGGATACTAGCATTAACGTTTCGAGTCTATCGCTGGCAAAAGTGCTTGTCAAGCTGGAGTGAGCGTGAACAGGCACGTCGATGGTGGGCTGATCAGGCAGGTCCAACGGCTAGACGGTCTGTCCCGCCAGGCTGGACTGGCGTTCGGCCAGGTCCGCCACGGTTATATTGCTCAGAACGTCGCGGATCGAGGCTTCAACGGTTTTCCAGACCTCCTGCTGTGCGCAGGTGTGGGACAGGGCGCAGTCGTGGGGGTTGATGAGGCAGTCCAGGGGGGAGTTGCTGCTGTCCAGATGTTCCATGACCATGTTGAGGTCGATGTCTTTGGGGTCCATCGCCAAGGCGTGTCCGCCCTGCGGCCCCCTCCGGCTCTGAACGAAGCCAAACTTGTTGAGTGAGGTCATCAACTGGTCCAGGTAGGCTTCAGGGATCCCCTGCTGCCGCGCGATAACCGCCGTCTGGGTATGGCCATCACCGTAGTGAAGCGCCAATTCCACCAGGGCCCGCACCCCATAGTCCACTTTCATGGGAATCTTCATGAGGACATCCCTCCCATCGGGAAAGCCGTTGCCAGTCTGGAAAGACAGGGAAATTATACACCAGCCCATCCCCAAATCCAAGATTGTCGACTGGACAGGTCAACAATTAATGCTGATCGGCAAGCCCGATTCAGGTCCGGGGTTGTAAGACCATGTAGGTGCCTAGTCCCTGGGCTATGAGCCTGCCGTCTTCGTCTTTGACCTCCATCTCGCCCACCATCAACCGGCGGCCGGGGCTGATTATCTTCGCCGTGCCGGTTAGGTCCCCCTTCTCAGCGGCGGCGAGGAAATTGATCTTGAGTTCGATGGTGGTGGTGGCCTCTCCGGGTTTCAACAACGGTTTGATGGCGCGGAACATCGCGTAGTCGGCCAGGGCCACCACGATACCGCCTTGGACACGCCCTGCCTGCTGTAGATGCTTGGGGTTGATGGGCATGACAACCGTGCTGGTGCCATCCTCCGGGTCGCTCACTCTCATGTCCAAGAGTTCGGCGAACGGGGACTCGTGCACATATCCTTCGGTATTTGGGGTTGGATCGGTGGCCAATGGTGCTCCTTGTTTCACGGCTGCGAGTTCCGGCGGTTTTGCCAAGCCGCACCAGTATACTCCGGCCTCTGGCGGTCCGCCTGGCCCGGCATCACTGGTGCGCAGTTGGGATGGCCGGTCTATAATGTTTGGCTAGGCCTGCGGGAGTTGGCTCTCAATCGGCCCTTTACGTGATACAGGTACAGGTCATTAGAGAATGATTAAAGGCGTATTGATCGGGTTCGCGATCATATTGATCTTGGCGGTGATACCTATCGTGCACATCGCCGGGATTCCTTTCGGTCCCTTTATTGGCGGCTATTATGGGATATCGTCCGTCAGAGACAACACAACTACTCCCGGACGCAAAGCCTTGATGTTTGGAATCTGGACCGGTGTTCTGATGGGCGTTGTCCTGGTCATCTCCGCGATCATCGCCACCGCTGTCAGCGGAGTGATGCCCCTGTTGATCTGGAGCGGTGTCTGGGTGTTCACCTTCTATTATGCGAGCATGTCTGGTCTGGGCGCTTGGTACGCGGAGCTCAAGGCTAAGGGCTGACAGGTTCTCCGTGCGAACCGTCTCGCCTAGAAACTTCGGCCTGTAGTAGATGAATAGTAGTAGATGAATAAGAAATGGCTGCTGCCCGTTCTGCTCACGGTGGGCGTGTTCGTGGCCATGGCAGGATACGGGGACTTTGGTGACACCGTCGATGAGATCGGCGATCTGCCCATCCATTACCTCTTCGCCGGACTGGGTCTGGCCTTGGCAAACTACCTCCTCCGCTACCTCCGCTGGTCTTATTACCTGGCCGTCCTGAAGATCCACGTTCCAGCGGGACTGAGCTTGCTGGTGTTTCTCTCGGGTCTCGCCATGGCCATCACACCGGGCAAAGCGGGCGAGTTGGTAAAATGTTATCTGCTGAACAGCCGGACGGGAGTGCCCGTTGGCCGTTCTGCCCCCGTGGTGGTGATGGAACGGCTGACCGACGTCATATCCGTCATCATCCTGGGACTGACCGGTTTTGCGTTGTTGCCCGCTCCGGTCATAGTTGTGTTGGCGGCAGCCCTGGTATTGGCCGTTGCGGGATTGATGTTCGCGGTCTCAAGACACGCCCTGAGGTTGACCCGCCTGGCACTCTTGTCCCGGTGGGGCGAGCTGCTCCAAGACTCTCAAGATGGATTCAAAGAATTGGCGACGGTCCGGGTGATGGTTGCCGGTGTGGCCATCGGCGCAGTAGCGTGGTTCGCGGAAGGCCTGGCACTGTGGGTGATCCTAAAAGGCATCGGCGCCGACATCGCGCTGGTGCGGGCGCTGCCGATCTATGCCGCCGCCACTCTGGTAGGCGCTGTAACGGCCCTTCCCGGCGGCCTGATCGGTACTGAAGGAAGCATGCTGGCGCTGCTGCAACAGAGTGGGGTGGCCAAGTCTGCGGCCTCGGCGAGCACGGTGCTGGTCCGGCTCGTCACCCTCTGGTTCGCGGTGGCGGTAGGGCTGCTGGCCCTCCTGGCCCTGCGCCGGATTCCGGATGGCACAACAGAGGCTTCTAAGGAATACTGATTTTGGGCGATACGACTAGCACAAAAACCGGGGAAGGCCGGCCATGAATCTTGTGGCCTTGTTGAGAGCCCTGCGTCCGCTGCAGTGGGTCAAGAACGGACTGGTGTTCTTGCCCTTCGTGTTCGCGGTGGACATAGCTTGGAGTACCGATGATCTGGACCCGGTGCCCGGACTGCTGCTGAAGCTGGTTTTGGTCGCGTTGGCCTTCTGCGCCCTCTCCAGCGCGATATATCTCTTGAATGACCTGATGGACCGTTCCGGCGACCGGCTGCACCCGGTGAAGCGGAACCGCCCCATAGCGTCGGGGAAGGTCAGCGTGCCGGTGGCCGGTACAGTCATGGCGGTGCTGGCGGCGGCCGGGTTAGTGGTGATGGTCCTGGTCGAGCCGCTGCTGGGCGTGGCGGGTGGTCTCTACTCGGTGATAAACATCAGCTATTCTTTGGGGCTGAAGCAGGTGGTCCTGCTCGACGCCTTTGCCGTAACCAGTGGCTACGTCATTCGCGCCGCGGCAGGCGCGGTGGCCATAGATGTGACACCGTCTCCTTGGTTGTACGCCACCACCGGCGCCGGAGCTCTGTTCATCGTGCTGGGCCGGCGGTTCGCGGAGGTCAGGCTGGCTGGAGACGCGGCCGAAGAACAGAGGACGGTGCTCAAGGATTACTCGGGCCCGTTCATCAACCAACTTCTGATGCTGTCTGCCGCCGCGGCGTGGCTGAGCTATACTTTGTACACGGTAGAGGCGACCAACCTTCCCGAAAACAACACCATGCTGTTCACTCTGCCTCTGGTTACCTTTGGGCTGTTCCGCTATCTATATCTGTTGAACAACAGCGAGCAGGCCGAGGCCCCGGAGCAGTTGATCATCCGAGACCTGCCGTTGGTCTTGTCCATCCTCAGTTGGGTCGCGGTCTCGACCCTCGTTCTATTGCTAAATAACTGACCTTATCTCAGCCAGGAGCCCTTGAATGACATCCCTTGATCCCGGCACAACTCAGCCCGCCCCCGGAGCTGCACCGGGCAGCCAGTCCCGCCCCGGCAGCCCGGTGGTGGCGGTGGTGGCTACCACGCCCGAGACGGCGGTTGCTGATATGGGCCGCGCCATGGACCTGGCGGGAGTCGGCGAATTCCTGTCGCCCGAAATCAAGACCCAACTGAAGGTGAATATCTCCTGGCAGCACTGGTACCCCGGCTGCTCCACCACCCCCTGGCAGATCGAGGGTGTTGCGAAAGCTCTGGAAGCACGAGGGCACAAAGACCTGATCGCCGCCCACAACGGGACGGTGGTGGTCAACTCCTACGAGGGAGAGCTCAAGAACAAGCACAAGGCAGCCCAGGAAAAGGTAGGCCTGGCGGACATCCACCTGGACTCGCCGCCCAACGGTTGGATCGACTACAAACCCAAGGCGGAGATGCTGGTGCTGGATGACATCTTCCCCGAGGGAATCCAGATACCGGAGTCATTCCCTGGTACGAATATCGTTCATCTTCCCACGATGAAGACCCACGTCTTCACCACCATGACCGGGGCGATGAAGAACGCCTTCGGTGGACTATTGCACCGGAAGCGCCACTGGACCCACTCGGTGATCCACGAGACGCTCACCGACCTGCTGGCGATACAGAAAGAGATACATCCAGGGCTGTTCGCCGTGATGGACGGGACCTTCGCCGGAGACGGACCCGGACCCAGGGCGATGCGCTGGCATATCAAGGACCGCATCCTGGCCAGCAACGACCAGGTGGCCATCGACGCCGTTGCCGCCAAGATGATGGGCTTCGACCCCATGAGCATCAAGTTCATCCGCCTGGCCCACGAGCGGGGCTTGGGCTGCGGCGATGTTTCGCAGATCAACGTGGTCGGCGAGGACATCAGCCAGGTCAACTGGCAGTTCACCGGGGTTGAGAACACCTTCGCCAGCCGTGGCCAGAAACTGATCTATTGGGGGCCGCTGAAGCCGCTGGAAAAGATGCTGCTGCGGAGTCCCATCGTCGGCTGGGCTTTCCTTGCGTCTAACCTGTACCACAACGGCTATTGGCTCAAGACCAAGGGCCGCCGCCGCATCAACGCCGCCCTAAAGACCGAATGGGGCAAGCTGTTCCAGAGCTACTAAAGGCTTTTCGAAATACGACGAGGTTTATAATCCAGGTATGGATATCGCAATCATCGGGCTGCCCCAAAGCGGCAAGTCCACGGTTTTCAACGCACTGACCGCAGGCAATTCCACGTCTACCGGCGCCGGCGGCGCTGGGCCTATGCAGATAGGGGTGGTCAAGGTTATCGC
>CAYXDE010000027.1:0-44328 GCA_964463525.1 uncultured Dehalococcoidia bacterium | reverse complement strand
CCGGTCGGCGCCTGCTTCAAAACCGTCTTCGGCGATATCCAGGGTGTAGAACTCGGACCGGTTGCAGGTGGACAAGATAACGCCGCCCACGCCGTGATTACTCATGGCGCCGAGCGCGTCCGGCAGCTGCTCTTTATTAAGCGCTAGGCGCTCCCGGACCTCAACAGGAGCGGTCCGGTGGTTCAGTCCAACGACTAGGAATTCCAAGTTCTCTCCGGGGATCTTTCTGTGGTTGTCATCCGGGTTCTGGCCGCTCACTGGGTGGACTCGTGATGCGTTGTGACTATCATTGGGAAGGTAGGAAAGGAAAGGTAGAAGAATCAGCCGATAAAACCGCGCTGGAGACTGTAAAATCCTACAAAAATCTACCGAAATCTTTCAAGAATCGGCCTAACAAATCAGGCTACAAGGGAGTGTAGTTCGCCCACTCCTTGGTGTCAACGGGCCTGGACCGGCGCGGAGGGAGCATCCTCCGGCTCATCAGAGATCGGGGCTAGATGGCTGCTCAGATTCCGGACCTTGGCATTGACCGTGGCCGGGCCCAGGGCAAAGAAAGCCACTGCCAGACCGCCGGCGGCGATGGCTATGGGAGCGGTGAAAAGGCTGGTCAGGGCGCTGGCCTGCAGGCCTCCCAAAGGCATGATGCTCCAGGTCATTCCATAGAACCCCATGACTCTTCCGCGCATCCGGTCCGGGACCATGATCTGCAGAGAGCTTTGGATGGAGATCATGTACACGGAGTTGAAGACCCCCATGATGAACATCAAAGCCATCGCCAGGGACATGGAGCCCACATACTCGGCGGTCAGTGCGAATGCCGTTACCGCCAGGCCGAAGAGCACAGCCCCACCGATGATGGCCAGTCCCCGGTTGGGCACACTGCCCTGGGCGCCCATCCAGAGCGTGTTGACCAGAGCGCCGGCCCCCGTCATGCCCAGGAGCATCCCCTGCCCCTTGGCGCCGACCTCTAGGATGTCCACGGCAAAGATGGGCATCAACATGACGTAGGCCATACCGAAGAAACTGTTGAAGAAGGTCATGCCGATCAGGAACGAGAAGATGGAGTTGACCTTGATGAACTTGAGTCCGTCCTTCACGTCTTGAACGGGGCTGCCGAACCCTCCCCTGGGAATGGGCGGCACATTGAGACGCGCCATCACAATCACCAGCACAACGAACCCCATGCCCGAGATGTACATGGCTGTTTCGGTGTTGATCAGGTCGATCAACACTCCGGCGATACCGGGGGCGACGATCCGTGTCCCCTGCCAGATGGACGAGTTCATGGCCACGGCGCTCATCATCACCCGTCGATCGATCAGGTGTGGGTAGAGGGCCTGGCGCGCCGGGTTGTCGAAGGCCTCAACACCTCCGGCCAAGAATGCCACCGCCAATACGTGCCAACTTTCCACCCACCCAAACAGGGTTAACGTGGCCAGAAGAAATATCAGGCCGCCGGTGGTGAACTGGGTAGAGATGATGAGACGGCGTTTGTCCCAGCGGTCCGCGAACACTCCGCCAAAAAGGTTGAAGAAGATGGCCGGGATGGCGTTGGCCGCTCCAACCAGGCCCAAAGACCAAGGGGAGCCGGTGATCTCATAGATCAACCAACCCTGGCAGACGCGGAACATCTGGAATCCGCTGACCGAAGCCAGCAGACCCATCCAGTAGGCCCGGTAGGCCGGATATCGCAGGGCCGGCGGTATGCCGTACCGGCTCTGCTCTATGGGAGGATTATTTGGTTGGTCTTGATGCAAACTGGCAGTTGGCCGTCGGGGGCCTGACGGGTCCGGTGAATCGGGGGACCGGCCAAATAGTAACAGTGGCTAGGCCGGGTGCCAAGCGTTAACAAATTAAAAATGACCTCCCCAGATCTGGGGAGGTCATTTTTTCGGTTCGTTGGGCGGCCCGGTTAACTTGTGGGGGCGGGCTCCGGTTGTTCGGTTATCATCTGGTCAAGTATTCGTTGTAGCGCCATGGTGTGGCTGCAAATGTCCCTGGAAGCAAAAAAGTGACATTCGCAACGCCAGGCGCCGTCTTCAAACCGTACGTCGTACTGGTCATGATTGCCCTTGAACGTGGCGGCGAAGCTTGTGATATTTACTCGGTCTTTCTCTTCTGCGTACTGCTTGGCCTTCTCTATCTTGCCGATAATGCTGGAGTCCATCAACACCTCCTACTGCACCGACAGTGGACACGTTTGGGATGACATAATTCGCGTCCGTCAAGTAAATACTACGGGTGTCAACCGGTATGGTCAAGCGAGAAAAAGGCAACCTGAAACCAGTTTTTTGCGGCCCGGTCAACTCCCCAACTCCGGACGGGGCAGCAGCGATAACCGTTGACTGCCCATGCCTGGTCAAATACAATTCAACCCAGCCCGATCAGTGACCTAATTTCGTAATGTTGGACGCAACATTTCGACGGACCAGCGGTCGGAACTTCCAAGAAAATCCGCCAATGTCATTCAGCGAAATTTCAAAAGGACACCCCAAGGTAGACCAATGAACGGCGACCAGATCAGAGATTCTTTCATAAAGTTTTTCGAGAGCAAGGGACACCAGCACATGCCCTCCGCCTCGTTGATTCCGGCCGGTGACCCAACCCTGCTTTTCACCAGCGCCGGCATGGTCCCGTTCAAACCCTTCTTCATGGGTGAGCAGACCCCGCCCTCCAAGCGTCTCACCAGCAGCCAAAAGAGTTTCAGGACCACTGACATCGACGAAGTCGGCGACCACAAACACCTGACCTTCTTCGAGATGCTGGGCAACTTCAGCATCGGGGACTATTTCAAAGAAGGAGCGGTCGGTTTCTGCTGGGAGTTGGTCACCGAGCTATTCAAGCTGGAACCGGAACGGCTCTATGTCACGATTCACCTGGACGATGAAGAAGCCTTTGCCATCTGGAGGGACCAGGTGGGCGTGCCGGTGGAGCGCATCTACCGCTACGGGAATAAAGACAACTGGTGGGGGCCGGCGGGCAACGAAGGACCCACCGGCCCCTGTTCCGAGGTCCACTATGACGGCGGGGCGGAAAAGGGCTGCCACGCCGGCCGGATGATTCCGCCGGAAGATCTGACATCACAGTTCCGCAAAGAATTGGAGTCCGGCGCGACCGGACCCATCGACGGCTGCCACCCCAACTGCGACTGCGAACGCTTCGTGGAGCTTTGGAACCTGGTCTTTATGCAGTTCTACCAGGACACCGACGGCACACGCACCCCTCTGCCCGCTCCGTCCGTGGACACCGGCATGGGTCTGGAACGGGCGATGGTCATTCTCCAAGGAAAGCAGAACATCTACGAGACCGACCTATTCGTGCCCATCATTGATAGAGTCGGCCGGCTGACCGGCAAGACCTACGGGTCAGACACCGAGACCGACTACGCCATGCGCGTGGTGGTGGAGCACGCCCGCGCGGCCGCCTTCCTGATCGGCGACGGCGTTGTGCCCGGTAACGAAGGCCGGGGCTACGTGCTGCGCCGTGTCATCCGCCGCGCCATTCGCTACGGACGCCAACTGGGCTTGAACGAGCCGTTCTTGACCCAGGTGGTCGAAGAGACCATCCCCCAATTCAGCGGCGTCTACAAAGAACTTTCAGAGAATCACGAGTTCATCCAGCGGGTGATAAGTCTTGAGGAAGAGCGGTTCGCCGAGGCCATTCAGACCGGACTACCGCTGTTGGAAGAAGGGTTCATCCCGGTTCGCAAACTGCTCCTGAACGACTCGAAGTTGGGCAGCCTGGATGTTGCGGCGATCGATGCGGCGCTCGCCTTAGATGAGATTGCCAACATTGCCGTTCATGGCACCCTAGAGATCGTCGGAGAAGCGCTTAAGTCCGATCTTCCAACCGGACTCGAAAACCAGAGGACCTTTATCGGGACCCTCTCCGATGCCGAGACCTTTGTCCTCTATGACACCTACGGCTTCCCCCCGGAACTGACGGCCGAGATCGCCAAGGAGCACGGGCTGGAAGTCGACATGGAGGGCTTCGAGCGGGAGATGGCCGCACAGAGGGAACAGTCCCGGTCCTCGGGTTCTTTCTCCGGCGGCATGGACATGCAGGTCTCCTACGCCGAGTTGGGATTGGGGTCCAGCGAGTTCGTCGGCTACAGCCTGACGGAACAAGACTCGAAGATAGCGGCCATCCTGTCCGGCGGGCTCTCCGTTGACCACGCGGTGCAGGGACAGCAGGTGGAAGTGATCATCAGCCAGTCCCCCTTCTATGCCGAGGGCGGAGGACAGTTGGGCGACCATGGGACCATCAGCGGACCCAACGGCGTCGTTGCGGTGGAAGACACTCAGAGTCCGGTGGCCGGTCTGATCGTGCAGCGCGGGACGGTGCAGCAGGGTGAGATTTCAGTGGGCGAGGCGGTCACCGCTACCGTCGAAGCGGCCCGCCGCCTGGACTCCTCCCGGAACCATAGTGGCACCCATATCCTCCACGCTGCCTTGCGTTCCGTGCTGGGCGCCCACGTCCGGCAGGCCGGGTCGTTCGTTGCGCCGGAGCGGCTGCGCTTCGACTTCAGCCACGTCAGTGCCCTGACCCGTGACGAGCTTCTATCGGTGCAGTCTTTGGCCAACGACAAAGTGCGCGGCAACCTGACCGTATCGTCCCATGAGACGAGCTACAGCGAGGCGGTCAGAGAAGGCGCGTTGGCCTTTTTTGGCGACCGCTACGGCGATGTCGTCAGAGTGGTCACCATGGCAGACAGCGATGCGTTCAGCGTTGAGGTCTGCGGCGGCACCCATGTATCCGCCACCGGCCAGGTGGGGACTCTGGTGGTGCTTGGCGAGTCCAGCATCGGCGGCGGTATGCGCCGGATCGAGGCCGTGACTGGCCGGGCCGCTGAAGAACTTTTCGTCCAGCAGACCGACCGCCTGGAATCCATCTCGCAGAAGCTCCAAACGCCGGTGGTTGACCTTGAGTCCCGGTTGGACAGCTTCATGCAGGAGAACGAAGACCTCAAGAAGCAGCTTGAAGGTTTCCAGAAAACCTCCCTGCGCGGCGAGGCCGAAGAATTGCTGGACCGGGTCCAGGACATCGACGGCGTCAAACTGGTGGCCGGCCGCACCTCTGCCGCCAGCGCCGACGGTATGCGCGAGATGGGCGACTTCCTCAGAGACAAGCTGGGCAGCGTCGTGGTGGCGTTGGCCGCGGTTGTCGAGGGCAGCCCCATCCTGGTCACCATGGTCACCCCCGACCTGGTGGAGCGCGGGCTCCATGCAGGCAACATCGCCAGGGACACCGCCAAGGTCATGGGCGGCGGTGGCGGCGGCCGTCCAGAGATGGCCCAGGCCGGCGGGAAGCAGCCGGACAAGGTCGACGAGGCCCTGGGCGGCGTGCCGGCCTTGGTGCGCCAGGGGCTGTCCTAACACGGGAATGGCCCAAGAAACAAAGCTGATCGCGCTGGACCTTGGCGAACGCCGTATCGGTCTGGCGGTCAGCGGCCCTGGCGGCATGGCCTTGCCCGCAGGACACATCGTCCGCAGTAAACTGGCCTCCGACGTTCAGCAGGTAATCTCTTCCGCCAAAGACCACCGGGCGGAAGGCATAGTCGTCGGCATCCCCTACATGGTTGACGGCGAGACCGGCGCCTCCGCCAAACTGGCCCGTGGTTTCATTCGCGCCCTTAAGAAGGAAACAGATATGGCGGTCTACGAGATGGACGAGCGGTTCACCAGCGTCGAAGCAGAGGGATTGCTGCGTGAGTCGGGGGTCCAGCCTTCCAGAGACCGGGCGTCGGTGGATGAGACAGCGGCGATGTTGATCCTGCAGCGGTTCTTGGCTTCAGAAACTGATTGACTTGGCGGCAGGAGTAGCCCCCATCCTAACCTTCCCCCGTTGCGATAGGGGGAGGGACCTTTTTCACCCGCCCGCTGCATGGCGGGCCGCCAGGTAGCCGAAGGTCATGGCGCCGCCTAACTCACAGCCCGCCTGGTAGCCGATGCCGTAGTAGTGCGCGCTGGTGCTGCCGCAGGCGTAGAGTCCCGGGATGGCATGGCCCCGTAGGTGCAGCACCTGGGCGGACTCGTTGGTCATTAGGCCCGTGAGGTTGGTTGCCGCCAGTTCAAGCGGCAGGCCGTAGTAGGGCGGCCTATTCAGCGGTCCCAGGTTGGGGTTGGGCTCATGGGTCAGGTCGCCGCTCACGGAATTTGCGAAGGGGAACTCGCCCCGGCCAAAGTCCGAGTCTTTGCCGGCTGCAGCAAACCTGTTGAACCGCCGGACGGTCTTTGTTAGTCCTTCTCCATCCACACCCAATGCTTGGGCCAGTCCCTTGATCGTCTTATTCCTGATGAGCCAATCGGGCGCTTCCTGGCCGGGTGGAATGCTGCCCAGGCCGTACTTGTCAAGGTAGGTCTGGTCGAAGACCATGAAACACGGCACGTTGGCGTAGCGGTGCTGCCGCACGTCAAAGTTACGCAGCGTCGCGCCGACCTGCTGGCCGATGGATTCATCGGCGAACCGGTTGCCGTCCAGGTTGACCAGGATGCTGTGAGGGAACCCCGATTCGTTGTTGGTGACACCACGGTACAACGGCGTGCCGTAGTGGTCTTCCCCCGGGATGGTGTAGAGCAGGTCCTGCTGGAACGCCGGCTTGGCGCTGACCGCCGCGCCGATCTCCCCAGCGATGGTTATAGAATCGCCGTCCACGCTGTGGGGAAGCAAAGACTGAGTGGCATGCAGTTCGCTGAACCTTTGCGTCAGGGATTCGTTCCTCAGATTGTGGCCGGTGGCGAGGATGACGCCTCTCCGGGCCTTGACTGTGACCTCCTTGCCCACTTGCCGGGCGACGACCCCTTGCACCCGGCCGTCTTTGACGATAAGCGATCGGACCGGCGTCTCTAGATGAAATGGGATTTCCTGACGTAGCACTGCGCTCATCAGGTGGCCGCTCAGCCCGGCGCCGAAGGTCCGGATGTCTTTGTCCATGCGTTCCCGGATGAGCTCGCGGTCCCAATTCTGAGGCTGGGCCCGGCCTCCCCAGCCGGTCACTTCATCAAGGGTGGCGCGGTGAGTGACCGCTGGAGCGGCCCTCAGCAGCTCGTGCCATTCCCCGAGTGATCTGGACTCGAAGGGCCTGACTTGAAGGTTCCGGCCTTCGCCCAGGGAACCGCGGGCCATGCCCTGGAAATAATCGGGAAAGCCCGGCACTACATAGAAAGGTATTCCAACGTCATCGCAGAAGAATCTAAGGGCTTCGGGCGACCTGTCGATGTACGTCCGCAGATTGGCCTCGATCTCATGCCCGGCGGCCAGGTGATGGAGATATTCGTAAGCCTCTTCTTTGGAGTCCTGTATCCCCATGGCCTCGGCCAGGTGGTTGCCGCCCACCCAAACGATCCCATAAGAATAGGCAGTCCCACCGCCGAACCTGTCCGACTTTTCCAAGATGACGGCATCGAGACCCTGCGCCTGGGCGGCCAGAGCTGCGCAGCTAGCCCCCATCCCCGATCCCACGCAGATGATGTCTACTTCCATCTCTGATGTGAGAGTTGAAGTGGTCATCACGAGACTCCTTTTCGAAGCGAAATTGGCATATCATACAGCAGCGTCCATATACTGCCCGAGCTAGCAGGAGCCGATATGACCAGCACCAACGGCAAAGCCGAGACCGTCATAAAGAATGCCAACATAATGACCATGGATACCGGCCGTCCCAGAGCGGAGGCCGTGGCCATGACCCACGGCAGGTTCGCCGGGGTCGGCAGCAACGAAGATATGGAAGGCCTTATCGGCCCGGGTACTAATGTTGTGGACATGGGCGGCAAGACTGTGCTGCCGGGTTTCATAGACGCCCACATCCACGTGCTGAACAGCGGCGTGCGCCACGTGATGGCCGCCGACTGCGATGTGCCCACACTAAAGCAGGTGCAGGCGGAACTTAAAGAACGGGCGGACAAGACACCGGCGGGAGGTTGGGTACAAGGGTTCAAGTTCGACGACACAAAGACCGACCGGACCCCCTCCAACGAGGGACGTCACCTCTACCGCGACGACTTGGATGCTGTAACCAAGGACCACCCGATTCTGGTGGCCCACCGGGCGGGGCATGTGTTCTACATGAACACCGCCGGTCTTGAAGCCGCCGGTTTTAACGACGAGACCCCCGACCCACCGGGAGGCAGGTTGGGCCGCGATCCGGACACCGGCCGGTTGAACGGCATGGTCTTCGAGCGGGCCATCGACCACGTGCGGTTCAGCCTGATACCGGTGGAGACGGAGGAGACGCGCCGCGAGGGTCTGAAGACCATCTGCAACATGCTGAACCGGGTTGGACTGACCAGCGTCCATGATGCGCGGGTTACGGCAGAGGAATTCCAGACCTATCAGGACGGGAAGGCCGCCGGGGAGTTGAGTCTCCGGGTCTACGCATTGATGTGGTACCCCCAGTTTCCAGCCCTGCGGGACGCTGGAATAAAGTCGGGCCTTGGCGATGACATGCTCCGCATAGGTGGGATCAAGATGGTAGCCGACGGCGCCATCGCCACCCGGACGGCCTACCTGTCCCAGCCTTATGAAGGCTCGATGTGCGACCACGGAATCCTGGCCATGGAGCAGGATGAGATCGAGCGGCAGGTGATGGATATGCACCGGGCCGGTTTCCAGGTGTGCATCCACGCCAACGGCGACGTGACCATCGACATGGTGCTGACCGCTTACGAGAAAGCCCAGAAGGCCCATCCCCGGTCTGACACCCGCCACCGCATCGAACACTGCACTTTGGTGAACCCCGAACTGTTGGCGAGGATGAAAGCGATGGGCGTGATCGCCACACCCTTCTGCACCTACGTCTATCACCACGGCGAGAAGATGCGTTACTACGGTGAGCAGCGGCTGGAGTGGATGTTCGCCCAGCGGTCATTCATCGACTCGGGCGTGGTCTCCACCGGGGCCACCGACTATCCGCCGGGACCGTTCGAGCCGCTGTTGGGGATCCAAAGCTGCGTGACCCGCACCGACAGCACGGGCAAGGAGTGGGGCATCAACCAAAGGATATCCATCGAGGAAGCCCTGCGCTTGTACACGGTGAACGGCGCTTACGCCTCGTTCGAAGAAGACATCAAGGGGTCGGTTGAGATAGGCAAGCTTGCCGACCTGGTGGTTCTGGGCAGCGACCCCACGCAGATCGACCCGCTTGGAATCAAGGACATTCAGATTGAGCGGACCATCGTCGGCGGGAAGACGGTTTACGGGGGCTAGGATTACTCGCTGACTAGTCTAGGGGATTGAGCAAACCACCTTGCCCGCTCATGGTGAGCTTGTCGAACCACGGCCAGGGGTAGGCGATGATGGGGCCAGGGCAGAACCTTGACTGATGCGCATCCTTCGACAGGCTCAGCACGAATGGAATGGGATCGAGCAACCCATCTTGTCCGCTCATGGTGAGCGGATCACCCCGGTCCGGTTTTCCAAGAAGGACTCAGTGGGCTAGAGGTACACCCGCTCGAAATCATTGGAGATCATGGACATGTTGTCCACGTCCCAATCGAAGGACAGTACCACAGACCTTTCTGACGTCGCCTCCAGAATCCTTTTCCCGTCCTGGGTGACCACACTTTCCGCCAGGCTGTAGTCGAGTTCCCCCACCTCGTTGCCGGACCGGTTGCAGACCATCATAGGCAGTCCGGTGTCAGCCGAGCGAGCTTCCCACTCGCCGTCCGGTCCGCAATGGCCGGGGCCCCAAGAGACGGGGGAGACCAGCAGCTGAGCGCCTTTGTCCTTGAATACCTGGGCGACCTCGTTCTTATAGGCGTCGGCGCAGATCAGGATGCCTGTCTTGATGCCGTCGCACTCGATGGGGTCGATCTTCCAGCCGCTGGTGGACCATGACTCGGCGCCGCCCAGGGCCTTCACCTTGCGGTGTTTGCCGATGATCTCGCCATCAGCGTTGATCACGAAGACCGTGTTGTACATCTTGTCGGTGGCCGGGTCGCGCTCCGGATGGGACAGAAAAACCGTCAGGCCGTGCTCTTTGACCAGCCCCTGGAAACCGTCCATCCAGGGGTCCGGCTGGGGGAGTATCCAGTCGGTGCCGATGGTCTTCATGAACAGATAGCCAGGGATGCAGAGCTCAGGGGTGACCACCCACTGAGCGCCCTGATCGGCGGCGGTCCTGACGCCCTGCTCAACCAACTTGCGGTTGCGGTCTATATCGTTGGTTACCGGGGCCAGGTGTAGGAAGGAAATACGCAGCTTATTCATCTTCCTGGGATTATAGCATTCAGGGTTGAGAGCGCCCTTCGGCCTTGACGCCCCGGTGTCGTGACTTCAGAATAAATGATGCGGCTTCTTCTGAAGCGCGCTCCCCTCTGTTGAAGCCCCGTAGTGTAGCGGTAACACGTCAGCCTTTGAAGCTGAAATCTCTGGTTCGAACCCAGGCGGGGCTGCCACCTTCCCTTTCGCAAGACCGGTATCGGTGTTACCCCAGTGAGTTGTTGAACATCGATCATGCGAATGATGCGTTATGCGCATGATAAAATTTAGATGTCGGCAAGGGTGAGTTTTTAGTAACGCGGTGCGAATATGGCTAAAGACGATACCAAGAAGAAGTGGATCGGCCTTGCTTTGGCGGCCGCAGCTATCGGGGTGTTGATCTATCTGTTCAAACGTAAGAAGAAGACCAACTAGCTCCCCGGAAAGATCCCTTCCAGCCTCTCTGGTCAGCGACCCTTCTTTGGGCAGCGCGACGCTGCCATCATATCCACACTGCTTTGTCCTTGGCTCCTTCTGATACACCGAAGCTCCTCACCACGTTGACCCTACATCTGCGCCACAGGTATATTACCGTCATGTACAGTGACCGGTTGTACCGGCGTGAGGTCTAGCACAGCGTGTATGCGTTGATCCTGGCTGGCGGCAAGGGCGAAAGGCTCCGGCCACTGACCGATACCCTCCCCAAACCCATGGTTCCCGTCTGCGGCAAACCCATCTTGGAACACCAGGTTGAGTGGCTAAAGACGGGCGGCGTGACCGATGTCGTGTTCCTGTCCGGCTACCGTGCCGATGCCATCGAAGACCACTTCGGAGACGGGAGCTCTTTCGGTATCAAGACCCACTACAGCGTGGAAGACTCGCCCCTGGGCCGTGGCGGCGCCATCAAGGCAGGGTTTCCCAACGTCCCCAGCAGCGAAGACACGGTAGCCGTGCTAAACGGCGATGTCATCACCGATGAGACTCTGGACAACCTGTTGACGGCCCACCGGGAACGGAAGTCGGGCAATCCGTCACACATGGCCACCATCATGGTCGTGCCCATGGTCAGCCCCTACGGCCTGGTGGACATCGACTCGTCCGATACCATAACCGGCTTCCGCGAAAAGGTTCAGATGGACCAATGGATCAATGCCGGGGTTTACCTCTTTGACCGCGCGATCGCGGGCGAGCTGCCGGACTTGGGCGACCACGAGACCGAGACCTTTCCCCGGCTGGCTGGGGCAGGACAGCTGGCAGCCGTAAAGTCGCACCGGTTCTGGCACAGCGTGGACTCATTCAAGGACCTTAGGGAAGCGGAAGAGCACGTCGGGAGCAGATGACATCTAGCGGTTATACTGTCTAACTACGACTAGCCAACCACGACTAGATATCCCGCGCGATTGAACCGAAGACGGGAAATATCCGTATAGGCGTTGTGATCATCATGACCCAGAGCGAAGCGCCAAAGGCCGAATCCGCGGCAAATAGCTTGGGAGCCGTTGCCCAGGCGGCGGCCAAGATCAAGTCCAATGTCGAGCGCGTGCTGGTCGGGAAGGGCGATGTCATCGACCTGACCCTGGCCGCGATGCTGAGCGGCGGCCACATCCTCGTGGAAGACGTCCCCGGCATCGGCAAGACAACCCTGGCGCGCTGCATGGCCGAGTCTCTTCAGTGCTCTTTCAAGCGTATCCAATGCACCCCCGACCTGATGCCTTCCGACATCACAGGCGTCCATTTCTACAACCAGAAGTCGGGCGAGTTCGAGTTCAGGCAGGGGCCCATCCTGGCCCAGGTGGTGCTGGCCGACGAGATAAACCGCGCCACTCCGCGCACGCAGTCAGCCATGCTGGAAGCCATGGCTGAAGGTCAGTTGACCGTTGACGACCTGACGATTCCACTACCGTCCCCGTTCCTGCTCATCGCTACCCAGAACCCCATCGAGTTGGAAGGCACCTTCCCCTTGCCTGAAGCCCAGCTTGACCGCTTCCTGATCCGGCTCCGCATGGGCTATCCGGACGAGGAACAAGAGGGTCAGATGTTGGCCCGGTTCAACTCTTCCAACCCTCTGGCTGACTTACAGCCGGTGGTGGACGGTTCGGACATCATGGAGTTGCAGCGGCTGGTCCAGCAGGTGTACGTCGACCCGGTGTTGAGCAACTACATGGTGCAGTTGGTGCAGGCAACCCGCCAGCACGTCGATGTTGAATTGGGCGCCAGTCCCCGGGCGACCATGGGTCTCTACCGCTGCTCACAGGCCGTGGCCGCCATCCAAGGCCGGGACTACGTCGGACCCGATGACATTAAGCTTCTGGCCCCATATGCGCTGCCCCACCGGATCATCGTAAAGTCCCAAGCAAGGCTCAGAGAGCAGTCTGCGGAAGACGTCGTGTCTGAAGTCCTATCCCAGGTTGAGGTACCGGTCTAATCCCGGCCGATAGACCGGACCGGATAACCGGTCCGGATAACCGCCATGCTTAACGATTTCTGGGTCTTTGTCAGCATCCTCATGATCTTCATCGGCCTGGTGGCCAGCCAAGGACTGCTCCTGGTGGTGGGCTCCTTGGTGCTGGTGCTGACCATCGCCGCCCGCATCTGGGAGCGGTACGCATTTCGAGCGGTGAGCCATTCCCGTTCCATCAGCCGTAAAAGGGCGTTCATCGGCGACACCGTGGATTACTCCGTCTCCCTGGACAACGACAAGGTATTGCCCCTGATCTGGGTCGATATCCAAGACTCGTTTCCCGACGGGCTGGACCTGACCGGGGCGACCATGCGGGGCAATGGTCTGGAAGTCAACCGCCAGCACACCATCACCACCTCGCTGCTTCCCTACCAGAAGGCCACCTGGAAGTATTCCATGACCTGCTCGGAGCGGGGATACCACCGCATCGGCCCTGTACGCCTTAGGACCGGCGATATCTTTGGGTTCAGCTCGGCCGAGACACGCTACCTGGGTTTCGATCATCTGCTGGTCTTTCCCAGGGTTGTGGACCTGGAAGGGCTGCTCTTTCCTCCGGAACACCCGATGGGCGAGATACGCGGCTCGCAGCCGATCTACTTCGACACAAACCGGGTGGTGGGGCAGCGGGACTACCAGACCAGAGACCCGATGAAACACATCGACTGGAAGGCGACCGCCCGCGCCCGGACGTTGCAGACCAGGGTCTTCGAGCCCGTGGTCTCGCTGAACATGCTGGTCGTGATGAACGGCTCCACCAGGGAGCATTCATGGCAGGGCAGCAACCGCCGTCTGTTTGAAAGGACTGTCACGATAGCAGCGTCAGCGGCGTCCTTGGCCGACCAGCGCGGCTACAGTTACGGAGTGATCAGCAACGCGGTGGCCAGCTACACGGGGAAATGGATCAACGTCCCCATGGGCGCTTCTTCAAGCCAGCTTTCCATGGCGCTTGAGTCGCTGGCGATGGCGGCCCCATATGTGGTCGCTCCGCTGGCCGAAGTTGTGGACTCGGAGCGAGACACGCTGCCCAGGGGCACAACGGTCATCTTGGTTACGCCGTCTATCAGCGATTCGCTTTTGGACGATATAGCCGGCATCCGGGACCACGGCTGCCCGGTGATGGTGTTGTATTCGGGGGATGGGCTCCCGGACCGGGAATTGGGCGACGTCAAAGTGATTCCGATGTTCAGCGTTTTGGACCCTCTGGAGGTACATGAACCGGTCGTGGCGGAATAACTCGGTAACCGCCGTTGCGCTGTTTCTGGAGAGCTGTGCGCTCTACCTGATATTTATCGCGTTGGGCGCCATATTGAACCAGCCGCAGACAGCTCTTTCATTCGGGATGGTCCTGCTGGCGCTGGTCGCGTCGTACGTGCTGATGTCCTACATACTGACCGTGAACGTCACGCCCCGGATCAGAGGGCTGATCGGTCTGGGAGTGGGAGTCCCGGCGATCTTGATCATGGCCAATCTGAACGCTGGGTATGGCGTTGTGCCGGTAGATACCCTACTTTCCGGCGACGTCACAGCCACCGTTGCCATCGTTGGGAGCTTACTGTTCCTGATAGCGGTGTGGTGGCGGGGCACTAGCGTCGCCCAGGAAGATATCTCGTTGGACATCGTGCGCTCGGCGTTCTTATGGGGCCTGGGCGTGTTGTTCGCAACCGCACTGGTGGACAGCCTCGTGGATGAGAGGATCGTCAACGGGTTCTTGGTGGTTGGCTTCTTCGCGGTCGGCCTGCTGGGCTTATCCTTAGCCAGGTTCTCCGCTGACAGCGGCGAGACTCACACGATGTCCAGAGAGTGGGTGATGCCCATCCTGGTCAGCGTGGGGGCCGTGGTTGTTTTGGGGCTGGTGATCAGCGCCATCGGCCTGGGCGGCCTAGACGATGTGACCCAGGAGACGTTGAAGTTCGGCGGTTCTGCCGGGTTCTGGATCTTGCGGCCCGTCTTGCTGCTGATGGGGTTCTTCGCCGGGATCGTTGTGAGTTTCACAAACTGGATATCTGGCATGTTCGGCAGCGGAGATTTCACGGCGCTCATCGATGCTCAAGAACGGCTCAATGAGTTCCACGAGGGACTCAGAGAGCAGAGCGAAGATAAAGAGCCCTCAACCGCTCTCATGACCATAGCCAAATGGCTGGCGTTGGGCTTGGCATCGACCGTCGCGGGTTATATCGTCTACCGGTTGTTCCGCTCGAGACGGTTCATGAGTCAGGATGAAGATGTGGAAGAGACAAGGGAGTCTCTCTTCACCTGGCAGCGGGCCAACGACGACCTATCTGGGATGTTGGCATCCTGGTGGAACAGGATGTTCCCGGTGCAAGAAAGAAGTGGGGACTCCGGCAAAGAACCCGCAACGCCCCGCGAGTTTTACCACGGGTTTCTGGGGCTGGCCAGCCGGTTGGGCCGCCCTCGCCGCGACTCCGAAACGCCCAACGAGCATCAACGCGGCATCTGGGGGCTCCTGCCGACGGACCCTGTCTACCGGATAGTCCAGCGCTTCCAACGGTCGTATTACGGGCCCGAAGATTCAGACACGGGCGGCGTGGATGATCTGCGTAAGGACTGGCAGGAGATCAACGATTTCGTCGATCGTGAAGAGCTGTAGCCAGGCTATTGCTTGCTTCCGGCCCTCAGGTCGTCGATCGCCTCTTTGACCTCTTCGAACCTAACGTACCGGATATTGCCGTCGAAGCTGGATGAAGTCACCAGCACGCCGAGGAATTCCCCGTATTTGTTGAACACCCCGCCCCCGCTCATGCCGTTGGTCGCGGCAGCGTCGACCTGGCCGATGGCATAGTCACCCGGACGGATGTTCCAAAGTGCCCCGATGCGCCCAAAGGTCACCAATGGAGTGACGTTCGAGATATCGGGAACGAACCCGATCAATGCGACTTCGTGACCGATGTCAGCGACAGACCGCCGGGAAAGATCGGCAAAGACTTCGTTGGAAAAGGGCAATTCGACGGTTGTCCCCGGGGCTGGGTCGTCCAATGTTAGGAGGGCCAGATCGCGGCCGGTGTCGAATCCTGTAACGGTGGCCCGCTGGTAACTCCCGCCCTCTATGGATACATCTACCCGGTCGGCGCCGAAGATCACATGACTGGCGGTGATGATCTCAGTGGGGGAGATGCGCACCCCCGACCCCTGAGAAAAGATGATGTCGATGAAGGTGACGGCATCGCGCATATCGCCGACGAAATCGCTGAAATCGGGGAGTGGCTTCCCCGGCAAACCCTCTGGGCCTCTGGGCCCAACGAACCCCGGGAACCCCCGGGAGCCGGTGTCTCCCGCTGGGCCTTGGGGGCCAGGCTCACCCTGGACTCCAGGCACGCCGGGTTCTCCTTGCGGGCCGGCTTCTCCGGCAGGGCCCTGGCAGGCCAGAAGGGCAAACACAGTGAAGACAACCACCGCCGCAAGGGCCAATGGGGCACGCCTGCCGATACCGAGATTGCCGAGATGTGTTTTCAAGCTATACACTGGTCGCCGGTGAATGACCGCCGTGGCGGGCCCGTTGCCGTGCCGCGGCGTTTTTGTTTGGCATTTTCATACACGTTAATCTATCAATTATTCGATGTACCAACTCTTAAATCGGCTGCCGTATTTCTACGGTTGGAACATTCTATTCGCTGCCGGCAGCTCAATGGTCGTCCGGAACTCTGCCGCCAGCTTGACCCTGGCCGTCTTCATTTTTCCCATGTCCGAGGACTTGGGCTGGAGCCGGACACTCATCGCAGGCGCTGCCAGCGTGGGCGGGTTAGCGGCCACCGTGGCCTCTCCCGTGGTCGGCTGGGCCCTGGACCGGTACGGCGCCCGGGTGCTCCTCACTGTCAGTGTGCTGGTGATGGGGTTATCGACTGTGTCGCTGGCCTGGGCCACGGTACCCATAGCATTTTACCTGGCTTACGGCACCGGACGCGTGCTATTTTCCAGCTCTTTGAATATAGGTCCTTCGGTTGTTGTATCACGGTGGTTCGTGAGGCGGCGTGGCCGGGCCACCGGAATGTTGTTCCTATCCCACTCCCTGGGCATGATCACCTTCCCACTGATCGCCGGCCTGGTGATCAAGTACCGAGGCTGGGAGGACGCTTGGATCGTGTTGGGAGTGCTGGTCTGGGTCTTGGCGCTGGGACCGGTCTCGACGCTGGTGCGGCAGAGCCCCGAGTCTGTCGGACTACTGCCAGATGGAGACCTTCCGGCCGAGCAAGATGATGAGACACCAGCGGAGTCCCCGGTCAAAGAACAGAACTGGACCTTGCGGGAGGCCATGCGCACCCCCACGCTTTGGCTGCTGGCGTTGGCAACCGGGTCGCTGTACCTGCTGCAGTCGGGCACCAACATCCACCAAGGGGCATATTTCTTAGACCAAGGGCTTGGGGTGGGAATCTCAGCGGCAACTCTCAGCATGAACGCCGTATTCACAGGGGTGGGCAGCCTGTTCTGGGGTTGGCTGGTGGACCGGGTCCCCGTCCGCTACACCTACGCTGGAGTAGCCTTGATGATGGCGGTGGCGTTGGTCTTGTTCCCCATCGCCGACACAACCACGGAGGCGTTGATAGTGGCATCCGTCTTTGGGATGGCCGTGGGAGGGATATTGGTCGTGCCGGTAGTAGCCTACGCCAACTATTTCGGCCGCCAGTCTTTGAGCGCGATCCGGGGAGTGACCGAGCCATTCGTATCCCTGGGCCAAGCCATAGGAGCGGTCTTCTCCGGCATCATCTACGACGTGACCGGGTCCTACAAAGACGCCTTCTTGATCCTGGGAATCTTGGGCTTCGCAACTATTGCCATGCTTCTGGCGACGCGGGCGCCTAGGAAGGCTGAGGTGGACGTGGCGGAAGTGGGGTAGTTCTTATACGAGTGCGTATCTACGTATAATGGTCTGGAAGATGGGAAATCATGGAATCCATGGAGATAGCCATGTCCACAGCCAAGGATGAACTCACTCGAATCGTTCAGTCCCAACCTGAAGATAGTACTCCGGAGGAGATAATCCGAGAATTGGCGTTTCACGTGATGGTCGAGCGTGGGCTGGCTGATGTAGATGCCAAGCGCACGATTTCCAATGAAGAAATGGCCCGGCGCATCCGCTCATGGCAGAAATAAGGTGGTCTGAAGAAGCCCTACATTGGCTGGAAGATATCTATGAGTACGTGGCTCTAGATAGTCCGTCGGCAGCTTCGAGAATCGCCCAGGGAATTTACGATAAGTCTCAAGATATTCTTGCCTATCCCGAGATTGGCTACAGGTACGAATCTTCCAGCCGGGAAGTTCGCATCCTGCTGTAAGGACATTACCGGATAGCTTATTTAGTCAATGACAACCGTGATATTGACGTCCTTGGAATTTTTCATTCTGCGCTAGACATCGGCCGCTATCAATTGTAGCCCTACCGAAACTCCGGCATCACTTCCGCTGAGATCGTCTCCATAAGACGTTTCAGGGCGGGGACGTCTCCAGAGTTCAAGGCCAGAACTATGTGGTCTACCCCGGCGTCTTGAAAGGCTTGGATTCCCGCGACCATCAACTGAGGGTTGTCCCCGGGCAGGGTTGAACGGGAGGCGGCGCGGTCGCTGGAGGGCCTGCCGTGGACCTCAACTTCAACCCTCGTGGACCAGTCTATCTTCGATGCGTCTCTTCCGGCCGCGGTTGCCGCTTCTACTATTTCCCGCTTGGTCAGGGCATAGCTTTCGGCCGAGACTCCAGTGGGATGCCAGCCGTCGCCGCGGACAGCGGTGCGTTTGATGGCGCCGGGGCTCGAACCGCCAATCCAGACGGGGATGCTGTCTTGGGCCGGTTTGGGCGAGAAGTAGAGGTCTGAGAAGTCCCAGCGTTTGCTCTGGTACTTGGGCAGATGGCTGGACCAGAGCTCTTTCATCATGTCGATGCACTCGTTGGTGAGAGAGCCCCTCTCGCGCATGGAGATTCCCAGGGCGTCGAACTCTTCGGTCATTGCTCCCACGCCAACACCCAGCACAACCCGGCCGCCGGATATCTGGTCCAGGGTCGCGGCGTACTTAGCCAGCTCAACGGGGTTGTGATACGGGAGCACCAGCACCGATGTGCCCAGCGTCACCTTGGATGTGGTGGCGGCCAGGTACGAGAGTGTGGACATGGGATGGTAGTAGGGTTTGTCTTCCAGGCGCTCCCGGATGTATCCGGTGTTGAACAGATGGTCCATGACCCAGACCGAGTCGAACCCCAGGTTTTCAGCGAGCGGCCCGAACTCCAGCACCTGCTGTGGGTCTTGGACACCCCAGTTGTTGGGAATGGTCACACCGATCTTCACGGAAAGCTCCTCGGTTTCTGATAGGTATCTGATAGTTCTCTGACAGGTATCTGATGGGCAGGCTAGGCAGTGTTGGCAGCCTCGACCATCCGGGCCGTCTCGATGGCGGCGACAGCCGTGTTGGCCCCCATGTTGCCCGCCTTTCCGCCGGACCGGTTCAATGCCTGCTCCATATTCTCGGTCGTTAACACGCCGAAGATGGCGGGAACCCCGGTCTCCAGGCTGATGGAACTGATGCCGCTGGCGGCCTGGCCGGCCACCATGTCGTAGTGGGAAGTCTCGCCCCGGATCACCGCCCCAAGGCAGATCACCGCATGGTAGCGTCCGGATTTGGCCATGGTCTTGGCGACCACTGGCAGCTCGAAGGAACCCGGCACCCACCCGACGGTGATGTCTTCGTCCCTGACGCCGTGCCGGACCAACGTCTCGACAGCCGAATCCAGCAATTTCCTGGTGATGATCTCGTTGAAACGGGCGACGACCACGCCTACATGTAGGCCTTGACCGTTCATATCGCCCTTTAATTCTTTGGGCACGCTTATTTCTCCTGGCGCAGTTTGGTTGTTGCCTTAGGTTTAGACCGGTGCGGACTCAGACTCTGTGCGCACTCCGCACTGGAGTATCTTCTCGACGTATTCTTGCTCGCTGGTGAGTCCGGCTATCTGGGTGATCTCATTGACTATCGTCATGGGCACGGACCGGATTCCGTACCGCTGGACCAAGGCCGGGAACTCTTCGACCTCTATGACGTCTGCAGTGATGTTTTCGTTCTCTAAGGCCAGCGCGTGGGCCAAGCGGGCGACCGGCGGGCATTCGGTATCGGTTGGTGTGACGAAAACTTGGATGTGCACCGGCTGGTTCATCCCGCGCAGACCCTTCCGCGTGGCCATGCTCAGAGGGCTGACGCCCCGTGAGATGGTCTTGATGTTCTCTACGATGACGGACAACTGATATCCCATGGGTATGCCGAAGAACCTGAGTTTGGCTTTGCCCTTGGGGCCGAAGGCGAGGGCCGGGACCCGGAGTATCTCCTCGTCCTTGGCCAGTTCCGGCTGGGCGAATATATCAATGATCTCCAGTTGGAGCTTGGGGGACAGCGCAGCCAATTCCTCCAGCATCTGCTGGGTCTGGACGCAGTACTTGCACTCCCTTCCCGGCACTGTGATGGGGGAAGGGCGCTGGGTGAACAGGCGTAGCTCAACATCGGCCTTGAGGTCCTTCCGGAAAGTCCGTTTGAGCTGGGCTTTTTGTTGGTCTTGGATCAGCGGCTGCTGGGTCATGCCCCGGTCTCCCGTCTTGCTCTCGGCGCAATCACAGAGGGCAAGGTCTTCGGTGGAGACCAGTTTACACGGGAAGCAGTGGGTTATCCAGCCTTATCCAACATGGCGCGGATGGTGAACATCCGCTGGAACAAGGTGAAGCAGGAGACTATGGCGATGGCCAAGAGGAACCATTCGATCTGGCCGACGATCAACCCAGCACCCAGCAATACCACCCGCTCAGGTCGGGTCATCAGGCCGTCTTTGGTGAACACACCCAGGCCTTCGCCGCGGGCGCGCAGGTAGCTAACCCCCTGGGAGAATATGAGGGCTAGGAGCAGCACGGTGATGAAGAAGATCTGCCGGTCTTCGCTCATGTTGTCCCGCATCACGTAGACCCCCAGGCCGACGAACAACGATGCTTCGCTGAGGCGGTCGAACACCGAGTCCAGCAGCGCGCCGAAGGGGCTGACCGTGCCGGTTAACCTGGCCAGTGCGCCATCCATAAGGTCAAGTCCGCCGCCAAACAGGAAGACGATCCCACCGGCAAGCAACCAGCCCGAGCCGACGAGATAAGCGGCAACGACGGCGATCAAGAATCCGAGGATGGTGATGCCGTTGGGGGTGAACTTGATCGCCTTGAAGAACTTGGCCCCCGGCAGTTCGATGTACCGGAGGACCGCTGACCTAAATTGTTCTCGTCCCGGTAGAGCCATTAGATGAACCGTTAGCTGCCTTCAAACAGGTTTCGTAGTACTTCTCAACCCGGCCGGCCACCACTTCCCAGCGGTACTCTTCGGCTGTCCGGTTTCCTTGAGCGCCTAGCTTGCTGCGCAATTCAGGGTCCCGGGCCAGTGTGCCCAAAGCTCCGGCCAGGGCGTCGCTGTCCTTCTTGGGGACCAGTAGACCTTGCTCGCCGTCGGTCATGACTCCCCGGAACCCCTCTATGTCCGACGCCACAACAGGCTTGCCGGCGGCCATGGCTTCAAGCAAGACGATGCCGAAACTCTCGGCCCCGGTGGCGGGAGAGCAGAAGATGTCGGCACTGGCGTAGTAACGTGGCAGGTCCTCATAGGAGGCCCGGCCCACGAACTCAACGTCCTGTAGGTTGTGGGAGCTCATGATGCGGTAGGACTCTTTGTCCGGGTTGCCCGGTCCAACCACGATCAGCCGGATGTTCGGCTGCTCCCATTTCAGCTTGCTGTAGGCCTCCAATAGATAGCGGAGCCCTTTGCGCTTCTCCAGGCGGCCTACGAACAAGATGTTCAGTTTGCCGTCCTGATACTGGGGCAGTGGCGCGGCATTGGCCGAGAAGTGATCGAAGTCGATGCCGTTGGGTATGATCTCGTAATCGCCCGGGAACGTGTTGTTTACATAACGGCGGGCGGCGGGGGACACGGCGATGTTGCCGTGGAGCCGCTGCTGCCAGCGCTTGATGATCGGGTGCGTGAAGCGATAGAGATGCTGCCGGGCATAGGAGGCATGAAAAGTCCCAACGTTAACCGAGTGGGAGAATTCTAGGACGCACAACGGAAGAATAGGCGCCATTGGCTCGTGCAGATGAATGATGTCGAACTGCTCCCGCTCCAATAAGGCCCTGACCTTGGGGTAGAGCCACCAGGAGAGAGAAACCCTGGCAATGGAGCCGCCGCTGGGAAGAGGAACGGAACGGCCTAGTGGGACCAAGAGGTCGGCGTCTTGGGATTCCCGGGAGGGAGAGTGGGGGGCTAGTACCTGGACTTCATGTCCGCAACGGCCAAGCTCCCGCGCCAACTGGGCCACGTGGGCTGTTACCCCACCGGGCCAAGTGAAGTCGTACGGAGAAACCATGCCGATCTTCACAGTGTTACTCCCGTCCCATGGCCGGCCAAGGAATCGTTTTCAATCAGGGACTTAGTCCTTCGATACTTCCTCGGCGATGAAAGCGTCAACCATATCTCTGGCTTTGTCGTCGGTGTGCTGGATGGGGGGAGACTTCATGAAGTAGGCGCTGGCCCCTTCAACGGCTCCACCCTGACCGCGGTCCATAGCCAACTTGGCGCACCGGATGGCGTCGACCACCACTCCGGCCGAGTTGGGGCTGTCCCAGACTTCCAGCTTGAGCTCCAGGTTGATCGGAGCGCCGCCGAAGACACGTCCCTCCATGCGGATGTAGCACCATTTGCGGTCCTTCAACCAGGGCACGTGGTCGCTGGGGCCGATGTGGATGTCGTCGGCATCGGGCTCTTCTTCCATCTGGGATGTAACGGAGGTGGTCTTGGAAATCTTCTTGGATGTCAGCCGCTCCCGTTCCAGCATGTTCAGGAAGTCGGTGTTGCCGCCAAAGTTCAACTGGTAAGTGTTATCGATGGTAACGCCGCGGTCTTCGAACAAGCGGGTCAAGACGCGGTGGGTGATGGTGGCTCCCAGTTGTGACTTGATGTCATCGCCAACGATGGGTACGCCGCGCTCTTCGAACCGGTTGCGCCAGTACTCTTCACGGGCCAGGAAGACTGGGATGCAGTTGACCATGCCGCAGCGGGCGTTCAGTATCTGCTCAACGTACCATTTGGTGGCCTGTTCGCTGCCAACGGGCAGGTAGTTGATGACTACATCAACTTCCCGTTCGGCCAGGATGCCGGCGATGTCTGCAGTGGAGTGTTTCGACTTCTTGACGACATCGGCCAGATATCTACCAACGCTGTCGTGGGTCATTCCGCGTTCGACGATCACCCCGGTCTTGGGAACATCGGCGAACTTGATGGTGTTGTTGGGCTCAGCAAAGATGGCTTCGGAGAGGTCTTTCCCTACCTTGTTCTCGTCGATATCAAAGGCCGCTACTACTTCGATGTCATCGATCCGGTACCCACCGATCGTGTTGTGCATGACGCCAGAAACCTCTGCGTCGTCCGGAATCTCGACATATTTATGGATCCCCTGGACCAACGATGAGGCGCAGTTGCCCACGCCAATGATTGCAACCTTGATCTTCGCCACTGATTCGGCTCCTTTTGCCCTTTACCAGCATTGGCTCTCAAGCGTGGCCAAGCTGCTGCATTTTAGCAATTCGCCCTGTCTCTCACAAGAGACGGGCTTACGGATTACGACGCTTATTTACGGGGTTCGTCGCCCTCTGTCATGCCCCTTCTGTCATGATCGGTCAGACTAGAAGAACCGGATGATTCCCGTGCGGTCATCATAACGGAACCGGACGCCTATTGTCTCAGGCACCCGCCCTTCGGTGAGCCGCTCTTTGATGGTGTCTTCTATCTGTGCTGCCGCCTCTTCCGGAGTAGAGGCGTTGCGGATAACTTCGGAGAGTTCGTCTATGGTCATATTATCTGTGATTCCGTCCGTGGCCAATAACAGCCGGTCTCCCGGTGACGGTATGACATCAACTTGGGCCGGAGCGCCCAATTTCTCGGAAGCCCCGATGGCCCTGGCCACTCCAACGTGGAGGAACCCGCCGGCATTCCCGGAGAGTTTCTCGTAACCGTCTTTATTGATCAAGAACACCGGACTGTCGCCGGCCGACACCACCTGGACCTTATCACCCTTGCCCAGCACCGCTGAGACGGTGGTCAACAAAAACCGGCCCGACCCTACGCTGTAAAAGTCATCGTTCATCTCTCCCAGCAGGGAAACGATGTCTTCAGCGTTGTTCAGGTCTCCGCCGTCCAACGCGTCCCTAAGCTCATTGCTGGCCTGTTCTCCTCCGTGGCCGGTCACTCCGTCCATGACCACATCCAAGAACTCGCCGTTGCCTAGTTCCTTACTGAGGAAACTGTCCTCGCCGTGGGCTGAATTGTCCTGCATGGTGATGACTTTGCTTGCCAACATTGCTGCCAAACCTCGGCTGATCTGAGTGTTTGCCTGTTTATGGTATCAGGCCAGATATTCCGCCAATTCCAAGTCGGGGTCAAATAGGAACCCGCGCCAGTAGTCTTCCTTGAGCCAAAGAGCGGCTTCCTGCCAAGTTCTACTTGCCTCAGAAGCGTTGTCGAGCCCTGTGTTGCGCTCGCCGATCCGGTCCAGATAGGCCGTCAGGTCAGACCGGAATGAGGCGTATTCAGTGTAGGCCCTGCCCTCGATCTTATCCAATATGACGGTTCCTGCTTCAACTACCGCCGGTGGGCATCCTGCCATGCCGCGGACCATCTCACTAAGTTCCTCATCGATGTTGATGATGGGACGGATGCCTCTGGGATCACGGTACCCTGTCGTATCGGCAGGCGGTTCTTCCGGGGTCGAGTAGAACTTCAGGATCTCCAAACAAGCATCGTTGATGTCGAAGGGCGGCCGGCCCCTGGGAGGGTCGTCGTCAAGGCCGACAACCGCACCGGTGTCTATCACCACCATCTTTCCGGATCCAGGCTGATAATAGATATTCTGCGGCCGCAGATCGAGGATAACGTATCCCGCGCTGAGATAGACCTCTTCCAGGTCCAATAACTGGTTTTGGACGGGGTGTGGAGGCACGGTGTTTGGTTGGACCAGTGGAAACAGAGTGAACAGGTTCTGCCCTGCGCCGATCGGCACTCCCTTGAACTTGGACATCATATCGCCCAACAAGGGTATGCCGGTGGCCCGCTCCTCCACTATCACTTGGTATTCCTTTCCCAATTCGTCGCCGAAGAAGCCGTCGTGCAGGCCCCGATCGGTGTAACCGACGATCGGTGAGATGAGATGGGTGGTCTGACCCACCTCTTGAAACGCCTGAAGTATCTTCTCAGTCCGGGACTCGATGGCCTGGTGCTGGTCACGGGATATCGCCTGGGGCACGGGCCGCTTGATGGCCACCTGCGTGCCTGTCTCCCGGTCGGTCCCGGCCCTGACTTCGTAATCGGCGCCGGTGCCAAGCCGTCCGGTGAGTTCGTACCGGTCTAAGTCGACCTTCTCCAATGATGCTGCTCCGGGTGAGATTGCCGTGGGAAAGCGGTCTGAAAATCTACCGCGATCGTCCGTTAAAACGAGGCTTGTTTGAGTTCAAAAACCCAGTTTGGAGGCCGACTGGATGGTACCCCTTGCTTTGGGAAAATGCAATATCGAAATGGGACTATCACCGCATGCAGACGGCTAGGCGCCGGGCGCCCTGTAAAGGAGCGTTACCCATTCATCCTGGGGCCACTCGCTTATCAATGAGAAGCCCAGTGGTTCCAGCGCATCGGCCACCTCTTGCTTCTGGGTGTCGAGCAGGCCGGAGGCGATGAACAACGCCTCCGGTTTCAGCGCGGTCAAGATGAAAGGACAACGGTCGACGACCCCCCTGGCCGAGATGTTGGCTACGGCCAGGTCGATGGAACCTTCCTTGGCCGTTGGGTGAGGAACAGAGCCCTGGCCCAGCTTGACCTGCTTGCTGATGCCCAACCGCCTGAAATTGCGGCGGGCGGCGGAAACAGCCTGGCCGTCGATGTCCAGCGCGGTCACCTGTTTGGCGCCCAACTTGATGGCAGCTATGGTCAATATGCCCGAGCCGCTCCCCAGGTCGAGCACGGTCATGCCGGGGGTTAGATGCTGCTCCATGGCCTCCAAGCAAGTAGCCGTGGTGGGGTGATAGCCGGTCCCGAAGGCGATGCCTGGGTCCAGCTCTATTACGATGTCATCCGGGTTGATGTCCGGCTCCAACTCAAGCCAAGTTGGTTTGATGACCAGATGCTTGCCGATACGCAAGATCTTGAAATGAGACTTCCAGGAGTTCATCCAGTCTTCGTCTTCCGGAAGTTCTCTGACGATCAGGTCGCCGATGGGCTCGATGGAACCTACCAACTTGATGCCAACGTCGATGCGGGCCATACGTTGCTTCGAGCCTGTAGTGATGTAGGTGCGCAGGAGTACCTGGCCGTTTCCGGCCAACTCTGTGCTCACCCCTTTGCCATAGCGGCCGAACAGGTAGGAGATCGGCTCTACGTACTCATGGGGGACGGTGATGCTTAATTCTTGCCAGGCCACCTTGTCTCCAGATGCGTGGTTCTAAATCAAAAAGACCCACAGGACCGGTGGTCCCGGGGGTCTTCGATCAGGGTCTTCGATTAAGGTCTTCAGTCCAGAATATTCCCGGTCCGGATCAACCTAAGGCTTCTTTGATCTTGTCGAAGATGCCTTTGTCGTCTTCGTCGCCATCGCCGCCCTTCCGGGAGTTACCGTTGGTTGCCGCAAAGGACTCTGCCAACTCTTGGAGCAATTCCTGCTGGCGGCTGTCCAGTGATCCGGGGACTCGTACATCCACAGTCACCCTGAGGTCGCCACGCCGGCTTCCGTGCAGGTGGGGGACGCCTTTGCCCTTGATGCGGAACTCGGTGCCCGGCTGGGTACCCTGAGGGAGTTTCAGTTCTTCGTCATCGCCGTCCAGAGTTGGGACCGCTTTCTGAGCGCCCAGAGCTGCTTCGGCGATATTCACAGGCAGGACATAGGTCAGGTCGGAACCTTCCCGGTCGAAATACTGGTGTTCTTGAACGTCGATGTAGACGTACAGATTGCCGGTGCCGCCGCCTTCGCTGCCTGCGTCGCCTTCACCCGTCAGGCGGACCTGCATGCCGCTCTCCACACCGGCGGGGATGTCCACCGCGATCTTGCGGGTCATCCGCTCTTTGCCACCGCCGCGGCAATTGGAGCAGGCGGTTGTGATGATGGACCCTCTGCCCTGGCAACTGGTGCAGGTTGTCACCTGGGTGAACTGGCCAAACACGCTGCGTTGGGCCCGGCGGACCTGGCCGTTGCCCTTACAGGTATTACACGTTTCCAGAGGAGTTCCCGGCTCGTTGCCAGCGCCGGAACAGGTGCCGCAGTCCTCAAGGCGGGTTAGGTCGACCTCACGCTCCGCTCCGAAGACCGACTCTTCAAAACTCAGGACAACACGGTGCTGTAGGTCGCTGCCCCGCTGTGCCTGCCGGCGGCGGCCGGACCCGCTGCCGAAGAAGGAGTCGAAGATGTCGCCGAAGCCGCCGAAAACGTCGAATCCGTCAAAGGGCTGGCCGGAACCGCCGTTGGCGCCCACGCCCGCTTTGCCAAACTGGTCGTACTGCGCCCTCTTATTGGAGTCAGAGAGGACCTGGTACGCCTCGTTTATTTCCTTGAATTTATCTTCAGCGTCGGCGCTCTTGTTGCGGTCGGGGTGGAATTCCATGGCCTTCTTACGGAAAGCCCTGCGGATATCTTCTTCTCCGACGCCTCTGTTCACGCCAAGTATGTCGTAATAATCCCTGTCAGCCATTCACGAACACCGTTGTGTTCCGCTCTCCACACTGGATACGAATAGAAATGGGTTCCCGGTCATTATAGAGCAGCCTTTGTGGCCGCTCAAGAGCAAGTGTGCCCAGAACCGTCTTCGATAGCCTGGTTTACTATCATAACTAAATGGCAGTGTAGTGGTGCCTGAATGCGTAAAAATAATGTCGAATCGGTAAGATATACGCCGATGTATGAGCCGAGTTTCGCCTTGACACCTCCTAGGCATCTGGTTAGGATGTTAGCCAGGAGAAATAGCTCCTTTATCCAGGCACACTAGGCGGAAAGGTATAGGTGATTACCGTGGAGATTATCATCGTCATCCTAGCCGTCCTGGCGGCCGCAGGGATCGGTGCTGCTACCTGGTTGTCTCTCAAGTCGCGGAGCGAAGCCGCACAGGCACAGTCCGCGGGAGAGAGCGCGAAAGGTATCATCACCCAAGCAGAAGAGGAAAGTAGAAAAGTCCTCTTGGCGGCCCAGGAAGAGGCTTTAAAACTACGTAACGAAACTGAGTCAGACCTAAAAGACCAACGCCAAGAGTTCCACCGCATGGAAAGCAGGCATCTGCAGCGGGAAGAACAATTGGAACGCAAAGTAGAAGCTCAGGAAGAAAAGGAACGCGAACTAGCAACAAAAGAGACGGAAGTTGAACAGGCCCGGACAGAAGCCGAGGAACTAAAGGCAGAACAGTCTAGGGCGCTGGAACAGGTGGCAGGCCTCAGCGTTGATGAGGCCCGTGACCAGGTCGTGAAGCGCGGTGAGGAAGAAGCCGTGCATGATCTGTCCAAGCGGTACTACGAGCTAGAGAAAGAGTACAAAGAAAAGGCTAATCAAAACGCTCGCAAGATCATTACCGTTGCCATAAACCGTCTCGCAACCGACGTAGTTTCCGAAGTTACAACTTCGACCGTTTCCCTGCCCAACGATGAGATGAAAGGTCGTCTCATCGGCCGCGAAGGGCGCAACATTCGCACATTGGAAGCCCTCACTGGGGTGGACGTCATCATCGACGACACTCCCGAGGCAGTGACCGTATCTTGTTTCGACCCGGTCAGGCGCGAGATAGCGCGTTTGTCCCTGGAGAAACTGGTCTCGGACGGACGCATCCAGCCCGCCCGTATCGAAGAGATGGTCAACCGGGCCACGGAAGAGATCGACCAGACGATATTGAAGGCCGGCGAACAGGCCACCTTCGACGCCGGGGTCAGTGGCTTGGACTCAGAGTTGATCCGCCTACTCGGTCAGCTCAAATACCGCTACAGCTACGGCGAGAACGTGCTGAAGCACTCAATCGAAGTCTCATTGTTATCCGGGATGCTGGCCGCGGAAGCCGGGGCCAACGTCCAAGTGGCCAAGATGGGCGGCCTGCTGCATGACATCGGCAAGGCGGTGACCCACGAGGTCTCCGGCCCCCATGCCGAGATCGGCGCCGAGATTGCCCGGAAGCACGGTATCAACCACAGTTCTTACCGGGGCATCTTGGAGCACCACAGCGACGACCACGAGACCGTGGAATCGTTCCTGGTCGCCACCGCTGACGCCATCAGCGCATCAAGGCCGGGCGCCCGCAGAGAGTCCTTGGAGCTGTACGTGAAACGGCTCAAGGAACTTGAAGAGGTCGCCACCAGCTTCAACGGTGTGGAACGGGTCTTCGCCATCCAGGCGGGCCGCGAGGTCCGGGTCATGGTTAAACCTGATGACCTGAATGACGTGGAGGCCGCCACCTTGGCCCGGAACATCGCCAAGAAGGTGGAAGAAGACTTGGTCTTCCCCGGTCAGATCAAAGTGACCGTGATCCGGGAGACCCGCAACGTAGAATACGCCAAATAACGGCTCAAGCGAGCCACGATACGGCAAGCGATAAGGGACCCAGAAGCGGGAAACACCGGCTGCTGGGTCCCTTTTTCAATTCCCGCATTCCCAAGAGTGGACCTAGACCAAGGAGCGGTGGTTCTTGCGTATACTGATGATAGGCGATGTGATCGGAAAACCAGGCCGGGATGCCGTCCGGGCTCTGCTGCCCGATATCAAGCGTGAAAAATCCATCGACTTTGTGATCTGCAACGGCGAGAATACGGCGGGCGGGTTCGGTATAACCGCGGACACGGCGTCGGAACTGCTTGAGAGCGGCGTGGACGTGCTGACCTCCGGCAACCACATCTGGGACAAGAAGGAGATCATCCCGATGATGGACGAGGGCCTGCCCCTGATCCGGCCGGCCAACTACCCGGACGCTCCGGGAAGAGGGTACATACATCAGGGCGGAGTAACTGTGGTTAACCTGATGGGCCGTGTTTTCATGGCGCCGCTGGAGTGCCCGTTTCGCACCGCAGACGCCCTTCTGGAACAACTGAAAGAGGAAGGGGAGAGCAACATCATAATCGTGGACTTCCACGCCGAGGCGACGTCCGAGAAGCAAGCCCTTGGTTGGTACCTGGATGGCCGTGTCAGCGCGATGTTCGGCACCCATACTCACGTCGGCACCGTGGACGCCAAGATATTGCCCAAGGGGACGGCCTACCTGACAGACGTCGGCATGACCGGCCCCACGGACTCTGTGATAGGCTCGGACAAGAATGCTGTCTTGGAGCGTTTCCTGACCTCATTGCCCAACCGGTTGGAGGTAGCAGCTGGGCCCTGCACGTTGAATGCGGTGCTGGTGGACGTCGACGAAGAAACCGGCACGGCGTCATTGATAGAACGAATAGATAGGACTGTGAACTAGATTGACCGCGACCATTGACCTGCACCTTCATACCCTGGCTTCGGATGGCCGGCTCACCCCAACCGAGTTGGTCCAATTAGTGGCTAAGCAGGGGCTTAAGACAATCTCCGTCACCGATCACGACAGCACAGAAGGGTTGGCGGAGGCCTACGAGGCCGCCAAAGAATTCCCGGACCTGAGGATCATTCCCGGGATAGAGATGAGCGCCGACATACCAGGAGATGAGGTCCACGTCTTGGGCTATTTCCTGGACTACCACGACGAAGAATTTCAGGCCACACTGGGGGAGTTCCGCATGGGCCGGGTTGGCCGGGCCCAGGTAATGGTGGAGAAATTGGAGGCTTTGGGGAAGCCCGTGGAGTGGGAGCGGGTCTTGCATTTCGCCGGAGACGGATCTGTGGGACGGCCCCATATCGCGCTCGCCATGGTTGAGGCAGGCTACTTCAAAGAGCCCAAGGAAGCCTTCGACGAGTACCTGGGAAATGATGGACTGGCGTATTTTGACCGGCCCAAGCTAAACCCCATCGAAAGCGTTGAGATGATCCAGCGGGTTGGCGGCGTCCCAGTTCTAGCCCACCCGACCTTCATGAACGATATGGAAGCCGGTATCGCTAATCTGAAGAAGGTTGGTCTGAAGGGGATGGAGGTCTACTATGCACAGTACGATGACGACACCGTGCGCCACCTGGCCCGGTTGGCCAGGGAGTATGATCTGATACCGTGCGGCGGCAGCGACTACCACGGCTTGGGTAACTCAGGTGAACCCCTGCCCGGCACTCTGGGCCCGCCCGAAGAGACAATCACATTGCTGGAAGAGGCAGCCGCAAGATCACGGGCGGAAAACGGCAAGTAAGGGCAATCAGAGAAAGCGATTCACGATGGACATCGTCCTACTGTACATAGGGTCATATCTGTTGGGTTCCATCCCCACGGCTTACCTCATCGGCCGGATCGTGCGTGGGGTGGACATCAGGGGCTACGGCAGCGGCAACGTTGGCAGCGCCAACCTGTATGAGCACGTAGGCAAGAAGTGGGTCTATCCCGTAGCAACGGTCGAGGTCCTTGTCAAAGGAGCGCTGCCGGTGTTGGTGGCGGTATACGTCTTGGACATCAGCAGGTCCTCTGCCTACATCATCGGACCTGGACTGCTGGCCATCGCCGGCAACAACTGGTCGATATTCCTGAAGTTGCAGGGCGGCCGGGGAATAGCCGTGACAGGCGGAACACTGCTGGCTCTAACTCCCATCCTGGCGATAGTCTGCGCGGCGATATCCGTCGGTGGCTGGAAGTTCGCCAAGAGTTCTGGACTCTGGGTCCTGATATCTCTGATTCTCTTGCCGCTGTGGTCTTATGTGCTGCACACCAATCTGTTTGATGAGAACCTGAACATGGTGTGGTACAGCCTGGGGTTGCTTGGTATCGTGGTCCTGAAGCGGCTGTCCGCCAATTGGACACCGTTCCCGGGCGATGTTTCCCGAAAGAAAGTCCTCTTCAACCGGCTGGTCCGTGACCGGGACGTATCGGACCGGGCTGGGTGGGTGCGGCGCATCCCGGAGGGGTCGTCCTGAATCCAATAGGCCAGGAAGAGCAAACAGGGCGACGATCAGCGGTTAAATAAGATGGAACAACAGACCGGCACAGGCCAAGAAGAAAACCAGACCGCTTACTGCAACTGGCATCCAAGCGTGGAAACTGGACTGTCTTGCAGTCAATGCGGCCGGAGCATCTGCACCCAATGTTTGGTGCAGGCTTCTGTTGGCATCCGCTGCCCCGAGTGCGGCAAGGCCACCAAGATGCCCACCTTCGACGTCCAGCCGACCTTCTATGCCAAGGCCGGTGCGGTTGGCGCTGCCGTGGTTATCGGTGGCGGTATCTTGTGGGCGTTGTTCAACTTTATCTTCATCAACCTTGGCCTTTCTATCTTCACGTCAGCAGCCCTTCCGGCATTGGCCATTGGTTATGGGGCCGGAGAATTGATCAGCGCTGCGGTGAACGCAAAAAGGAGCAAAGGTCTTGCTTACATCGCCGCGGGAAGCGTGGTCGGGGCCTTCGTCCTAGCCCAGATCATCTATTCAGGGCGGATAGAATTCTTCGGACTAATCGTACTGGCCGTCGCCATCTACACCGCCGTCCAGCGGGTCAAGTAGCTCGCGCCAGACCCGTTCCACAGTCTGTCCCAGCACCTCCCCTTCGAACCCTCTCCGGTGCAGGAAACCGCCCAGTTTACGCTTGAAAGTGATGGGGTCATCTAGGGAAAGCTTGGCGGCGTATTTCGCTCCGGCCTGATAGGCGTTGGCCGAGGCGTCAAAGTCGGAAAGGGTTTCCCGAATCACTTCCCGGTCCACGCCCAATCTTTGCAGTTCTTGTCTGATAACCGCGGGTCCTCTTGGGCGGAACCTCTCCCGCTGCTCGCGCCATTCCTTGGCGAAAGACGCATCATCCAGCAAGCCCTGTCCGCGCAGATCGGACACCGTACGGTCAATGGCATCTTCTGTGAAGCGGCCCTGCAGCCGGCGTTGGACCTCTTTCTCAGACCTAGACCTGTATGAGAGGAGACGAAGCGCGGCGTTCTTGGCCCTGAGATATGAAGACTCGGGGTCTTCGGCGTGGTCCCGGTGTTCAGGCATCGGTCAGCGCTCCGGATGGATATTGTCACTTGGCGCCAGTGGTATGACTTCCGTTCCTGGTGAGCTTATCGAACCACGACAGTCCTGAAGGCAGGTTTCTGGTAGCGATAGGATGGCTTATGCGCATCCTTCGACAGGCTCAGGACGAACGGTGTTGGTCAGGGTTTTTGCTCAGATAGGCAGGTCCGATCCCGTGGGACTCTCGACTCCTGTCGGAGTTCAGGACGAATGATTGTTTGGTTCAACTCAGTCCTTGTTCCGTTCGTGGTGAGCCCCGTCGAACCACCGCTCGGGCTGATGATCTTCTCCGTCTTCCCGACGGCTTATGCGCATCCTTCGACAGGCTCAGGACGAGCGGCGAAGGAGAAGGTATTTCTTCAGCACCGCTCGTCTACCGATCTACTGAACCTACTCTTCTTCTTCGTCCGGCTCTTCCAGGGACGCGGTGCCGGAGAGGATGTCCGCTACCGAGTCCGTGGTTTGTGGCGCGGCCCCGTTGGGCCCAACCTCGACCGGTTCTGCTTCGTCGGCAGGACTGCGGAGACGGCCTTCCACGGAGGCGGCGATCTCTGGGTGCTGGATCAGGAAGTCTTTGGAGTTCTCACGGCCCTGGCCCAGTTTAGTCTCGCCGTAGGAGTAGAAGGCGCCGGACTTCTTGATGATGCCCTGGTCCACGCCGATCTCCAGGATGTCGCCCATCTTGCTGATGCCCAGGTTGAACATGATGTCAAACTCGGCAACGCGAAAGGGGGCCGCGACTTTGTTCTTGACGATGCGGGCCCGGACCCGGTTGCCGATGACTTCCGCGCCCTGCTTGATGGATTCCACCCGGCGCAGGTCGATCCGCACCGAACTGTAGAACTTGAGGGCTCGTCCGCCGGGGGTGACTTCAGGGCTGCCGTAGGTGACCCCGACCTTCTCCCGAAGCTGATTGATGAAAATCACGGCGGTCTTGGACCGGTGAATGGTGCTGGTCAATTTGCGCAGGGCCTGGGACATGAGCCGGGCTTGCAGGCCCACGTGGGTGTCGCCCATGTCGCCTTCGATCTCTGCCTGGGGTACCAGAGCGGCCACGCTGTCCACCACCACCGCGTCCACCGCTCCGCTGCGGACCAACTGCTCTGTGATGTCCAAAGCCTGCTCTGCGCTGTCCGGCTGGGCAATCAAAAGACTGTCCAGATCGAGGCCGCAGTTATTGGCGTAATTGGGGTCCAGGGCGTGCTCGACGTCGATGTAGGCCGCTATCCCGCCCAACTTCTGGGTCTCAGCCATGATGTGGATGGCCAGGGTCGACTTACCGGCAGACTCTGCGCCGAAAACCTCGGTGACCCGCCCGCGGGGTATGCCGCCGATGCCAAGCGCGATGTCCAGAGCCAGGGACCCGGTGGGAATGTGCTCGGTGGCCAAAGAATGGCCGATCTCGCCAAGACGCATCACTGCGCCCTTGCCGTGGTCCTTCTCGATCTGCCCCAGCGCTGTCTCCAGGGCATCTACTCTGTTCTTATCTGTCTTTTCTCTGCTCGTCATCCTCACCCATCCTTAATCTAACGCCAGGAATCAATCGTTCAAATCTAACGCCGGGCATCAAGTTTCATCTCAGCTTTCGCCGATGGCGCATCCTAACATCGCGTTCCGCAACCCAACAAGAAGAAAATGTCAGTACAAATGTTCGAATTTCTGTAAACTGAGAAAATAGAGGGCCAACTGGCCCGTTTAGAAGTCTCAAGTGCCGCCCTTGAAGCCGATGGTTACTACACCGTCTTCAACGATGACTGGTGTGACCCTCTCTCCGTCGGTCAACTCCAGCAGGGCGGGGATCTGGTCGGCTTGTTTAGACAGGTCGATCTGGGTGTATTCGACCTTCCGTTTGCGGTAGTCCATCATTGCGGCAGAGGAATAAGCGCAATCTGGGTGGGTATAGATCAATGTTTCGGCCACGTTAGACTCCTGAATCTTTCCTGAAAAGTTAAGACTGCCGGGTCGCGCCCGACATAACGTGCGTTCAAAGGCATTGTAAGGCTGGCTTGTCGATTCTTCAACGAGCCAGGCAGGCTCTGGCGACAGTTCTTTAGCGCACCCTCACGGAATGATATGCTGTACTGGACGCAGAAGAGCCCCGATCATTTCCTCCCAGGACGGTTTCTCACCTTGACCGACCACGCCCAAGGTAGCTCACACTCAGATAGCTTGGCAGCCCTGGCATCACTATTGGACCTGTTCGCATCCGGGTCGGGCCGTATAACGCCCCGGGTAAGGGGCTCCCGGTTGGGTGCGGATGTCCGTGCCAAGTTGGAAGCAGCCGTAACTGCCGTAGAGGCGTCATCCAGCGGTTCCGGCTCTGCTGCGGACCTGTTGGTCTTTGGCAACGGCTGTTATGCCGTTGGGCGCCATGAAGATGCGTCCAACGCTTATCTGGCAATCTTGAAGGACGAGCCGGCCAATGCTGATGCCCGCTTCAATCTGGGGTTGGCCTATCTGCGCTTGAGAAGTCCTGAAGACGCGGTGCGGGAGTTCACCGACCTTCTGGTGCAGCATCCCCTGATGGCCGAGGCTTTCTACCAGCGGGGCAACGGGAACGACGACCTAGGTGAGATGGACCAGGCTTTGGCCGATTATGGCCGGGCCATCGAGCTGAACCCGGGATTCGTCCACGCTATGTATAACCGGGGCATCTTGCTGGCCCAGGCAGGGCGGCATCAGGAAGCCGTGGCCCAGTTCGACCGGGTGAATGACATCCAGCCCGACATCTCCAATACCTATTTGAACCGTGGGGCCTCGCTGGATGAGCTGGGACTGCACGATGAGGCTTTGAGTTCGTACACGAGGGCCACTGAACTGAACCCGGAGAATTCTCTTGCTCTGTTCAACCGGGCCCGCACCAACTACTACCTGGGCAACCTGAACGAGGCGCTGACGGATTACAGTGAGGTGATCCAACTCACGCCCGACGACGCCGAGGCGTTCAACAACCGGGGCCTTACCTACGATGCCTTGGGCGATTACGAGAATGCCATTGAGGACTTCGATGCGGCCTTGATCCTGCGCCCGTCATTTGCCGAAGCCTACAGCAACCGCGGCGCCGTCTTGGAGGTTGTCGGAGACTTGGCCGGAGCGCTGAAAGACTACCGGTTCTCGCTGGACGCAGACCCCAACCTCGCCTCGGCCCACTACAATGTGGCGCGGCTCTACTCGCGGAACGGAGATGTTGCTTCTTGCCTGAAGCATCTTGACCAGGTGCTGAAGATCGCCCCGCAGTGGGCCGAAGACGCCGCCCATGACGAACACTTGAAGTGGGCTTTGGATATGCGGAATCTCCGTGAGGACAGAGGGCCGGAAGAAAGCGCGGAGAGCGAGGGCTAGTCCGGGTCTCTAGCGGGGGCCGGAGGTTGCCTGCCCGAGGTCGGATTCGGGGTCAGCTTCAACGACCTCTCCGTTTTCCAACACGTCATATTCACCCGTGTCCCGGTAGACGGGGTGGGAAGCCGCCGACAGTCTCCTGCGGCGGGTGAACATGCTCCTCAAGAGAACCAGCGACGCCAAGATCACCAGGCCTGTGACCAAGTCGCGCTCGATCTGATAGTACTGACTGATGGCCAGCATCACCATGAAACAGACCGAGATTCCCCACGTTGACCGCAGCGGCGAATGACGCATCAACACGACGGCCGCAAGGCCCGCGGCGACCCCGAGCACGGCTAGAGCAGGCATCAAGGCCAGAGAGACGCCCATCAACGGGGCCATGCCATCGCCGCCCCGGAACCCGGTGAACACCGACTTCCAGTGCCCCACCACGGCGGCTCCGCCGGCAACTAGGATCAAGGCTGGAGGCACGCCCAACGCCCAGGCTGCAAAAACGGCCGCGGCGCCTTTGGCCACGTCACCAACAAAGACGATTGCTCCGGTGCGGTGTCCCACGTTGAAGAACACGTTGGCCGTGCCCGCAAGTGTGCTGCCGGTGGCAAATACGTCAACGCCCCGGATACGGGATGCGACGTGGGCGAAGGGTAGCGCGCCCAAGAAATACCCGGCGGCAATGGCCAGGACCATGTTCAGGACTATCTGAAGTCCGTCGATCATTGGGAAACTACGGCCTTTGGCCGGGCGCTGCGCGCGGGGAGGAATGTGGATAGATATCGGAGAAACATGTGGTTCACGGTATGCGTGTAGCCGCTGATTTCATCTAGTTCAATCATATACCAGCCAGGGGGTTGGGGATAGGAGTCGGGCGGAGCCGAGAATGACCTAGTCCTGTTTCTCCCCAACGTACAACCAGTAGCCCAGTTCCCCGGCCTCAACCATCTTTCTGACCTTGGCCACCAGTTCCGGAGAGCGTTCAAGCTGGCCCCCTTCCACGGAAGCGCCACTCATGCGCTGAAAGGCCAGAAACGCTGCTAGTTTGCCTTCAACCTCGTCCAATATCCTGACGATCTCTGTCGAGGCGTCCAGCCGCTCGGTGACGGTGAACCCGCCGTATTCCAACAGATCGACATAACCATCGGCCGTGAGGGCGCTGGTCATGCATAACACTTGACCCAGGTCGCCTTCCAACTCTGCCGGAAGAGCGCCTGGTTCGATGGTCACATCGCTCAGGCCGAACCTGCCGCCGGGTTTGAGCAACCGCGATGTCTCGGCCACGGCTTGGGTCTTGTTGATGAACAGACTCATGGAGCACTCGCACACAGCGGCATCGAATGCTCCGGTCTTAAGTGGCAAGTTCTCGGCATCGCCGCGGACGAACCGTGCGCGGCTTTTATCAGCAGCGGCGGTATGGGCGTGGCGGACGGCCTCCGCGCCGAACTCAACGCCCAGCACTTGGCAGCGGAACACCCGGCCCAAAGCCTGGGCGCTCTCTCCCCGGGCGCTGGCCAGGTCGGCCACCACGTCACCGGGTTCAAGTCCCATCAACCGTCCAAGTTTGTTGGTCAGGCCCAGACCTCCGGGGTGGAGGGTGTCGCCCATGATCAACTTGGCCATGTCCGACTGATAAAGATCGGCGCAACAAGCCTTGGCTTCTGCTTCACTCTGCAACTTGGACCAACTCCTAGTCGTCTGCGGGCTGCGGCGCCGGATCGTTGGTCCGCTCCGCAGATTCTATCTTCTTTCGGGCCAGCTCCAGCGTTCTTTCTTCGGACAACTGGTCGCGGATCTCTTCCCGGTACCCCACCGAATTGTAGGCGCAGAAGGGTATGACCCGGCCGTCCGGCACCAGGATGCCCACGCAGCACTTCATGACCTGCTTGACGTTGAAGGTCCAAGGGTCCAGGAAGTCTTTGATGGCGATCTGGAAGATGTGGTCCTTCAGATGGGCCATCTCATAACCCAACTCCAGGCCCGGCCCGCAGGCGCACTGGAACTGGCTGGCCGTGTCTTCCGTTCCGGCGACGGCCGAGGCCGACCATAGTTTCTCCAAAGCCGACTGAACGTCTTCTGAGTTTGTGGGCTTGGGCAGGGCGCGGTTGGTGATGTAGTCCAGATATTGGTCGATGTCCAGCATGCGGGGCAGGGGCACGGTCTGCTCGCCGTCCACAAACACGTAAGAGTTGACCTGACAGGTGGGGAAGCAGCAGGGCACGGGGACGAAGTCCTCCATGATGAACCGGCCGCCGCTCTGGTCCACGATGCCGTGGATAACGTCGGGGATGGTCACCCTTTCCATGGGGTCGAATTCGATGTGACGGCCAACGTGGGTTACAGGCTGGAAAACCACGCCACGGACCGCCGGGTGCTCCAGCCCGAATTTCAGGATGGCGCCAACTTCGTCGGTGTTCACGCCGCATTCGATGGCGGCCACTAAAACAGCGTCGATGCCTTTCTCGGCCAGCCGGTCTAGGGCTTTCAGTTTCAGGTCCAACAGGTCTTCGCCCCTTATGGTCACGTATGTCTCCGGGCGCAGGCCGTCGAATTGAAAATAGATCACTGGGTTCTGTTCGGCCAGATCGTCCAGGAAATTGTCGTCCCGGGCGATGCGCACGCCGTTGGTATTGACCATGACCTGGCGGATGCCCCGGTCTTTCGCCGCCTGGATCATGTCCATCAGGTCGGGGTGGATGGTGGGCTCGCCGCCGCTGAATTGGACCACCTCGGGATCGCCCTCGATCTCTACGAAGCGGTCAAGCATGAATTCCACCTGCTCCATAGTCAGGCTGAACCCCACTCCGGCGTTGGCGAAGCAGATGGGGCAGTTCAGGTTGCAGGCGGTGTTGACCTCGATAAGGGCCAGGCACATGTGTTGTTTGTGCTCGGGGCAGAGGCCGCAGTCCAACGGACAGCCGTCTTTGACTTCGGTGCTGGTTTCCAATGGAAGGGTGCCCGGCTTGTTGAATTTGACCGAGTCCACATACATCTGGGCGTCGGAGCTGATTATGCCGGTGAACCAGCCGTGGGTGGGACAGCGCTTGCGCATCAAGACCTTGTTGTCTTGGATCAGTATCTGGGCATCGATCACCGTTTTGCATTCTGGGCAGATGCTGCGGGTCAATTCATGGAAGATATAGTCAGCATCCTGTTTAACCCTGACTTTGCCGTTATCTGCGGGTTTGACCAAGTGGCCCCCCTTTTTTGTGGACGGATGGCATTACCGCGTATGCGGATGGAAATCTATGATTGGGATGCTTTTCACAATCAATGGATTCGACGATGTTTGATCAGGCCAAATCATCGGGATCGTTGTTTGTAAAAGAATGGTGGGTACCGAATTGACGTAAATCTCCTTGGGAGGACCGTAGCTGATGATAACCATGAAAAAGAAGCTGGTGTTGATCGCTGGATTGCTTTTGATCCTGGCGATGGCCTGTGGGTCAGATTCGGAAACGACCTCGTCTTCGGCTTCTGTAGCCGATGACAAGGGCATCGCCCCGGCTTATGAACCCCGTTCCTTCGACGAGGTAAAACCGCAGAACGTCGATCAGAAACTCGTCCCCGCCCCGGCGCTTCCGGCGGTTCCGGACTGCACCGGAGACCCGAAGAACGTCCGGGTCACTCTGGAAACTTCAGAGTATACCGGTGAGATCGCGCCGGGAATCACTTTCCCGTTCCTCACGTTTAACGGGGCTGTACCGGGACCGGCCATCGTCGTCTGCCTGGGCGATTGGGTAGAAGTGACGCTGAAGAACCTGGAGGGCAACAAATTCGCCCACAACGTGGACTTCCACGCCGCCACGGGAGCCTTGGGCGGTGGCGCTGTCTCCATAGTGGGGCCCGGCCAGCAGACCACTTTCCGGTTCCAGGCTTTGAGGGAAGGCGCCTTCGTCTATCACTGCGCCATCGCGCCCATAGTGATGCACGTTACGTGAGGGATGTACGGTTCCATAATCGTTCTGCCGAAAGGCGGACTCCCAGAAGTCGATGAAGAGTTCTATCTGATGGAACGGGATTTCTATACCGAGCCATCCGAGGACGACCCAAGTAAGCATGTGTACTCCCAGGAAAGGGTAGCAGCCGAGAACCCATCTTACGTTGTGACCAACGGTCGAGTTGGCGCGGTGACCGGGGATAACGCCCTCAAGGTTGATGTAGGCGACAAAGTCAGGTTCTACTATGGGCAGGCCAACGATGAGTCCTGGCTGCACATAATCGGCGGGCACCTCGATACGGTGTACGTAGACGGGGCTTTCCACCCAGACTCCGCCCGGGAGTACGGCGTGGAGACCACCACGGTTGCAGCAGGAAGCGTCGTGGTAGTCGAGTACACCTTCAAGGTCCCCGGACTGTACCTGATGGTGAACCACAAACTGATCCGGGCCACCGAAAAAGGACAGGCGGTGCAGATTATGGTCGAAGGGGAAGAGACCCCGGACATCATGACGGTCATTGAGCCGCCAACCGCCATACGCTAGAATCCTTGTCCCCGGCTTGGGACCAAACCGGGGACAAACTTAGCGTAAAGGTGGACCGATGACGACCCAATCCGCGCTTTCCGGCATGGTGGTGCTGGACCTGACTCAGATCATGGCGGGGCCATTCTGCACCATGGTGCTGGCCGACATGGGCGCCGATGTCATCAAGGTGGAGAAGCCCAACGGCGGTGATGACAACCGCCGCATGGGCCCTCCATTCATCAAAGACTGGTCGGCTGGCTTCCTAGCCCTAAACCGTAACAAGCGCAGTTTGGCTGTAGACCTGCGCAACGAGGCTGGCCAGACCATGTTCAAGCGGCTGGTGGCAGGGGCCGACGCCGTGGTGGAGAACTTCCGACCCGGCGTCATGGAGCGCTTGGGGCTGGGGTACGAGGCCCTGGCCGCCATCAAACCAAGCCTGGTGTACTGCTCGGTCTCAGGCTTCGGCAACACCGGCCCAGACGCCGCCAAGGGCGGGTTCGACCTGGTGGCCCAAGGCGTGAGCGGGTTGATGAGCATCACCGGCCACCCCGGGATGCCGCCGGCCAAGGTGGGAGTGCCCATCACGGATATCTCGGCGGGCCTGTTGTCGGCCAACGGCGTGCTTTGCGCCTACATCCATGCCCTGAAGACCGGGCAGGGCCAGCAGGTGGACACGTCGCTCATGGAAGCCGGCGTGGCCTACACCGTGTGGGAGTCCTCGGTCTATTTTGCCGACGGCGAGATACCCGGCCCCCTGGGTTCGGCCCACCGGGTCTCGGCCCCCTATCAGGCCCTGAAGACGTCTGACGGCCACCTGAACATCGGCGCCGCCACCCAACCGACCTGGGAGCAGCTGTGCCGGGCCATCGGGGCCGAGGCGTTGATAGACGACCCACGCTTCAAGCTGCCCGGCGACCGCAAGGCCCGTCAGGATGAGCTGGCTGCGCTGCTGGAAGAGACATTCACAACGGACACCACCGCCAACTGGCTCAAGATGCTTGAGGAAGCAGGCGTGGTCGCCGGTCCCATCTACAACATGGAACAGGTCTACAAGGACCCACAGGTGCTGGCCCGGAACATGCTGGTCGACCTGGAAGACCCTGACCTGGGCACCATCCACAACATCGGCATCCCCGTGAAGCTGTCCGCCACCCCCGGCCAGATACGCACCCGCGCGCCAATGCTGGGGGAACACAGCTCCGAAGTATTGATGGAGCATGGCTTCAGCCAGGCTGAGGTAGATGAGTTGGTCGGCGCAAACGTCGTGTTGGAGAACCAGGGGCCGGGGACGCGGCGGTAGGGTTACTCAGCGCGGACGAACCGGCGGACGCAGTCAGGGTTCCCGGGGTCTGGTTCCTCGGGACAGATGCCGGTCAACAGCAGGCCTTGGTCGTCGATCTCGAAGTTACCCGCGCCTTGGAATCCCTCCGTCTTCTCTCTTTCAAAGCCTTGGATCATTTCGATCTTCCCGGTTGTCGTATCCACCATGTATCTTCCCCCCAAGTCCACGAAGGATTCGAGCATGATCCAGGTTGCGAAATACCGGCCGTCAGACTGAAATAGAAGTTCCCTAACCCCGCCGCTCGCACGGTCCTCCCGCCACCGGCCTATCAGAGGATTCTGGGCAGATGAAAACACCGTCAATTCCCGTGTGACCGGCTCCTCCACCCCTTCCACCTTCGCGGTGAGTGTCACCGTTGCCCCATGGGCGGCAGATTCGTTTATGGCGAGAAACCCGGTCTTTTCGTCTATTCTGGCGACACCTTCCGGATCCACCGACCACTCCGCCTGGATATCCACTGGATATACGACCACACAGCACCGAAAGACGCTTATGAGGTAACGGAATGACTGTCCGGGCTCCATGGCCTCCGGACCGTAGATGGAGGGATCGATATTCAACGATTCGAATTCATCCCGTGGAACAATCTCGTCTGGGAAGAACGGGGTCCGGAAGAGCAGATGGGAGGGGGCAGGCACGGCATCGACCGCCCACTCCGGCGCTTGGGATTCTTTACTGTCGTTACCGCACGCGACCAAAAGCGCAAGGACCAGCGTTGCCAGCGCAAGAATGACCCGCCTGGAATTCGATGATTGGAGCATAGTTGTCTGTCGGAGAAGTCTCATGTTGCTCCAACCATGTTCCGTGGCGGCTAGGGATAATGGCAAGCCGTAGAGCCAGAGCCCCCTAACTGGCCGTCCGCCAGGGCTGGCCGTCTGTGGTCTTGAGGAATTCTTCCACCAGGACGGGGCTGGAGACGATGACGCTGGGGGTGAAGAGGGCGCCTTCGTTGCCCTGACGGTCTACGATCTTGGCGCCGGCTTCTTGGGCCAGGACCAGGCCGCTGGCCAGGTCCCAAGGCATCAGGGAGTGGTGAAAGTAGAGGTCAACCCGGCCCGCGGCGGCGTAGGCCAACCCCAGGCCCGAGGAGCCCATGAACCGGACGCTGTACATTCCTGGCCAAAGAGAGCGCACCAGATCGATGGCGAACCCGGCCTTCTCATCAACATAGCCAAGGTCGCAGCAGAGCAGGCTGCGGCTCAGTTCGGTGGTCTCCGAGGCGGTGATTCTAGTGTCGTTGAGGAAAGCCCCCTGGCCTTCGATGGCCGTGAACATCTCTTCGCGTACCGGGTCGTAGGTCAGCCCGGCAATGATGTGGTCGTCCTTGGCCAGCGCGATGATGGTGCAGAAGTGGGGGATGCCGTGGGCGTAGTTGCGGGTGCCGTCGAGAGGGTCTACCACCCACTTGTAGGGCGAGTCGCCGTCCACCGGCTTGGATTCCTCGGCCAGGATGCTGAACTCTGGGAACTCGCCGGTGAGCAGGTCCAGAATGGATTTCTCGGCGGCCAGATCAACCTCGGTCACGATATCGGAGCGCCCCTTGAAATGCACTTCGTGCTCGGAGTTGAAACCGTCGCGGATGATCTTTCCGGCAGCGCGAGCGGCCTCAAGTGCAACGTCCATGGCCCCGCGCCCATTCTTGGAAACCGGCAATTCCTCAGGCATAAAAACCCCATATACGAAAGTAAAAAATCAAAAGAAAAGCTGAAGGCTGAACGCTGGCAGCTATCAGCTACGCCAGCCCCATCTTGTCGTAGACCTCTGCGATTGTCTCCTGGGCGATGGCCCTGGCCCGCTTGCCGCCCTCGTGGAGTATCTCCTGCACGTAGCCGGGCCGGGCTTTGATGTCCTCACGCCTTTCCCGAAGTTCCTTGAGATACTCGTTGATGCTGTCGGCAAGGTGGCGCTTGCAGTCGACGCAGCCGCGCTTGGCGGTGGTGCATTCTTCGTAGATCGTGGCTGTGGCCTCGGCCCCGCTGAAGATCTTATGCAGGTCGTAGATATTGCAGACCTCCGGGCGGCCGGGGTCGTCCCGGCGCAGCCGCTGGGGGTCAGTGAAGGCCGTCAGCACCCGCTTGGTAGTCTCTTCCGGAGTGGCGGCCAGGTCCAGGTGGTTGTCCAGGGTCTTGGACATCTTGTTCTGGCCGTCCAGGCCGACCAGCAGGGGGGCCTCCGTGAGCTTGGCCTGGGGCTCAGGGAAGGTCTCGCCGAACATGTTGTTGAACCGGCGGACGATCTCCCGTGAAAGTTCTATGTGGGGAACCTGGTCTTGGCCCACAGGCACCGTGTCAGCCTTATACAGGATGATATCGGCGGTCTGGAGCACCGGATAGCCAACCAGGCCGTAATTCACCGTCTCCTCGGTCTCATGCATCTGCCGGACCTTGTCCTTGAAGGTGGGCACGCGG
>CAYXDE010000026.1:34097-44728 GCA_964463525.1 uncultured Dehalococcoidia bacterium | reverse complement strand
CCGAACGTGAGGGACTGGGGTCCGTCGCACTTGGCAACGTCCGGATTCGGATGGACCTCAATCAGCAGCCCGTGGGCCCCGGCAGCCACCGACGCCAGAGCGACGGGGGTGACCAAGTACCACTTTCCGGTGCTGTGGCTGGGGTCGCAGACGATGGGCAAGTGGCTGAGCCGTTTGATCACGGGCACCGCGGCCACATCCAGGGTGAACCTGGTGAAAGTCTCGAACCCGCGAACCCCCCTCTCACAGAGAATGACGTTCTCATTGCCTCCGGCCATGACATACTCAGCAGCCAGCAGCCATTCCTCGTAGGAGGCGGCTAGCCCGCGTTTGACCATCACTGGTTTTCCGATCAGACCAACCTCGTCGAGAAGGTTGTAGTTCTGCATATTCCGGGCGCCGATCTGCAAGATGTCAGCGTACTCGGCAACGGTTTCCACGTCGGCCGTGGCCATGACCTCGGTGATGATGGGAAGACCGGTCTCTTGTTTGGCCAGGTTGAGCAGTTTGAGGCCGTCCTCGCCCATGCCGCGGAAGCTGTAGGGAGAGGTCCGGGGCTTGAAGGCGCCGCCCCGGAGGACCGTGGCGCCGGCGGCTTTCACTGCCTTGGCGGTGGAAACCATCTGTTCTTCATCTTCAACGGAGCATGGTCCGGCCATGATCACAGGCTTGGGGCCGCCAATCACGGCGTCGCCAACCTTGATGATGGTGTTGTCCGGATGGAATTCCTTGCTGGCCAGCTTGTAGGGCTTGGAGACCATGACGACCTCCGAGACCCCGTGCATCAACTCCATCTCATCTTTGAAGTCTGGGGGTATGGACCCCATGACTCCGATGACTGCCCGCTCTTCTCCCAGGTTGATCTGGGCTCTGAGCCCCCGGCCTTCGATTCTTTGCCGCACGTTTTCCAGGTCTTCGGAGGCTGTGTCCCGTGCCATTACGACGATCATTTTCGAACTCACCTTTAGGTCCGTGGATTTGTTTGTATCCCGTTTGGTCTTTCAGGAACTGGGACTGACCTAGAACGAGATACCCCACCACACCCGGAGCCGGCGACTGCACCCTCCGCAGCCAGGCTCGCTCACTATCATAGATAGGGGCCTATTGACCCTGCCCTATGCGCGCAGGCTCTCCGCCCCTTTCAGATATACGTATTTCAGGTCCTTTGGTTCCTTATCAGTATTAACTAGTATAAGTATCCTGATACAACGGGGCAAGCTACCCTTCACAACCACCTGTGTCATGTCCATCAGCGGAGCGTTTGACCACGCCAAGCGCCGGGCTGCGGTGGCCGGGAATGCAGCGTCCAGATCCGGGGTTATGGTGAAGAAAACCGCCGCCAGAGAGTCTTCTTCCAAATCATTGGCGTCGATCAAGGCCTGCACCATCTCGGTGGTCGCTGCGTGGATCGCTTCTTCCGTGTTGGCGTCGGCGGTCGTCGCCCCCCGTATTCCCCGGCATGCTGTCATTAGCCTGTCGTCGCCCTCCATGTATTTCGCCACGCTGTCATTAGCTTGTCGACGAGCTCCATATAATTCGCCACGCTGTCATCATAAGAACAGAGCTCCTTAGGTTGGGAGCGTGGCACCGGCCAGTTCGGCAACGAACCGGCTGGCCCGCTCAACCAGTTCCTCCCTGGGCGCTTCCAGCATCACTCTGATGAGAGCGCTGCCCACAACCGCACCCTCAGCGTTGTTGCCCACCTCTTCCACATGGGTCCGGTTGGATATGCCGAACCCCACTGCCAGAGGCAGATCGGTGTGTTTCTTGACCCGGTCCAAAAGCTCGAAGCTCCGGCCCGAGACCTGGTCACGGGCTCCCGTGACGCCTGTGACGCTGATGCAATACACAAAACCGCTGGCGCCCGTGCAGGCGTCTTTGATGCTCTCGTCGGTGCTTGTGGGGGCCAGCAGCGGAATCATCGAGATATCCCGCGCCTTGCATTCCGCCGTCAGTGGAGCAGCCTCGAATCCCGGCAGGTCCACTGCGATAAGGCCGTCGACGCCTGCCTGCTGGCACCGGTCTGCGAAGGGGACCAGTCCGTAAGTGTAGATGGGGTTGTAATAGCCCATCAATATCAGAGGCGTATCCGGGACCTTGGCCCGCAGGGTCTCAGCGGCGTTCAGGCAGTCTTCAAGGCTGGTGCCGTTCTGCAGGGCGCGGAAGCTGGACTCCTGAATAACCGGGCCTTCAGCAAGCGGGTCGCTGAAGGGGACTCCCAGCTCAACAGCGTCGGCGCCGGCCGCCACCAGGGCTGGGACCAGCTCCAACGTGGCCTCCATATCCGGAAACCCGGCGGTCACAAACACAATCAGTCCGGGACGCTTCTGCTCCCGGACTGCATCAAACATACGCCTGATTCGAGGTTCGCCCATACCTGGGACCTAGAGTCCTGATGCCACGATTCCCGGAAGGAACCGCGCCTAAGATTTAGGCAAATTTAACGTACATCCCCACCCGTGTCTACCCCTGGGCTTTGTCCAGGGTTGCCCACGTACGCGTTCGGTCAGGTAAGCGCCGTTGCGATCAACGCCAGGGCGTTCTGACCGGCGTGGGCCCCGATGGAGGCCCACAGAGAGCCGGTCTTCCAATACAGCCAAGCCAGCAAGAAGCCGGTGATGAAGATCGGAATGAGCACGCCCAGGGAGAGATGGAAGCCGCTGAACACCGCCGCGCTGATCAGCATGGCCCCAAATGGGCCTACCTTGGGGATGAGTCCACGAAAGATAAATCCTCTGAAGAAGAGCTCTTCACTTATGGGGGTGATGAGCGCCAGGGCCTGGAAGGTCAGGATCACCGCCACGCCGTCGAAGAAGATGTCCGACTCTACCACCGGCGCTGTTAGTTTATCGGCCCCCAGCCATTCCACGATCCCTGAGTAGATAGCGGTGGCTATGAGGCTGGCCGCCAACACGCCGAACATCAATAGTACGGTGCGGATCCTAGGGCGCTGTACCCGGCTGAGCCGCAATACAGCCAGCGGGAACCTCGTATGCCTCAGACCCAGATACCAAACGGTGCCTGCGATGGCCAGCGCCATGAGATGGACGCTGATCCAGGTCGCTACCGCGTCTTCTTGCTCCGGGTACAGATCGCCGGCCACCAATGCAACGGCGGCAGCGGTGAACAAGGAGAGCATGACGAGGATGATCCCGGCGATGATGTGCTTCACACCCCAGGTCACTCCGCCCATCCGATGGTTCACGCGGCCGCCAGAACCATTGCCAAAACCGTTGCCAGAACCGTTTACTGGGGTCTCGGGGGCCCAAAGGTCTTCCGTGGAGGAAATGGCCCTTTCATATCCACAACTGCCACACCGGGCCAGGTCCGTGTTCCAGGGCGTCCCGCAACGGGAGCAATAGGACGGACTGCCCATGGTCTGGCCTCCGTGGTTTCCTCTGGGTCCGCCTGCTTGTTGCTGGATGTTATCGCTGGGCTGCAAATCGTTTCCGTATACTCGTCTTTCGATCCAATCAGTGAAGTATAGCAACTTGAACCTTAATTCCAAGCGGCCTGTTTCTCAGGCGGCACGGCGCCGTCCTATATGGCCGGGCGTGATTGCCAGAAGATACATCCTCGGCCATAATGGCTGCGGCTTAGAACGGCCTCCGGAGATGACGATATGGCTGAAGAGAAACAACTCTCCCGTGAAGACTTTGACCGCCTGGCGGAACTGCACGGCATCACAGGCGAACCAGCCTACCTGGACGAGCTCTACTCCCAGGTGCGTGGGGTGTATATCATGGCCGAAACCACAAGAGGCATAGATGTCTCAGGCGTGGAGCCGGAGATGGCCTTTATCCCCCCAACCGATTAAGCCTCAACTGATCAAGGCGCCTTGAACCGCCCCTAGCCACATCCAACTGGGAGGCAATGCTTCGATGGACACACTGGAAATCTGCTATATGAGCGCGGGCGACCTCTCCAAGCTTGTCGAAAATAAAGAGGTCTCTCCCGTCGAGATAATCGATGCCCACCTTGCTAGGATCGACGCCACCGAGCCGGTCCTGAATTCTTTCATCACCCTGCTGGCGGACGAGTCTCGCGCCGCCGCCCGGCAGGCCGAGAAGGAGATTCAAGCCGGAAGATACAAAGGCCCGCTGCACGGCATTCCCGTTGCCCTCAAGGACCTGTACAACACCGGCGGGGTGCGCACCACCTCCGGCTCCAGGATCTTCGACACGTTCGTCCCCGAGGAAGACTGCACCGTGGCGGCCAAGTTCCAGCAAGCGGGAGCCATCCTCCTGGGCAAGCTGAACATGCACCCGTTCGCCTACGGTCCCACCGGCGAGAACCTCGATTACGGTCACATGCACAACCCATGGAATCCGGAGAGGATAACCGGCGGTTCCAGCGGAGGTTCCGGCTCCGCCGCGGCGGCCGGTCAATGCACCATCACCACCGGCAGCGATACCGGAGGCTCCATCCGCATCCCCGCCGCCCTCTGCGGCATCGTGGGCCTCAAGCCCACCTACGGGCTGGTCAGCCGCTGGGGACTGACGGCGCTGTCCTGGTCCCTCGACCACCCCGGCCCCATGGTGCGCACGGTGGAAGACGCCGCGATCACCATGAATGTCATCGCCGGCCACGACCCCAAAGACGTGGCATCAGCCAAGGTTGATATCCCAGATTACACGTCGGCGCTGACCGGCGACGTCCGGGGCCTGCGCATCGGCATGCCGAAAGAATACTTCGAAGCGCCTCTGGACCCACAGATCAGGAAGGCGGTGCTCGATGCCGTGAGTCTGCTCGAGAGCATGGGCGCCGAGGTCAAAGAAGTATCGTTCCCCATGTTCAACCAGTCTCAAGCCATCTCCAGCACTGTGCTCATGTCCGAGGCCAGCGCCTTCCACAGGGACCTTTTGGAGAGGGACGGCGACCAACTTTACGAACCAGTGCGCCAACGCCTCGAAGCCGGGCTGTTCATCAGCGCCGCCGATTACCTGAGGGCGCAGCAGGCACGAACGCTGCTGGACCAGGAAGGAAGGCGGCTCCTAGACGACGTTGACCTTCTGGCCGGCCCCACAGAACCCGTGACAGCCCCAGAGATCCTGGCTCCCAGAGTCTTGGCTGGAGAACAGGAGATCGGGGTCGTCGGCGCGTTGACCCGGTACACCAGGCCGTACAACATCAACGGATTCCCGGCCATATCGGTGCCGTGCGGCTTCTCCGACACCGGTCTGCCCATCGGCTTGCAGCTTGCCGGAAAACCTTTCGATGAGTTGACGGTGCTCCGTGCCGCCCATGCCTACGAGCAAGCCACCGACTGGCACACCCGGCGTCCGCCGCTGTAAACCGCGCTAAACCGCTGCGATCACGGCCCATCCCTGCTGACCTGCACGGCTAGCGGGGGTCGTATTTCGTGTAGAATCCAATTACGACTCTAGATCAGCCTATGCTGGTCTTACGCACTGGAGAGCGGCTATATTGGCGGAGATCACCACCGTTACCTTTGACCTTTGGCAGACCCTATTGCTGGACGAGCGCGACCTGGGGCAGGCCCGCACCATGGTCCGGCTTGAGGGCGCACAGTCCGCTTTGGCCAAGTTCGGAGAGGACTTCGACCTGGAGCATGTCAGGGAAGCGTACATGTCCTGTTTCCAACAGTGCCGGGAGGTGCGGGACGGCGGATTAGACGTGGATTTCAGGGAGCAGGTGGCCATCTTCGTCAACCACATAGAGCCCGGACTCTCCGAACGACTGGACGGCCCGATCATGGATGAGATCGCCGAATATTACGCCGACTCATTCCTGGTCCATCCGCCCCCAGCCCACGAGGACGCCGTCCACGTACTGCAGTCCATCAAGGATATGGGCTTCAAGATGGGGCTGATCTCAAACACCGGAATGACGCCGGGATTCACGTTCCGCAGCTACATGGAAGAACGCGGCATGCTGGAGTACTTCCACACCCTGACGTTCTCCGATGAGGTGAAGCTGGCCAAACCCGCCAGCGAGATATTCATGATGACCCTGCAGGCGATGGACGCCGATCCGGAGCAGACCATTCACGTCGGCGACCACGTGATCAACGACGTGGCGGGCGCCAAACGCTGCGGCATGAAGACGGTCTGGATATCGGGTTTCTATGAGCGGGAAGACCCCGACGACCCGGCAACACAACCGGACATCACGGTGGACACACTGGCCGCCGTTGTCCCGGCCGTAGCCAGGCTGGCGGGCGGGACGGCACCAGGCTGAACAGCCGTTCTTGACCCATTCTTGACAACGAGAAACTGCCAGTGATAGTGTCGCCTGGCTTGCACTTCCTGGTTAATCATCATACCGAAATCATCATTTATCGAAGGATTTCGGCGGAATTATCTACAATCTAAGGAAATTCAGAACAAACAGCGCTAGCTGCATTTGTATCTGACATAGGTGACGGGATGCTTAAAAGGGTCCTGACAGGAACGCGGCATGGCTGATTCAGCCGAACTTAACGACCTCTGTGCGGCCGTTTTCTCCAAACGTCCGCTTATCCTGGTGAGCAACCGTGGCCCGGTTGAGCACCAGATGTCCGGTGACGGCCGGCCCGAGGCCCGCCGAGGCAGCGGCAGCGTCGTCACCGCCTTCAGCTCTCTGGCCCAGAAATTCGAGTTCACTTGGGTGGCCAGCGCCATGGGTGAAGGCGACCGGGTGGTCTCCGACAACGGCCAGGGCCCCCACCTAAGGTCTCCCCTGCCCGGCCATCAGATCAACCTGCGGTACGTTGTGACGCCCCGGCGCGTCTACCACAAGTACTACAACATCCTCTGCAACCCGCTGCTCTGGTTCCTGCAGCATTACATGTGGAACCCGCCTTACAATCCCAACGTCGACGCCGCCGTGCACGACGCCTGGGAGGGCGGCTACATCCCGGTGAACCAGGCCTTCGCCAATGCCGTGATCGAGGAAGCCCGTGGCCTGGAAGAAACACCCATAGTCATCGGGCACGACTACCACCTGTATCTGATGCCGGAATTCGTCCGCCAGGGAGTGCCCGAGGCCGTCATCCAGCATTACGTCCACATCCCCTGGCCAACGCCCCAATATTGGCACATGATTCCGGACTACATCACCCGGCGCATCTGCGAGTCTCTGTGCTCCACCGACCTGTTGGGGTTCCAGACCATCGGCGACGTCCGCTGCTTCTTGGACACGGTCGAAGAGTTCGTTCCGGGTGTGGCCGTTGACCGGAACAACCACACCGTGTCTCACAACGGCCGCACCACTGCCGTCAAGGTATATCCCATATCCATCAACGTGGAAGAGGTACAGCGGATAGCCAACACTCCCCGGGCTTTGGATTACGAAGCCCGGCTGTCTGGAGACACCGGCGAAGTTACCATCGTCCGCATAGACCGGGCCGAGCCCAACAAGAACGTGGTCCGCGGCTTCCGGGCCTACGAGCTGCTGTTGAACCGCTATCCCGAGCTCAAGGGCAAGGTTAAGTTCCTGGCATTCTTGGTGCCCTCACGCACTCACATCCGCCAGTACCAACGGTACATGGACGAGATACAACAGGTGATCCAGCAGATCAACAACAACCACGGGACGGCGGACTGGCAGCCCATCGTGCCCTTCATAGAGAACAACTACACCCAGGCCATCGCGGGCATGAAACTGTATGACGTCCTCTTGGTGAACACCATAATCGAAGGCATGAACCTGGTGGCGAAAGAGGGCCCGGTGGTCAACAACCGGGACGGTGTTCTGGTGCTGTCCCACAGCAGCGGCGTCTACCAGCAACTGGCCGGCGGCGCTCTCAGTGTCTCGCCCACCGACATCGAAGGCACCATGGAGGCCCTGCATGAAGCGATTACCATGTCTGCCGAAGACCGCAAAGCCCGGGCGGCCAGCATGCTGGAGTCGGTCTGCCGGGAGGACATCAATCATTGGCTCTATCAGCAGATGCACGATATATCCGGCATCTTGTAGCTGCCTGGCGCCTTCAGATCAGGCTGGATAATTGCCTAAGCTACGGTTAAAGTAAAAGGGCGGCGGCTGTCCGCCTCACTAAGTATTTTTCCATTTCTCAGACGAGTCTGCGAGATGGCGCAAGCGGACCAAATGGAACAGTTGTTCAACCCACAATTGCCCGGCGGCGGGCGTCCGGATATCCAGCTCTGTCTCTTCCCGCATCTGCCCGAATTTCTAGTTATAGACTCCCGCGAAGAGAACCCCCAGGTGCTGCTGCTCAGCACAGATGACGTCTTCGACGACGAGTTCTACCGGACGGTCGAAGCCGAGTTTTCCGAGACTCTGCGTGCGTCGAGCGATTTCCTTTTCTCCCACTTCATGAACCTTCCAGTCACCATCGAAGAATCTGTGCGCGACATCGCCATGACTTTCATCTTGGACCGGCTCGGCGTACAAGTGGACAACGAAGACGACATCCCGGCTGTGGTCGTCTATGTTGTCAGTGGCGGGGCGCTCACCTCCCACGCCGGAAAGATACTGGACGGGCTGAACGACCTGATCCGCAGCGCTTCAGACGGCGCCGAGTCCGACTATTGGTCGGACACGCTTGCCGATCTGGTCCAACGCGAGACCGACATCATGGAACAGCTGAACGAACAGCAGATGGAAGACGCCCTCAAAGGCGACTCCCCCGACTACTTCACCCTCTGGGAGAGCCGCAACTGATCTTTCTCCTGGCCCTGCTCCGCCAAGCTGGCTCCCGCTTATTCCTGGCACGCCCCACCCCGCCTCATCTATAATCCCAGCAGCCATTCCCCACGGGAGCCATAGATGGACCAGATTGGTTTCTTTCTCAACGCCAGCCGTGAGACCTCCGACGATGACCTGATCGCCTTGGCCAAGCAGGCTGACAATCTCGGCTATCACTCCTTCTGGACCGGAGAGTCCTGGGGCCGGGACGCTTTCACCGTGCTTACGATGGTTGCCTGCCATACCGAGAACCTGCGTCTGGGCACCGGCATCGTCACCACCTACAGCCGGACGCCCGCCCTCATCGCGCAGACCGTGGCATCCCTGGATATATTGTCCAAAGGCCGGGCCATCTTGGGCCTGGGCAGCAGCGGAAAGGTGGTGGTGGAAGGCTGGCATGGTGTGCCCTTCGACTCTCCCCTGGCCCGCACACGGGAGTACATCGAGATCATCCGCAAAGCCCTGTCGGGCGGCCGGGTGGACCACCAGGGCAGGTTCTACCAGATGGAGCGGTTCCGCATGATCTCCCCGCCCGTTCAGGAGCGTGTGCCCATCTACATGGCCAGTCTGGGCCCAAAGAATCTAGAGTTGACCGGGGAGTACGCCGACGGGTGTCTGCCGGTGTGGGTCAACCGCGAGCGCTTCCCTGAGTTGCGAGAGCAGATCGGCATCGGCGCGGCAAAGGCCGGCCGGAACGCTTCCGACGTGACCATCGCCCCCTACATCTTCTGTTACACGGCGGACGGCCCTGAGGACCTGGCGCAAGGTGAGCAACTGCTGCGGGCGCATATGGCCTATTACGTGGGCGGCATGGGAACTTTCTATTTCGACAGTGTCAGCCGCGCCGGATTCGGCGCCGAAGCCCAAGCCATAAAAGAAGCCTGGGCCTCTGGGAACCGGGAACAGGCCGCCGGAGCGGTGTCGGACAAGATGTTGGAAAGCATCGTGGTGTTGGGTGACGCCCAGCAGTGCCGCGACCAGATGAGCAAGTTCCGGCAGGCGGGTGTGGACCTGCCCATCGTCAACTTCCCGCACGGGACAGACCTGGCAGCCGTCAACCGGACCATGGCAGCCCTGGCCCCGCTGGGAGAAAATACCCCGCAGGCAGGCGTCTGATGCCCACCAAGATCGGCGTTATCTCAGACACTCATTCCGCAGGCAGCGGACGCGATCTGCCGGTGAAGATCCTGGACGCCCTCCGGGGAGTGGATATGATTCTCCACTGCGGCGACCTGGAATGTCTGGGAGTCCTCGATTACCTGGAAGAGGTCGCTCCATTGCTGGCCGTTCGCGGCTATGAAGACCCGTTGGAGGACGGCGACCGCCTCGCCCTGACGACCAGAGTGGTCAAGGTCGAGGGCGTGTCCATCGGCATGATTCACGACATCCAATGGCCGGGACCCAAGATTCCCACCAGCCCCGACGGAACCGACCTTGTCCTGCCAGATGACGATGGGCGGGAGGTAATGGCCCGCAAGTTCAAAGAACCGGTGGACGTCGTCTTGTACGGTGACACCCATGAGGAGATAGTCACCCACTGGGACGGGGTCATGATCATGAACCCGGGCAGCCCCACCTACCCCGGCAAACGCCACAAACGGGGTGTCTTGGGAACCATAGGCATCCTGGAGATAGACGGTGAAGACGCCACGGGAAAGATCATAGAATTGGACCCGTCTGGGTTGATCGCCGGCCTCTAGTTCTTCCCCATCCGCCCGCTCAACATCAGCCGGTCGGACCACCCCGCCACAACCGTCCGTAGGCGCAGGTTTTTCACCTGCCCCGGTTGAATTCCAGACGTCTTATCAGGCACACACGCCGTTCGCAGACGCCAGATGCGGGTTGAAAACCCGCGCCTACGCTCATTACCCGCTCATGGTGGGCCTGCCGGACCACCCTCTTTGCATCAGTTATGGTTTGACTGGATTCCGGCGAAAGCCGGAATGACGGGGATAGTCCCCTCCCCCAGGCGTGGGGGA
>CAYXDE010000026.1:0-34087 GCA_964463525.1 uncultured Dehalococcoidia bacterium | reverse complement strand
CCGTTCGGGCGCTCCCGCGCCCCCCGCCGGGGGGGGGGGTGGGGGGGGGGCGCCCCCCCACGGTTATGGGCAACTCAACCACCAGTCGCAGCATGTGGTTTGACTGGATTCCGGCTTTCGCCGGAATGACGGGAGAAGGGGAATCATCAAGAAACAAAAAAAGGGCCGGTCATGTGACCGGCCCTTTTTTTGCTTGGCTTAGACCTATGTGATCTTGTCGATCAGAGGTGTGACCTCCAGGAACACCGGAGCGAACACCAGTGACACGATGGCCATCAGCTTGAGGAGGATATTCAGGGACGGACCCGACGTGTCTTTGAACGGGTCGCCGACCACGTCGCCTTCCACAGCGGCTTTGTGGGCGTCAGAGCCCTTGCCGCCGTAGTGGCCCAATTCCACGTACTTCTTGGCGTTGTCCCAGGCGCCGCCGGCCGTGGCCATCATGATGGCCAGCATGAACCCTGCGCCGACAGCTCCGATAAGCATGCCGCCCAGCGCTTCGACGCCAAGGATGAATCCTGTGGCCAAAGGAGCGGCGACGGCCATCACGCCAGGGATGATCATCTCCTTGAGTGCGCCCTTGGTGGCGATGTCCACGCACTCGGTGTAATCAGGCTCTGCGTTCCCTTCCATCAGACCGGGTATCTCCCGGAACTGACGGCGGACCTCATTCACGATGGACATCGCGGCGCGTCCCACCGCCTTCATGGTGAAAGCGGAGAACAGGAATGGCAACATGGCCCCGAACAGGACACCAACGATAACCGTGTGCTCCAGCAGGTCAACGGAGGTGATCTTAGCCGCCGTTGCGAAAGCCGCCAACAGCGCCAGAGAAGTCAGCGCGGCGGAGCCGATGGCGAATCCTTTTCCGGTGGCAGCCGTGGTGTTGCCAAGGGCGTCCAAGGCGTCGGTCCGCTCCCTTACCTGGGGGTCTAGCTGCGCTTGCTCGGCTATGCCTCCGGCGTTGTCGGCCACGGGGCCGTAGGCGTCGGTTGCCAGGGTGATGCCCAGGGTGGACAGCAGTCCGACACCAGCCAGAGCAACTCCGTAGAAACCGGCTAGTTCGAAGGCGACGATGATGGTGATTCCAACCGCAAGCAACGGAATGACGGTACTGACCATTCCCGTGGCGATACCGCTGATCATCACCGTAGCGGCGCCGGTCTGGGAGGTTTCCGCCACCTCCTGGGTGGGCTTGTACTCGTAGGACGTGTAGTACTCGGTCGAGAGGCCGATTATCAAGCCTGCCGCAAGTCCTGTGATGATCGCCCAGAACCACTTGATCTCCATGTCCAGAGAGAGGACTATCACCAGGGCAAATATCACCAGCAGAATGGCGGCGACAAAGATACCCCGCCTCAGAGCCCAGAGGAGCTGGCCAAAGTCGGCCTGCTCGCTGCTGCGCACCACGAAGGTGCCCAGGATGGCCGCTACGATTCCCGCGCCGGCCAGCATCAGGGGCAGAACAGCCGCGTCGGCCTTCCAGGTGGCGGCGGCGGCCAGGGCCATGGCGGCGATGATCGAGCTCACGTAAGACTCGAACAGGTCGGCGCCCATTCCAGCCACGTCGCCAACGTTATCGCCAACGTTATCGGCGATCACTCCGGGGTTCCGCGGGTCGTCTTCAGGGATGCCCGCTTCGATCTTTCCAACCAGGTCGCTGCCAACGTCCGCGGCCTTGGTGAAGATGCCTCCACCGACCCTGGCGAAGAGGGCTATCGAGCTGGCGCCCATGCCAAACCCGGCGACTACCGTCACGTCTTGAAAGATCACGTAGAGGACCGTGACGCCCAGCAGGCCGATGCCCACCACCGTTACGCCCATGACTGAACCGCTGGAGAACGCCACTCGCAGGGCCGGATTTAGGCCGTGCATGGCGGCCGCGGCGGTGCGCACGTTGGCGCGAACGGCAACGTTCATGCCGATGAATCCAGCGGTGGCCGAGCAGACGGTGCCCACGAGGTAGGCGATGGCCGTCTCCGGAACGGTGCTGTCCAACGTCCACCAGTCGATCAGGACCCAGAGACCAGCCGCCACCACGATGACGAATGGGGCCAAGATCAAGTATTCCCGGCGCAAGAACGTGGCTGCGCCGTCTTTTATCGAGTCGCCGATAGCCCGCATGCGCTGGTTTCCTGCTTCGGCGCGCAGAACACGCATGGCGGTCAATAGGGCGAACAAAAGGGCAGCGCCCCCCGCGGCGAGGGCAACGATAATGGATTCCATGAAGAGACTCTCTTAAAGGGACAGGCGGGCCTGATTTTATGTCTGGAAACGGCCTGTTTTTAGGCGTGCGCAACGTATCATACAGGCCTGGGAGTGTCAAGCGGATTTCGACGTCTAGTACGCCTATTTTGTACGGGTCTCGCCGCGGCTAAGCTCAGCGAATCTCCTCTGCAGATCGCAGGGAGGACGGCTAAGGGTTGTGTATCTCTATCCCGGGGAAGGATATGGCCACCGCGAACCAGAATGAGCGGCGGGTATTCACCCGTTCCAAACTGCTGCCAGCCAGAGGGCCGTCCACCGACCGTCCTGCGAGGTCCCAAGTGCTGCCTGTTTCTTGATCGGCGAACAACCTTTCACCCGATCGATCGAAGGTCAGGGTCCGGCCATCAAGGACTCTTGAGTACGCCGCAACGGAGCGTCCTTCCGAACCGGTGAATACCACGACGGGCTCTCCGCCCACTTCCGCGTTCACCGCGCCGTCGCCTGTCACTTCCAAGGGAAAGGCAGTTGCGCCGCCGCCGTTCTCCACGGTCAGAACTATCTCGCCTGCAGAGAGCCTTCCATCAAGCTTGTCTTCGTCAACCGGAAATGCGAACCGCCCGCTATTTATGAAGTCTTGGTAGCCTCCGGACGAGTCGTTGCCGTATTGGGACCTGGCGAATAGGGTCTCCAGTCCCCCCTCCACTCCTGTGATCAGCATGGTATCGGGATAAAGCGCCTTCCATTCTGCCCACGGCATGGTCGACGATGGCAGCAGCTTGAGCCTAGACCCGGTCAAGGTTCCCACCACGGCTTCGCCGGCCACCTGGAACCAATATGACCCGGTCTGATGGTCGTACATCACCAGGTCAGACTGATAAAGCGCGCTGGTGTTGCCAAAGGTGAGTGTCTCGCCGTTGACTTCCCGGCTGAATACCGCGCCGCTGAAGCATAACGGACAGTAGGTTACCAACACGGGGACGCCGCCTATTTTGTCGTTAACCATCTCGTGAAAGTTCAGGATATTAATGGGGTAGGCGAAGGCTTCATCGCCCGATGCGTACCCCATCACGAGGTCGCCGTCCTCCAGCCATGGCAGGGCATCCGCGCCTCCGTAAACCGGGAGGTCCACCGGGATAATGGCATCGCGAAGATCAGTCTGCAGTTCGTGGGAGATCTCACTCAGAGGCACGAACCGGGCATCGGTCGTGCCGAAAGTGTCGAACAGAATGTCCTCCAATGGCACGCTGTGCTTGCTGCGGTCCAGGTCCGGCACGATCTTTGGCACCACCGAAGACCCTTCCGGGATAATCGAGGTAGGCTCCGGTTTCGCTTCAGTGGACTCTGGAGTGGGAGTGGGGCCGGACCCACCACAGGCAACTGCCAGCACCAATAGACTGGCCGCCAACGCGGTCCAACGGGTTATCTTCTTCAGGTCCAACTAAAGCCTCTGATCGGTTACAGGTTCCCGGCTGATTGTTCGATGCCGCCTACATGCCTTTGGTTCGGCCGCCTAGTACAGTGCGATAACTGCAGCTCATCAACTGCCCATTTACCAAAAGCCGATGCTATAATGCGGCACTAGTCAGCCCAGTCCAGCATAGCATCCACTCGAGTGGCATCCAACGGAGAGGGAATCGCTACATGTTTATCGGCTATTTCACCGAACGACCCTACCAAGACCCCCAGTCCGGCTTCTTCGGCGCGACAGGGGTCCCCATCAAAGACCTGACCCTTAGCAACGGCGACTATAACCCCGAGCTAGGGGCCAACCTTTACAACCGCTACCTGGATGAGAAGATCTACGCGGAGGAGATGGGGTTCGACGGTCTGATGCTGAACGAGCACCACAGCACGCCGTTCTGCATGGGCGGCGCCATGAACGTAGAAGCCTCCATCCTGGCCCGTATCACCAAGAAGGCCAAGATCGTCCTCATGGGCAACATCCTCCCCATCTGGGACGACCCCCTCTGGCTGGTTGAACAGCTTGCCATGATCGACCTCATATCCCACGGCCGTTTGGTCTCTGGATGGGTCCGGGGCACCGGCCGTGAGAGCGTGGCCCACAACTCGCCTCCTCCTTACAACTGGGAGCGGTTCAAAGAAGCCCACGAGTTCATCGTCAAGGCTTGGACCACCCCGGGCCCCTTCCGCTGGGAGGGAAAGCACTACCAATACCGGCACGTTAATCCGTGGGTGCGTCCCTATCAGACGCCCCACCCGCAGATCTGGCTCCCTGGCGTGATCAGCCGCGACTCGCTGCAATGGGCGGCCCAGCAGCGTATACCCTACGTCATGCTCTCAACGGAGCTGGAGCCGACCAAGCAGGCTTTCGACGTCTATCACGAGACCGCCAAAGAAGAGGGCTACGAGTCGGGCCCGCAGAACCTCGGGTATCTCTGGAAGGTCCACGTGGACGAGACCGAGGAACTGGCAGAGCAGACCGCCCGGAAGTACATCCAAGGCCCCAGCAACCCGTTCCTGGCCGGCAACGAGGGCACCAACAACCCGGCGCTCCTACGCCTGCCCGGCCTGAGCAACCGCCACCGCGTGTTGCCCACCCAGATCGCCGCCACCGCCGCCAGGGGAGGCAGGGCCGACGTGCTGGGACGCCCCTACGAGCAGCAGATCGAGGACTATACGATCATCACGGGCACACCCAAGACCGTGATTCCCAAGATCCGCCACGTGCTGGAGTACATCCGGCCCGGCAGCGTGTTCTTCTGGGACGGCGACGGCGCCATGACCCACGACGACGCCATGCGCAGCCTCAGGCTCATGGGCGAGGAGGTCCTCCCGGCCGTCCGCGAGATCGCAGACGAACTGGAACTGCCCAGTTCCTTTGAAGTGGACCCGGCGACCGGGAAACCGTTCCCGGAGACCCCGGCCACCACGGCCAGCGCCGAAGGCGGACACGGCGAGGACTAAACCCTTTCCGCTTGCCCTATCAGCGATCAGATCCCCCAGGCCAATGGACGACCGGCCTGGGGGATTTCAATTTCCGTCAGATACTACCCACATCTCAGCGCACAGCGCATAATATCCATCGATGAATAACCCTGATTCAAATCCGGACTCCAACCTCGATCTGAGCGCGGACGTCGTCGTCATCGGAGGCGGGCCCGCCGGCAGCGCCGCCGCCACCATGCTCGCCCGAAAAGGTTGGCAGGTGACGCTCTTAGAACGTGAACAGTTTCCCCGCGACCATGTTGGCGAGTCCCTGCTGCCCGCTTCCATCCCGGTGCTGGAGGAGTTGGGGGCCCTTAGCGCGGTGGAGAGCGCCGGGTTCCTGAAGAAATACGGGGCAACCATGGTCTGGGGCACGGGCGACGCGCCTTGGAGTTGGTATTTCAAGGAGACCAGTCAGCGATACCCCCATTCCTATCAAGCCTGGCGGCCCCAGTTCGACCAGATACTGCTGGACAACGCCAAGGCCCAGGGAGTCACGGTCCTGGAAGGCCACCAGGTCACCGAAGTCATATTCGACGGCGATGAGGCCATCGGAGTGGAATTCGCTGATAGCCAGGGCGATACAGGGGAAGCCCAATGCCGGTTCGTGGTGGACGCCAGCGGTCAGTCGACGCTTTTGGCCAGACACCTAGATTCCAGGCAATGGGACCCGTTCTTCCAGAACCTGGCGGTCTATGCCTACTTCACGGGGGCCGAACCACTGCCTGACCCCGACCAGAACAACATCTTCATCGAGTCCTACCAGTACGGATGGCTCTGGAGCATACCGCTCCACACCGGGCGCACCAGCGTCGGGGCGGTGGTCGACTCAACGATAGGCCAGGAAGGCATACAACAGAACGGCGCAAAAGCCTTCTTGGAAGCCCAGCTGGCCCAGAGCAACCAGACACGTACCATGCTTGAAAACGCTCAGATGGACTCTGAACCAACCGTGGTCCGCGACTGGTCATACACCGCCGAGAAGCTTTACGGTCCAGGCTACATAATGGCCGGTGACGCGGCCTGCTTCGTGGATCCTCTGTTCTCTTCGGGTGTCCACCTGGCGTTGATGTCGGGCGTGCTGGCTTCTGCCTACGTCACCACGGCCCTGAACAACCCGTCCATGGCCGATGATGCCGGCCAGGTCTATCAGGAACTGTACCTGAAGGAATACAACCAGTTCCGGGAGATGGCCCGGTTGTTCTACTCCAGCAATCTGAGCGCCGAGTCGTATTTCTGGGAAGCCCGCCGCATCACAGACAAGGAAGAGTATTCGCCCCGGCACAGCTTCATTCAAGCAGTTGCCGGTCAGCCGCCCAGGGGTTACGAGAGAGTGGTCCTGGACCGGGGCCAGGCGCCGGAGGAATTCATTGAGAGCGTCCGGACCGTTGAAACGGAACGCCAGGCCCGGACCCAGTGGCTGGCAGCCCTGGCCGCCGACCCCCAACGAAACCAGATACTGAACGCCGTCCCCAAACTGGCCGAGGGGATCGAACTCCAGCGCAAGCCAGTGCTGGCCGAAGGGGAGTTCGTGCAGGGGCACGTCCTCAACACCGTCTCCCAGCCGGAGGGCGTTCCTTGCAGCCCGCTGGTGGCCGCCGTCATTGCGGAGATCGACGGACAGAAGTCAGTCTCGGATATAGTCGACGGCTTGGGGGCTCACTTGGACCAAGCCGGCCACGCCCAACTAGAAGAAGCCGTCTCCCGCACTATAGAGATCCTATACGTAGACGGTACTGTAGCCGGCCTAGTCACGGAATAACCGAATAGTCCCTTCTCCCTCGCAGGGGAGAAGGTTAGGATGGGGGCTCACTCTCACCGCAATCGAACTTTAGAACCGCAAGCCTAACGATCGGTCACTAAACAACAGGAGAGGACAATGGCCAGACAGATACCCACGGAAGAACAAGTAATCGGTTGGATGGACTCGCTCAGCAACTGGGGACGCTGGGGCAAGGACGACCAACTGGGCACTCTGAACCTGATCACCGACGCCAAACGCGCCCAGGCTGCCGCTCTGGTGAAAGAGGGCATCAGCGTGACCTGCTCCAGAGTGGTCATGCCGGAGATCGCCGCCGATGTTACAACCATACCGCCGCTGCACTACATGATCCGTGCCGGTGACACCATTCCCCCCGAAGGCGGCGGCGGCACCTCCGACTTTCTGGGGTTCTCCTATCACGGCCTGACCATCACCCACCTGGACGCCCTTTGCCACCAGGCGTGGAACGGCAAGCTCTACAACGGTTTTGATCCTGCGCTGGTTGGCAGCGAGTCCAAGGCCACCGTGCTGAACATCGACACCGCCCACGACGGCATCATCACCCGCGGCGTCATGCTGGACATCGCCAAGGTACGCGGCGTGGACTGGCTGGAGGCCGGGGACGGCGTGTTCACCGAAGACCTGGAAGCCGCCGAAAAGGCCCAGGGCGTCCGGCTGGAAGAGGGCGACGCTCTGATGCTGCGGTTGGGCTGGTACAAACGCCGTCTGGAGAAGGGCGCTCCCGAATCGGGTCGTCCCGGTCTTCACGCCGAGACGCTCCCCTGGTTGAGAGAACGGGGCATCTCCGTGGTGGGCGGCGACGCCTCCCAGGACGCCGACCCCAGCGGCTACCCCGGCATCGGACTGCCGGTGCACCGGGTGGGCATCGTCGGCATGGGTCTATGGCTCATCGACGCCGGAAACTGTGAGGAACTTGCCGCGGTCTGCGAGCGCCTGAACCGCTACGAATTCATGTTCATAGTGGCCCCGCTCCGCTTCCACAACGCCACCGGCTCCCCCACCAATCCCCTAGCAGTCTTCTAGGGCACCGCGTGCCGGCACCATAAAGGGGCTGCGGGTGATTCCCGCAACCCCTTTTTACGTTCTCAGCTATTCTCTCCCCAGAGCATCCCTTCTCCCTTGAGGGAGAAGGTTAGGATGAGGGTGAAATGCTGCTTCACCGACCTCGGTTTGTCCGCTATGGCCGCCCCCGTCCTTCCTCAGAAAGAGTAGAGGGGATCACTTCCCCTGCTTGATCCATTCGGCTACACGCTCGCCGATCATCATGGTGGTCACGTTGGTGTTGGCGCGGATGCAGTCGGGCATGATGGAGGCGTCCACAACCCGAAGCCCTTCCATGCCATGTACCTTCCCGTACTGGTCCACGACTGCCATGGGGTCGGACGAGGGGCCCATCTTGCAGGTGCAGGATATGTGCTGGGAGGTGCTGACCTCGCGGTACAAGAACTCGTCCAGTGCCTCGTCCGATGCCAACTCGGCGTCGGTGGGCTCGATGCGGTCCATGATGATGTCCTTGAACGCCGGGTCTTCGCCCAGGGCCACGCAGATGCGAACCGTCTCCCGCAGGCGCGCCCGGTCGAACTCTTCTTCCAGGTAGCGGTAATCCAGGAACGGCTGCACGTTGGGGTTCGCGGACTGGAGTCTTAACTCTCCCGCGCCGGCGGCCAATTGGATGCCGCTGGACATGCGGATGCCCAGGGGCACCATGCGGTCGCCGCCCTGGTTGATCCGGCCGGTGGCGAATGACTGCATGGAGACTTTCATGTCGTTCCGCAGGTCGGACCCACCGGCGGTGTAACGGAGAGTTGCCTGCATCCGGGGAGCATTACCGTCCAGCTCAACTTCTGGCTTGGTGCGCCAGGTTACGAAGACCAATGGATGATCGCGCATGTTCTGGCCGACGCCTGGAGCGTCGTGGACCACCGGTATGCCGAATTCCTCTAGATGTGCCTTGGGTCCGACGCCGGAAAGCAACAGAGTGTGGGGCGATCCGATGGCCCCGGAACTCAGCACGATCTCCGAGCCCTCCACCGTGAAGGTCTCGCCGCCGCTCTCAACCTCGACGCCGACGGCCCTCTTACCTTCGAAGAGGATGCGCTGGACGTGGCAGTTGGCCCGGATGGTCACGTTGAGACGGTGCCTGATCTGGTCCAAGTACCCCAGGGCCGTGCTCATGCGGATGCCGTTGGGGTTGTTCAGCGGCGTGGGCCCAACGCCCGTGGAATCTGGGTGGTTATGGTCCGGGGAGTCGGGATAGCCCGCCGCCTTGCATGCCTGGTAGAACGCTTCCGTGGCCGGGTGCCAGGTGTCCCTGGCGAAGCGGTGCATCACGATGGGACCTTCCGTACCGTGGAAGTCGTCGCTAAAGTCGGTGTCGGTCTCGATCTTCCGGAAGAAGGGCAGACAGTCCTGGTACTTCCATTCGTCGTTGCCCATCTCTGCCCAGGAGTCATAGTCCTCGGGCACGCCTCTGAGGAAGACCTGGCCGTTGATGGCGCTGGACCCGCCGGTCACCTTCCCTCTGGGGACCAACATCTCCGGGGATTTCTCCGTGGCTTTGCCGACGAACTGCCAGTTATGGTCGCTGACCATGATGTCGATCTCGGTTGCGTAACCGAATTTGACTTCCTCTGGAAGCTGCTCGAAGTCTGGGTAATCCGGTCCTGCCTCCAACAACAAGATGTTCTTGCTTGGGTCTTCCGACAGCCTGGTTGCCACGATGGAACCGGCTGACCCGGCGCCTAGGACTATGTAGTCGTACTTCATCGTAACTCCTCTATCAATACAGTCCTTCCGTGTTGGGAATCATCCAACACGGAAGGACTGAGGATGTTGGTCGGGCCGGAGTCCTCCGGCAGGGCTTTAGAACAGGGCTTCTGGGGTATTGATGCCCTCGAAGTCCGCCTCGGAAGCCGGGGCCTCCGGGGTGATGCCCAGATTGTTCTGCATGTAATGGTACGTCTGCTTCAGGTGATGGGTGCTGTGACTCAAGATGATGTTCAACAGCTCTAACACCGTGACCTCGCCGCCGTAGTGGGCTGGCACCTCCCGGTCGAATGCCTCAATGTTGCCGCTCTTCAAGAAGGCGATTATGTCCTTCCGGACTTGGTTGCCGTATTCGACCATCTGGTCTGCGGTATAGATATCCTTCAGCCGCTCGTCGGATGCCCTCATGTCATCTTGGCTCATGCTGCCGACCTTGTGGCTCAGATACGCCACCTCGGGGAACGACATTATGTGCATGACCGTCTTTCTGGCCGTCCAGGGCCGCCAGGGCACATCCGTGTCCAGTTGTTCCTGGGAGAATTGGACGCTGGCCCGGCAGGCTGCGCTCAGTATCTTTTCGTATTTGTCGGCCAGCCACTCGGTCTTGCCCGACAGATCGACCTTCACGTCCAGTTTGAACGCGGGGATCAATTTCTTGGGGAAGTAGCCAATGATGACCTCTTCGTCATCGATGATCGTAACCGGCAGGGCTTTTATGCCTTTGCGGTCCAGGTCTTCCCTCGCCTGCTGGTCGTCCAGCACGTTGTGGTGTTCGTATTCGACACCGTTCTTCTTGAGGAACTCTTCCAGAGTCCGGCAGCTGAATCAACCAGGTTGCGTGTAAACGTGGACGTTCATTGCATCCTCCAGTCGTGGTTTATCAATATCATTGCGGGCACGGCGGCCCCTCGAAAATCCAACCACATCCTAACACGAGAATGAGCCTCAGGTTTAGACCGAAGTATCAGGGGAATCTCAGGGCACGCGGTCACGCTTGCCAATAAAAACACCCTATGACAGACTTTATCGATGCCCCTCTTGCCGATAACACCCAACAGAAGCACGGGTGTTACCCCTTGAGGTTTGCTGCGGCGTTGGCCGCCGCCGCGGCCCTTCTCCTAGCCCTCGCCGCCTGCACAGAGCCGGGAGGAGACGATACGCTTCCCACCGTGCCTCTCGAGGCTACGGCCCAGGTCATTACGGCCGCTCCGACTCAGACACCCACGTCCGAAGTGGCGGCCACCCCAACACCGCCGCCCACGCTGGAGCCCACGCAGACCCCGCTTCCAACGGCCACATCAGCGCCAACGGCAACGCCGCCGCCTACTGCCACGCCAACCCCTCGCCCCACCGCGACTCCTCTGCCGACCGCCACGCCCAGACCGCCGGTTCCAGGCTCGACCCGGGTCGATCTGGGATCGGGTATATTTCTCGACGTGTCCCCAGATACCCCCGTTGCCGGCCGAGACGTTTCTTTTTCGCTGGGCGGTGTGCCCCCGTGGGCCCAGGTCGGCATCACGTTCGTCGACCCTCAGGGAGTTCCCGTCCCCTGGATCACGTCCGAGGACGTAAACGTGCTGCAACCGGACGGCTCTGAAGCGACCACGGTCCAGATGTACCCAAACCTCTCTGGGACCCTGGACTGGAAACGGTACGCGGCTTTGGATGAGACCGGCCTCTGGTCAGTGGATGTCAGCCTGGCCGGGAACGTGTATTCGCCCAACTACGATCTGGGCGCGATAGACCTGCGCGACTTCGACACAATCTCGCTGGGCACATCATTGACCAAGCGCCCCGCACAAGGCTTCACCGTCTACTATTCCGACCTGGTCCCCACGGCTTTGGTGGCCGACCTTCAAGACCACCTGACAGCTACTGCATCACTCATGGAACGGCGCATCCAAGCAGACCTGAGCGTCCTCCCCGACGTTTATCTGACGGGGAACCGCGAGCTCATGGCCGAGGTCAGTTCTGTGACGAGCGTAGAGCTGGGATTTGAAGACGGTTACTATGCGAATTTCGGCGAGCGCCCAGGCATCTTTATGCGGACCGACCTTCAGAGCACCGAGGTACGCCGTCTGTTGACCCACGAGTACATCCACCATGTCTTCGACGGCCTGGCCAATGATCATGAACTCCCGGCCTGGGTGACTGAAGGCCTCGCCAAGTATTACGAGTTCGACATCGCTATGATGGGAGACCGGCCCGACGCCTCATTGTTGAGGTTGTTTTCATCCGCTGACCTGGCCCGTACGGCCGCACGATCTGACAGCCTGTTTAGTCTGGCAGCCTTAGAGAGCCAGGAGATCTGGAACTCCCAGACCGACGAGAACCAACTCGCCCTACAGTACGCCCAAGCCTACATGGCGGTCCGGTTCCTGAATGAGACCTACGGTCCTCTGTCCGGCAAGGAGGTGGTTGAGGAGATCGGCCTCGGGTTCAACCTGGACCGGTCCATCAAAATCGTCACCGGCCTGGACATAAGTGTCTTCGAGTCCCAGTTCAACCGTTGGCTGACCAACTGGGAGGACCCGGAACGCGGCGTCGTTGCCAAGTATCTGAACGACTTGAACGTCATTCTTGCCGCAGAGGCCGCGAACTCGGACCAGAGAGTGGTAAACATCAACACCGAGATGACATTCAGCGAGGCAACAGCCGCCCGTGCCTCTCTGGTCTCATCCACCGAAGGACTGGTGGCCAGCCTTCAGGAACTGTCTCCTCCCGCCCGGGCCGAGGCGGTGCATCAGGAAGCTCAGGAACACCTGGGCCGCGTCCTGGACTGGCTCAGCCTGGAGTTACAGGCGGCGGAACAGCAAAGCAACTCGCTGCTGGCCCAGGCCAATGCCATGATTCCAGAGCTAACCGCCCGCAATTTCAATCTGAACCGCAACATCTCCAACGTCGAGTTCATCTTCAACATCGCCTCTTAGCCCCCTAACCTGCCAACTTGGGGTGCCGCCGCCATTCCGATATGCGATAATGCCGTCTGCCCACGAGGGACCGAAGCACACAGCGTCCCACTACCGGGCTAGGAGGAATAGATATGCGATTCGGAAGCTTCGTTTTTTCGATCAGCTCCGACGAGAAAGGCGACCACGACATGATCGGCCAGACCCTCAGGGAGATCGAGTTGGCTGAAGAGGTTGGGTTCGATGCCATCTGGCTCACCGAGCACCACTTCGACGGGGCCGTGGCCTACGCCGACCCAGTGGTCTTCGGCGCCGCCGTGGCAGCCCGGACCAAACGAGTCCTCATCGGGTTTGCCGTCGTCGAGATGGCGCTCCATCACCCCGTCAGACTGGCGGTGCAGACATCGCTGTTAGACAACCTGAGCAACGGCCGGTTGATCATGGGCACCGGGCGTGGCTCGGCCTACAACGAGTACGAGTACATCGGCTTCGGCACCACCCTGGAGCAGGGACGGGAGATGCTGGACGAGGCCGAAGAGCTGTTGATCAAAGCCTGGACCGGCAAAGACGTGGTGCATAAAGGCCGTTTCTGGGACCTTTCTTTCCCTGGGCTGCGGCCACAGCCTTTTCAGAAACCTCACCCGCCCATCGTTCGCGCCTGCATCTCCGAGGAGTCTATGGTCGCCATGGGACAGGCCGGCAGGCCGGTGCTGATCGGCGTCCATGCCATCGACACCCTGCGCCACCGGTTCGGCCGGTACGTGGAGGCCTTGGGAGAGTCGGGACTGTCCGAAGCCCAGGTGGAAGACACCCTGGACAAGACCTGGGCCCAACGGGCGTTGTTCGTCTGTGACAGCGACCAAGAAGGCATAGAGATAGCTGAGGCCGGACTGGCCCGCTACAAGGCCCACCTGCTGGACGCCCGCGTGCGCTTCAATCCGGGCGGAGCGCCACCGCCTCCTCCCGGCACGCCTATTCCCGATAGCGAGAAGGTGGAACACGCTTTCTTGGCCGGGACTCCCGCCACTGTGGCCGGGAAGTTGGAAGAGCTGCGGGACATCGGCGTCCGGAACGTGCTGCTCAACCCGAATGTGGGTCAGATAACTCCCAGCAAAGTGGAAAAATCTCTGCGGATGTTCGGCGAGACGGTCATGCCCAGCTTCAGGGACAACTAGTGGCCGCCAACCCAAATCCCTTCGACCTAACGGGCAAGGTAGCCGTTGTAACCGGCGGCAACGGAGGGCTTGGCCTGGGCATTGCCATGGGGCTGGCCGGCGCTGGGGCCAACATCGTCGTGGCCGCCCGCAGCGTTGAGAAGACCGCCCAGGCGTTGGAGGACATCCGTGCCGTGGGGGTGGAAGCCCACGGCATAACCGTCGATGTCACCCAGGAACCGGCCATCCAGCGCATGGTCACCAACACCCTCGACCACATGGGCCGCCTGGATATCCTGGTGAACAACTCCGGCATCGCCGTCAGAGCGCTCCCAGAGGACCTGAGCACCGCGCAGTGGGACTCGGTGGTGGACGTGAACCTGAGGGCGGCATTCCTGGCATCCCGGGAAGTCCACGCTCAGATGCTCAGCGCCGGCGGCGGCAAGGTCATCAACGTGGGCTCCATGTATTCCATCTTCGGCAGCGACTGGGGCGCGCCCTACGCCGCCAGCAAGGGCGGGATCGTCCAGCTGACCAAGAGCCTGGCGGTAGCCTGGGCCAAGGACAACATCCAGGTCAACGCCATTTTGCCAGGCTGGTTCATGACCGACCTAACCCGCGGCATCCCCGAAGCGGACCCCAACCGCTACGACAACATCAGCCGTCGCATCCCCACAGGCCGCTGGGGCGAACCGTCAGAACTGGGCGGCGCCGCCGTTTTCCTGGCCAGTACGGCATCTGACTACGTCACGGGCGCAAGCTTGACCGTAGATGGCGGGTATTCAGTGGCTTAGCTTGTGGCCATCGAAATCTCATCCCTGAGGAAACACCATGACTTTTAAGCACCCAGAATTCCTGGTGGAGACCGACTGGCTTGCCGAACATCTGAACGACGCCGACATCCGCGTTCTAGACTGCACCGCATTCAACGTGCCCGACGGCAGTGGCGGCATCCGTGCGGAGAGCGGGAGAGAGTCGTGGGCGAAAGAACACATCCCCGGCTCAGGTCATGCTGACCTGGTCAACGACCTCTCGGACAAAGAAGCCAATTTCCGGTACATGCTGCCGCCGGTTGAGCAGTTCGCCAGGGCTTTTTCAAGCTACGGGGTCGGCGAGGGAACACGGGCCGTCTTGTACGACTCCACGTCCGGTTCATGGGCCACCCGCATCTGGTGGATGCTGCGGGCGTTCGGGTTCGACAACGCCTGTATCCTGAACGGCGGACTGCACAAGTGGAAGCTTGAGAGCCGGCCGTTAGATACCGCTCCACCCACCTATCCCGCCGCCATCTTCCTAGCCAAACCCAGAGCGGGACTGATGGCGGACAAGAATGAAGTGTTGGCTGCTATAAGCCAAGACTCAACATGCGTATTGAACGCCCTCAGTGAAGAACAGCACCTCGGCACCGGCGGGGGGACCTACGGACGGCCCGGCCGCATCGCGGACACGGTCAACGTTCCCGCCGGAGACCTGCACGACCCCGAGACCCACGCCTACCTGCCAGCCGAGCAGTTGGCGGAGAAATTCTCCAACGTCGGCACGGATTCCGCTGAAAGGATCATCACTTACTGCGGCGGCGGCATCGCCGCCAGCAATGACGCCTTTATCCTGACCATGCTGGGTTACGAGAACATAGCGGTCTACGACGCTTCGATGTCCGAGTGGGCGGCCGACCCGTCACTGCCCATGCAGACGGGCTAAACCTGGGACGAAGAGTAGACGGACATCAAGGAGGAAGATCATGACCAACAACCGATGGCGGCTTAAAGGCAAGTATTTCGAGAGCTGCAACTGCGAGGTGCTTTGCCCCTGCATCGTGCAAAGTACGCCTACCGATGGGCACTGCGATGTCGGTCTGGCTTTCCATATCGAGGAGGGCGACCTAAACGGAATCTCCTTGGCCGGACTGAATTTCCTGGCGGCCAATTACACCCCGGGTCCCATGCCTGAAGGCAACTGGACCTCCGGATACTATGTTGACGAATCGGCCACTCCCGAACAAAGGGAGGCCATGGAGCAGATACTCTCCGGTGACATGGGCGGCCCCGCCGAGCGGTGGCGGTCGTTAACTTCAGATTTCAGGGGCATCAAGTACGTGCCCATCGAATTCAAGTCCGAGGGCCGCATCCATAGCATCAATATCCCGGGGATCATCGATTTCAACGTGGAAGGGTTAACCAAACCAGGCCAGGATGAGGCCATGCAACTGGTCAATGCCGGGCACCCGGTGAACCGGGACCTCTACATGGCCAAAGGGACCAAAGCGACCTACACCGACCATGGCATGACTTGGGACAACACCGGCAAGAACGGACACTACGCTCCCTTCGAGTGGAGTTGGCCCTAGTCAATACCATTCTGCATCGAGGCGGAAATGACACAACCAGACCGATCACCTCGCTTCCCATCGATTCCTGACATCACCGAACGGGACACGGTGGACCAGTTCCATCGGGAAGAACTTCAGCTCGCCCTGCGCAACCGGGGAATGCCGCTGGAGGCGATGCGCTATCCCATCACGCCTTCCGGGTTGCACTACCTGGTTATCCATTTCGATATCCCAGACGTGGCTGCAGACACATTTCGGCTTAACGTCGGCGGCCTGGTCTCCAAACCGCTCAGTCTTAGTCTCGATGACATCAAGAGCCGGCCAGCCCGCACCATGGCGGTGACCATGGAATGCGCCGGCAACGGGAGATCGCTGCTAGAACCCAGGGTCATCAGTCAGCCTTGGTTCACCGAGGGCATCGGCACGGCGGAATGGACGGGCACTCCACTCAAAGGCATTTTGGATGAGGCAGGACTGACCGGCGAAGCCCAGGACATCGTATTTTCCGGCGCTGACCCAGGGATCCAGGGCGACGAGATTCAGGTCTACCAGCGCAGTCTCAACCTGGAAGAAGCCAACCGGGAAGAGATGCTGCTGGCCTATGAGATGAACGGACAGCCCCTGCAGCCCCAACACGGCTATCCGCTGCGGCTCATCTGTCCCGGTTGGTACGGGATGGCCAGCGTGAAATGGCTCGACACCATTGAAGCCATCGGCTCCCGGTTCCAGGGCTACCAAGTGGCCACGGCCTACCGCTACACCCAGGTCAAAGGCGAGCCTGGTGAACCCGTAACCCTGATCCGCGTCCGGGCGTTGATGACACCCCCCGGGATAGCCGACACGGCAACTCGGGGAAGACTGGTCACGGCCGGAAATCACCTGCTGGCGGGAAGGGCTTGGGCGGGCCGCCTGGGGATCTCGCGGGTGGAGGTCAGCGTCGACGGTGGTTCAAGTTGGTCGGAAGCCCAACTGGGCGAGCAGCCCTCAACCTTTGCGTGGCGGCCTTGGACTTACGAGTGGAACGCAGTCCCAGGATGGCATACCCTCTCCGTCCGGGCCACCGACACCCAGGAGAACGTGCAGCCCACCGAGCAGTTCTGGAACGCCCAGGGCATGGGCAACAACATGGCACAACAGGTCAGAGTCCTGGTTGAATGAAAGAGTCATGACCTACTCTGAGCAGTACATCAAACGAAGGAAAGCAACGATATGACCACTGGAGAACAACATGGACACGGACATGGACATGGGCACGGACATGGACACGGCGGCTACGACAGTTCGAGCTTGGTCCGGTCAGATTCGTTCTACAGCGGCGTGTATCAGGAGATCGTCGGTTGGCTAGGGATCGCGCCCGGAGTCCAGGCCATGGAGGCGGGTTCGGGCGCGGGAGGCTTCACGGCTTTGCTGGCTGGTGCGGTGGGCGCCGATGGCGGTGTCGCCGCCTTGGATGTGACACCGGAGTTATTGCAGACCGCCAGAGAGCAGTTGCAGAAAAGTCCGTTCAAGGACCAGGTGACATTCCACGAGGGTGACATTGAACATCTGCCCTTCGAAGACAACAGATTCGACTTGGTCTGGTCCAGCCGGACCATTCACCATCTCCCAGACCAATTGGCTGGGGTGAGGGAAGTATCGCGAGTCCTGAAGCCCGGTGGCCGGTTCGCCTTGCGGGAAGGCGGCCTGCGTCCCAGGTTCCTCCCAAACGATATTGGGATAGTAGAGCCCGGCCTTGAGGACCGCTTGGAGGTTGCCTTCGACCGGTGGTTCCAGAGAGATGTCCGGGAAGTTGAGGGTGGGGTCCGCTATCCTCACGGTTGGACGCAATTGTTGACCGACGGAGGCTTCACCAACGTCTCAGCCAAGACTTTCATGCTGGAAATTCTTCCACCCTTTTCCCACGTTCAAACTGAATTCATGCTCAACATCTTGAACCGCTGGGTGAACAACGAAGAGCGCAAGGAATTTCTATCGAGTGAGGACGCCGAGGTTGTGCAGCGCCTGACCGAATCAGGAAACCCGGAATATGCCTTCAACCGCAGTGACCTGCATTATATGGAGGGTCTGACCGTCTACACAGGTCAGGCACTGGCTTAGCGCTCAGGGACCGGCTTTGGCGGACGATACCGTCGCGATGCGGCAGGACGATAAGCGGTAGACACCGGGCATTATCGGGGCGCCGGGATCAGGGCGTGCCGTTTGCATCTAGCAACCAAATAACAATGACGGGCTCCGGCCAGACAAAGCCTTGACGCAGGCTAGCCCTGGCCGGAGCAAGGACGGCGGAATGCAAGAGATCTTGGAGCGCGCCCGCGAAGTCGCGGTTGTGCTAGCCGAGAGGGCGCCAACCGCAGACCGTGAACGGAAGTTGACCCAGGACAGCCTGCGCATGCTGCACGAGGCCGGCCTCCTCACCTTGACCATTCCACGCTCTTTGGGTGGCGCTGAAGTCGATGTTCTCACTCAGATGGAGATCTACGAGATCATCGGCGGCGCTTGCGCTTCAACAGCCTGGTCCGTCGCCAACCACCTAGGACAGTGCTCAAGGATGCAGGGGATGATGGGCGCCGCGGCTGAGCCTTACCTCCGGACTGTGGTTGAAGACGGGAAGATCATCGCCCACTCAGCCATACCTACCGGCACAACCGTGGCAGCGCCGGGCGGTTACCTTGCCAACGGACGGTGGCCGTTCGTCAGCGGATCGCACTGGGCCGGCTGGTATCTGTTCAGTACCATGGTCCCCGGTCCGCCGCCCGGCTGGGAAAAAACCGATGCGGCGCCGGAACCGCCAAAAAGCCACAACCGTTGGCTGGTGGTCCACCCCAGCAAAGAACGAGTCCGGATCGATGAAACTTGGGAAGCGATGGCCCTTCGGGCTTCCATGAGCCACGACGTGCTCATGGAAGATGTGTTTGTCCCCGAAGACCGGGCGCCTTTGGATAACCGCCCTCCTTCTCACGTCCCCTGGGTGGCCGACGCACCGCCAGCGCTCCGGGTGCCATCACGGTCGCCTTTCTGGATGGCGTCCATAATGCTGGGTATCGCCCAAGCGGCCCTCGACGACACCCTGGAGTCTGCGAAGACCAGTACCATGGCCCTGGGCGGCCAAGCGAAGATCCGTATGCCGGGCAATCAGTTCGCGGTGGCCGACGCAGCAATGGCCATCGAGTCGGGCCGCGCTTTCCTGCACCAAGAGGTCCGATTGCTGTTGAACAAGGCGCGGTCGGGTGAGGAGTTCGTGCCCGGTGATGCCGTTCGAATGAGCATGGCGGGGTTGGTCGCCAGAGAGAACGCCCAAAAAGCTGTTGACCGTTTATTCGCCATACGCGGCGCCACCGGTCTATTCGAAGCCAATAATTTCGAGCGGCACTACCGCGATGTGCGCGCCGGTACACTGCACGCAGTTTCCACACCGGATGTGGTCAGGGAGAATACCGGCAAATATCTCTTCGGGGTTCCCGCCGACACCCAGCCCCGCTGGGGCTAGGCCCCAGCGCCCCCCGGCTAGCAAGCATTTCAGTAGCACGCCACGACCAGGCTGCTCCGGCTTGAGACTGGCTAGCCCCTACCGCCCTTCAAAGAAGCGGCGCGGGTTCTCAACCATTATCTGGTTGATGGACTCCTCTGAAACGCCCATCTCCTGCAGCTTGGGGAGCACGTTCCGGGTGATGAAGTTGTAGCCGTCGGGGTTGTACTTTATGCGCTCTTCTTGCACGGCGACACCATACCTGGCCTTGGGCACCGAGTGGTCGTGGGAGAGCATGATCCGGCTGGTGTGGCCGGCGTCGATCAACTGCTTGGCCAGCTCTGTCCGCTGCTCCCACAGGGGCGTGCCTGGGCGGCGGCCACCGGGGAAGCGGTCCAACCCCAACCAGACACCCTTCTTCAGCAGACCCGTCAGGTAACCCAGGTCCGTGTCGTCGTTGCTGTGACCGATGTAGACCTTGTCCATATCGACGCCCTCATCCTGGAGGATGCGGACCTGCTCTTCGCCCACCCGGTCCGGCGACCAGGTGTGGGTGGAGATGGGGATTCCAGTGCGGACACATGCCTGACCCGCCGCCCGCAGCACTATCTCTTGGGCCTGGGTCACACCGCCCTCGTCGCTGGCGACCTTGATGATCCCGGCCTTGATTCCCGTACCCTCGATCCCGACTTCGATCTCCCTCACGTAGAGGTCGGCGATGACCTCAGGCGCCAGGTCGATGAACGGACGGGGCACCGCCAGATGGTTCCCGGTGGCGGCGACTATATTCACACGGGTGGCCCGCGAGACCTCCCGCATCATCTCCACATCGCGTCCCAGGTCGATGGTGCTGACGTCGATGATGGTGCGGAGTCCTTCCCGGTAGGCCTCTTTCAGCGTGGCGTTGGCCTGCTCGATGATCCCGGCCCGGTCCACCAATTCCGGAAAGGTCTTCAGGATTCCGGCGGCGTTGGTGGCCAGGTGTTCGTGACTCAAGGTGAAGCCCAGGTCCTCGGTCTCCATGGGACCCAATACTGTGTTAATGGTTGACATGGTCCTGTCCCCCTCTGTTTTCCTTGATCGACTACCGGGACATTCTAATACTAATCAAACAGGCAGGGGAGATGACCCGCTGTGGTGACTGCATAAAGTTGATGCTTGATGCGAACTGCTTTGCACAAATGTCACCCTGAGTGAAGCGAAGGGTCTGCCAAGGCATAGCTTGGAAGATTCTTCGTCGGCCTCCGGCGCTCCTCAGAATGACAGACTTAAAGTCGGGTAGGTTCTCCGGTTCGTCAGCGTAGCTAGTGGATAGAGGGAAAGTGCCTATTCCGGCGGCACGCTATAATTGCGCCGTCAGATACCAGACCACGAGGTTCCCATGAAATACGACGTGATCATAGTTGGCGCCGGATCGGCAGGCTGCGTCCTGGCCAACCGGCTGTCAGAAGACCCCCAGCGCTCGGTGCTCTTGCTGGATGCCGGGCCCGACTACCCAGACATGGCCCTGATGCCGGATGAGATCAAACACGACATGAACCAGAGGGCGTCTGAAGCCGACGCCGGCCACAACTGGTCGTTCGTGGGCACTACCGACCCCCAAGGCGATAGGAACGCCGCGGTCGCCAGGGGCAAGGTCTTCGGCGGCACCAGCGCCATCAACCACCAGATATTCCTCCGGGGTCTGCCCGGGGACTTTGAACACTGGGCCGAACTGGGCAATGACGAGTGGTCGTATACCAAGGTGCTGCCCTACTTCCGGAAGCTGGAGACGGACCAGGACATCGCCGGCGATTTCCACGGCACTACTGGGCCCATCAAGCTGACACGACACAAACAGGAAGACTTGCTGCCCTTGCAGAGGGTCTTCCATGCCGCCTGCCTGGCCGCCGGCTACCGGGATGACCCAGACATGAATAACCCCGACGGCGAAGGTGTCGGGGCCATCCCCCTGAATTACGTGGATGGCATTCGGGTCAGCACGGCCATCGGATACATCAATCCCTGCCGCAACCGGCTCAACCTGACCATCAAGCCAAAGGTGACCGCACACCGCGTCCTATTCGAGGGCAAACGGGCCGTTGGCGTTCTGGTGGAGAGCGGAGGCGAGATGTTCGAGCTATCAGGAGAGACGGTCATTCTGAGCGCCGGGGCCATCGCATCTCCCCAACTGTTGATGCTCTCGGGGGTGGGCCCCAAGGACGCCCTGGAGGGGCTACAGATCCCGGTCGTCCACGAATCTCCAGGAGTTGGCAAGGGGATGAAGAACCATCCGGCGGTGTCGCTGCGGTTCAAGCCGGTGGACGGCTACTCCCTTGAGCCCGGCTCACCCAGGAACCAACTTGGCCTGCGCTTCTCCGCCAAGGGCTCTAACCACAAGAACGATATTCAGGTGCAGACGCTCACGTCCAGCCCCCTGGGACACGAAGCCGACGAGATACGTGTGGGCTGCCGGTTGGAGTTCCCCGAGGGGTCGGGAACCCTGTCCATCACATCCCAAGACGCCAACGTTCAGCCCCGGTTGGATTACCAGTTCTTGGTCGAAACATCGGACAAAACAAGGCTGCGCGAGGCGGTCCGTGAATGCGCTGAGTTGTTTGAAGACCCGGGATTCCGGGAAGTGATCGACAGCCGGATCGCTCCCACGGCGGAGGAACTGGCCTCGGATGAACTCTTGGACGGCTGGATCGCCGGCACGTTGTCGATCGCCGGTCACACGTGCCGCACCTGCAAGATGGGCCCCGCATCCGACCCGCAAGCGGTGGTAGACCAATACTGCCAGGTCCACGGCGTGGAGGGTTTGATGGTGATCGACGCGTCTGTGATGCCGGAGATCACAACGGCCAACACCAACGCCACGACGATCATGATCGGCGAACGGGCGGCTGATCTTATCACCGGGAGCGGGTAGAAAAGGGTTAGTTGATAGTCACCTGGCGGTAGGTGACCCCGGTCTGGGGATCAAGGTCCACCACCGTCACCTCTCCGGCGCCGGGGCTGCCGATGGGGCCCAGCGGACAGCCTGAATACACGGCTGTCGTGCTCCCCTGGGAGACGTCTACGTGGCGGTCCCAGTGTCCCAGGGCCAAGTAGTGGCAGCCGGCCTCGGCTACCTCCTGGGGGTAGATGGGGGAAGACCGCTGGTCCCGGTCCTCTTCGTAGTGGAAATGGCCGTGGGCCAACGCCACCAGCCAGTTGTTCTCAACGGGAGAGGGCATCCCTTCCAACGGCTTGAAAGCCGGCGTGTGCATGGGCATGGCCCGGCCCCAGAGATCGATGCCCATCCCCGGGAAGGACAGCAGTTCGCCGTCGGTTTCCCTGAGGACGAACAGGTTTTCCGGGGCGTTCTTGAAGGGCTCCCGGCGGTATACCGAGGTCTCATGGATCAGGTCGTGGTTGCCGGGCAGGACCACCGCAGGCGTATCCAGGCGGGCCATCTGCGCCAGAAACCACTCCAGCACGTCGTCCGAGACTCGTTCATTGTCGAAGACATCTCCCACCAAGAGGAGCATATCCCCGGAGTTGTCGGTCACCGCATCCACCACCGCGGTCAACGCATCGGCCGACTGTGGATGGCCGGTAACGTCGCCCAGGTGGGTATCGGAAGTATGTATCAGGCGCAGCTTATTTGAAGGCATATTCTAGATCTAGGATAAACGCCCTGGCCGTGGAGTCACAAGGCCTAGGTTATTTACCGTTCTCCCCGATCACCCCGCGTGCTATGAGGTCGGCTATCTGGTCTGCCGAATAACCTGCCTCGCCCAGGACTTCCTCGTTGTGTTGACCCAGCATGGGCGGCACCCGGCGGATCGAGGCCGGAGAGTCGGTAAGCTTCAAAGGAGAACCGGGGAACCTCAGCTCCGGCACCTTGGGATGTTCCACCGTGGCGATCATGTTACGGGCCAAGACTTGAGGGTTGCTCACCACCTCTGAGACCGTATTGATGGGACCGCACGGCACCCCGGCTGCCACGATCAGGTCGACCCAGTGGCTGGTGGTGTCCGTTGCGAATATGGCGTTCAGTTCTCCGACACACTCGGCCCGGTGTTCCACACGGTCGGTGTTGGTGATGTAGCGCGGGTCGTTGGCCATGTCGGCGTGGCCGATGGCGGCGCACATGCGCTCCCAAAGACCCTGGTTGGCACAGCCGATGATGAACTGGCCGTTGGAGGAATTGAAGCTCTGGTAGGGCACCAGACTGGGATGGCCAGAGCCCATGCGCTTGGGCTCAACCCCCGTGCCCATGAACCCCGTGGCATGGTAGCTGAGCGCCGCCACCTGGCCGTCCAGCAGGGCCGACTCCACCCACTGACCCTGGCCGGTCTGGTCCCGTTGGCGGAGCGCTGTCAGGATCGTGCCGTAGGCCATCATGCCGGTGAACAGGTCCACCAGAGAAAAGCCGATCCTAAGGGGTGTGCCGTCGGGGTCTCCGGTCAGGCTCATCAGACCGCTGTAAGCCTGGATCAGCAGGTCGTAACCGGGCATGTCGGACATCGGCCCGGTGCGTCCGTAGCCCGATATAGAGCAGTAAACCAGGGCTGGATTGATCTTCTTGATGGCTTCGTAGCCCAGGCCCAACCTATCCAGAGTCCCGGCCCGGAAGCTCTCGATCATGACATCGGCGTCGGCGGCCAGGTCCTGAACGATCTTGATGCCCTCGGGCTCCTTGAGGTTGATGGAGAGGCTGCGCTTGTTGCGGTTGAACGTCATGAACTGGGTGCTCTCTCCGTTGATGAAGGGAGTCCAATGCCGTGTTTCGTCGCCGCCGGTGGGCTCCTCTATCTTGACGACCTCCGCCCCCATGTCTCCCATCAGCATGGTGCAGAAGGGTCCGGCCAGTGTGCGGGTCAGGTCTACCACCTTGATCTTATCCAACGCCGCAGCCATATCATTTCTCCTGGAGTATCGAGTTATCTGGTGTGTTCAGGCGTGCCTGGACTCGAGGCGATTATAGCATGGGCGCGGCCGCCACTCTTCGTTGACCCCTTGGGCGGCGGGTGCTAGCGTGGACGCGATATGAGCCAACAACCACCGAAGATAATCGTGATGGGCGGCATCAATATGGACTTGGTATCCTTCTCGCCCCGTTTCCCGCGGCCCGGCGAAACCGTGGTCGGCAGCCGCTTCGTCACCTACGCCGGCGGCAAGGGCGCCAACCAGGCCGTGGCCGCAGCCAGGATGGGCGCCAGGTCCATCATGGTTGGCCGGGTGGGTGGAGATATCTTCGGCCCTCAGCTTCTGGAGGGCCTGACATCCGCCGGAGTGGACATCTCCGGCGTAGATGTTAACTCGGATGAGAGTTCTGGGATCGCAGTCATCGGCGTTGATGAGACGGCACAGAACTGCATCACCCAGATACTGGGCGCCAACGACACCTGCGGGACGGAACAGGCGGATGCCGTCCGGCGCGAGCTGCCGGGGGCGACAGGTCTACTGCTGCAATTGGAAACGTCCATCGAGTTGTCCTTAGTGGCCGCTCGTGAAGCTAGATCTCTAGGCGTGATGGTCATGTTGGACCCTGGCCCGGTCAGGCCGCTCCCGGAAGAGTTCTTGTCCCTCTGCGATGTCATAACCCCCAACGAGACCGAAGCTCAAGCTCTGGTGGGCTTCCCTGTAACAGGGCCCGAGTCAGCGGCCAAAGCTGCGTCTGCTCTCCTCGAGCGGGGCGTTGGAGCGGTGGTGGTGAAGCTTGGGTCTCAGGGCGCGTACTTTGCTGATGGCGCCGGCAACGGCATCGCCGAGCCCTTCCAGGTTGACGCGGTGGACTCGGTTGCGGCCGGGGATGCCTTCAACGGGGCTCTTGCCGTCTCTCTTGCGGAGGGAAAATCCCTGGAAGAAGGGGTAAACATCGCCTGCGCGGCCGGTGGACTGGCGGTGACCAAGACCGGAGCACAAGACTCCATGCCAGAACGTGGTCTAGTGGAAGACCTGCTGCGAAGTCAACGGCGCTGAACCCTTCTGCCCAGATAGCCGGCCGCCGGCACTAACAAGGAGCCTCCCCAGACCAGGGCCGCCACAGTGAACACCCACCAGTACGGCGGCCAGTTGATCCCGCCGGCGATCCCGACACAGACCATGAGCAACGCCACCGATACTGCCTTGACCTGAAAGCTGCGGGACAACCTCTCCGGTTGGGCATCCACCACTGCGGCGTAAGACAGAACGAGGCCCAGCGCCGTGATGATGGCGGCGCTCTTCCAGAAGGCGTCTGAGTTGGGAGTGCCCCAGATCCCTGTAAGGAGAACCAGTATCGCCACGGCAGCGGCCACCAATGCGACCCGCGCGACTCTGGAATCGGGTCTGCGCTCCGCAGCCCAGGCCGGGGCCAGGCTGGCGAAGCAATATCCCTCCAACACCAGGGCAGTCAGCAGAAAGCGCCCTCTGGTCTTGGTGTATTCCCCCAGGATGACGATGGCGATCACGATCAACACCGCCACCACGAAGAACACCACGAACCCAATACCAAAGGGTTTGGGCTTGATCAGACGGCTGAGGTTCATGCCCATGCGTGGAATGATCTGACCTACCCCCAAGCTTTCAGAGAATCGCGGCGTTTGGATGAGTGTCGGCCGTGCGGGGTCAGGGGATATTATAATCAGGCACACCCGGGAGCATGCCGGTCCGGCATTCCGATTATGAGAGAGTCATTGATTGAACCGAGAGGATAGATTCTGTCCGTCCTGCGCCGCCGCCTTGGTGACCAAGGAGGCCTTCGGGAACGCGCGGCCCATGTGCCCGGAATGCAGCCGGGTAATATTCTACGACCCCAAGGTGGCTGCCATATGCATCGTGCCGCGGGACGGCAAGGTATTGATGATTCGCCGTGGCACCGACCAGGGTTATGGCCTCTGGGGCCTGCCGGGCGGTTACGTTGACCGGGGAGAAGTGGTGGAGCAGGCCGCCAGCAGAGAGGTCTGGGAAGAGACCGGTCTGAAAGTAGAGCCTGGAGAACTGGTGGGCCTATTCTCCGAGGACGGCGACCCGGTGATCGTCGCGGTCTTTGGCGCCCGTGAAACGGGTGGAACCCTGGAAGCCGGCCCGGAGGCTCTGGAGGTGGGGTTTTTTCCGGTGGATGACCTGCCCGAATTGGCCTTCCCGCGAGACCGGGATGTGCTGGCCAAATGGCAGGCGGCCAATGGGGAAAGTCCGTAACAAGATACGCCAAAAAATACGCCGCCTGGTAGGATCAACCAGGCGGCGATTCGGAGAAGGGAGGAAATACTACTAAATGTTATGTTAAGCACCCATCTCCATTCAGTCAAGTTTTCGTGCCTAAAACGTCGATCTAGAGAAAAAATGCCCCACCCGAAAGGATCGTCCGGGTGGGGCGTAAGCAGATAGGAGGGCCGAGGTTTCAACCCTGCTATCATTATGTTAATCAGCGTTTTCAGGCACGGTCAAGCCGTGCGTCCATCATGGCATTCTTGCGATAACTTCGACCTCGATCCTGAAGACCGGGTCGGCTAACCCCGAGCAGAGAATCAGCGTACTCACCGGCAGGTCGCCGTCCGGAACGAACCTGGACTTGATCACCCGGTACTCGGGGATATCCTCGCGGTGGGTCATGAAGACGTTCATCTTCAGGATGTGACTCATGTCGGTGCCCACCGACTCCAAAGCCGCCTGTACGTTCTTGAACGCCTGCTCAGCCTGGGCGGCAAAATCGCCCTCGCCCACGGTCTCCCCCTTGCTATTTCTGGACAATTGCCCGGCCACGTAAACCGTTGTTCCGTCCTTGACCACGTGGCTGTATCCGGATCCGGGTGGCTGCGCCAGAGTTGCCGGATTGCTTCTCTCGATCGGCATTGCTATCTCCTTTGGAATCGCATCTTTGCCCAGGGGCCGTTCTAGTCGTTGAGGATGATGTAGACAGCCTCTGATGGGGTGAGGTCCAAGTGGGCGTGGCCTTTTCCTGTCACGTCGTCCATCAGCCGGACGTCTCCGGCCCTGAGTATCTGCTTGGCGCCGTCACTGGTGGTGATCTCGACCTCGCCGGATAGGTGAATTATCAGCCGCCGCTCGGGCAGCGGGTGTAACGGCATGTCCCTGGTGCCGTCGAACTTCTGGACCTTAACCTCACTGACGTTGGTCATCGCCCCCAACTCAGGGTGGTCTTCCAGTCGCAGCTCCTCTATGTGGCTCTCACCATCACTGTCTGGGAACACTCGATACATGGCCATAGCACCTCTCTGCGCTGCGCCGCAATTCTTCTAGATCCGGGCCTATTATTATGCCAGAAAGCACTCTGGGGGCATCGAATGATGCCCCCAGAGTGCTTCGCAGACTAAAAGGACCGCGGCTCAGGATATCTACGGACTGAGGCGGAACGGCGGGTAGACGTCCGTAACCATGATGAACGCGTAAGCGCCAACCCGGTTCGACCAACGCATGACGCCGACCACAAAGTCGAACATCCCTCTCGGGTAGCTGCCGGTGAACAGGATGGAGAACCAAGCGATGATCACGGCGAAGACCGCGATTATCCATAGAACGAACAGCACGATGTAGTGAGGCAGCGCCAGAAGCCACTTCACCAGAGGGAGCCAGCGGTTCAGGTCGTTCGGCACATCGGGGTAGGGAAACTCCAGGTGTACCGCCTGTTCCTCATCGGTTGACGGGTACTCGTCACGCAGCAGAAGCAGGTATGAGAACACCCTGTTGCTGAACCGGGAGAGGGCCAGGTTCCAATCGAACCACCACCTGGGGTATTTCTGCCGGAACAAGATCATCAACAAAGGCGCCACCACTAACGTCCCACCGGCCATGGCCCCGTAAGACTGACCCGAAACTTGGCTGAAGACAAACCAGATCGGGATTATCCAGAATATCCGCAGCAGGGTGGTGAGCCGTCTCAAAGGAGCTTCGGGGTAATCGACAGAGAACTGGACCGGGTATGGAGAATCAGATTGAGCCATATCTCGTCCTCAAGCGTGCTGAATCGGGTGATTGGTTGATGAGGAGAGGTCAGGGAGTACCCCGCTGTGCCCAGGCGCATACGAGACGGTGATGAGGTAACGACGCTACGGTGCCGTCCTGGTTCCCGCTCCCTGACTTATATATTTTCTCAAATGGCGTTGTTTCGTTGAACTGCCGGATGGCCCTAATTATAGCCCCGGCCGTGGTATATTCTTTCTCGCCACATAACCGGCCTTCGGCGAATCAATGTCTAAATCTCCACCAACCCATCTCCATAGCGCAGCGCGGATACTGAGCCGGACCGCTCTCGACCTGCTGTTTCCCATCCACTGCGTTGGGTGCGGGAAAGAGGGCGGCGTTATCTGCGGTTCATGCGTGGCTGGGCTCAAGATATTGGAGCCGCCGTTCTGTGACACCTGCGCTCAGCCCAACGTGGACGGTCGATGCGAATACTGCTTGGAGCACCCACCGGCCATCGACGGCATCAAGTCACCGTACCTGTTCGAAGGGCCGATCAGGGAGGCCGTGCATAGACTCAAATACCGGGGGTGGCGGGTTGCCGCGCCACTGTTGGGCGGGCTATTAGCCGCCTACTTGCAGCGGGCCAAATTTCCAGATACGACGTCAGAGATGGTAGTTGTGCCCGTGCCGCTCCATCCTCGCCGGCTCAGGAGCCGTGGTTACAACCAGTCTCACCTGCTGGCCAGAGAGACTGGGAAGCTGCTGGACCTGCCGGTGTGGGAAGAGCTCCTGAAACGGGTCAACGATTCATCTCCTCAGGTTGAAGTCCGCACTCAAGAACAACGCCGGAACAACGTCGCTGGAAGCTTCGCAGCTTCCGCCCAGGTCTTGGGCAAGACCGTCCTGTTGGTGGACGACGTCGCTACAACGGGCAGCACGCTTCAAGCCTGCGCCGCCGCCTTGAAAGACGCTGGAGCAGACAGCGTCTGGGGCTTGGCTCTGGCCCGGGAAAGCTAGCTGATCATCTGGATCTCTCTATCTATATTCATACATATCTGATGGGTGAATCTCAAAGACCAATCACGATCTATATGTCATAATGGCGGCGAAGGGGAAGGGAGCTCGTGAGGACATGACCATGCGGACCAGCCGGATCATAGACCGGCTAACGGGAAAAGGTGGAGTAGAACGGGACGGGGAACCGATCTGTGAAGTTGACTACGAGATCATCGTTTCACAGCCTACTCCTGAAACTGAGGCTGGGCCTCGGGCTTCGAATGCCAGGGGCCGGCTGCGAGTATTGGAAGGCAAACGCAATCTGATGGAAGGCGACCTGTCGCTGCACCTGACAGATGGGCGCAAATGGTTGTTCACGGTAACCAACGGCAATCCTGTATCCGCTCTCTACATGGTGGTGCAGGCCGGCGGCGAAAGCCTGGCTCCCTCGGCTGACGAAACGTAGCGCACGGCGGCAAGCCGGCAAAGCGACGAAAAAAGCCCGGACTTTTAGAAGTCCGGGCTTTTTCTATTCCCACGGTCCGTCTGTCCTAATGATGTCTTCACACCCGGGCTTACCAGGGGCAGGTTGGCAAATCGACCTGTCCAACACATATAGATATCATCTTGCACTCCCACAAAGTTCATACATTGCCTTGGTAATGTAATCGCTAGGTACTGTTTTTACAGATGGTGGGAAATTGAATCACAAACTTGCGATCGTGGCTTTCGTTCTGGCGCTAACGGCGGGAGCCTTGATATATCAGCCGATAAGCGGTAGCTCCAGTGCATCTGATTCTCCGAAGGCGATGCCGCCGGTCTACCTGGCAGAGATCGAGGGAGATGTTTGCGTGTCGGATTCGCCGGTCCACACAACCGTCTCGCTCACCGCCGCCGACGTTGACTCCGAACTGGGCGAAGGCATGCCGAATGTGTACCTAGTCATGATGGAAGAAGGCGTCTGCGCTTCATTGTCTCCCATCTCCACACCTGCCCGAACCTCGTTTCAGGGAAATGCCGAGCCGCAGGAAAATCCCTGGCAAGCCAAGGCCCCCGGAAAGTTGAAAGAAGGTGTCTGGTACGTCCAGAACTAGGAAATAACCCTTGCCGGTCATAGCGGCGTTTGGCTTCCCATTTTTTGAAGAGCCCCCTGGTTTCAGGGGGTTCTTTTTTGCGTTCTAACGGTCGTGCCGGTCTGCCGAAAATACCCCATTACTCAGCCTTGAAGCCCCGCGGGCCGTCGTGTTAAATCGGGTTATCGTGGTGACTTTTGGCTGCGCCGGACCCACAGCCATGTTCCCGTAACCGCAGTCTGCTTCGCTTGGAGGCCGCCGATGGATATCAACGATATCTTTCCTGAAGGACTGGACGTTTCAACGGCCTACGATCTCTTGGAGCCTGTCGTCGTCTACATCCTGGGGATGGCGGTATACGCGCTATTCATATTCAAGTTTTATCAGTTCGTTGCTTCCAGAGACATCTTCTCCTTCGATCTCTCTAAGTATGAGAATGCGAGATTCAAGGCGGCACGTGTGTTCATCCATGTGGTGCTCTATGCCGCCCAGTACCTCTTCGTCTTTCCAGTAGTCGCGTTTTTCTGGTTCGGCGCGATCACAATCATGTTGTCGTTCCTGGCGGCAGACCAAGACTTCAGCGACATCCTCTTGATAGCGATGGCTGTGGTCGGGACGATCAGGATCTGCTCCTATATCACGGAGGACCTGTCACGAGACCTGTCCAAGATGCTCCCGTTCGGTGTCCTGGCCTTCGTGATAATCAATCTTTCATCATTCGACACCGCAGATTCTCTGGATGTTCTCAAACAGGCCGACGACAACCGCGAGTCGATACTCTACTACCTCGTATTCACCATCGCGCTGGAGTTCACCCTCAGGTTCCTAAAAGCCGTGATCGGAATGACCAAAACTGCGCTCTCCAGCGAAAAGTAGTCTCACGCCAATAGCGTTCCCGGCCCAGGCGCTTCAGCCCACGTAGCGGGGGTCTATGTCTATGCGCCCTGCACTCATTTCTTCGGTTCGCTAACTCAGATTGACAGCAGATTGACAACGCTGGCCGGCCTGCGCAAAATGGCCCCAACCTGATCTGGAACCATTAGAAGATTCGCCGGGAGGGATTTGAACATGCCTGGAAAGACTTTGATATATGTGGGAGCGGAAGCTGACGGACTCTACCGCAAGGAAGAATCGGACGGACGGTGGGAGAAACTGGCCAAGGGTATGCCGCCTTCACCCCAGGTGCGGGCCATCGCCATTCACCCCAACGACGCCAAGACCATCTTTGTCGGCACCCAGCGCGGTGTTTACCGGAGTAAGGACGGCGGTGACAGTTTTGAGCGCATGAACATGGCCGAGGGCCGCCACGTTTGGGCGATCAAGTTCCACCCCAACGACTCGAATACCATGTTCCTAGGCACAGAGGGCAGTGAGGTCTTCAAATCCACCGATGGCGGTGAGAATTGGGACCACCTGGCCACCATCGTCAACCAAGATTCGGTCCAGATGGCTTTTGCCACCCGCATCCTGGGTATCGGCATCGAGGCCACAAACCCGGACCAGATGTATGCCGCGCTGGAGGTGGGCGGAGCGGCCCACAGCCCCGACGGCGGCAAATCATGGACCATCGTGAACAAGGAATTCGCCGGCGACGTCGATCTGATGGACCTCCACGGAGTCACCGTGGGAGCCGCCGATTCTTCCGCCGTATTCATCTCCAACCGTACCGGCGTGTGGCGGAGCCGGGACCGGGGAGCCAACTGGGACAACCTGAATTTCGAGAGATTCACAGACATCTTCTATTCCAGGGGCGTTGAATCGGCGCCCAACGACCCGAACACGCTCTACGCCTGCGTTGGCCTGAATTTCGGTAGCCAACAGGGCGGCGTGATGCGGTCAACCGACCAGGGAGACACCTGGGAACGCTTCGACAAAGGCGTTAATCCGGCCAGCACCACCTTTGGGGTGGCGGTCAACGAGCACGCCCCGGAACAAGTGTACTTCTGCACCCGGCAGGGCGAGGTATTCGGGACCCGCGACGGAGGCGAGACCTGGTCTTCTCACGTGCTCCCTGAGATGGCCGGTAATGTGAAAGCGATCGCCTGCGCCTCAGCATAGAGGCGGCCATCCGCCCAGCCCGAGGTCAAATGACCAACGCAAGATCGAATGACCCGATCGCCGCCGCGACGGCCCTGGCGCCTCAAGTCAGGGCCGTCAAAGACCTGATTCAGTCGCAAAGCACGCTCCCGGGCCCGCTGGCCGACGCCATGGCCTCGGCCGGTCTTTTTCAACTTTTCGTGCCCAAGGCCATCGGGGGACCGCAGACGGACCCGCTCACCGCGTTCCGTGCCGTTGAGGAGCTGTCCAAGGTGGACGGTTCGGTGGGTTGGTGCTCCTTCGTTGCCAGCGCCATATCCATGTATTCCGCCTGGCTGCCGGCCGGCTTGGCACGTGATCTGTTCGGACAGCCTTTAGACATCCGTGCCGCCGGTTCATTCCGGCCCACGGCAGATGCCAGGCGAGTGTCCGGCGGGTATCAGATCGGCGGCAGATGGAACTACGTCAGCGGGTGTGACCACGCCAACTGGCTCATCCTCAATTGCAACATCGTGGATGACCATGGGCGAGTGACCGATTCTCAGGGCAACCCTGTAACACGAATGATGATCGTGCCCAGAGCGGCGGCCGTGATCGAGAAGACCTGGTCTACCATGGGCATGCGCGGCACCGGCAGCAACGATGTGGTTATCCAAGAGCAGTTCGTGCCCGAAGAGCACACTTGCCTGCTTTACGAGCCCGCCGCCACGGACGGCCCATATTACAACCCACGCTTGGTCACCGCCATAAGCTGGTCGTTGGTCTCCGCCATGGCGCTGGGGATCGCCCGGGGGACCATGGATACCTTCATTCGTATGGCTACCGCCTCCGGCACGACAACCTCGCCAACGCTGATGCGAGACCGGACGCCAACCCAGACCACAGTGGGTGAGGCCGAAGCCATCATCAGCAGCTCAAGGGCCTACGTTTTGAACTCAGTGGGGGCAATGTGGGAAGCCGCCTGCCGGGGAGAAGCCGACCCCGGCCCGCAGGTGCTGCAGGCAAGGCTGGCGATCACCCACGCCATGCGTGAGTCCGCGCGGGCGGTGGATATGTTGTTCTACGCAGCCGGCACCAACAGCGTCCACGAGAGCAACGACCTGGAACTCTATTTCCGCGACATCCACACCGCCGGCCAACACATCGCTGGGCTGCACTCAAACTTCGATTACGGCGGCCAGATATTGATGGGACTGCCGCCGGGAGCCTCTGGCTGGTAAAAAGCCCCGGCATTCATGTTCTCAACCCGCAGAAACAACAAACGCCCCAGACCACGGCGAGGTCTGGGGCGTTGAGATTGCTGGGCGGCCGTGCCAACCGCCCAACGGGCGGATTACTTAGCTGACGAGGTCGGGCGTCCCGTAGACCAGTGAGAAGTCGTCGTTGGTCATGTTATCGGCGGCGGCTATCCGGACCTTCGCCGGGGAGTCAGGGATGCCGAACACCAGTGAGAAGTCGTCGTTGGTCATGTTATCGGCGGCGGCTAGCGGGAACTTCGCCGGGGCGTCGGGGGTGCCGGACACCAGGGAGGAGTCATCGTCGG
>CAYXDE010000025.1:0-45208 GCA_964463525.1 uncultured Dehalococcoidia bacterium | reverse complement strand
CCGACCTAACGGCCACTGGAGTGACGCTTAGGGAGAACCAACTGAAACAACTGGACGAAGGGACCATTCTGGCTTCCCAGTCCTGCCTCATCGCCAACCCGGTGCTGTTGTCGGCTTCGGGTGAAGCTTTGGCCCTTGCCCGGTCCATCGTCGAGCTGATGGAGGGCCACCTGAGGGCCGAACCCTACTACCGGGTTACCGCCAACGTCCGGGCGTCCACGGCTGAAGAAGTAAGTTCAACCGTGCTGGCCCGACCTGATTTTGCCGGACTGCGCGGTCCTACTGTCGCGAGGGTCTACAACGTAGAGGAACAGGACTGGTTCAACGTCAGCCTGCTGATCAAGAAAGGACAGCTTTTGGAGGCTGTTGACCACCTGCGCGGCTGCGGCGCCATCGATGTGGCCGCCTCCCAGTTGAGCTATCTGTTCGACGGACACTCAGAGGCCTACAAAGCCCTATTTGGCGTGGACCACTAGGCTTTCTCATGCCAAATCTGCCGATGCACATACACCTGGCCAATGAGGTTGCCGAGCAACTGGACCGAGGCTACGTCTTCGACCACAGGGGCGCATATTACCTGGGCTCGACCGCCCCGGACATCCGCGCCATGACCCGGTGGCCCAGGGAGCAGACCCACTTCGCGCCGTTGTCGGTGGAGGAAGTGGGCACCGGGACCAAGACCATGTTCGAGATGCACCCGGAGCTGCATGAAAATATGTCGCCGGCCTCTCAGGCATTTCTGGCCGGTTACGTCTGCCACCTGGCGGCCGACGAAGTCTGGATCACCAGCGTTTTCCGGCGTCACTTCGACACTGCGGAGGCAAGCCGCTTGACCGACGACCAGGTCGAAGCGAACATCTGGGACAGGGCGATGCAGTTGAACATGGACCGGCAGGCCCTTCCCCAGATCAGCGGCTGTGCCCACCCAGAGAGTTGGTTGTCTTGTTCTGATAAAAACGTAACAATGCCCTTCTTCGAGGACGGGCTGCTGACTGAATGGAAAGACCGCGTCGGGCGGTTCCAAATCTGGGAGTTCACCTGGGACCGGTTGAAAGGGGCGCTTAACCGGTTGTACCGTGATGATGAGAACGTACAAAAAACCGTGGAGCGCTTCCTGGACGGCATGCCCGGCAATATGGAACAGCTCTACGAGAAGGTGCCCGAGGCTGACGTTTCAGCCTACCAAGAGCGCGCCCTGGCCGCGACCGTAGCCCAAGTCCGGGAATTTGTACCGGACTAAGATTGGAGAAACCTGTTGGCCCTTAACGTGATAAAAGGAGTCCAGAACGCCGAGAACGTTCTGGTCCGCATAGACCCCCTCGACCTGGACTCGCTACCAGATTCGGTACTCGCCCGCACCGAAGAAGCCTTCGGCAAGGGCGTGACGCCACTGCAGTCGGTGAACCAGATGCTGGACGCCGTCCGAAAAGACGGCGACGACGCTGTCCTGCGCTACGCCAAGCTTCTGGACGGCTCAGACCTGGAAGACTTCCGGGTCACCGAGAAACAGATGGCCCAGGCGCGAGCCTCCGTCAGCAAAGAACTGCACGAATCTCTGGAACTTGCCGCCCAGCGGGTGCGCGATTTCCACGAGTCCACCATGCCCTCCGACTGGATAGACCGCAAGCAGGGCCTGGGCGAATTGGTGCGTCCTCTTGACCGGGTGGGGCTGTATGCTCCCGGCGGCAGCGCCGCTTACCCTTCAACGGTCCTGATGACTGCCGTGCCGGCCCGGGTTGCGGGAGTACGGGAAGTCATCCTCTGCACGCCGCCCCAACGCGGCGAGGCTCTGAACCCAGCGGTGATGGTCGCCGCTGAGATAGCCGGAGTGGACGCCCTCTATCAGGTGGGCGGGGTGCCGGCCATCGCAGCCATGGCCTACGGCACAAAATCGGTTCCCAAGGTCGACAAGATCTGCGGCCCCGGCAACATCTTCGTATCCTACGCCAAGAAGTTGGTGCAGGGATCGGTGGACATAGACGGCGTATTCGGCCCGACCGAGACCATCGTTCTGGCCGACAAGACCGCCAACGCCAGCTTCTGCGCCGCTGACCTCATAGCCCAGGCGGAACACGATCCCCTGGCGACCGCCATCTTGATCACCAACAGCCAGGAGCTGATCGACCAAGTCGAGTCGGAAGTCGCCCGGATGGTGAAGGAACAACCACGGGGCGACGTTGCCCAAGCTGCACTCGACCGCCAAGGACGAGTTGTACTTGTCGACTCCCTGGAAGACGCCGTTGACCTGGTCAATCGCATCGCTCCCGAGCACCTCTGCCTGCTCTTGGACGACCCGTGGTCCTGGGTCGACAAGATCAAACACGCCGGCGGCCTGTTCCTGGGTGAGTACTCGCCCGAAGTCATGGGCGACTACATCGCCGGGCCAAGCCACGTGATGCCCACCGGCGGCACCGCCAAGTTCGGCTCTGCCCTGAGCGTGCACCACTTCCTGCGCACCATGCCCGTGGTCGGCCTCAGCCCCGCCGAGTTCCAGAAACTGGGCAAGGCGGCCGTGCACATCGCCGACGCCGAAGGACTATCTGGACACGCCAGCGCCGTGCAAGTCAGGCTGGACACTATCGCGGAGAACGCCTGAAATGGCCAACAACAAGAATATGCCGTCCATGCTGCCTCACATCGAGGCATTGGAGACCTATGAGGGCGTCGACCCCATGGAAGTCATGGCCGAGCGGGCCGGGATTCCACCAGAGAAGATCATCCGCCTGAACGGCAATGAGAACCCCTACGGGCCCTCGCCCAAGGTGGCCGCGGCCCTGGGCGACTACCAGAATTTCAACTACTATCCCGACCCCGGACAGCGCAACCTGCGCCGGGTCTTGTCGGGCTACTTAGGCGTGGAACCGGAAAAGATCGTGGCCGGCAACGGCAGCGACGAGCTGATCGACCTGCTGCTGCGTATGTTTGTGGGCATCGGCGACAACGTGATAGTCCCCTCTCCGACCTTCGGCATGTATTCATTCTCAGCCGGTATCTGCGGCGGAGAGTGCATCTCCGTGGAGCGGGACGAGAACTTCGAGATCGATCTGGAAGCCATGAAGGCTGCGATCACACCCAAGAGCAAGATCATCTTCCTGACCTCGCCCAACAACCCCACGGGGAACATCGTCCCTGAAGCCCAGACCCGGGCATTGCTGGACACCGGTCTGGTGGTGGTGATGGATGAGGCTTACTTCGAGTTCTGCGGCGACACCGCCATACCGCTGCTGTCTGAGTACCCGAACCTGGTGGTCCTGCGGACCTTCAGCAAGTGGGCCGGACTGGCTGGGCTCCGCATCGGCGTGGGCGCCATGGACCCGGACCTGGCCGCCACCATGATGGCTATGAAACCGCCGTATAACGTCAACCTGGCCGCCGAGGTGGCGTTGACCACCTCGCTGGAAGACACCCCTGGATTATTGGAACGGGTGACCCAGATAGTCGACGAGCGCGCCCGGATGATGGCGAAGCTGGAGCAGGTGCCAAACCTGACGCCCTGGCCGTCGCGGGCCAACTTCATCCTCTGCCAAGTGCCCGACGGGCGGGGCAAAGAGATTTTCGAAGGGCTGTGCAGCCGGGGGATATTCCTCCGTTACTGGAGCAGCGGACGCTTGAAGTATTTCATCCGGACCAGCATCGGCCTCCCCCATGAGACCGACGCTGTTGTTGCGGCTTTTACCGAGTTGTGTGCCTAATTGTGTGGAGGGAGTGATGGCGTCTAATGGACGTACGGCGAGTTTAGAACGCAAGACCAGCGAAACAGAGATCAACCTGACCATCGACTTGGACGGTACCGGGGTCTATGACGTAGACACCGGCAACGGGTTCCTGGACCACATGGTCTCTCAGATATCCCGGCACGGTCTGATCGACATAGATCTGAAGGCCAAGGGGGACGTCCACGTTGGATGGCATCACCTGGTGGAGGACGTTGCCATCACTCTGGGCCGGGCCTTCAACGAGGCCCTGGGCGAAGCCCGTGGTATACGCCGCATGGGCCACGCCATCGTGCCACTGGACGAGACCCTGGCCATGGTGGCGCTGGACTGCAGCGGCCGTGGCTACGCCGTCATAGAGACCACCCTGGACGACACCATGGTGGAGACGCTGCCCGGCGCGCTGGTCAAGCACTTCTTCGAGTCGTTTGCTCTTGAGGGGAAGATCAACCTCCACGCCCAGATCATGACCGGAGTCAGCCCCCACCACAAAGCCGAGGCCCTGTGCAAAGCCCTGGCCCGCTCCCTGCGCGACGCCCTGGAACCAGACCCCCGCGCGCCTTCCCAGATACCCAGCACCAAGGGCACGCTGAGCGGGTAGCTAGCCTGCCCAAAACTCAGAACCAATGAGGACCGCCCATGCCGAAAGAAGAACGGGAGTTTCACCATCACGACGAGGTTTCTTGGACGCCGGTTGCGGCCGATTCCGGCGCTGCCGGTGAAGGCATGACGGAGAAGATCCTGGCATTTGACCCTGAAGCAGGTGTGGCGACGAGGATGCTGCGGTTTGCGCCGGGAGTGGACACCGATGAGGTGATCACCCACGACTTTTGGGAAGAGGTCTACATCATCGAGGGTGAGATTCACGACAAGAGAGTGAACCAGACCTTCACCGCCGGGATGTCAGCCTGCCGTCCTCCGGGCATGCCCCATGGCCCGTATTCGTCAAACACGGGCGCACTCACTTTCGAGGTGCGGTACTACCGCGCTTAGTTGGGCGGGCGGTACAACCGCGGTTAGTCGAGGTTTGGCTAGCGGACTGCTTGCTTTCCCAAGTCCAGCACTTTTTCTGCCATTAGGCTGAGCATCTGCCACGATGTTTCGTTGTTGCCGATGGCCTCTATGTCGTCGGCGTAGGTGTCTAAGACCACGTAGGCACATCCCAGTTCCTCTAGTTCCGCCAAGTCGCGGTGTACCTGGTCCAGGCTGCCCTCGCCCGCCACGCGGTCTGCGTCCGGCATGGGCGCATCCGTGACGCGAAGCCTGATCCTTGGGCAGAGCGCCGGCATCGGTTTTCCTTCCTCGTCGGCTATTTCTTTGAGGCGTGGGATTCCCGTGTCTTTGAACCAGTCCAGCCGTATGCGGATGGGGTGCCAGGCGTCGCCATAGCGCACGGTGCGCCGCAGGGCCGCGTCGCTGGGGCCGCCCACCCAGATCGGCGGGTGGGGCGTCCGGATAGGTCTGGGAGCGGTGTGCACGTCTTTGAACGATGCAAACTTGCCGTCATAGGACGCCACGTCCTGGGTCCAGAGCAGTTTGATCGCCTCCAGGTACTCGTTGGTTATCGCGCCCCTTGACCGGTATGGCACCCTCAACCCTTGGAATTCTTCCTGGGCCCAGCCGATGCCGACGCCAAGGATGAAACGCCCGCCGCTGAGCTGGTCCACGTTGGCAAAGGCCTTGGCTATCTCCAGAGGATTTCGGTAGGGAACGATCAGGACGGTGGTGCCAAGCTCCATGCTATCAGTCACACCGGCCAGCCAGCCGAGCAGAGAGACCGGCTCAAAGAAGGGGGCCGGATAGCGGGAATGCACGTCGGGAGTGATGGCGATGTGGTCGGAGGTCATGAGCAGGTGGTAGCCCAAGGACTCCGATAACTGCGCCCAGCTCTTTAACGACTCGGGGGTCACCCCCGGTCCGAAATTTATCAGATTAACGCCGACTTTCATTTCTATCTCCTATACGGTCGAAACAGCGCCGCGGAAATCATCTTATGAATGCGCGAGCCTGCTTACAATAGCCTACCTGACGTGATGTTACATAGCTTGGGCCATGATTCACCGCAAAGAACAACAAAGGTGGGTCCCAACATACCTGAGCATAACTCCGCTGCCGGGTAGCCGGGCCGCTTGACGAGATAGCACGGCAACACTACGCTCTGAGTCGCTGGGCAATCAGGTAACTACCATTCGGGAGACAAGCATGGCAAAGAGCTGGACGGACATGGTCAATCAAGCCAAGGCCGTAGTGACCGGAGTATCCCCAGAAGAGGCGAAACAGAGGCTTCTTGACGACCCGGAAGCGCTCTTGATAGAAGTTAGGGACGCTGAGTCCGTCCCGATGGAAGACCGCGCTCCTGAGGTCGTGATGATCTCTCTGGGTTCCCTGCCCATGCGCGCCGACTTGGAGATAGCCGAGCGGTTGCGGGACCAACGCCTGGAGGACCGGTCGCGGCAGGTGATCACAACTTGAGGCGGCGGCCAGATGGCAGCGCTTGGGGCCCAAGTGCTACACGATATGGGATTCACCAATGTGACCTATATGGACGGCGGCATGCGGGGCTGGAAGGCCGCCGGTTTGCCGACTTCCGAGTAACTCCCTCAGATACGGTGCCTCCCAAATGTCACACTTCGTATTAGCCTGTCCCAGATGCAGCAAGCGCCGCCCGGCGGACATGTCCGCAGAGGTATGCGTGGACTGCGGATCGCCGTTGGATGTGGCGTACACCTCGGATACACAAGGCCACGGGATGCCAACGCCGGTGCACCATCCCGAGTCCGCAGTGACCCTCGGAGAAGGCGGCACGCCCGTCACCGGTCTTACAACTATCGGTGATCGTCTGCCGTTACGGCAGTTGTACGCCAAACTGGAGTTTCTGAACCCGACCGGGTCTTTCAAAGACCGGGGAACCGCGGCCATGCTCTCTGTTGCCGTGGAGCATGGCGTCACCGAGATAGTCGAAGATTCTTCAGGAAACGCGGGGGCATCCGTCTCTGCCTACTCCGCCCGGGCCGGCATCAAGTCCCACATCTTCGTCCCTGCCGACGCCCCCGAGGCAAAACTGAGGCAGATCAAGGCCTACGGCACGGAAGTCCATCCGATAGAGGGCCCTAGGGAGGCTGTCACGGCAGCGGCGGTTGCCTACTGCCAGCGGCACGGTCTGGTCTACGCGTCCCACATGTTGAGCCCCTACTTCGCAGAGGGCACCAAGGCTTTCGCCTACGAGGCCGTGCAGCAGTTCGATGAAAAGATGCCGGACCATGTCGTCTTCCCCGTTGGTAACGGATCGCTTTTGATCGGCGCCTACAACGGGTTTAGAGAGCTCAAAGAATCTGGACACATCGCCCGTATTCCAAAGCTGCACTGTGTCCAATCCCGCAACGTGATGCCGTTGGTGGCGGCCTTCAACGGCCAAGACTGGGACGCCGGAAGCGCCACCAAGACCATCGCCGGAGGCATATCGATAGCAGCGCCCTCCCGCCAATGGCAGATTCTTGAGATACTGCGTTTGACCGGCGGTTCTGCTGTCGCTGTTGAGGAATCCAGCATCTTGCAGATGCAGCGGGACCTTGCAGAGCAGGAAGGCATCTTCGCAGAACCAACATCGGCGGCGGCCTTTGCCGGACTAGAGATATTGACCGGTATCAACGCCGTATCATCCAATGACGACGTGCTTGTTCCAGTAACCGGGTTCGGTCTCAAAGACGAACCGCCCCCTTCGAACTAGAGGAGAAAACATGAAGTTGCAGATAATGTCCCCTGCCGCTGACAGGGTCGATCACAAAGTCCCGCCGGCTCCCCGCCTGGATGGACTTGAGGGCAAGACCATCGGCCTCTACAACAACATGACCGGCGGCGCGGACATCGCCGTAGACCGGGTGGCCGAACACATAAGCAAGCGGTTCAGCGGCGTGAAGTTCGAGCGGTACGGCGGCGACCTCAGGCCGGACCGGCCGTCCTTGAGTCGGGGGACTCATATCGATGACGAAGAAGCAGCCCTGATAGCCACCGAGGTCGACGCCATGATCGGGGCAACGGCCCATTGAGGCGGCTGCACGTCGTGGCTTGCCCACGACATGGTGGCCGTCGAGAAGGCCGGCGTACCGGCCGTAGCCATCGCCGCTAGAAGTTTTGCCAGGGCGTGGCAGTCGTGCGTGGACGGTTGGGGGCAGCCCAGCGCTTCATTCGTAACCATCCCCCACGCCACCACCGGTCAACAGGCCGACTTCATACACAAGATGGTCGACGAGCAGATAGACGAGATCATCCAGCGGCTGACGTCGATCCCGGCGTCGGCTGGCGCTCCCAGGGGCGCAAGAAACAGCGGCCAAACCACCGAGACGTTCGCCGTCGAGATGGATGAAACTCCTGAAGGGCTGGACGCGGTGAACCGCTTCCTGGCCGAGCGGGATTGGTCCGACGGCATCCCTGTCATACCGCCAACCCCGGCTGCCGTGGAGCAGATGCTGAAGGGCACCAAACGGGCTCCGCAGGACGTGCTGATGGTGATGGAACCGGGATTTGGCCTGGCAACGGTGGAGAAGATCGCCATCAACGCCGTCATGGCGGGCTGCCGGCCCGAGCAGTTCCCCGTTCTGCTGGCGGCCATCGACTGTCTGGCCAAGCCTGAGATGAACCACCGGGACATGCAGGTTTCCGGGCACACGGAAGCGCCCATAATCTTGGTCAACGGCCCCATCGCCAAGAAGGCTGGGATCAACTTCGGCACCACGGCCATGGGCCCCGGAGTCATCAACAGCGCCAACACGGCCATCGGCCGGGCCCTGCGGCTGTGCTTGATCAACATCGGCTACTGCAACGCCGGCGCCGGTGACCCCAATTTCGTGGGCCTGCCGACCAAGTTCGGCATGTGCATCGCCGAGAATGAAGAGGTCAGCCCCTGGCAGCCCTACCACATGGACCTGGGTTACAAGCGGGAAGAAAGCACCGTTACAGTGGTGACGGTGACCGGCCCGACAACCATCATCGACCCCAGATCGAAGACCCACGAAGACACGCTGAACAACATCGGCTCGATGATGTTTTATCCCAACGCGGGCGCCGGCAACTGGGTCAAGGGTTGGGACTCGGCCCAGATCGGCCACACCAACAAACGGGTGCCCTACCAGGGCCCATACCACCCCATCATTCTGAGTCCATCCCGGGCGGTGATCATGGCTGAGGCCGGCATGAGCAAACGAGACGCCCAGGAGTGGCTGCACCAGAACTGCCGGGTCTCTTTGAAATCAGTGTTGAACAAGGGGAGTGTGCCGGCGGACGCCGATGGCAAATGGCTGCACCACCCGGAATTGCAGCATCTGGCAGACGACCCTGAGGCGACCATTCCGGCGTTGGAAAGTCCGGAGCAATACCTGCTGTTCGTGACCGGAGGGTCGACCCACTACGCCAACTTCTTCTACGGGACCTACGGCATCGCAACGTCGCCGGTGGAAGAGGTCTAGCTGCGGGTGGCAATCCACACGAAGTAGTGCCCGCCGCCTTTCTTGCCGCCGCGGGCCCGTGCTTTGACCTCTTCAACCTTGAAGCCGGTCTTCAGCAGTCTCCTGGTGAATGAGGGGTCGGGGTCCGTTGACCAGATAGACAGCACTCCCTTGGGGCGCAGGGCCGCGAATGAGGACTCCAGGCCGTCGAAGCCATATATCCAGTCGTTGCCCTCTTGGGTCATGGCCTGTGGGCCGTTGTCGACATCCAGCATGATGGCGTTGTAGTCGCCCTTGGCTGACTTGATCATCTGCGCAACGTCGGTCACTTGGACATTGACCCGCCGGTCATCCAAGGGACTTCCAGCCAGGTGGCCGAGAAAATCCCGGTTCCACTGCACCACGTCGGGCACTATCTCGGCTACGACAACCTCGGCATCGTGATTCAGTTCGTCCAGCGCCGCTCTCAGGGTGTAACCCAGACCCAAGCCCCCGATCAGTGCCCTCACCTCCGGATGATGGGCAAACCGCTCGCAGGCGAGTTTGGCCAGCGCGTCTTCCGAGCCGTGGACCTGGCTGTTCATGAGTTCTTGGCTGTCGGCCTTGATCGAGAACTCTGTGTCACGCTGATAGAGACGGAGTTCGGCCCCGTTTCTCGATGTTTTAGCCGTTCCGAGTAGTTTCCAGGGAATCAAGGGAGCCTCTTTTTGGTTTCCGGGATGTTGACTGATTTGTTTATAGCCGCCCGTATCCTGCCCTTCTCTCCTTCCGTGGGAGGACTAGGGAGAAGAGAGATTTGGGGCGTTGGGTGAGGTTATATAACACCGGCTTCGGCTAGGTAGGCCAGCTCTGTTTTTTCCAGGGCCAGTTCGCCGCAGAAGACCTCTTGGTTGTGCTCGCCGATCAATGGGGCCCGGCTGGATATCCGCCAGGGCGAGCCGTTGTAGATACCGGCGGGGCCGGGGTATTTGAAGGTCTTGCCCAGTTCGGGATGCGGCACATCGACCCAGAATCCGCGGTCGTTCAGGTGGCCTTCATCCACCAGTTCGTCCGGAGCACGGACCGCTCCCCAGTTGAACCCGCGCTCCTGGCCGCCGTGGGCTATCTCATCCCTGGTCATGTTGGCGGCGAAATTAGCCACTATATCTTCGATATGGGCGGCGCTGGCATCGAATACGGCGTGGTCCATATATTTTTCATCCGTTAGGTCGCCGGCCAACCCGTGGCTATCCATCCACTCGACTAATATCGGGAACAGGCGGAAGGTCACCCGCGACGCCGAAGCGTTCACGTACCCGCCGTCTTTGCACCTGAGCTGGCTCACTTCCGTGGGCAGCACCGAGGCGTGACGGCCGGTCCGGCGCATGACCACGTCGCCCTGGTAGATGTAGGTATTCACGTGCATCTCGGTGGTGAGCGCGCAGGCGTCATGCACGGATGCGTCTATGTACTGGCCCTTGCCGGAGTTGGTGCGGTGCATCAGGGCTGCCATTATCCCCATATAGGCGTAGTGGCTGCCGATGTGCCAAGCATTGCCGCCGCCCGGAGCGATGGGGATGTTTTCGGGGTCGTCCTCTTGGTTGTCGTAGCCGGAACAGCCCATCTGCCCTCCCGCCGCCAGATGGAGCAGGTCACCGGTTAAGTAGTCCCGCCACGGGCCTGTCTGGCCGAACCGGGTCAGCGAACACATGATCAGCTTGGGGTTCGACACTGAAAGGTCTTCATAGCCCAAGCCGATGGACGCCATATATCCGGCGTCAAAGGTCTCGAGAATGACGTCTGCCGAAGCGGCAAGCCGTCTGAAGATATCCCGGCCGTCCTCAGTGTCAAGGTTCAGAGTCACACCCCGTTTGGAGGTGTTGTAGTGCCAGAAGGACAGGCTCCTTTCGCGGTGCGGCACATCGTCCAAGAACGGGCCCACGATGCGTGACCCTTCTCCGCCGGGCGGCTCGATCTTGATGACTTCGGCCCCCATGTCGGCCATGAGTTTCCCGCACCACTGGCCCTTTTCATCAGCCAACTCCAGCACTCGCAGGCCGGACAATGGACCGGGCTGGGAGGCTTGGGTGGCGGCGGCTGTAGGTTTCGTGGAATCTGCTTGCCCTTGGACGCTCACGAGAGGCAATGGATCGGCTTTGATCATCTCGTCCATGTATGAGTAGCGTTCAAGGGAATTCGGCCAGAACGTGCCATCTTCGTACCCGGCCACAAACTCGTCGTGGGAGAGACCCAGCAAGCCCTCAAAAATCTCCTGATTGTGCTGGCCGATCATGGGGGCGGGCTTGGTGTTGACCGCCGGTGTCTCGGACAGCTTGAACGGCGCATTCTGGAATTTGTATTGCCCGATCACCGGGTGGTCCAATTCGGAGTACAGCTCCCGGTGGCGCAGCTGCGGGTCGTGGTCCACTCTGTTCTCTGTGCTCTGTACCGGCATGGCAGGCACTCCGGACGCCTGGCACAACTCCATCAACTGGTACTTCTCGAGATTTTGGGCCCACGCTTGGATCCCTTGGTCCAGTTCTTCTTGATGGTCGAGACGGCCGGCAAGGGTCGAGAACTTGGAATCTGCCGCCCACTGCGGCGAACCCATGACCCCGATCAGCCGGCGCCATTCGTCTTCGGAGAAGCAGGAGATGGCGCACCAGTCGTTGTAACCGCCTCCCTTGGTCCGGTAGGCGTTGTGGGGAACGGTGGTGGGCCCCCGGTAGTTGTTGAGCACCGGCGTGCCGGGCCAATGGGCGCGGTTGCCCGGCGGGTATCCCTCCCTCTGGGACGATCGGCCGTTAACCGTGACGTCCAGCAGGGCCGGGCCGTTCAGGGTGGCGCCCATGACCATCTGCGAGAGGTCCACATGCTGGCCTTGGCCGGTCATATTCCGGTGGTAGAGGGCGGTCAGGGTGGAAAATGCTATGTACATCCCGCCGGTATCATCCAGGTAAGACCACCCCCATCCCGCCGGCTGTTTGCCCGGCAGTCCCGAAAGAAATGTCATGCCCGAGAACGCCTGGGCGATGGGGCCCATGGTGAGGTATTCCCGGTGCCGGCCGGTGTGGCCGAATCCCGCCTGCGAGACGTAGACGATGTCCGGCTTGAGCTTGCATTGTTCTTCATAGCTCAGGCCCCAACTCGTGAGGGTCTTGGCGCTGAAATTCTCGACCACAACGTCCGATTCGGCGATCAGCCTCTTGATGAGGTCCAAGCCCTTTTCAGAGCGCAGGTTGACGGTGATGCCCTTCTTGTTGGCGTTGCTGTCGTTGAAGTTTGTTCTGGTGTTGAGGTCGGGGGTAACGCCGGGAGCCGTGCCGCCGGTTGTCCTGCCCCGCTCCGACAGCGGCCATTCCACCTTGATGACCTCGGCCCCCAGGGCCCCCAGCCACCGGGTCGCCCAGGGACCGGCCCTGACCCAGGTGAAGTCCACCACCCGAATGCCCGACAACGCCTTGGGCGCCGCTGCCATCTGTTCCTGAGTTAGGGCCAAGGTATCCTCCCTGAAATCCTTTTATCGGCCTGCATCCTCTGCTCGGAAAGCCCGTACTACCGGCCCTTTCTGGCGAGGAACTCGGGGAAGGCGTCTTCAACTCCGAAGCCTTTCTGTACCGCAGTGAAGTCCTTCTCGTTCTGATACATCCCTTCTAGGTCGGTGGTCATGTCCTCGATCAATAGTTGCTTGACGCCGATGACCGACGGCTGGTGATTCTTGGCGATTAGTGTTGCCATCTCCATGGTCTTGGCGCGCAGTTGGTCAGCGGGGACCAGGTGGTTCAGCAACCCGATCTGGAAGGCCTCTTCGGCCTCGACCACCCTGGCCGTGAACAGCAGTTCCTTGGCCTTGGGCCAGCCCACCTGATTGGGCAGAGTCCAGGTGCAGTTGATGCGGCCGTAGGCGACCGCCAGGAACCGGAACTTGGTGTTCTCACAACCGACGCGGATATCCAGACACGAAGCCAGTACAGCGCCGCCGCCGTAAGCCAAGCCGTTCATCATGCCGATCACGGGCTTGGGCGAAGCGGAGAGTTCGTAGATCCAGCGCGAGTGCTCCAACTGCCGCTCGTCCCTTTCTTCTTCGGTCCGGTTCTTGGCGTCTTCCCGCTGTTCGTGGATGTCGCCGCCGGCGGAGAACGCCTTGTCCCCTATCCCGGTGATGACGATGCAGCCGATGCCGTCGTCTTCGTTGGCCGCTACGACAGCGTCGTGAAGTTCGGTGTTCAGAACGTGGTTCATGGCGTTCAAGACCTCGGGCCGGTTCAAGGTGATAACCGCCACGCCCTCTTCGTTCTCCACCATGATCGTTTCGTAAGCCATTGTTGCTCCTCCATCTCCGGTTTCGCCGGATCTAACCTTCCCCATCTCGACGCCAACCTGTCATTCTGAGGAGCGCCGTAGGCCGACGAAGAATCCACCAAACTCTACCTTGGCAGACCCTTCTCCCTCGGCGTAACAATCAGGGTGACAGACGGGCGAAAAACGTTCCCACCGATAACCAGGCTCGAACATTTAACTTACCGCAAGGGCCCGGCTGCTGGGGGAAGGAGTTTTCAGAATTTTGTGCTTTGCTCCCCGATTCTACGGTTAGGCTGACGGCCAGTCAATTTGGCCGAAGCCACGCCCGCCTTATGGTAAACTTCGTTTCGATACGCCAGGCGGCGCTCTGGGCGACGCTCAGGCGTGACATAACGATCGACTCAACCACCGGCGTGATCCGCCGGAATTACCTGGAGGTAAGTGCATTGGCTCAGAAGATGGACGCAGGCACAGCCGTTATCGAGATGCTGCGGCAGGAAGGGGTTTCCCACATGTTCGGCATCGTGGGCTCGTCCTTCCTGGATATCCTGGACCCGCTCTATGACCGGGACGACATCCGGTTCATCGGTGTGCGCCACGAACAGGGCGCGGCCCTCATGGCCGACGGCTACAGCCGCATCTCAGGCGCGCCCAGTGTCTGCCTGGTGACCAACGGGCCTGGAGTTTTGAACCTGACCTACGGCATCGGCTCGGCCTATGTTGCCCACTCGCCGGTGGTCGTGCTGGCCCCGTCCGCTTCCAGGAGCCACCAGAACCGCGACTCCACCCAGGAGTTTGACCAGGTTGCCCTCTTCAAGCCGATCACCAAAGCAGCCTTCGCCATCAACAAGATAGAGGTGCTGCCCGAAGCCCTGCGTCACGCCTTCAGAGTCGCAACGTCGGGCAAGATGGGTCCGGTGATGATCGACATCCCCAGAGACCTGCTCCCAGGCGCCGAGATCGAGCTCGACCTTATGACCCCCGATTCCTACCGGCCCGGACAGACCCGCTCCAGAGGAGACCAGGGCCTCATCGACAAGGCCTCCGCCGTGCTATCAGCCGCCCAGCGGCCCGTGATCCTGGCGGGCGGAGGAGTCCAGTGGAGCGGAGCGGCCGACGAGGTCTGCCGGATGGCCGAACTGACCGGCGCAGCCATCGTCACTTCCTACGGGAGGGCCGACGCCGTCCCCAACGACCACCCCAATTACCTGGGACACCTGGGCCGCCTTGGTTCCGCGGAAGGCATCGAGGCCGTCCGCCAGGCCGACACCATCTTGGCGGTGGGCACCCGGCTCAGCCAGTCGACTACCTTCTACGACAACCGTTTCATCCCTGAGGACGCCAAGATCGTCCAGATCGAGATCGACCCCCAGGAGATCGGGCGCAACTATCCGGTGACCGTGGGCATCGAAGGCGACGCCAAGGCGGTGATGGAAGGTCTACTGGAGAAGGTCCGCGAACGGGAACCCCGGCCCAACCAGGATTGGAGCTCGGAGATCGGCGATTGGAACTCCCGCCGGGCAACACGCCTGCAAGACGAGGAGAAGCTCACCGGCTCGTCCATCAAACCGCAACGGGCCTACGCCGAATTGAGAAAGGTAATGCCCCGGGACGCGATAATTGCCCTGGACGCGGGCCTGGCCCCCAACTACGGCCAGGACCGTTTGAACTACTACGAGCCGCGGAGCCTGATCACGTCCCTGGACCTGGGCGGTCTCGGGTTCAGCTTCCCCGCGGCCATCGGCGCCAAGTTCGCCGCACCGGACCGGCCGGTGATCAACTTCAACGGCGACGGCGGGTTCCTGTTCAACGCTCAGGAGTTCTCCACCGCGGTGCAATACAACCTGCCGCTGGTGACAGTCGTCATGAACAACGGCATCTGGGGCTCGGAGAAGGCCTATCAGCGCTACGCATTCGATGAGCGTTACGTAGGCGCCGACGTAACCAACCCCCGGTTCGACAAGTACGCTGAGATCTTCGGCGGCGCTGGGTTCTACGTTGACCGGCCCGAGGACATCGGCAACGCACTACAGGAAGCCCTGAACTGCGGCAAGCCAAGTATCATCGAGATACCGACCGACCCCGACGAGATGCCCCGGCCAGCCCGTTTGGCCGAGGTCCAAGCCCCGCCTCAGGGATAACACCGGCGGCTCTCCCATTCAATAGGCCGCCGTTAGGGATATTCAGATGGAACAAGTAGTTAAACCGGATGCCATAAATCTGGAAGACGACGCCGTGGTGATCCTGTGGGAAGACGCCCACCGCAGCCCCTTCCCTCACCGCTATCTGCGCCTGCGGTGCCCCTGCGCCAACTGCGTGGATGAGATGAGCGGCAAGCGGACACTGGACCCGGACACGGTCCCTCAGGACGTCAAGGCTCTGGACCAGATGCCCGTGGGCGCTTACGGGGTCCAGTTCCTATGGAGCGACGCCCATCACACGGGGATATACACCTACCAGGTGTTGCGCGCGGCCTGCCCCTGCATCATTTGCGGGGAGGCCAGGGCCTCGGCCCGAAACTCCAATGGCGGTTCTGCCGAGGAGCCGTCAGAAGGATAGTTGCCTAGTCCGAGTCCTTGGCGGGCTCATTGTTCCTAGCGCGTAGCGGCTTTTCTAGAGACGCTTTGAACTTGGGGGAAGTGAAGGTGTTGGACTTGAAGGCAAAGTTGGACAGCTGCCTCTCGGCGGGCTTCCCGCATGTCTTACAATTGGCCGGTTCGTCGGACTGAGAGACCGAGCGCATGACTTCAAAATCCAGACCGCAACCGGCGCAGTAATACTCATAGATGGGCATGAGGACCTCCTGATTCTCAGTCCATTTTAGACCCCAGGGCACCAGTTAACAAAGTACCTTCTCCCAGGTATCGGACAGGGTACTGAATGCTGAAGAGGAGAGAGCAACCATGGCAGAAACAACGGACGTTGCAATCATCGGAGGCGGAGCGGCGGGATGCGCCGTGGCCTACTACCTGGCCCAGTCCGGGGTGAAGTCCACCATCATCGAGCGGGAGGGCCTTGGCAACCAGGCCTCGGGCAACGCTGCCGGCGGACTGAACCCGCTGACGGGCATCGGCATCCCAGGGCCTCTCGGTTCTTTCGCCTGGGAATGCTACGAACTCCACGCCGGCCTGTATGAAGGGCTGAAGGACCAGACCGGGATCGACTACCAACACCGGACGGTGGCCAAGATCGACCTGGCCCTTGAAGAATCTGAGATCGGCGAGCTGAAAGAGACTGCCGAGCGCCTCAACGCCGCCGATGGGTTCGACGCCCGATGGCTGGAACCGGACGAGGTATCCAAGCTGGAGCCGCGCATCTCCTCAGAGATATTGGGCGGCATGTACGACTATGGAAATACGGCCGCCGACAGCAACAAACTAACCAACGCCTTCGCAAATGCAGCCGGATCGACGATCCGGGAAGGCAATGTAACCAGCCTCGAAGGCAGCGGCGGCAGGATAGACCGGGTGATCCTTGAAGACGGCGAGATCTCATGCGGCCAGGTTGTGATGGCCATGGGGCCGTGGTCGCGCCGGGCCGAGTCCTGGCTAGGCGTCTATATCCCGGTCGATCCTCTCAAGGGCGAGATACTTCGGCTGGAGCTAGAGGGAGACCGCATCCAGTACGACATCTCCGGCGGCGGCGCATCGATTTACCCCAAACTCACCGGCCTGAACTGGTGCGGCACAACAGAAGACTGGAAAGGCTTCGACCGCAGCCTTTCAAAAGATGTGGCCAAAGAGATCCGCAGGCGTCTGGGCCGGATATTCCCCCAATTGGCCGACGCCAAGCTGGCTCTCCATACCGCCTGTCTGCGTCCGGTCACCCCGGACTGGCTGCCGGTATTGGGCCAAGCGCCCGGCTGGGAGAACGTATATCTGGCCACGGGAGCAGGGAAGAAAGGCATCCTGCTGGCCCCTGGCATCGGCAAGTCTGTGGCGGACCTGATGACCACCGGCGAAACTGCTCTGTCCATCCAGGGTTACGCTCCAGAGCGGTTCGCCACCCAACTGGTCTGAGGAGCACATGTCCAAGAACATAACCATCAGGGCAGGCGACGTGGTCCTGGACGCCGAGTTGAATGACACCGACACCGCCGATGCAGTCTGGGACGCGCTGCCCATCCACGCCAACGGCAACACTTGGGGCGATGAGATATATTTCCAGATTCCCGTGGAAGCCGAGTTGGAAGACGGGCAAGAGACCGTGGAACTGGGAGACCTGGGCTACTGGCCTCCCGGCAGCGCCTTCTGTCTGTTCTTTGGCCGCACCCCAGCCAGTCAGGGCGATGAGATTCGGCCCGCCAGCGAGGTCACGGTCATCGGCAAGATACTCAGTGACACCGAAGCGCTGAAGGGCGTTCCCTCGGGAAGCCCGGTATCCATAGAGGCGGCTTAGCCGCCGAAGTTGGCGGTAACGCTGGTATCTCCCGAGACAACTATCTGCCCGGCGGCCATGGCGTCGGCAAGTTTGATGCGGCCATAGACCAGCAGCACAAAGGTCTGGGTATCGCAGCCGAAGATGGCGTCCGGCCGTTTGTCGCTGGCCGACTCCATGATGGCCTTCTGGCCGCCGCCGGCAACGATGTCATAGCTGCCGGCAACCGAGCCCGTCAACTCGAACCTAAGCCGGGCCGATGACGCCATGTTGGCGCCCGGATCGAACAGCCGCCCCACCACGAAAACCGGGAACATCTCCATTATCGAGGGCAGACTCTCAGCCGACATCACCGGGCTCGGTTCCAGCTTGGACCGGATGTCCCATTCGTGGACGATCAATTCCGTGAGCCGCAGGTTCAGGTAGGTCTCTACGGAGATCGTCCCTGCTGGGTGGTAGCAGGGCTTGTCCGCGTCCCCGTCCTGCAAGCCCGACAAGAACTCATCGAACCTGGCGATTTCGCTGTTGTAGACCGAGAGGATATCGCTGCCGAGGCTCTCCCTGTAGTCCACGGCCACCTGGGCGTTGTTTCGCAAACGGGCCGCCATGTCGCCGACCCCTGCTTCGGGCATGCCCTCAGGGGCGGAACCGTCACCGCCTGCGCCGCGGACGATGTTGGGCCCGAATCTTTCCACCGCTCCCATCACATGGGCCACAACGTCCTGGACCTGCCAGGCATCACAGGCGCTCTGGGTCGCCCAGGCCTCCGGCTTCAGAGTTTTCAGGTAGACCCCGATGCGCGCCGATTCCTCTTTGACCAACTGGACCTTTTCCAAGACTGAGCCCATATCATCTTCTCCTGTGATTCCTCTCTCGTTGGCGGTATTATAGGGGCCGTCCGGATTTTCACAATCCCGGCTTTATCCAGGACTGAGTCTAGGAGGAGTATTTTGGCGCTAGGTTGGGCAATCATCGGGGCAGGCATGCACCCTCATCAGAAAGTGGCGCCGGCCATCGGGCTAACCCCCGACGCCGAGTTGATCGGAGTATTGAGCCGGGACCAAGGCAGGGCCGACGCCTTCGCCGAGACCCACGGAGCGAAGGCCGGATACTCCAACCTGGATGACCTGCTGGCCGATTCACGCATCGACGCCGTATTCGTGTCGTCGCCCAACGCCATGCACCGGGAACACACCGTCCAAGCCGCCAAAGCGGGCAAGCATGTGCTGTCAGAGAAACCCATGGCGACTTCAGTGGATGACGCCGCCGCCATGGTCAAGGCCTGCCAGGAGAACGGAGTGAAGCTTGGCCTAGGCTTTGAACTGCGCTTCCACCCAGCCCATCTATTGGCCAAAGAACTGGTGTCCCAGGGAAAGCTGGGCCGCGTCCGCCTGCTCCAAGGTCATTGGGGTCGCGGCGAACGTGGCGAACCCGAGCACCTTCCCCGCTCCGGCCTGCGTGGCTGGTGGGAAGACCCGGTCGCCATGGGCGGCGGCTCGGTGATCATGGGGCTTGGAGTGCATGTCTTCGACCTGGTGCGCTTCGTGGTGGAGCAGGAGATCACCGAAGTCAGCGCCATGACCGACGGCCAGACAGAAGCCCAGCCGCTGGAGCACATCGCCAGCATGGCCTTGCGGTTGGAAGACGGGACCATCGCCAACGTGAGCTGCGGCAGGATGCTGCCAGACACTCTGAATAACTTTACCGTCTACGGCACCGACGGCCGCTTCACCGGAACGGCCACCGTCTGGGAGGCCCGCATGGGTTCAGCGGAAGTGGTCAGCGAAACCGTCAACCAAACAGAGGAATGGGAGTACGACTACCTGGCCAACTTCGTCGCTGAACTGTCAGATTTTCACGCCGCTTTGATTGAAGACCGGGAGCCCGCTGCTACCGGCACAGACGGCGTCAGGTCTACTGAGGTCAACTCGGCAGTGATCGAATCGGCGAAGACCGGCAGAGCGGTCAAGATTGAGCACCGGCTGCTGGGGTAGCGCAACGGTTGACGGCCACGTGGCCCATTGCTACGATTCCCACGCCTATTACAACGAAATATCAGAGGGCTTTTTGCTATGACAACCACCAAGGGTAACGAGGCGCAGGGCGCATTGCGCGGCGTGCAGGTTTTGGACTTCGGCCACTATATCCCTGGTCCACTGTTGGGCATGCTGCTCAGTGACCAGGGCGCAAACGTCATCAAGGTCGAGCGCCCCGGCGGTGACCCGGCCCGCAGCGAACCGGCCTTCGCCACTTGGAACCGGGGCAAACGGTCCATCGAACTAGACCTGAAAACTCCCGAGGGCCAGGCCAGCGCCCAAGCTCTGGCAAAGAAAGCCGACATCGTTATCGAGAACTACCGGCCCGGAGTGGCCGACCGGCTGGGCATCGGTTACGAAACCCTCTCCAAAGACAACCCCGGCCTGCTCTACGTATCCATTCCCGGTTTCGGCGAGGACAGTCCCCACCGCAACGAGCGCGGCTGGGAAGGGATCGTCGCAGCCTCCACCGGCGTCTACCAGCCCTTCGACGACACTGAAGAACCGTTGTTCCTGCCGCTGCCGGCCGCCAGCACATTCGCGGCGATAGTGGCGTCGGTGTCGGTGACCATGGCGATGGTGGCCCGGGACCGCAACGGCAAGGGCCAGCGCATCGAAGTGCCCATGCACAGCGCCATGTTCTCGGCCATCGGACGCCACCTGGTCAAACTTTACGACATCAACCCGCCCGACCTTTTCAACCTGCCCCGGAACGTCATGTCCCATCAATACATGTGCGCCGACGGCCGGTATTTCCAGTCCCACGGCATGTACCAGCGGTTCGTGAGCCAACTGATGGCCGCCGCGAACCGGCCCGACTGGATAGAAGACCTGGAAGACCTCTACGGCGCGGACGTTTCCGACGAGACCATCGCGATGTGGAAGGACCGTTTCGAGAATATGTTCAAAGAGCGGACCGCCAAGCAATGGGAAGACGATATCGCAGAGGCCAGGGGCGTGGGTACCATCTGCAAGACCATCGACGAATGGCTGGTCCATGAGCACGCCATCGCGGGCAAGATGGTGACGGAGATCGACGACGCCCAATACGGCCGGATGAAGCAGCCCGGAGTCCAGGTGCGCCTGCGAGGGACCCCTGGTGAGATCCAAGGCCGCGCCCCCACCCTGGGTGAGCACACCTCAGAGATACTGGCCGAGGTCAACGCGCCTGGGCGGGAAGTGACCTACCCAGAAGGCAGCGAAAATATCATGGGCGCCTTGGAAGGCCTCCGGGTGCTGGACCTGTGCATCGTCTTAGCCGGTCCGACCTGCGGACGCACGCTGGGTGAGTTCGGCGCGGAAGTCATCAAGATCGACGACCCATCACGCCCCTACGACATCGCCGGGAACACCGACGTCAACCGGGGCAAACGCAGCATCAACATCAATCTCAAAACCCCTGAGGGACTGGAGGTCTTCTACAAACTGCTGGAGACCGCCGACGTGGTGGTGGAGAACAACCGTGCGGCCAGTCTAGCCCGGTTGGGAATCAGTTATGACGAGATGAAGAAGCGCAAACCCGACATTATCCACGCCTCACTTAACGCATTCGGCTACGACGGCCCTTGGGCCGAGCGGCCGGGCTGGGAACAGCTGGCCCAGGCCACAAGCGGCATCCAGGTGCGGCGCGGCGGCCGTGACTCAGCCCCCAAACTACTGCCGTACCCCATGAACGACTATGGCACCGGTCTCATGGGCGCCTACGCCGTTGCCCTAGCCGTCCACGAACGCAACCGCACCGGCCAGGGGCAGACGGTCAATAGCGGCCTGGCGCTCACCGCCGGACTGCTGCAATCGCCCTACTTCTTGGACTATGAAGGCTATGAAAGGAACGAGCCCGAAGGTCTGGGAGTGCGAGGGTTCTCCGCCAAGTCACGCCTCTACCGGGCAGCCGACGGCTGGATGTACCTCCACTGTCCCAACGATGAGGCCTGGGGGCGGTTCACCTCGCTTTCTGAGTTCGCGGGTCTGGCCGGCGGCAGCGATGAGGCGCTCACGGAGTCGCTAGCCGAGATCTTGGCAGGAAAGCCAAGGGACGAATGGGCGAAGCTGGTAAATCCGACGGGTGTCAGCATCATAGCCAACCGGGTCGTTGAGGAGTTCCGTGACGACGCAGACATTCGCAAGGCCGGGCTCATAGTGGGCCGGGACCATCCAAACGTCGGGCAGGCCGACCATCTGGGCAGCGTGGCCAAACTCTCTGAGACCCCCATGCGCGTCGGACGGCCTACACCCTTGTTGGGAGCGGAGACCGATGAGATTCTCGGCGAGGCCGGCTACACCGGGGAGCAGATCGAGTCCCTGAAGTTGGCTGGAGCGGTGGTCCAGTACCAGGCGTAGAGAGTACCAAGATTGGAAGACATCTTTACCCTCACCGCACGGGAAGAGATAGAGATCGCGGCCCGGTTGCTTCTCGCGGCGGTCTTCGGCGCGGCCGTTGGCTACGAGCGCCGCAGTGCGGACAAACCGGCGGGACTGCGCACCTTGTCCCTGGTCGCCGTTGGCGCTGCGCTCTTCACTATCGTCTCGTCCTTCGGCTTTGATACGGCTGACCCGTCCAGGGTTGCCGCCCAGATCGTGACCGGCGTGGGCTTCTTGGGGGCAGGGACCATCATCCGCAGCGGCACCGGCGTCTCGGGACTGACGACCGCTGCCACTATCTGGGCCACGGCCGCCATCGGCATGGCCGTGGGGTCCGGGCTGTACATCGCCGCGGTAGGCGGAACACTCCTGATGCTAGTGATTCTCTACGTCTTCGCCATCCCCAGGCACCACGAAGACTAGGCGGTTTCCCCGCCTGCGCCGGAATGGAGAAGAAATCCCCTCCCCCACTCATAGGGGAGGGTTAGGGTGGGGGCCACGCTTCTCAGCAAGTCATCCACTGCACGCCAGATATGACTTGCCTGGATTCCGGCCTGCGCCGGAATGACGGAGTTACTCCCCTCCCCCACTCATGGGGAAGGGTTAGGGTGGGGCCGGAATGACGAAAAAGGGGATCTGCCAATCGAATGGCAGAACTCCTTACGTTGCCTTCGGTTGTACCGGCGGCTAGTCTACCGGGTCCAGTCCCAAGGCTATCCGGCCGCTGAAACAGTGCTGTTTGGGCTCTTGGACGGGGTGGTAGCGGCAGGCCTGCACGTCCCGGAAGCGGCGCTCCAGTCCCATTCCTTTGAAGTAGCCCTGGCCGCCCGCGACGATCATGGCCTGCTCCACAGTACGGATGGCCGCGTTGGTGGCGATCGTTTTATGCCGCGCTATCAGGTTGGACTTCTCAACCGATGGTGAGTCTTCACAGGCCAGACGGTCCATCTCGGCAACGGCCGTCTGGGTGACCAGCAGTTCATTGTCTAGGATGCCAACCTGGTCCTGGGTGATGGTGTCGTCCCGCTTCTTCATCGCCTGGTCCACCGCGATGTTGCGGGAGGACTCTGCGATTCCCGTATGGCAGACGGGCGTGTAACGTGCTAAACTGGCGCAACGCTTGATCGCGCCACTTCAGGCGTGAAACCTCAGGTAGAAGAGGTCCCTTTGCTCCGCATCTACAACACCCTGGCAAAAAAGGTTGAGGAGATTCAACCCACCACGCCAGGGATCATCCAAATGTACACCTGCGGTCCCACCGTGTACCGCGACGCCCACATCGGTAACCTGCGCACCTATCTCATGGCAGACTGGGTCCGCCGCTCGCTGATCCATAGCGGCATGCAGGTCACCCACATCAAGAACATCACCGACGTCGGCCACATGCGCCAGGAGTTGGCCGAGGCCGGCGGCGACAAGATGATCATGGCCGCCCTGGCTGAAGGGAAGACGATCCAAGAGATCGCCCAACTTTACGCCGGCCGGTTCCACCGGGACGAAGCCCGCCTGAACATCATGGAAGCCACAGTCTTCCCCTGGGCCAGTGAGCACATCCCGGAGATGATCGCCATCAACGAGGCGCTCCTGGCCAACGGGCATGCATATGAGCAAGGCGGGAACCTGTATTTCGATGTCCCGTCGTTCTCCGGATACGGCAAACTGTCCAACAACTTCGGCGGCGACCTGCTGGAAGGTGTCCGTTCGGAGGCCGACCCACTGAAGAAAGACCCCAGAGATTTCACCCTCTGGAAGGCTGCCGAGCCCGGCCGCGACGTGAAATGGCCCAGCCCTTGGGGCGAAGGCTTCCCCGGCTGGCACATCGAATGTTCGGCCATGGCCTCCAAGTATCTGGGAGAGAGTTTCGACATCCACACTGGCGGTGTCGACAACGTATTCCCCCACCACGAAGATGAGATCGCGCAGAGCGAAGCCGCCTTCGGCGACAAGCACGTCAATTACTGGATACACGCACAGCACCTGCTGGCCGACGGCGCCAAGATGGCCAAGTCAGCCGGCAACGTTTTCCTCATCGAAGAGCTGATCGAACGCGGGTTCTCGCCTCTGTCCTTCCGCTACCTGTGCATGACCATCCTTTACCGTCACCGGATGAACTTCACCTTCACTTCACTGAAGGCCGCGGAAAAGGCGCTGACCGGGTTGCGGCACCGCATCTGGCTCTGGAGTCAGGAGCCTGAGGTAAACGGTCACGACTCTGAGAAAGAAGAATACCGACGCCGGTTCTGGGACGCCGTTGAATCGGACCTGGACATGCCCCGCGCCCTCGCCCTTACTTGGGAGATGGTCCGGTCGGAACTGCCGGGCCGCGCCAAGATGGACCTGCTGCTGGAATTCGACGAGATGTTCGGTCTGGACCTGCACAAAGCCCCAGCCGAGAACTCTGTAGCAAGCGAGGTCACCTCGACTCTAACCGTGAGAGGCGGCCACCGCGAGCAGTCCGACTACGCCGCCGCTGATTCCCTGCGGGGCCAGCTGGCTTCCGACGGCTACCTGGTGCAGGACACCTCAAACGGCACCAGGGCCCGGCCCAAGACGCCACTGGAACTGCGGCAGGAAAAGTGGGCCTCCGTGTCGTCGTCCAGGGAGGTTGAGTCTTACCTGGACCAGCCTTCCGAATTGGATGTCACCTTTATATTGAACGCCTATGGGTATCCCAGCGACGTAAAGCGCTGTGTGGAAGGTATGCTGCAGCACTCCGGCAGCCACTCGGTGGAGGCCATAGTCATAGACAACGGCTCCACGGACGGCACCGGGGAACTTCTAGAGGAGATGCTTACTCAGCATCCGGAGCTGCGAGTGGTCCACTGTGACCACGTCATCGGGGACGCCGCCAGCAAGAACATAGGGCTGATGCAGAGCCGTGGCCGCAACATAGTGGTCTTGGACGGCTCGGCGGAGATCACCGGAAACATCCTGGATTCCGTCTGCCAGACTCTCAGCGACCCAACGGTCGGGATATTCGGCCCATGGGGACTGAGCACGCCTGACATGCAGCACTTCCATGAAGAGGTGGAAAGCGGCGAGGCCGACGCCATGCAGGCCTACTGCATGGCCTTCCGGAGGGAGGAGGTCAACAACGTGGGGCTGATGCGCGAGTGCTTCCGTTTCTACCGTAACCTGGACATCGACTACTGCTTCCAGTTCAAAGACAAGGGGTTCAGGGTAGTTGCCGATTCCAGCCTGCCTTTGGTCCGCCATGAACACCGTCAATGGACCGAGCTGGACGACAACCAGCGCGACGAATTGAGCAGGAAGAACTTCGGGCGGTTCCTGAAACGTTGGGGCAACAGGCCAGACCTGTTGATCGCTGCCGATGCGGTAGGGTTCGAAAATCAGCAACGGTTCCATCATTAGACCGAGTAGTACCGTTACCGGCCTTTTGAAATCAGCCGTCTAGGACCTCTTACGCAAGTCCCGGTATCGCTGCTTCGTTCCGTCCGTTGGACCGGCCCCGTGCCCTTTCTCGTTGGTATCGTGGCCCACCTTCTGCGGATGGCGCGAAATTCCCTGGGCGATCAAGTGTGATGTCTGTGTGAAATCCCACGGTAATAGTCCGATTATCCGTTGATCCTTCGAACATCATTTGGCAGATGTTGTTTTTACAAAAAGAAATGCCGCTCGTAATCGTAATGCTTGATCGATCACATGTTCACTCTGGGGCAAATAAGCGACGAATCATGGGAGATTGTTAACATAACCTACATGCGATATTCCTCTCCATCCATTATCCCAAACTCGCTGTTGACGCCGTGCCTAGCCGGTGCTAGATTCCGAGAAGGTTCAGCAGTGGTTTTTCCGACCCCTGGGACCGCCCAACGGAGCGCCTAGCCGATGTCCGACATTGCCGAAAGATTATTGGCTGGCGAGCAGAGGGCACTATCAAGGTTGATCACCTTGCTGGAACGGGGAGACCCTGAAGCAGCCGACGCGATGAAGGTGGTTGACCGGCACACCGGAAGGGCTTACACGGTTGGAATCACCGGTCCTCCCGGCGCTGGAAAAAGCACCATTGTGGACCAGCTGACGCAGTTGGCTCGGACGGCAAGCTCGACGGTGGGCATCATCGCCGTCGATCCGACCAGTCCCTATAGCGGTGGCGCCATCTTGGGCGACCGCATCCGGATGCAGCGCCATTATCTGGACTCAGGAGTCTTCATCCGCAGCGTGGCCACCCGCGGCCAGTCAGGCGGGTTACCACGGATAGTGAAAAGCATGGTCCGGGCACTGGACGCCGCCGGGATCGACCTGATACTGGTCGAGACCGTGGGTGTGGGACAGACCGAGTTGGGGGTCGTTAGTGTGGCGGACACCGTATTGGTCGCGTTGAATCCCGAGTCAGGAGACGCGATCCAGACGCTGAAAGCCGGGGTGATGGAGATCGCCGACGTTTTCTTGGTAAACAAAGCGGACCGGGAAGGAGCAGAACAGATGGCAACAGCCATCACGGGAATGCTCCAAATGTCCGCAACCAGTCCCAGGTGGAACCCGCCAGTGGTGCTGACAACAGCGCATACCGGGCAGGGCATAGATGATCTCTGGGGGAAGATACAGGACCACCGGCAGGTTCAGACCACCAGCGGCGAACTTGAAGACCGCCGCGGACGACAGCGCAAACGGGAGTTCTTGGAGGCGGTGGAAGAGGTGTTGGCGCAACGTCTTCGCGACAAGGTGGAAAACGACCCAGACCTAAACGCTACTTTGGAGCAAGTAGCGGCGAAAGAGACCGATCCATACTCAGCAGCGTTGGACTATCTGGAATCGTCTCTTTTTTCGGCAGACTGGCTTAACGCACCATAAGCATGACACCCGTGTCGGCGGGCTTATCCATATAACAATGTAATAGCGGTGCAGCCAGATAACTCCACTGGACCTTCCCTGAGCAAAGCTGCCCCTTCAGCGGGGCCGGGGAGACTAATCTATCCGATTCACGGACGTGGAGGTTCGTAATGGCAGTTCTAGGCGTTGATCTAAGGGCATCTCGGAAAAAGCCCTCTTCCATAGCAGTATTAGATTCTCGATCCCATCTGGCAAAGCTTGCCAGTTTCAACGAAGACAGCGAACTGATCCAACTGGTGAACGACATCCGCCCCGACTTGGTGGCCATCGGAGCGCCACTCAACCTGCCGTCCGGGTTCTGCTGTTTGGACCAGACCTGCGAGTGCCATTTCACAGAGCCCAACCGGAAGGGCCGCCTGCTTGAACTGGAACTGGCCAAGAGGGGCATCAGCTGTTTCTACACCAACAAAGGTTCGATCATTAGAGAGCTGATCTACCGTGGTATCCGACTGAGTCAGACTCTCAGAGACGCCGGTCACAATGTGATCGAGGTATACCCTCACGCCACCAAGATGCTGCTCTTCGGCGATAAGGTGCCGCCCAAGAATAGCGCCGTCAGCATCAGCTACATGATCGGCCATCTGACTCCATTGGTCTCAGGGATGGAAGAACACGCCGATGACCTTGACCGGAATAGCTGCGATGCCATCATCAACGCCTATACCGGCCAACTGCATGCGCAGTCCAACACAGACATCCTGGGAGACCCGGAGGAAGGCATACTGGTGCTGCCCAAACTACCCAACTGACCAGGGTCACCGGACCCCACACAGGGCCATATCAAGGCCCCAGGCCGGATACGTTTTCCAGCCTGGGGCCTTTTTTGATTGGCGGCCGGTCGAAAGCCATGCTTTCAGATAGGGGCCGGTTGGCCCTCAACTTGAAGGAACTTTGAACGTTGTCTCGACCGCCCCGCGACCCTATGGTGGTTTTGTCAGGAGAATATTAAAGAGAGGTCTTGCAGGACTCACTGGAAGGAACTGACAAGTCTGAGGAGGTGCGACAATTGGAGTTGCATATACATGGGCGCAACCTGGAGATTACCAATCGGACCAGAGAACACGTGGAGAGCAAATTGGCCCAGATCGACCGCCACCTTCCCGGAATCTCAGACGCCACGGTGGAGCTGGCCTTCGAAGACACCCGCTCACTTGACGACCAGATAGTAGCCCAAGTCACCCTGCGCGTGGGCAGGACACTGCTTAGGGCCCAGCAGAGAGCTGCGAATGCCAAGATTGCGGTCAACGCAGTTACCAAGGCCCTCGACCAACAGGTCAAGCGGTTCAAGAGCCACACCTACCGCAGCGAGCGGGGAAGATCAGCCAATCGCGGCGCAACGGAAGAGATAGACACACTCTATCCAGATGCCGTTGAATCAGCCGAAGCTATCGGTGACGAAGCGATGGTGATGGAAGGGGTGTTTTCCGACGGCCAAGTGGTCAGGTTGAAAGAGTTCAACATGGAACCGACCAGCGTGAATGAAGCTGCCGCTCAGATGCGGTTCCTGGGCCACGATTTCTTCATGTTCTTGGACTCTGAATCCGATAAGCACAGCGTCCTGTATCTGCGGGGGGATGGGAATTACGGGATGATTCAGCCCAAGTAGGGAATGCAGTTGCAGTCGGCTTACCCAAAAGCCAAACCGCAGGCGCAGACAGTTTGTCTGCGCCTGCGGCGATTCGTAGCTGAAGAATATCCTTCTCCATCATTCCGGCGAAGGCCGGAATCCAGGCAAGTCACATCTGGCGTGCAATGGATGACTTGCTGAGAAGCGTAGCCCCCACCCTAACCCTCCCTCCTTCCGCGGAAGGATGTGTGGGAGGGGAATCATCCCGTCATTCCGGTATCCACTGAAACAGTTGTCTTAATACAAGTAGGGGCGGGTTAGAAACCCGCCCCTACGTTCTTCGGTAAAAGACTTTATCGCCAGTCTTATTTAGAGTTGCTGTCTCCGTTGCTCTGGCCGCCCATCCCCAAGAAATTCCCCAGCATGGAAGTGAATTCCATGGGGAATATCCATTTGGTGGATGGGCTGTCACCCAAGGACTTTAGCGTCTCAAAATACTGAAGGCTCATGGTCCGCCCATCAGCGCCGCTGGCCACGTTGTTGATACGCTCCAGGGCTTCGCTGAATCCCATGGCCCTAAGCACGGCTGCCTGCTGTTCTCCCTCGGCCCTGAGGATCTCCGACTGGCGGTTGCCCTCGGCGGATAGGATAGCCGCCTGCTTCTCGCCTTCAGCTATGTTTATCTGAGACTGCCGCGCGCCCTCGGACTCGGTGATCTCGGCGGTCTTGATGGCCTCCGCCGACTTCTCACGTTCCATGGCCGCCTTCACGCCGGGGGGCGGGTCTATCTCATTGATCTCCACCTGGGAGATCTTGACTCCCCAGCGCTCGGTGACTTCATCCATCCGGACCTGGAGGGCATCCCTGATCCGTTCTCTTTCAGCCAAGGCATCGGAAAGGGTGGTCGCACCGATCACGGCCCTCAGGGTGGCGAATGCCAGGTTTACCACCGCCAACTCGAAGTTCTGGACTTCCAGAACCGCGCGCTCGGCATGCTCCTCCATCACCCGGTAGTAGATGACAAAGTCCATGTCCACCACTACGTTGTCGGCAGTGATGTACTTTTGGGTAGGAACGCGGGTCACCCGTTCCCGCAGGTCAACCTTGGTCCCGTGGTAGACGAAGGGCAGTAGGAACCGCAATCCAGAAGTCTTAGTGCCGGTGAATGTGCCGAACTTCTGTACGACCAATCTTTGGTACTGCTGGACGAGTATCAGACCGAATGCCATGTTCTCCTCCCCCTGTTCCGGGTGCTCAATTTTGCTTCGAACCGCCTGGGTGTATTACGAGTTATCTACCTGATCTGGATCAATTTGTCGAATAACGGTTAAAATTAGACCCTCAACGCTTCTGACTTCAACGGATTCACCGGCGGAAATCACACTATCATCTTCACTTACCGCTGTCCAGGTTTCGTTTCCCACCAAAACGATTCCCCTGGGCGCGAGTTCTCCCGTAACGGTACCTACCGCTCCAGTAAGGAGAGATGTCTTCTCGGCTGGGCCCTGCCTTCGTGACAGGTACGCCTCACGGACCACATACGCCAACGTCAGGGCGGCCACGCCGCCGGTGCCGGACAACATCCACCTGCTCACGCCGATAGACGGCATCGTCGGCGACGAATCGCCGAACTGAGTGAACAACAGCAGCCCTCCAACTATCAGGCTGACGATTGCTCCCACGCCCAGGATGCCGAACCCAGCAACCACCACTTCCAACACTATCAGCACCGACGCCAACACGATGAAGACCACCCCAGCCCAGTTGACCGGCAGATTGCCCAGGGCCAGGAAGGCCAGCAGCAGGCAGATAACCCCAACCACGCCGGGTGCGATCAACCCTGGGTTGAACATCTCCACGACTATGCCCAGGCCGCCCACGGTGAGCAGTATGAACGATACGTTGGGGTCGGAGATGAACTCCAAGAAGTGCTCAAGAATGTTCTTTCCAAACGACCGGGTTGGCAGTCCTTCGGTCTCCATCACAACAATCCCCGTTGACGTTTCAGCCGTCAGGCCATCGATCTTGGCCAGCAGATCGTCTAGGTCATCGGCGATGAGGTCCACAACGTCGCCGGCCAACGCTTCCTGAGCGGAATAAGAGGCGGCCGTGCGGACCGTGTCCTCCAGCTTGTCTTGATTGCGGCCCCGCGTCTGGGCGATGCTGCGGATCAACGCCGCCGCGTCGTTCTCTACCTTGCTGGCCAGAGTATCGTCTAGGTCTTCTCCGGTAGAAGAGATTGGAGAAGCGGCCCCGATGTTGGTCCCCGGGGCCATCACAGCGAAATTGCCCGCCGCCGTGATGAAGGTCCCTGCTGAGCCTGCTCTGGCGCCTCTGGGAGACACGAACACCGCCACGGGAACGGGCGACTCCAGCAGCAGCTCAACTATCTCACGGGTGGCGTCCAGGAGCCCTCCGGGAGTATCCAATCGAATGACCAAGACGCTGGCCCTGTCTTCTTCCGCCTTGTCGATGGCTCTGGATATGAAACCCTCTTTTACCGAGTTGATGATTCCATCAACGGTCATCACCAGGGCGTGGGGAGAGTCGGGCTCTTGGGCGCGGGCCAAAACGGGGCCGAGCATGCCGGTAATCAGCATGCCGAGGAACAAGAAAACGAGGGTGAGCCGGACGATACGGAGCCGCTGGGTCATAAGATCCACCGTCTGCTTCGGGGCCCTTTTGCCGTGGGCGCCTGTCCAAGGCTTGGTCTATACCGGGGTGCCTGACTCGGCCATCGTCGCCTCAGATGAAACGGCTTCGGGGAAAACGGCCTCCGGGGTCTGGGCTGCGAAAACCTCTGCCGGCTCCGGCGACTTTGCCATTCGGGCCAGCAACGGGTTCAACAACCTCAATACGACTCCCAGGGTCGGATGGCCCATTATCTTGCCGATCATCGAACTATGCCAATCGAATGAGACATCTGGGGAATCCGCCAGCTCTGCTACGAATCCATTGACGCTGGCCTGATTGATGAGTGAGCTGATGTGATTGTCGCCCAAGTACTCAAACACCCGGCGCGCGGAGTAGCCTACCTCCAACTCATTGGACAATAAGCTCTTCCATTCCTTCTGATAGGTCCCCAGGCGGCTGGCCGACAGTTTGTCTTCTTTCAGGGCCTGGTCCAGTGCGCCAGACGCGATCTCGCTGGCCAGCAGGGAATAGAAGATACCGCCGCCCGTCGTCGGTTTGACCTGTCCTGCGGCGTCACCCACCACCAGCACACGGTCAGAGTAGGTCTTGCGCAGCGGCCGGAGGGGGATACCCCAGCAGACCGGTTTGTCCACCGGCCCGGCTATCTTTCCCTCAGCCTGGCGGTCTGCGATGAACCGGGCGAAGCGTTCGGGCGCGTTCTTCCGCACCAGCAACCCTGCCAAGGCATAACCGGGTTTGGTCGGGACCAGCCAGGCGAAAAATCCGGGCGCAACGTCGCGTCCCAGATAAACCTCCACCTCTTCGATGCCATCGGTCTTCACCAGCGCCTGAACACCGACCACGTAATCGGAGGGCTCGCCCAGGCCTAACTGACGATTCAACTGGGAGCCGAACCCGGCGGCCAGGACCAATGACCTGGCGTCTATCACATCATCGTCGGTTACCACCGATACCCGGTCTTTGTGCTGCTCAAGACGGGCAACCCGGTGGCCCAGTAGATACTCCGCTCCGGCTTCCCTCGCTCTGTCGGCGAAAGACGAAACGTAGGCCACCCGGTCCACAACCCGTGCCACCGTCTGCGGCGTCTCGAACCTGACGGCCTCGCTGGAGGGGGCGATCACGCTGGCGGAATTGATCTCCCGGTAAACCAACGCCGGGTCTATGGGGTAACGGCGGAAACATTCCTCTCCCACCAGTCCGGTGCAGAGCTTGTCGCCGATCTTTTCACGTGAGTCTATGACCGTAACGCCATAACCTTTGGAAGCCAAGGAAAGCGCGGCATTATTGCCGGCAGGGCCCGCGCCCACAACTATCACATCCTGCAAATTGAGAGTACCTCGAAATTACCCCGCAATGGGGCCGGTTGCTACGAGCAGATTATAACCCCAGCCCGCACCCTTGGACATACAAAGTGACCGGATAATTCCTCAGTTATTGTCAACTAAAGGCCCGGCGAAAGAGAGATGGTCCCGTCTGATTCCCACGCCTTGACAACGCCTGAGCGGAGTGTATAATTCTGCCGAACAATACAAGTGGTCTGACCACTTTTTAGCCCGCTCACAGGAAAGGGATTCTAACTGAATTCATGCAGTCTGAATTGCAAAACCTCCAGGGACAAAGGCTACACGAGGCCATCGTGGAGTTGTTCCATTCCCAGATTCAAAAGGGAATCTTGGAGCATGGCGCCAAGCTCCCGGCTGAGCGCGTACTGGCCGAGCAGCTAAAGGTCAGCCGCAGCTCCGTAAGAGAGGCCATCAGGACCCTGGAACTCCAGGGACTGGCTGTGAGCAAGCACGGGTCCGGGACTTTCATCAACACCCAGAGCCTGGACGCCGTGACGACCCTGATGACTTCATTATCTGGGGTCGGTGACTCCCAACTGCACGACATCTTTGAAGTCCGCCACCTGCTCGAGCCGCAACTGGCTGCCCTGGCCGCACAAAGGGCCACTGACGAAGATGTGGAGCGGCTGTCTTCGATATTGGTGGAGCAGCAGCGCCAGATCATGGAAGGTGAAACGGGGGTCGATGCCGACACCGAGTTCCACTTCGCGTTGGCAACAGCCACCCACAACTCGGCGCTGGTCAAAGTGGTGAGCGCCGTGGAAGATGTGCTGCGGCAGTCACGAGACCAAACGCTACAACAGCCAGGCCGGTCCCAACGGTCCCTGGAATCGCACCGCCAGATACTGGAGATGGTGCGGGCAGGCGACCACCTGGGCGCCAGGTCTGCCATGGAACATCATCTGACCGCTGTGGAGCCCTCTGCGGTGTACCCCAGTGCAGTCGGGAACAATTAAGTAGTAGATAGCATCATCCAGATTAGCAAAAGCTGAGGAGGAGACCTATGGCTACCCATGCCGTGGAGGTGGTGTACCGGGGCATATTCCAGCGCACCCTGGCCCGGAACATCGTCCGACAAATCGTATTCGCCGCCCGTAAAGACGGCAAGATCGGCACCGCCTTTGGCCGTTACAGCGACTCACCGGAAAGAAATGGCATCCCCGCCAAACAATTCGCGATCGTCTGTGACACAGCCCTGGAGCTTGAAGAAAGCCTGGCAGTTTACGAGGCAACAAATGTCGACGTAACCATCAACGTCGATGACTCCATGTGCAAAGGCATCGAGTCCTGGGCTTGGGCCGGCCTGCAGCCCATCAACGAACTGACCAAGCCCGGCGGCACCCTGATCGTGACATCACGGCAGGATGCCGACTCCCTATTGGAAGACATCCACCAGAAGGATTCTCCCTACGATCTGGCGATCATCCCCAGCACTGTTAGCTTCTCAGGTCTGTGGGTCTACAAAGACGACCACACCGACATGCGCGCCCTGGGAACACTTTGCAAGGTTTGTCCCGACCTGGTTAGCGTCGAAGCTATGCTGGAGTCCATCGAGGAACAGACCGGCAGCGCCACCAAGGTTTCCTCGGCCCAGATGGCGTTCGACCGGACCAGCACTCGTCCCGTGGAGCCCGGCGAGGGGAATACAGAGACCCCGTTCTCCTTCGACATGCCCGGTTGGAAGAGCATGGAAGAAGGCCTGGTCATTCGCGCCGTTGCTGAAGGGAGTGGATTCCGAGGCGGCGAAGAAGGTTATGAGCCCGGCCGCAGCGAGGTCTTCAAGAAATGGAGCACTCGGTCCATGCGTCCGGTGATCAACTTCGAGACCTGCATCAAGTGCACCCTCTGCTGGCTGCAGTGTCCCGACACGGTCTTCGACATCACTCCGGACGGCCTGTATGACGCCAACATGGAAGCCTGCTGTGGCTGTGGCGTCTGCGAAGCGGTCTGCCCGGTTCCCGACTGCGTGACCATGGTGAGCGAGGCGGAATTCAACGACAACAACAGTCAGTGGGAAGCGTGGACGGCCGACAAAGACTCCTACAACAAGTGGTCGGTTGCCCTGGTTGAAAAGCAGAAGACTGAGACTCGGACCCACGGTTTCCACCACATCGGTGGCTATGACGAAGAGATCAAAGCGGAGGGAGCCTAATGGCCACCGTACAGACACAGCTCTACCAAGAGCCCAAAGAGGAACTGATCAGCGGCAGTGAGGCCATCGGCATCGCCTGTGCCCTGGCCGACGTTGACGTTATCACCGCATACCCCATCCGGCCTTACGACACGGTGATGCAGTATGTGTCCCGTCTCAAGGCCGACGGGGCTTTCGACTTTGACTATATCATCGCCGAGAGCGAGCACTCCCAGTTTGAGATCGTAAAGCACGCCTCCGCGGTGGGCGCACGGACCTTCACCGGTTCCAGCGGCGTGGGCTGGTTCTACGCCTTTGAGGCCATCACTGTCACCGCCGGCCTCCGTTTGCCCGTGGTGGCCATGGTCGGCAACCGGGCGCTGGACGACCCCGGCGCGTTCGGTGTTGAACACAACGATGCCATGGCCGTCCGCGACCTGGGTTGGCACCTCTACTGGGTCGCCACGGCCCAAGAGGCGCTGGATATGGCGCTGATCGCCTGGAAGGTGGCCGAAGACCCCCGGGTCCTGCTGCCCTTCGCTCTGAGCTGCGACGGATCATTCCTAACCCACTCGCAGGCCATCGTGCAGGTGCCGTCCCAAGACCAGGTCAACAAGTTCCTGCCCAGCTACCAGCGCGGCACCCTGCAACTGCACCCGGACAATCCCATCACCGTTGCTCCTCAGGTCAACGAGGACTGGCTGATGGAGATACGGAAACAGACCGACGAGGCCATGCAGCGGACTCCAGCCGTGATCAAAGAGGTCTACGAAGAGTTCAAACAGGAATTCGGTCGGGGCGATCCCAGTCCCTTCATCGAAGAGTATATGTGCGAGGACGCAGAGATAATCCTGGTGGGGATGGGCACCCTTGCCATGCCGACCCGGGTTGCTGTCCGCCGCATGCGGGAAGCCGGCAAGAAGGTCGGGTTCCTACGGGTCAAGTTCTTCAGACCCTTCGCCACTGAAGAGATCCAGGAAGCATTGAAGGGCGCCAAAGGTGTGGCAGTCATCGACCGTGACTATTCCTACGGTTCCCCGTCTTCCGGAGGAGTGCTGTTCCAGGAAATCCGTTCGGCGATGTACCCGATGGACGAACGGCCTCAGATATTGAACTTCATCGCTGGACTTGGTGGCCGTGAGGTCATGGTCCGGGACATCGATGAGATGGTTGAGACCACTCAGAAAGCCATCGACACTGGTAAAATCGACCAAGAGACCACCTGGGTCGCGGTAAGGGAGTAATCAAAATGGCAACTGTACAAGACCTTCCCCAGATAAGGGGAGTTAAACAGATACCGGTGGAGGAGTTTTACACTTCCGGTCACCGGACCTGCCAGGGCTGCGAATCGGCCCTGGTGATGCGGCTGATGATCAAAGCCGCCGGCCAACGGACCATCGTAGTGGGCAGCACCGGCTGCATGTACGTGGCCAACACCACCTACTACAGCACGCCTTGGGTAGTGCCATGGATGCACACCCAACTCGGTTCCGCGGGCTCTGCCGCCACCGGCACCGCCGCGGGCCTGTCGGCCATGATGCGCAAGGGCAAGATGCAGCAAGAGCCCATCAACGTCATCGCATTCTGCGGCGACGGCGGCGGAGTGGACATGGGTCTCTCGGCCATCTCGGCCGCGTTGCAGCACGAAGAATACAACCTGCTCATCGTCTGCTACGACAATGAGTCCTACGCCAACACGGACATCCAGGCTTCCGGCAGCACGCCTTGGGGCGCCAACACGACCTTCAGCCCCACGGGTAAGGTCATCCGCAACATGAACACCCGTTGGAAGAAGAACATGGCCCCCATGATGGCTGTTGGCCATCCCGACATGAAATACGTGGCCACGGCCTGCGCTTCTTACGGCCTGGACTTCAACAACAAGGTGCGCCGCGCCCTGACCACGGGCGGACCCACTTTCATCCACTGCATAGACCCATGCCCCAAGGGCTGGGACTATGACCCCAAGTACTCCCACGAACTGGGGATGCTGTCCATCGAGACCGGCCTGTGGATCCAGTACGAGATCATCGAAGGCGAACTGATGCTCAACGGCCCCAGCCGGGCCATCGCCAAGGGTATCCGCAAGCGGAAGCCCGTGGAAGAGTATCTGCTGCGCCAGGGCCGGTTCGCCCACTTCACTCCTGAGGACGTCAAACTCTTCCAAGAGAAGATCGATGAACAATGGGAGAAGTGGTGGATCCCCGGCTTGGTGCCCATCACCCCCGGCCAAGACGACGACTCGGGTTCCGACGACGAAGAGTAAAGTCAGACGCAGGCGGCCGGAATGAAAAGAAGAGGGGGCGGACAATGTCCGCCCCCTCTTTTTGTTCTGCTCCGAAGTTTGGCTCGATTCCGAGACTCCTCCCGCATCAGTCACCCTGAGCGAAGAGAAGGGTCTGCCAAAGTTCAGATCGGTAGATTCTTCGTCGGCCTGCGGCGCTCCTCAGAATGACAGGACTTTAAGACAGGAAAGGCTCTAAGAGGTCGCCTGGTCTTCTGCCTTTTCGTGCTCCAGCCGCTGCACCTCCGCCTCCAAGCGGTCGCCCAGACGGTCTTTCTCGACCTCAAGGTCGTACTGGCTTTGCAGGTTCATCCAGAAGCGGTCCGAAGTGCCGAAATAGCGGGACAAGCGCAGGGCCGTTTCGGCCGTAACCGCCCTTTCGCCGTGGACGATCTGGTTGATCCGCCTGGGCTGGACGCTAAGGTCTTTGCACAGCTTGTATTGGCTGATTCCCAAAGGCTTGATGAATTCTTCCATCAATATCTCTCCGGGATGGACCGGCGGCAATTTAGCCGGAGATGCAGGCAGGGACTCAGGCGGTGATTCAACAGTGGTCATGCGGCCTCTCCTAGAGTGTAATGAGATATATCAACCCCATAGACGTCCCCATCGACCCACCGGTAGCGCAACCACCAACGGTCTTCGAAATGTTGGCCGGTCTGCTTCGAACGGCTTCCATCTACCCGGTTGGGTCTGCTGCCCGGCGCTGATCGAAGGTCTTCCCGGCAGTCCGACGCATCCAACATCGCCAGTTTTCGTTGCGCGACACGCAGGACTTCCGGCTGCATGGTCTGCGAGCCTTCCCGTTTGTAGATGTCTTTGGATTCCTGATTCCGGAATGTCTTGATCATGGATTTAATGGTAGTAGGGCTTTTTTGTTGGGTCAAACACTATTTAGCAAGGGCATACTTTTCAAGAAGCCCGTCCACACTTGCCACCATCCCCCGTTCAGGTTAGAGTAACTTCGATTTTGGCCTCGCAGTGTTATCTGATTCCCAGATGTGTGGTGACGGCAGACGGCCGTGTGAGGTTATCCAGCTCACGATTTTAGGAGGACCCAATGGCCAACGACCCGATCAATCTATATGACTTTGAAGCCAGGGCAGAGCTTGCATTGCCCCACGACAACTGGGATTTCATCGATGCCGGCGCCATGGACGAACTCACTACCAAACGCAACCGCAGCGCATTCGACCAGTTGACCATCCGCCCCAGGTTCATGCGGAGCGTCGAAGAGCGTAAGATTTCCACCACCATGCTGGGTGACGACATGAGCTTCCCGGTCTTCGTCTGCCCCGCCGGCAGCCACGGCCTAGCTCACCCCGACGCTGAAGTCGCCACCGCCAGGGCCGCCGGCAGGTCCAACACGCTGATGATGCTCAGCACTTCTTCCAACTGCAGTCTTGAAGAGGTTGCCGAAGCAGCAACGGGCCCTCTTTGGTTCCAGCTCTACCACCGGGGCAAGGCGCTCACCGAGATGCTGGTGCGCCGGGCTGAAGACGCCGGTTTCAAAGCCATCGTCCTGACCATCGACACGCCTGTTCCCAGCCCCAAGGAGCGAGACCTCCGCAACAGGTTCGAGCGGGTGCTGGAACTGGGCAACTTCCGCGACCTTAATCTGCCTCGCAACGAGATCAGCGGCACCGACGAAACTCCCGGCTGGGACGTTTCACGGGCCGACCCCATCACCTGGAATGACGTCGAGTGGCTCCGCAGTCTGACCACTCTGCCCCTGGTGCTTAAGGGCATCCGGGTCGGTGAAGATGCCAAGTTGGCCGTGGAACATGGCTGCGAAGGCGTATTGGTCTCCACCCACGGAGGACGGCAGCTAGACCAAACCCTCAGTTCCATAGAAACGATCCCTGAGGTCGTGGAGGCCGTAAACGGCCAGTGCGAGGTCTATCTGGACTCCGGTGTCCGCCGCGGCAGCGATGTTCTAAAAGCGCTGGCCATGGGCGTCAAAGCCGTTGGCATTGGCCGTCCTCTATATTGGGGACTGGCCGCCGATGGCGAAGACGGTGTCCATGCCGTCCTGGAGCTGCTCCGGGAAGAGGTCGGCAGGGTTATGGACTTCTGCGGCCAAAGCGACGTGACAAACCTGGAAAAGAACCTGCTCAACATCCCCAACAACTGGGGACCGGGAACCATCGGCGGGTAAACCCATCCTAAGCAAACCAACAAAAAGGGCCGCTCCGGGAAATCGGAGCGGCCCTTTTTGTTTCTCGGTTGGTCGTCGTTCTCCTTAGTCCGCCGCCGCCCCGGCCGCGCTCCCGGAACGCACCCCGGAAAATAGCTCTGAAAGCAGCTTATTGAATACCGCCGCCTGCTCGAAATGCGCCGAATGGGCGGCTCCGGGCACGATCTCCATGCGGGAGCCCGGTATCACCTTCTGGACCTCGGCTATGACCTCGGGCGGGAAGATTGCGTCTTCTTTGCCCACGATCAGCAGGGTGGGGATCTGCCAACCCGCGAAATCTTGAACATTGGGGCCGTCTTTCAGCCGGAACCCTGAGATCACGCCGTCTTCGCCTCGGGGCGGGTTCAGGCCCTGTATCTGCTGGTAGAGGAAGGTCAGGGCCGGGTTTTCCTTGATGAAGCTGGCAGCCAAAGACCGGGCTGGGCCGTCGGGTGGCGGGTTGGTGCTCTGCAAAGCAGCGAGGGTCCCCTCAGTGGCAACTCCGCCCGTGGTGTCGCCCAGGACCAACCCTAAGGTGCGTTCGGGGTGGGCCAAGGCGAACCCCAGGCAGCTAAAGCCACCCATGGACTGTGCCACCAGAAAGGCTTTGTCGATCTTGAGGTGGTCCAGCAACGCGGTCAGATCGCCGATGAAGTTCTCGCGCAGCGGCGACCCATGTTCGGCGAAGGAGTCGCCCCAGCCCCGGTGGTCGAAGGTGATGCAGCGGTACTCGCCGGAGAAGGCGGCCACCTGCTGCCACCAGCTCATGTGGTTGCCGCCGCGCCCGTGGGCGAACACTATGGCCGGGGCTGAATCGTCGCCGTGGGACTCGTAGTAAAGCTCTATTCCGTTTATCGATGCTTTGGGCACGGTGGGCCTCCGTTCACTTCAGTCTTAGTTGGGCTTGGTTCGTGGGGGCAGTATACATAAATTAGGGTCGATTAGCCCGTTCTGTGGGGCCACTCGGCCCTGCTGCAATCTGCCCGCCCGGTAGAAAATAGGGTGGACTTGGAGTGCGTGGACGGCGGGCTGGTTCGAAAAGGGTTTTTAGGCCTGCCGTCCCAGGGAAGGAGGCGGTGGTATGACGACTTTGTTGCCCGATCGAATCAGGGAACCCGTGATCCCGATTCCCAAGCATCTCCTGAAAGAGTTAGAGGAGATAGTCGAACATGCAGAGACCGAGCCGGAGTTGGTCCATTGGTACCACTTCGTCCCGTGCGCCGGTGTTCGCTACTACTCCTATCACACTTCCCCTTCACCGGTAGAGCCGTTGGTGCGCCGGAAGGGCTAGCCCTTCCGGCCTGGCCGGGGTCGAACGGTCAGCACTTAGCCGAGGCTCGCCTTCACCTTTGACCATGAACGCGGCGGCAGATTCTCTTCCGCCGATTTCAAGACCGATTGCGCAAACTCTGCCGGCGCGTTGGCTTTGACGTCAGCCAAGATTGGCGTAATCTCAGCTGGGCTAAAAGTACTACACATCAAAGGGATGAATTCCGCCATCATCGGTGGTGGAATATTGGCAACAATCGCCATGTCGATGGCAATGATTTCCTCGTCTGTGAAGTTGTCCCACAACGCCTGCTGCATAACCGTTTCCTCTCGGTAAAGGTGGCCGAGATAGATGCCGATATAGGCGTTTAAGCGTTCGTGCAATCGAATTCCGAGAGCAACTCTTTCCTCTCCGTTAGCCTCTCTGGTCTTGCCGGAGATCTCCCCCACTTCAGTGGAAAGGGCGATGTCCTCAAGATGGTCGGCTTCGAAGTTTGCCGTTATGCCCGGGACCCTGCTCTCCGCTGGCGGGTGAACGTACTGATCTTCATGTTCGCGGTGAATGTGGAGCAGGGAAAGCATTTTGTCGACGGCTTCCAACGCCTCTTGGACATCAGCGTCATCGGCGAAATCTGTCATACCTACTTTCTGGGATGTGGCGAACAGGACGTGACGTATCGCTTTGTGCACCGGACGGTAAATCGCGAATCTTTGAGTAGTCATCTGTTTTCTCCTTTCGTCAAACTTGGACCCGATCGGCTGTGCCTTGGACAGTTTACGCACTACCACCCGCCCGGTCGACTTCCTGCTGCCTTAGTTCCACGCGGCGTATCTTGCCGCTGACGGTCTTGGGAAGCTCGGTTACAAACTCAACCGACCGGGGATATTTGTAGGGCGCGGTGGTGGTGCGGACGTGGTCTTGCAGGCTGACCACAAGCTCGTCCGACGCCACATAGTCCGGCGCCAGGATCACGAACGCCTTGACGATGTCTCCGCGCACCGGGTCAGGGCTGGCCACCACGGCCGACTCCGCCACGGCGGGGTGTTCGATCAAAGCGCTCTCAACCTCAAATGGTCCGATCCTGTAGCCAGCCGAGATTATCACGTCGTCGGCGCGGCCCACGAACCAATAGTACCCGTCCTCATCTTTGTACGCCTTGTCGCCGGTCAGGTACCAGTCGTCCAGAAATGACCGGTCCATAGCCTCTTTGTCTTTCCAATATTCTTGAAAGAGCCCCACGGGCCGCTCCGGCTTAAGGCTAACGGCGATCTGACCCTCTTCTCCCACCGGCACCTCGTTGCCCTGCTCGTCCACCACTCCGACGGTGAAGCCGGGGGTGGGTTTGCCCATGGAGCCGGGGCGCACCTCGTTGCAGCGGAAGTTACCGACCAACAGAACGGTCTCCGTCTGGCCATAGCCGTCGTAGATAACCAGGCCGGTGCCGTCTTCCCACTGCTTCATCACCTCCGGGTTCAGCGGCTCTCCGGCCCCGGTGCAGTGCCGCAGGTTGTCCAGGTGGTACTTGCTCAGGTCTTCCAGCACCAGCATGCGGTAGGCGGTGGGCGGCGCGCAGAACGATGTCACGCCGTGCTTCTCCAGCAGGCTCAGGGTCAAAGGAGCGTCGAAGCGGCCGCGGGCGTTGTGCTGCATCACGGCGGCGCCCATGGTCCACTGACCGAACAGTTTGCCGTAGGCTGCCTTGGCCCAGCCGGTGTCGGACAGCGTCCACATCAGGTCTGTGGCGGTCAGGTCGTGCCAGTACTTCGCCGTGATGGTGTGGCCCATGGCGCAGGAAGCCTGGGTATGGAGCACCATCTTGGGATAGCCCACGGTGCCTGAAGTGAAATAGATCAGAAGGGGGTCGTCGCTGCGGGTCCGCTCCACGTTCTCCAGGACCGGGGACGCGCCGTCCATCTCTTCGTCATAGGAGATCCAGCCCCGTTTCTGGCCCCCCACCACCACCAGATGCTCCAAGCTCTGGCAGCCTCCGGCAGCTTCGTCGACCTTGGAAGCGTTCTCTTCGTCCGTGATGGCCATGACAGCCTCGGCGGTGTCGATCCGGTACTCGATGTCCTTGGGAGTGAGAAGGGTCGTGCCCGGCATGGGCAGGGCGCCCAGCTTCATCAATCCCAGCATGACCACGTACCACTCGGGGATACGGGGCAGCATGATGAAGACGCGGTCTCCCTTCTTTATTCCTCGGTCCCGGAGGGAGTTGGCGTACTTGTTGGAAAGGACTTTCAGGTCCCAGAAGGTATGGTGCTGGACGTTTTCTCCGGTGGGGTCCACCGACAACAGCGCCAGTTTGGTGCGGTCCTCGGCCCACTTGTCCACCACATCGAACCCAAAGTTGAAGTACTCGGGCACCTCCAACCGTTCGTTGGCGCAAGCGGAATCGTAGTCCGGCATATTGGTGGGAACGTTCTTCATCAGTCCTTTCTCAGCCCTGGTGGTTTGTCGGGCTATTCTACACGCTGCGTTGGGCCTGGGAAAGTTGCCAAATAAGGGGCCATAGGTATAATTCCGACAGATCGAATACGGGCCGAGGAGTTAGCGCATGGCAGGTAATCTAGACGGCAAAACAGCGTTGGTGACAGGGGGAGGTTCGGGTATAGGCCGTGCCACGTCCCTGGCCTACGCCCGGGACGGCGCTCGGGTTGTGGTTGCCGATGTGAACGTCGAGGGCGGCGAAGAGACCGTTCAGCAGATAAAAGAGGCCGGCGGCGACGCCATCTTGGTCCACGTCGACGTCGCCAAACCCGATGACACCCAGGCCATGGTCGCCCAGGCGGTTGAAGCCTTCGGAAGCCTCGACTGCGCCTTCAACAACGCCGGCATCTCCGGAGGACGGGACCGGCTGCTCACCGCCGACTACAGCGAAGAAGACTGGGACCGCGTGATCAGCATCAACCTAAAAGGAGTCTGGCTCTGCATGAAGGCCGAGATTCCCCAGATGCTGAAACAGGGGAGCGGGGCCATAGTGAATACGGCATCTATAGCCGGGCTAGCGGGACTTACGGGAACCGTGGCCTACGTCGCGGCCAAGCACGGTGTAACCGGACTGACCAAGGCGGCGGCCATCGAATATGCGCAGTCGGGAATACGGGTGAATTCCGTTTGTCCCGGATACATCGAAACACCGCTGGTCCAACCCACATTCGAAAGGAATGAGGGGTTCAGGGAACGCGTGGCCTCCAGGCACCCGATGGGCCGGCTTGGAGAACCGGAAGAGATCGCCCAGGCCGTCGTGTGGCTCTCCTCGGACGCAGCAGCGTTCGTCACCGGACATAACATGCCGGTCGACGGCGGCTATATGGCCCAATAGCCATGTACCAAGTAGCGGTTGCGGTACACATCCTTTCGGCCGTCGTCTGGCTTGGCGGGATGCTTTTCTTGGTGATGGTCATGCTGCCCATCGCGCGGCAGGCCATGCGGGCCGGCGGACCTGGGCCGGGACTGGAGATGCTGCGGGCCGCCGCTCAGCGGTTCCTGCTGGTGGCATGGGCGGCGATGATCTTGCTGGGGCTGAGCGGCATCTATCTGGCCTGGGACCATTGGGGCATCCGGCCCGGAGTGTTCTTCTCAGAGGGAGGCCGGTTCTTGAACATCCTGCAGGCCAAGACCATCTTGTTCGCCGTCGTGGTGCTTTTGAGCCTGATGCACGATTTCTGGCTGGGCCCCAAGATCCTAGAGCGCCTGGACCGGGCCCGCACCTCCGGCCAGGTCCTACCCCAGAGCCTGGGCCGTGTGATCGTCCGCATGACCGCCAGCGTAAACCTGGTGATGGCCGTGACGATCCTTCTGTTGGCGGTGTGGTTGATACGGCCTTAGGAAATTAGATTCCTGAGACAAAATCTGATTACCTAAGCCAGGGCGGGTTGGAAACCCGCCCCTACGACTGCAAAACTGACAACAACCGCGGGCATATTTTCACATCTTGGGGCATCATTGCGGAAGATTCTCATTCGGCAGGCTTCTCAATGACTTTCGACCCAGAAAAACACTGGCGCCGGTCGATTCGCATTCCTCAATATGATTACTCTCAGGCAGGGGCTTATTTCGTGACCTTCTGTATTGCGAACAGACGATGCATCCTGGGCGAAATCAAAGATGGTGAGATTAGACTGAGTAAGATCGGGAATTTCGTTTCTGAACAATGGTCTGGGTTGTCTGAGCAATACCCCCACGCTGTCGTTGATGAATTCGTAGTCATGCCCAATCATTTCCACGGGATCATCCATCTAACAGATGTGGATTCCAAGTCCGTAGGGGCGGGTTTCCAACCCGCCCAAACTCTGCGCAATCCAACTCGAAGGCATGGGCTACCAGAAATTATTCGGGGATTTAAGACGGACACGGGCAGAAACATTAATCGGATCAACGGGACGCCCGGCCAACCGGTCTGGCAACGAAACTATTACGAGCATGTCGTGCGGGCCGAGCATGACCTGGATTCCATCCGGAAATACATCTTGGAGAACCCGTTGAAATGGGAGGAGGATGAGGAGAATCCTGGGGTTCGAACCAGAGTTGATTCACGGTGTAGCGGGGGAAAAACCCGCGCCTACGGGCGGCTGTAACGTGGGGCGGCGGCAGTGGGTGAAACTGCCTACAACTCCAGCAGCCGCCTGGTGTCCATGAACTTGGTGATTATCTCGGGGCCGTCTTCGCGGATGACGACCAGGTCTTCTATGTGGAAACCCTGGACGCCGGGCCAGC
>CAYXDE010000024.1:11711-45500 GCA_964463525.1 uncultured Dehalococcoidia bacterium | reverse complement strand
GGTGCTATCCTGTAGCCATCCCTGTTAGAGGCGTCCCGCCATGTACGTTATAGGCACCGCCGGCCACGTGGACCACGGCAAGTCCACCTTGGTCAAAGCGATGACCGACATTGACCCTGACCGGTTTCCCGAAGAGAAGGCCCGGGAGATGACCATTGACTTGGGCTTCGCCTGGATGACCCTGCCCAGCGGCCGGGAAGTCAGCATCGTCGACGTGCCCGGCCACGAAAGGTTCATCAAGAACATGCTGGCCGGAGTGGGCGCCATCGACCTGGCTTTGCTCATCGTGGCGGCCGACGAAAGCGTCATGCCCCAGACCAGGGAGCACCTGGCCATCCTGGACATCCTCCAGATCACACGTGGGCTGGTGGTGATCACCAAGACCGACCTGGTGGACGCAGAGCTGGTCGAGCTGGTTAAAGCAGAGGTGGAAGACACCCTGCAGGGCACGTCATTCGAGGGCTGCCCCATGGTCGGCGTCTCCGCTTACACCGGCGACGGCATGGACGAACTGAAAGCCACCATCGACGGTATCCTTGACCAGACCGAAGCCCGGAAAGACCTGGGCCGTCCCCGCCTCCCCATCGACCGCTGCTTCACCATCTCCGGGTTCGGCACAGTTGTCACCGGCACCCTCATCGACGGCACTCTGACCGTGGGACAGGAGGTCGAGTTGGCAGGGTCCGGACAAAAAGCCAGGGTCAGGGGGCTCCAGAGTCACAAGACCAAGGTTGATGCCACCGACCCCGGAGTGAGACTGGCGGTGAACCTGTCCGGCCTGTCCAAAGACGAGGTCGAGCGCGGCGAGATCTTGACTATCCCCGGCTGGCTGAAGCCCACCCGCCGCGTCGACGCCCGGCTGCGCATGGTCAAGAACGCCCCCAACCCGCTGAAGCACAACCAGGGCGTCACCTTCCATCTGTTCACCAGTGAGGCCTCGGCCCGCGTCCGGCTCCTCGATGCCGACCGGCTGGTGGCCGGACAGGAAGGCTGGGTCCAGATTCTGTTGGAAGAGCCTTTGCCCGTGGTCAAGGGCGATTTCTTCGTCATCCGCTCCTCTGAAGATACGCTGGGCGGGGGCCAGATAGTCGACCCCAACCCCAGACGCCGCTACCGGCGGTTCGACGACGACGTTGTCGAGCGCATGATGACCCTGGACCAGGGCACCGGCGAGGACATCATCATCAGCGTCGCCGAGCAATGGGGCCCATGCGACCTGACCACCCTCTCCCAACGCACGAACCTGCCCCGGGAAGAGGTGTCGGAGCGAGTCGCCGAACTGACCGAAGATGGCGACCTGGTGAGCCTGGGCGATTTCGGCAGCGACGCCGATGCCGTGGTCTACTCGGCCCAGGGCTGGGCCATCCTCAAAAGCAAAGTCGCATCGGCTTTGCAGCTTTACCACACCCAGTACCCCCTGCGCCAAGGTGTGCCTGCCCAGGAGATACGCAGCCGGTTGGACCTGTCTCAGCCGGTCTACCAGCGGGCGTTGGTACGTCTGGTGGAAGAGCAGATCGTGGTTGATGAGCGCCAGTCTCTCCGCCTGCCAGACCACGAGATCACCCTGACGCCACAGATGGAAGAAGAGGCGTCTGCCTACTTGAATTCGCTGCGGAAAGACCCCTATTCTCCACCCAGCGGCCAGAAGGTCAGCTCCGAGTTGCTTGGTGTCCTCATCGACCAGGGCAAGATCGTCCGGGTCGGGGACGGGGTCATCTTCGATGCTGGCGCCTACCGGGAGATGACTGAGCGCATAGTCCAGCACCTTAAAGACCAGGGCAATATCACGGTCGCCGAGGCCAGGACCATGTTCGACACCAGCCGCAAGTACATCCTTCCTCTGCTGGAACACATGGACCAGCAGCAGATCACCCGCAGAACGGGCGATGAGCGAGTGCTCAGGTGATTTTGCGCCGATCGGGCGCACGACTTAGGTAAGCAATAGTCAGAACATCTAATAAGCTGGTAGGGGAAAAAGATTTTGGGACTGGATATGGGACAAACGGTCCTCCAACTGGACCAACTCACCCAGTCGGTGCGGGAGGACAGCCAGGCCCGTGAAGAACGCCTCACGGCCTTGATAAATGCCGCGGCAGGAGTCGACCCCGGCACCGCCGCCGGGAAGACCTCCGACGCCGGGCAGCGTCCGTACCTGGCAGCCGAGGTCCACGAGTCCCTGCTGGGCGCCTACCCGCCCGCAGAACCCCCGGCCGACTGGGTCGTAGCGGCAGTCGATGGCTCCCACATAGACGTAGACAGGCATCTGCCCGTTGCCTGCTATCTGCTCAATTTCGGCGGCTGTGTCCTAACCTACGGCAGCCGGCCCGACGCCACTCTATTCAGCCATCCGCACCTGGCCGTCAACCAGGAAGAACTCTATATCTCCAACCCGGGCAACCGGAACCAAGAGGAATCCATCAGTGGGGCGGTGCTCGGTCTGGTGCGCACCGTCAAAGAGTTGGAAACCCTGGCAGATACCGTGGAACAATGCCCTCCGGGCCTTCCGGTGTTGGGGTTGGTAGACGGCTCACTGGTCATGTGGCCGCTCTCCGGCCAGGCCCACCCTCAATACGTGAAAGACGAGATCATCGGCAGCGGTTTGATCCCAACCATGCGGCGGCTGGAAAAGATGGCCGAAACGCGCCCAGTGGCTCTGGCCGCTTACGTGTCGTATCCACGGAGCGCCGAAACGCTGAACGCCGTGCGCTGCTCCCTCTGCCCCAACGACGTCAGCGCCTGCACTCAGTCGTGCAACAACCGCCGCTCCGCCCAGCAGCCATGCAACAACGCCAACGACTTCCTGGACCGCGACCTCTTCGAGAGGTTACTCGAGCCTGGCTGGCGCTCTCCCGTCTACAAGACCAATTCGTCAGTCTCCAGAGATTCCTACGACGAGGCCAACAAGGTGCATTTTTTCTACGTGAACGCCGGAGAGGAGATCGGCCGGGTCGAAGTCCCGCAGTGGGTGGCCAAGAACGAGACATTGCTCTCCCTGACCCACAGCCTGGTCTGGGACCAGTGCCAGCGGGGCCAAGGCTACCCGGTGGCCATCTCAGAGTCCCACGAGCAGGCAGTCGTCAGCGCGGGCGACCGCCGTGTCTTCAGACGCATGCTCACCGACTCACTGGAGCGCCAAGGACTCTCCGCCGCCACCTCCCAGAAAGACCGCTCCAAACGCTCCCCATGGGTGTAGATCAAGCGACCCCAAGAAAAAGTCCCTTCCCCCGTCTGCGGGGGAAGGTTAGGATGGGGGCAACACCCCGCATCAACCAACCCTGAGGAAGACCATCATGCTAACAACCCGCCTCTGCTCTCTACTGGGCATAGACTTCCCGATAATCAACGCTCCCATGTCCGGCACCGCCACCGCCGAACTGGCCACCGCCGTATCCAAGGCAGGCGCGTTCGGGATGATTGGCCCTGGCCTAAGCCCAGACCCAGCGTGGCTGATAGACCAGATCCAGAGCGTAAGGGACAAGACCGACCGGCCCTTCGGAGTCGGTTTCATCTCTTCAGCCCCCAACCTCGAAAAGGTCATCCAGGCGGCCCTCGACGCCAAAGTAACGGCTGTGAGCAATTCATTCACCGATCCGACCCAATTGGTAGAACAAGCGAAAGGGACCGGAGCAAAAGTCCTAGCCCAGGTCCAGACCATGGACTTCGCCAAGAAGGCCGTTGCGGCTGGAGCCGACATCATCGTTGCCCAGGGCAGCGAGGCCGGCGGCCATACCGGCTACCTTGGGACCCTGTCATTCGTCCGTGCCGTGGTCAAGATAGCCGGAGACATACCAGTCGTGGCCGCGGGCGGCATCGCCGACGGCCCAGGCTTGGCCGGGGCGCTGATGTTGGGGGCTGAGGGAGCATGGATCGGCACCCGGTTCGTGGCCAGCCTGGAGTGGGCCGGTCCGGAGTGGGCCAAGGGCCAGGTGGTGCTGGCCAACACCGACGACACGGTGCTGACCAAGGTCTACGACTTAGTCTCCGATGCTCCTTTCCCGCTCGAGATCGTCGGCGACCGGGTCATCAGCAACACATTCACCGACACCTGGCACGGGCGCGAAACGGAGATGATGGAACGCCAGAGCGAGTTACGAGAAGATGTCGCCACCGCCACCGCAGCGGGCGACGCCACCACTGCTCCGGTCAGGGCTGGAGCGGCATCGGGACTCATACGCTCCATCGAACCGGCTTCTTACATCCTGCGGGAGATCGTCTCCCAAGCGGAAGACACCATCAACAACCGCTCCCAGAAACTGCTGGGGGGCTAGCCTACTAAAACCAAAAGTCCCTTCTCCCTCGCATGGGGGAAGGTTAGGATGGGGGCTGCTCCCCGCCAAGGTACTCCGAGAGATCGCGGACACGGTCGAACTCCCCTACGGTCTTAAGAAACTCCTCAAGAGTCTCCACTTCGCCACGCAGTTCGTCCAACTGGTCTCCGATGGGGCTGATAGAGGCGGCCCCGGTGGCGTAGGAGCCGTGGAAGGCGAAGAACGCCTGGTTGATCTTGCGGATGAATATCCCGTTGTCGGCAATCAATAGCCGCCGCTCTTCCATGTATGACTCTGCCTCTTCGATCTTCCCTTCTGCCAACAGTGCATCGGCGGTCAGCCGTGTCTCCCTCATCGCCGCGTTGAAGTCGAATGCTCCGGGATCGATCGGCTCAGTAGAAGGCTCGCGGGTGACAGCTTCCCCGGTCATGGCCGTGAACGCCCGGTCGCCGATGATCCCGCCGCCGATGCTAGCCGCAGTCTCGTTCAGCGTGGTCATATCTGCGTTGTCCCAGAAGTGCTGGCCCAGTGGCTGGAAGAAGAACCAATGGTGCAGCCACTCGTGGGCCGTGATGGCCAGGGCGTCACGGAGATTGCCGGAAACCGAGATGACGCTGGGATAGGTGGCCACTCCGCCGGTGCTCACGATCAGCGCCGATACCCCTTCTTCACGGAATATCAGGTCCTCCAACTCCCCACGCACCTCACCGGATATACCGGGTTTCAACAATGTGGAACTGATCTGGGCGATACGGTCCCGCGGCGAGATTATCAAAGCCCCGGGAGATGCGGCGAACACCGTGTCCACCGGCGGGAAGATGACCCCTATCCGGGAGGAGAACCCTTCTTGAGCAAGCACCGAGCTGATCTCCGACTCGATGGTCTCTTCAACGTCGGGCTGCATGGCTTTGCGCCGTTGGCGCAGTTCGTCGATGCGTTCGGTGGATCCAACGGATTCCGGACCGCGCTCCAACTCGCGAATCTCAGCGATCACACTGAAGAATTCCTGGGCCTGGGCGATGCGGACTTCTCTGGAGGGCTCCGAGTTCCAAGGCAAGATGTCCTGTAACTTGTTCACCCACTTGTCGAAGACATTGGACACTTCCCAACGGAACAGACTGTATCTGTGGGGCGCTATCGCGGCGTCGGTATGGGAAAGACTGTCACTGCCATGGACCGCTCCCAGCAGCACAAAGGCTATCACCGAGAACATGAACAGCCGCTTTACTATCTTTGACACGATCCCTACTAAACCCAGTTGTACTGGTTAGGCTAGGACCCGGTAGCGGTAACTCGATCCCAGCAGGTCGTCTTCTTCGAACCGGCTGAAACGCAGGGGAGAGATATTCAGGGTTTCCGGCGCGCCTTCGACGATCAGCTCAGACATGGTCACCCCGATCATGGGCGAGAGCTTGAAACCGTGGCCGCTAAACCCGATGGCGCAGTACAACCCCTCTATCCCCGGCACCGCGTCCAAGATCGGATGCCAGTCTGGCGTGGTCGTGAACAACCCGGACCATCCGCCCCGGAAGTAGGCCTCCGACATGGCCGGTATCCGCCGCGTCAGCCGCTCTAGGGCGTCGGCCATAATGTCCATATCTACGCCTTGGTTGTAGGTCTCCACACCCACTTCCTCGTCGTCCCCAAAGCCCATCATGGTCAGAGAGCTGCCGTCCGGCCGGAACGAGAACGACTGGGCTATGTCGCCCACCGTGGGGTGGAGTGGCAGTTTGTCCACGGGCCGGGTGAGGGACGCCACCTGGTGACGCACTGGCACCAGAGGCACGTCCACGCCGATCTTGGCTAGCACCTCTTTGGACCAGGGCCCGGCCGCAACGACCGCAACGGGGGTCTCTATCCTGCCTTCCGGAGTGACAACCGCCTTGACCCTTCCGCCTGAGACTTCGATCTCCGTAGCCGGGTTGCGGAGCACTATCTCGGCCCCCAGCTCCCTAGCCCGCTTGGCATAGGACGTGGTGACCATATAAGAGTCGGCGTAACCTGAACGAGGCTCCCAGGCCATGTATTCATCTTCGGCGACGGACACCATCGGAGCTATGTCTTCCAGGTCCTTGGCCGTAACCCGCATGGTATCGATGCCCAGTCCGTACTGCATAGCCACGTTGTGGGCCAGGCCGGCGCTGTCTTCTTCCTTCACCACCACCAGATAGCCAGTCTCCACAAAACCGGACTCGCCACCCACGACCTCACCGAAGTTGGTGAAAATACCCAGGCTTTCCCAGGCCATGGCAGCAGTAACGGGGTTGGAATAGTGCATCCGGCAGATGGCCTGGGACCGGCCGGTAGAGCCAGAACCAAGCACGTCTTTCTCCACGAGTAGGGTGTCGGTCACGCCCAACCGCCCCAGGTTGAACAGGATGCTGGCGCCGATCACCACCACCGACGGCGCCACCGCGTCGATGAAGCCTTTCATGGCTCTGCTTTCTCCGGAGTACACTGTCTTGACTCTCATGACTATACAGGCATAGCAGCCGCATGAAAATACGACCCTTTCTGACAGTCCCGTGCGTATTTGTTGACAGCCTATAGAGGCAAGAGTAGACTCTAGAACAATGTTGAAGGTGAACGGTACCCCCTGCGCCTCTTGTTGTACCTGTATCTGTTACATAGGGAACAGGTAGCCTTCTGCGTTAGTTAAAACCACCACTAGGAACCCTTGAACCCACCACGTTATTGAACTGGTGGGTTTTTTATTTGCCCAAGAATCTGCCTAGATCTCGGAGGAATACACAAGTTGACTAGCAATACCTCAGCCGGCCAATCAAACACGCAGGCAAAGACCCAGGAGACCATCTACGAAGAGAGCTTGGAGCTCTCCAAGAATACTCAGAGCATCATTCCCTTCATGGAAGACGAGATCGTGCGGTTGGAGGAGGAGTCGGCGGCTTTCGTGGCCGGCGAGAGGGAAAATACGGAGTTTACACCCTTCCGTTTGAAGCAGGGTGTCTATGGCCAACGCCAAGCCGATGTCCAGATGATCCGCGTGAAGATTCCCGGCGGCATCATCACCCCGGAGCAGATGGACGCCATGGGCGAATTCACCACCAAGTACGCTCCACTGGGCAAAGGCCACATCACCACAAGGGAGAACTTCCAGTTCCACCACATCCCGCTGGACCAATGCCCCGACGCCCTCAGGCTGTTGGGCTCGGCGGGTCTGAGCACGCGGGAAGCCTGCGGCAACGTGGTGCGGAACGTGGTCGGCTCACCGACTTCCGGGGTCTGCGCAGCTGAGGTCTTCGACCCGACACCCTACCTGGCCGCGTTCGTGAGATTCGCGGTGCGCCATCCCCTGACCCAGGCGTTCCCCCGCAAGTTCAAGAGCGCCTTCACCGGCTGCGACGACCATGACCACGTCGCCGCCGCCATCCAAGACCTGACGTACGTTTCCCAGATCAGAGTGGAGAACGGCGTCGAGAAGCGCGGCTTCAAGGTGTTCGTCGCCGGCGGCACGTCCATCATGCCCCGTTTGGCCAAGCCCCTCTACGAGTTCCTGCCCGAGGAAGACTACCTCCGGCTGGCGCTGGCCCTGTTCACCGTCTTCAACAACGCAGACATGCTGCGCAAGAACCGCATGATGGCCCGCCTCAAGGTGCTGGTTGACCGCATCGGCCTGGACGAGTTCAAGTCCCAGGTCGAAGCCGAGCTCGAAAAGATCGGCCCGGTCGACCCCAAACCTTGGATGAACGTTGAAGAGATGATGAAGGAGACCCCTCCTGAACTGTCCTCCAACGGCGCCAACGGCAACGGCGGCGGCGATTACGCCGAATGGCGCAGGACCAACGTCGAAGCCCAGAAACAAGAGGGCTACTACGTTGTCCACGTTAAACCCGACCGGGGCAACATATCCGCCAGCCAGTTCCATGCCCTGGCAGACATCATGCGCAAATACACCGGCGGCCGGGCCCGCACCAGCCAGGAACAGAACCTGGCCTTCCGGTTCGTGCCGGAACACATGCTCCACGATGTGTGGGACGCATTGGTGGAGATCGATTTGGCCGAAGCCAACGCCCATTCGATCAGCAACGTTGTCTCCTGCCCGGGAACGGACAGCTGCAAGCTGGGCATCACCGCCTCCATGGGATTGGCAGGCGCTCTGAAGGACGAGATACAGGGCTGGGACGGGCTTCTCGAAGATGAGGGCGTCAACGACATCCGCATCAAGATGAGCGGCTGCCCCAACGGCTGCGGCCTGCATCACATCGCCAACATCGGCTTCCACGGCGCTGCCACCAAGGGCGCCGACGGTGAGCAGATTCCCGCCTACGAGATGTTCTTGGGCGGCAATTACGGCGACGTCAACGTCCAGGACTCGCGCATCGGGACCAGGATTCCCCGGATCAAGATTCCGGCCAAGTCCGTCCCTGGCGTCCTGAAAGAGGTTGTCTCCTACTACAAGGACAACCGCTCCGATGGCGAAAAATTCAACCAGTTCTTGGACCGGGTTGGGCTGGAAGAAGTCACGGCGGTCGCCGAAAAAGCGGAGGAAGCCGCAGCGGAAGCCACTCCCGGTTCTGACTTGTATATAGACTGGGAACGCTCCAATCAGTACAAGCTGGAACGGGGCGAGGGCGAGTGCTCGGTTTAGTCCGGGTAGAGCGTCACTGATTTGGCTGTTCCTGAAAAGCCTTCCCTAGCGGGTAAAACCATCGCTTACGTCGAGGCCCGCATGCTCTCTGAGATGGGGGCCTTGATCGAGCGTAACGGAGGGACACCCTACCCGGCCCCAGTGCTGCAAGAAGTCCATCTCGGCGACACGCCCGAGGTGACAAAGCTTATCGACGACATCTGCGCCGGGCGGGTGCAGGTTATGGTCTTCCAGACGGGGGTCGGCACCAATGCCCTCTTCGACAGCGCTGCATCCCAGGGAAGAGAGACCGAAACCCTGGCAGCGCTTGAGGCCGTCACCGTGATAGCCCGCAGCCCCAAGCCGGCTGCGGTGCTGCGCCGCAACAAGGTCCACATAGACCACATGCCCCCGGAACCGTTCACCTCTACCGACCTCATCGCCGCCATCGGCGAACTGGAGCTTGCCGGAAAAGAGGTGGCGGTCCAGGCCTACGGTGGCCCCAACAACCTCCTCACCCAGACCCTGGAAGGACGGGGCGCCGCCGTCCGTGAAGTAACCCTCTACACCTGGGGATTGGCGGAAGACGTCACACCTGTGTTGAATCTGATAGACGCTCTGGAAGGCGGTCAGATCGACGCCCTTGCCTTCACCAGCCAGATTCAGATCGGCAATCTATTATCCATTGCTTCCCAAGCGGGCAAAGAAGACTCGCTAAGGGCCTCTTTGGCCAGTGAAGATGTGGTCATGGCATCAGTCGGTCCGGTCTGCACGAAGCGAATGATCGAGGCAGGATTCCGGGTAGACGTTGAGCCGGATCACCCTCACATGGGCAACTTGGTCCTAGCCATGGCCGAGCGGCTAAACCCGGATTTCGTCAAGACAGACTGAGCCGCCCCCACCCTAACCCTTCCTCCTTCCACGGAAGGACGTGGGAAAGGGGATCACCCTCGTCATTCCGGCGAAAGGCGGAATCTACAGCGCCCAGAGCGTTAGCCTGCCGAATGTAGGGGCGGGTTTCCAACCCGCCCCACTACCCGCAATCCTAGCAGCAACGCTCTAAGATCTTCACGGCGGCAAACATTCTATCGACCGCCTTCCATCGGACAACTGCCTGGCGAAGAAAAAGGGCAGGTTAGAAACCTGCCCCTACGTCTCATTTCCCCAATGATTGTTGGGAACTTAACCCCGTTACACCGGGGCCGTATTTAACTCTTTATCCAGCGTTTGAACCGGTCCCATGGGGACTCCGGTGCGTCCTCGATAGACTCTCCGCGCCACCTTTTTTCCATCGAGACATTCCTGGGCGTGATGAAAAAGAGGAGATAACCAAACACCAACAGCGCCAGTCCGACCCAGATCAGGACCCATATCTGAAGGAGGGCGGTGACCAAGAACACCACCAGGCCTGTGACCAGAATCTTGCCAGGGGTTATGGTCGGCCAGCGGCCTTTGGGGGAGAAAGAGGGAGCGGGCCGGTTGGCTTCGGCCGCTTGGCGCACCGCCCGGGGACGGTCCTCCAGGGGTTTCTCCGTCTCTCTGCCAGACTCTTCGGGCGCTGTTTCGCCCGCGTTCTTCAGGATCTCTTCGATCTCTTTTTGGTACTTGTCTTGCATAAATGCTGGGTGCCGCAGCTTCAGGCTATTTTTCTTCCAAGTAACGTCCCTGCAGGCCAGCATGCCTGCATTCACCACACCACCCACACATGCGCTCACGCTCGATCAACGCGAGATAATTATACCGTACATATCTGCTAACGGATAGGAGGCGGCCGGCCCTATCCAGGCCGACGGCCCGGCCTCGGACGACGCTGCTATTCTCTTTCTTGAGGGGGTTTGTAGCGGCCGATCTTGCCAGTGACCATGAAGATGACTCTCTCGGCGATGTTGGTGGCCCGGTCCGCTATCCGCTCCAGGTCATGGGCCACCCACAGGAAATGGGTCGAGGCTTCGATGGCCTTGGGATGTTCCCCCATGTCCAGAAAGATCTGATGGCAGACTCCGTCATAGAGTGCGTCCACCTCGTCATCCGAGTCCCATACATCGTTGGCCAGGTCCGTGTCTCTTTCAACCAGCGACTTCAAGCTTCGCCGGAGCATGGCCACACCCATCTGGGCCATCTGGGGGAGTTGAAGAGGCGTCGGCGCCGGCTCGTCGTCGCCGATGATCATGCAGATCTTGCCGATGCCCTCGGCGTAATCTCCCATCCGTTCTAGTTCAACGGCGATGTGCAGCACCGCCAGAAGCGTCCGGAGGTCAACGGCCAGGGGCTGCTGGGTAGCGATAAGGTCGATGCATTTCTCTTCCAGCTCAAACCGTTTCTCGTTGATCTGGTCGTCTTCAGTGATCACCTCGTAGGCGACCGTCAGGTCCCGGCGCTCAAGTGCGTTCATGGCCTTGAGGATGGCCTTCTCCACCATCTCTCCAAGCCCAACAAGCTCGCCTTGAAGCTCTTCTAGGCTTCTGTCAAAATCCGCTCTGACCATGAATCCCTCCTCAGCCTACCCGAACCTGCCGGTGATGTAGGCCTCAGTCCGTTCGTCCTCCGGGTTGGTGAACAACTGACGGCTTTCGCCGAACTCAACCAGGAACCCCACCCTCGCCTCCTCAACCATGAGGAACGCCGTGTAATGGGAAACCCGGGCCGCTTGCTGCATGTTGTGGGTGACTATGATGATGGAATAGTCCTCAGACAACTCACGCATGAGTTCTTCTATCGCCAACGTGGCGATGGGGTCCAGCGCCGAACAGGGTTCATCCATCAGGATCACCCGCGGTTCCACGGCCAAGGCGCGGGCGATACAGAGCCGCTGTTGCTGGCCACCGGAGAGGGACAGAGCGCTCGCCTTGAGCCGGTCCTTGACCTCATCCCAAAGCGCGGCGCGCACCAACGACTTCTCAACGATCTCGTCCATATCACCCTGGAAACCGTTTATGCGCGGCCCGAAAGCCACATTGTCGTAGATGGTCTTGGGGAAAGGGTTGGGCCGCTGGAAGACCATGCCTATCTCGTAGCGGATCTCTGTGGGATCGACGTCGTGGCCGTAAAGGTCGAGCCCGTCGAACAGCACTTGGCCCTCGACGCGGGCCGAGGGGATCAGGTCGTTCATCCGGTTGAAGCACCGCAAGAGGGTGCTCTTGCCGCAGCCGGAGGGGCCGATGATCGATGTGATGCGGTTGCGCGCCACGTCCAGGTCCACGTCTGTAACGGCTTTTTTAGAGTCGTAGTAGACGGTCAACCCGCGGGACTGGAGTATGTAGTCCTGGTCTTGCAAACTTCTCTCTTATCCCTTCAGCTTCGTAACGGACAGATCATGGCGCTGAACCTCGGTCATTCCCATTTACTCTGGAAGCGGTTGCGGAGGACCACCGCCCCCGCGTTCATCACCAAGAGTATGACCAGCAGCACGATTATACCGGCAGCCGCGGCCTCCTGGAATCCCGCCTGGGGCCTGGAGGTCCAGTTGAATATCTGGATCGGCAGGACCGTGAACCGGCTGAGGGGGCTGTCCGGCGTGAACGGCACGAAGGTCAACGCACCCATGGCGATCAACGGAGCCGTCTCGCCGATGGCCCGGCTGACCGCCAGGATAACCCCGGTCAATATCCCAGGGAACGCCTGGGGAATCACCATATGCCAGATGACCTGCCATCTGGTCGCGCCCAGGGCATAGGAGCCTTCCCGGAGCGACGGCGGTACGGCGCGCACGGCCTCGCCCGCAGCCACTATGACTATGGGCAGCACCAACAGCGCCAAGGTGAAACCGCCGGCCAACACGCTCTTACCCAGGTGCAGGCTGTGCACGAATATCTGCAGACCCAGCAGGCCGTAGACGATGGACGGCACACCGGCTAGGTTGGCGATATTTATCTTGGCGATCCTGGCGAATCTGCTTCGGGCGGCGTATTCCTCCAGATAAAGAGCGGTGGCCACTCCCAATGTGAATGCGACAACCCCCGCCACGATGACCACATAGATGCTGCCCAGCATGGCCGCCTTGATACCGGCCTGCTCCGGATGACGTGACGCGAAGCTGGTCAAGAAACTCCAATCGATCCCTGTAACTCCCTGTATAAGCAGGTAGACCAACAATACCGCCAACATGCCCAAGGCAATGGCCACCGACAGCAGACACAGACCGTGGAAGGCGCGGCCCATCCACTTGCGGCGGGCCCTCCTCCGCTGGAACTCGGTCTGGGAGATCACCGCCACTACTCGTACTCCTCTCTGAACCTGCTGACAACGTACTGGCTCATCAGGTTCATCACCAGAGTGATAGCGAACAACAATAAGGCCACGGCGAAGATGGTCTTGAACTCGATGGAACCGACCGGAGCGTCACCCTGGCTGACCTGAACGATATAAGCGGTCATCGTCTCGATGGGGACGAACGGGTTGAGCGTGAAGTTGGGGTTCTGGCCGGCGGCTATCGTTACGATCATGGTCTCGCCGATGGCCCTGGATACAGCCAGAATGAACGCCGACACGATCCCCGAAAGGGCCGCCGGCACCACCACTAGAGTGGAGACCTCAAGCTTGGTGGAACCCAATGCGTAAGCCCCTTCGCGAAGTGTCCTGGGCACCGACCGCATGGCATCTTCACTTAGGCTGGAGACCATGGGCAGGATCATGATTCCCATGACTATCGACGCGCTTAGGGCATTGAATACCGAGATGTCCCCGGATATCTGCCTGAGGATCGGCGTCACGAAAAGCAGGGCGAAATACCCGTAAACCACTGTCGGGATTCCTGCTAGGACCTCCAGGATAGGCTTCACTATTCGCCGGACTCTATCCGGGGCATATTCGCTGAGATAGATGGCGCTCAGCAGGCCCAGTGGCAACGCCACCAACATGGCCAGCACGGCGGTCAGAGTCGTCCCCGCCACCAACGCCAGGACGCCGAACTGCTTGGATGAGAATAACGGCGTCCATCGGGTCCCTGTGATGAACTCCCAGAACGAGACTTCGCCGAAAAACTTGATCGCTTCGAACAGCAGTACGGCTACGATTCCAACGGTAACCAGGATCGACAGCATCGTCGACAAAAACAGGGCCAGAGCTATCCCCCGCTCTGGAAGATGTCTCCTCCAAGCGCCTGGCGCCCCCTTGCCCAAAGCCGGGCCCACCGAATTCCTAGCCAATGCTGATCGCGCTCCTCAAGTTCACTAGCCGTCCTGCGCCTCTGTGAAGTCCGTCATTGGTTGGCGGAAAGTATCTCTTCAACCGACCCGTGTTGGGGATTCTCCCCGCCGAAGATGGTTCCTGTCAGCCCGCGTTGAAAACGGTCCAGCACCAAGTCGTGCACCACTTCCGGAAAGGGTACGAATCCCAGCTCTTTCAGTAGGTCAGCCCGTTCGTAACTCACGTAATAGCTGACGAAGTCTTTAACGTCCTGTTTGGCCCAAGACTCTTTGCTAACGTAGATGAACAAGGGCCGGGACAGCGGGGAGTAAGACCCGTCGTTGATGGTCTCGTCAGTAGGATAAACGCAGCCAGCGCCGGCATCTACGCCTACCATCTTCAGCTTGTCCTGGTTTTCCACGAAGTACGAATAGCCGAAGTAACCCAAGCTGCCCTTGTCTCCGGCTATTCCCTGCACGAGGACGTTGTCGCGTTCGCTGGAGGTAAAGTCGCCCCTTGAAGCCTGAGCTTCACCATTGACCGTCTCGGTGAAGTAATCGAAGGTCCCCGAATCAACGCCTGGTCCGTAGAGCCGCAGATTCTCATCAGGCCATTCATCGCGGACCTGATTCCAGCTATTTATCTCTCCCTCGGCCTCCGGCTGCCACATGGTATGCAGCTCATCCACGGTGACGCACTCCACGAAATCGTTGTCGGGATTCACACCCACGGTGAGGCCGTCTATAGCCACGGGAAGTTCGATGAATTCCACTCCCTCATCGGCGCATTTCTCTACCTCGCTGGCCTTGATGGGTCTGGAGGCATCGTTGATGTCGATGTCGCCCGCGCAGAACTTCTTGAACCCACCGCCGGTGCCCGAAATCCCGATCACCAAGCGTGCCGAACCGCCGATGGAATCACCCCAGTCCTCAACCATCGCCTCTGATATCGGGAAGACCGTACTGGAACCGTCGATGTCCGTTGTTCCGGCCCCGCACGCCACCAGGAAAGCCATGGCGCAAAAAAAAGCCGTCCCCCAGGCTTTCCAGCCCAGAGAACGGCTTAAAATCCAGTTCCTTGACTTCATTCAGCCGAAATTATATGCCCCCAAAATGGGGTGTGCAATAGGGTCTTCGGCGATTTCCATAGCTGATATTCCGCCCTTTTCTCCCTCAGCTTGTATACTTATAATCACCAGGCTCCCCGCACCACCAGACAAGGGTGGTCCAGGGGCGAAATGCCTGGAATGGCATATCGAGGTTTTCCTTTGAGTCAAAAACTTGAACTGAGCGTCGTGGACCAATCGCCGGTGCGCACCGGCGAATCTGCGGGCCAGGCGCTGCGCGACACCATCGCCCTGGCCGTCGCGGTAGAGAAACTAGGCTACCAACGTTACTGGCTGGCCGAGCACCACAGCCTGCCCAACTTCGCCGGCACCAGCCCTGAGATCCTCATCGGCCAGGTGGCGGCCCACACCAACACCATTAGAGTCGGCAGCGGCGGGGTGATGCTGTCCCACTACAGCGCCCTGAAGGTGGCCGAGAACTTCCGCATGCTGGGAGCCCTATACCCCGGTCGGATCGACCTGGGCATCGGCCGGGCGCCGGGCAGCGACCAGATCACCGCAGCCGCCCTGTCTTTCCCCGGGCAGCCCCGCGAGATCCGCCACTTTCCCCGGCAGGTGGTCGACCTGTTGGGCTTTCTCAACAACGATCTGGAAGAAGGCCATTTCTTCTCGGAGATCAGCGCGGGCCCCGGAGAGCCTGAGGTCCCGGACGTCTGGCTGCTGGGCTCGCGTTACGAGAGCGCCAACATGGCGGCACAGCTCGGCCTGCCCTTCGCCTACGCCCATTTCTTCGGAATAAATGTCGAAGAAGGACCGGCCATCGTCGCCAACTACAAGCAGAACTTCCAACCGTCCGAGCAATTCCCCGAGCCCAAGGTCAACGTCGGAGTGCACGTGGTCTGCGCCGAGTCTGAGGAAGAAGCTCTGCGGCTTTCCTCCAGCCGAAATCTCTCCCGGTTGTTCAACATCACCGGCCGGGCCAACGGCATACCGTCACCGGAAGACGCGGCCAAATACGTGTTTCAGGCGGGTGAAGAAGCCTTCGTCCAGCAGTACCAGGCGGTCTGCGTGGACGGCGCCCCCCAGCAGGTCAGAGAGGGACTGGAAGAGATAGCCGAGATGTACCAGACTCCCGACCTGAGCGTGGTGACCATCACCCACGGCCTGGCGGAACGCATCCACTCCTACGAACTCCTGGGAGCAGAGTGCGGGCTGACACCGTTGGAGTAGGCATCTGCCCCTGGTCTTACCCGGGCGGAGAAGCCTTCCGAAAGATTGTCATTCTTCGTCGGCCTACGGCACTCCTCTGAATCTACCAATCTCAACTCTGGCAGACCCTTCGCTTCACTCAGGGTGACACCCGGGTTGCCCGGCGAATTCTAAGCTGAATTCGGCGCTAACGAGTCGATCACATGCCGGTGAGACGCTTTGTTGTCGCCCACGGCAAAGGGCGCGATCACTGGAAGCTGCAAGCCGGCAGCCCGTCGTTTCTCCAGCGCGGCCCGGCACTCATCGGCTGTTCCGACAACCGCCACCTGGTCCTGCATCTCCACCGTGATGGACTCGGCGGCTTTGTCCAGGTTTCCCTCAGCCAGAGCAGCAGCAGCGGCCGACATCTCTTTGTCGAAACCGGTCTCAGCGAAGAAGTTCCGGTAGAAGGGGTTGCTGGCGTACCTGGCGACCTGCCTCCGCAGGGAATCACGGGAGGCTGTTACGTCATCTCCCACCGCAACGCGCACATATCCGGCGATATCTATCTCCTCAGGGTCCCGGCCCGCTTTCTCAGCGCCCCGTTTGATATGCCCAATGGCTTCGCTCAGGTAGTCCACGGCAGTCCAATTCATCAGTACGCCGTCGGCTAACTCCCCCGTCATTTGTAGCATCTGTGGCCCCAGGGCGGCGATGTAGATAGGCACTTTGGACTTGGGAGTGGCCGCGCCCATGGAAGCCCCGGTTATCTTGAACTGCTTGCCCGTAAAGTTGAGTTCTTCGCCGGCCAGAAGCGCCTTGATGATCTGGATGGTCTCCCGCATGCGGGTCATGGGCTGCTTGAAGGGTATGCCGTCGCGGCCTTCAACCGTGGGAGCGTGGCCAACGCCCAGTCCCAGCAGAAAGCGTCCATCGGCCACTGCAGCCATCCCAGCCGCGCCCATGGCCGTGTTGGTGGGAGTGCGGGCGAAGATGGGCAATATACCCGTGCCGAGCTTCACCCGTTCGGTCTTCATGGCCATGGTGGCCAGTGAGGTCAGCGAATCTCTGCCGCCTCCCTCAGGCACCCAGACGGCATCAAAGCCGTTGGCTTCGGCCTGGGCGGCCAGTTCCTGGTAGTCCTGTGGCGACAGGTTGGGGTCGTTCTCCAGACGCACGCCAAAGCGGGCCATGATCGCTCCTTAGATACCGAAGTGTTGGTTAAACGCCGAGCTGCGTTGCCAAATCGCGGAAGTCGTCGCACACGAAGTCGAAAGACGGGTCTGGTGTGGTGTCCACCTTGCCGTTGACTCCCCGCTCCAGAGGCCGTTTCACGAACGCCGTCCGGAGACCTTGCTTGGCGGCGGCTAAGAGGTCGCTCTGGTGGGCGGCGACCATCATCACCTGCTCGGGTTGCAGGTGGAGCAGTTCCACGCCGGTCAGGTAGGTCTTGGCATCGGGTTTGTAGGCGTGGGCCAACTCTGCGCCCAGGATGGTGTCCCAGGGCAGCCCGGCGTACTTGGCCATATCGACCATCAGCGCGATATTGCCGTTGGACATGGTCGCCAGGATGAACCTGGACTTCAGCCTGCTCAGTCCGGGAGGCGAGTCGGGCCACGGGTCCAGCCGGTGCCAGGCCAGGTTCAAGTCGGCCTTGGCCTCTTCACTGACGCCTTCGATACCAAAGTCGTTCAATAACTCTTCGAGGCCCATGCGGTGCAGCGTGTCCAACTCCGTCCAAGGCAGTTCGCCGGTGCGCACCTTGTCCATGAAGGGCCTATATTTAGCCCGCCAGCTTTCGGCGAAGTCGACCCAATCGGCGGTTATGCCGTTGGCCTTGCCGAAATTCTCTGCGTGCCGGGTGACCGACGTGTGCCAGTCCACCACGGTGCCAAATACGTCGAATACCAGGGCTTTGATGTTGGATGAGTCCGCTGCCATCTCGGGTATCTCCTAGGTTCTTGAACTATTGGTTTCCGATTTTGAGAATAATCTGCATCAGTTTTTTGGATTACTGGTTTCCGATCTTGAGGAGTATCTGCGTCAGTTCGTTGGCGTGGGTGATCATGGTGTCATGGCCTGACGCCACAGGGTAGACACCCCACCCGGCCTGCCTGGCACGCTCGGCCACCGAGTCAAACCCGGACTCACCGCCTCCGACGAAGTTCTTGGGAATCTTTGCCGCCTCCGGGTTTCCCATGCGTACCGGGCTGGCCATGGCCGCCGCGGGCTGGGGGGTCACGTTGGCGCCCACCCAGGCCAGGTCTCCAGGGTCGGTTATGCCCCACCGGCGGCCCACTTCTTCCACAGACGCCGGAGCGGGCAGGAACCCGTCGCCGTTCTTTATCCGATCGCGCACCCAACCGGCGAACTCTTTCCCGCGCACCGGAATCAGCTGGTCGGCCATGGACTCCCCGTCCGCAGGCACCACTCCGTTGACGTAGACCATGTGGGCGATGCGCTCCGGGCACACTTCAGCAACGCCCGTGATGACCATACCCGCGTAGGCATGCCCCACCAGGACCACGTCGTGGAGACCCTCGTACTGGATCAGTTGGACAATATCTTGGACGTGCACATCCAATGTGATGTCCGCCGGATCAAGATGTCCGTTCAGATGCGCTCGTTCACCCAGACCCGTAAGAGTTGGGGCGAACACTTCGGCCCCCGCCGCGCGCAGCAACGGGGCCGTCTTGTTCCAGCACCAGCCGCCGTGCCAAGCGCCGTGGACCAATACGTAAGTTGTCACGCTGTTGCCTCCAGCGCCTAGCGGAGAGTCGAATCCTGCTGGGCCTAGTTGAGCTTGTCCACTTCCCTTTGGACCTCGTCGTAATCTGGCTCTTTGCCGGGGTTTTCACCCACCCACTTGAACCTGATCACACCCTCTTTGTCGATCACGAACACGGCCCGCTCTGAGGCGACGTAACCGTCCAAACCGGCGAAATTGGCCAGCGACACACCGTAGGCTCCGCCGACCTCGCGTTTGTAGTCGCTGAGCAGCGGGAAATTCAGGTTGTTGGCGTCGGAGAACGCTTTCTGCGAGAAGATCGCATCCACGCTGATACCGAATACCTGGGCGTTCATGGAGTTGAAGGAGTCAAACCGGTCGCGGAAGTTGCACATCTCAGTGGTGCACACCCCCGTGAACGCTCCGGGGAAAAAGGCCAGAACCACGTTCTTACCCTTGGAGTCGCTGAGCTTGGTCGGGTTTTTATCGCTATCGACTAGTTCGAAATCAGGAGCTTGCTGTCCTACTTCTGCCGCCATGGTTGGTCCTCCCAGAAAAGTTAAGGTTTCACCGTTTCAGTCCCGGTTTAAGTGTGTTCCGAGACTTCCACGGAGGTGGGTCATTCGGGCCCGGAACCCAGGCCGAGGCTATATTAACACAGGCTTCGTGCCCAGGCGCGGGCCGTGCCTATGGTACAATCCTCAAACCACGCCCAGATCTCTTGGAAAGAAGACGGAGAGAACACTTAGGCATGTTTTTTGATTCAAGGCGTTCCAACGTCCTGGCTACCAACGGGATGGTCGCCACCAGCCAGCCTCTAGCCGCTACAACCGGCCTCCGCATCCTGATGGAGGGTGGCAACGCCGTCGACGCCGCCATCGCCGCCGCAGCAGCACTGAACGTGGTTGAGCCGATGTCCACCGGTGTTGGCGGAGACATGTTCGCACTGATCTGGGACAACAAGGAAAAGAGCGTGCGCGCCTTGAACGGCAGCGGCCGCGCTCCCGCCGCCGCCAACATCGACGAACTGACCGGCAAGGGCCACCGGGCCATGCCGGACATCGGCGTCTATTCCGTGGCCACCCCAGGCACCGTCCACGGCTGGGAGACCCTGCTGAACGACTGCGGTACCATGCCCCTCAGCAAGGTGCTTGAGCCAGCCATCAACTACGCCGAGTACGGGTTCCCCGTATCCGACATCATCTCCGTCCAATGGCAGCAGCAACTGGGCAAGTTGTCCGCATTCCCTTCCGGGACAGAGATGCTGCCCAACGGCGGCACCCCGTCCCAGGGCGATTTCGTGAAGCTGCCGACTTTAGCCGCCACTCTGAGGGCCATCGCCGAGGGCGGTTCAGACGCTTTCTACACGGGCCCCATCGCCGAGAAGACATGCGCATTCGTCCAGGAGCACGGCGGCTGGCTGGCCGTGGAAGACATGGCCACCCACACATCCGACTGGGACGAGCCCATCTCCACAGATTACCGAGGGGTCACCTGCTGGGAGTGCCCGCCAAACGGCCAGGGCATAGCCGCGCTGGGAGCCCTCAACATCGCCGAAGGATTCGACATCAGGGGCATGGGCGCCCAGTCCCCCGACGCCTACCACCACCTGATCGAAGCCATGAGGCTGGGATTCGCCGATGCTTTCCAGTATGTCGCCGACCCCCGCAAGGCCAGCGTGCCCATCAGGGAACTGACCTCCAAGGAGTTCGCCACCACTCGCCGGGCGTTGATGGACTCCAAGAAGGCCATGGCTACCGTGCCCTACGGCCAGGTGCTGAAGGGCTCAGACACCGTCTATATCAGCGTGGTTGATGGGCAGGGCAACGCCTGTTCTTTCATCAACTCCGTGTTCTCCAACTTCGGGTCGGGGATGGTTGTCCCCGGCACCGGGATCGTCCTGCACAACCGGGCGTCCCTGTGCTCCCTGGACCCGAACCATGCCAACGCCTTGGCCCCGCACAAGCGGCCCTACAACACCATCATCCCCGGCATGGCCACCATCGGCGATGAGTTGCACCTGTCCTACGGCATGATGGGCGCGTTCATGCAGCCTCAGGGTCACCTGCAATTGATCAGCAACATGGTCGACCACGACATGAACCCGCAGCAAGCGATCAATGCCCTGAGATTCATGGTGGGAAATGACACTGTCCTTCTCGAAGAGGGACTGGACCCCGCCGTTGCTAAAGACCTCAAATCCCGTGGCCACAACGTCGGCCAGATCACCGGCTACAACCGGGTGTCCATCGGCGGAGCGCAGATGATCCAGCGCGATCCGGAAACGGGCGTCCTGACCGGCGCTTCAGAACCCAGAAAAGACGGCTGCGCAGTCGGATATTAGCGGCTCGCCGCGTTTTCCTATCCAATGAACAACCCGAATCAGGGTGGAAATTGAGGAGCTAATCATGGCCCAGCAGAAACCGGACCGGGGCTTTTACCAGAGATATTTCAGAGATATCGACGTGGTCCACGGACTGCAGACCAAACCCGAAGACCGAGAATGGCTGCTGTCCACGCCTAAAGACGACGTGAAACAGTCTGACGTCGTGCTCTACCTGGGCTGCAACGTGCTCCGCACCACCCACATGATCCGCACCGTGACCGACATCTTCAAGCTGATGGGCGTCAACTACGCGGCCGTGGGTGGCAAGACCTACTGCTGCGGCATCCAGCACTTCCAACGGGGCGACGAAGAGTCGGGCCGCTCCGTGGCCGCCACCACCGCCGCCAACTTCCAGAAGTTCAACCCGGAGCAGGTGGTCATGTGGTGCCCGTCCTGCATCTACTTCTATGACGAGATCATGGACATGCGTGGCAAGAGTTTCGACTTCAACCACGTTGCCGAATTCCTGGTGGACAACATCGACAAACTGGACTTCAAACCCCAGCCCGAAACCACTGTGGCCCTGCATTACCACACTGGCCGGGAACAGGGCGACGCCGAAGCAGAGAGCGCCAAGACTCTGCTTTCAAAACTGCCCGGCGTGAACCTGATCGATGTGGGCACCGATGCCCGCTTCGGCCGCCACTGCACCCCGGCAGTCCGGGAAAGGATGGGGAACGACGAGTGGGAAGGCATGGCCACGGGGTTTGTGGAACAGGCCGTCGAACAGGGCGCCGACACCTTCGCCACTCTCTACCACGGCTGCCAACGGCACATGTGCCGTTATGAAGCCGACTATCCAGTGAAGGTTGAACACTACCTGACATTGGTCGGCAGGGCTCTGGGCATCGAGCACGAAGACCTGCACAAGAAGCACGTGCTGTCAGGCGACGTCGACGCCATCATGGAAGAGACCAGCCCCTGCGCCGTCGCCAACGACATCTCCCCCGAAGAGGCCCGCGCGTCCATCGAAAAGAACTACGCGCGGCGGTAAAGCTTAACTGGTTTCCACTCTGGAGACGTGACCTACGCAAAGAGGCCCTTCGACAGGCTCAGGATGAGCGGGTGGGGTGATATCTTTCCAACATCCGATCCCAGATGCGCCACTGGCCAACCGTTCGTGGTGAGCAACGTCGAACCATGGACGCGCCGCAGTCGGACCTGAATTAGATACCAAGTCAATTGGCTCTAACTACCTCTGCCCAAACGGAACAAAGACTTCATCTTCCTGAAGAAGTGCTTCCGCTTCAGGCCCTGTATCGCCAGCGTGATGGGTACGCCCTTGGGGCAAACGGCTGTGCATTCGAAGATTGTGTGGCAGCTCCAGATACCGCTGCTGCCGTCCACGGCGTTCAGTCGTTCCGCTCCGGCGTCATCCCGGCTGTCTGAAACCAACGCAAAAACGCGGTTGAAAGCGGCCGGGCCTAGGAACTCACGGTCTTCCCCTGCCATGGAACAAGCCGAATAGCAGAGTCCGCAGTAGATGCACTCACGGTGCGGGTTGATCGTCATACGTTCCGGAGAACCAGGTGCTATTGCGACCGGCGCCGCATCCAGGTCTACAGGCTGGAAATTCGGGACCACGTCGGTTAAACGGCGATAGAAGTTCCCCGGGTCTGTAACCAGGTCCCGCACCACGGGAAGATGCCGCAAAGGCTCCACCTCTATCGTGGGGCCGCCGTACTCAAGCTCCGTGCTCACCAGAGTCTTACAGGCCAGCCCCTCCCGCCCGTTGATCCTCACTCCGCAACTGCCGCACATGCCCACCCGGCAAGCGCATCGGAACGCCAGAGACGGGTCCTCGTTGGCCCGCGCCCAAAGCATGGCATCCAGAACGCTCATGCTCTCTGCGATCACCGGGACCGAGAACTCGGCCCGAGACGGCAAGGATTCTTGTCCTGGCTGAGAGCGTTGGACCGTGAGTGTGAAGTTGTCCATATCCCTTGGTTCCCGGTCCTTCAGTCTAGGATGAAAATCAACAAGACCCATGCCCCGTAGGCGAAGGTTGCCACGCCGAGCAAGATAAGGGCCTTGGTTATGCCTCCGCTCCTACGTGCCGCCGGCCCCCATTCAAGAAGGACCGACCTGAGCCCGCCCAGAGCGTGGTAAAGCACCAACGCAAGCAAGGCGAAATCTACAAATATGAATGAGGCCTGGGCCAGACGGAGTTTCACGACCTCATAGAGCACTAACTCCTCCCGCCGCCCGTCGAGCACATCCTGCAGGCCGGAGAAATGGCCCATCCACATGTGGACGCCGACCAGAAAGATCAGCACAAATCCGCTGGCCCGCTGTAAGAACCAGGGCCAGAACCCGCCGTTCTCCACCTGCTGCGTCGTCTTTACATCAGCCATCTTTCTATCTCGTGATGAGCGGAAAGCTGAAATAGGTGACGAAGGCCATCGTTACCGCAGTCACTATCAGACAGGCCCAGAAGAGTTCCGCCTGCCGCGCTACTCCCACTCCTAAGTCGATCAGGATCACACGCAGCCCATTCAGCCCGTGATAGAGGACAGCCGCCGCTAGGAAGAGGTCCAACACCACGAACACCGGTAACTGGAGAACGGTTAGGACATCGTCGAACGTCTCTGCTCCGGCCTGAGCGGTTGAGATAACCAGGATGTGGGCAAATAGATAGAAGACCAGGCCAAGACCGGTGATGCGTTGCAGCATCCAAGCCCACCAACCGGCGCGGGAGCCGGAGGCGCGGTCGCGGGAAAGGCCGCTGCAAACTAGGAATGTCCTTAGTGGGGCCCTCACGTCGATGTCTAGAAGAGCTCGATCTCTGGTTTCTGCTCTTCGCCGATACGCCGAAAGACAGGGGCCTTGAGACCCTCGTATAGGGGGCTCAGCTGGTCGTTGATCTCGTCATTTACCTTGGCGAAGAAGCTGTTGCCCTTGGCGTCTCCCTCCACCAGCAGCGGTCCCAGATCATCTAGGTCCAGCACCCATAGGGCTTCTGATAAGCCCAATTCTTCGACCCAGTAGACTCCGATGACCTCTTTGATGGCCCGGCCGTAGATGGCGCCCAGACCGTAGCCAACGGTCGTAAGGCAGACGGCGCCATGCTTCATGAATGTTTCCTTGTAGACCTCTTCAGACATCCCAGCTTTGCCGACCACACACTTAACCCCGTAATCTTCCAGAAGCTGGGGCATGTACCTGGCGTAGCGAAAGCCTGCGGTAGCCTGCAGAGAAGCCACCTCAAACTTGCCAGGAGCGACTTCCACGCCCGCCGGCGAGGACTGGAAGCTGACATTGGTCAGCCCCACGATGTCTATGGGCGGCGAGTTCCCGTCTACCAACATATGCTGGTAGACCCCGTCGCGCGCCGTGTAGGCCGGTCCGGTCAGGTAAACCAGGTCACCTGCGGTGAGTTGGGCGATATCTTCATCGGATAGCGGCGTTTTCAGGTGCCACTGACGAGGGCCGTTCTCTTCCATGGGTTACTCGATCCCTTCCCGGCGGTAGTACTCGGTGAACCACTGGGGGTCTTCTCTGAACTCCACTGTCCCATCGCCATAGATCCGGCCCACGGCCCGGCGGTAGGCGGTGCAGAACTGGGAGATCGCCACAGGCACCCCGCCGGTGTGGGTGTACGCGATCTCGATATTCACATCCAAGGCCGTGGTATCTCCACCAACGCCCATCACCCCGAACCCGGTCTTGTTGGCCAGGTCGCGGAGTTCAGTCTCCAGAGCAGCAACGTCAGGGTCTGGGTGGCTGTCGCCGATCACCCTGAGGCACGCTGCCTCTTTGGACAGGGTTACCGCCTGGTCTTTGGCGCCGCCGATCCCCACACCTACCACCACGGGAGGGCAGGACAGCCCGCGCCGGGCAAACTCGGCCATGTTGTCCAGCAGGAACCTCTTGATCCCATCGGTGCCGTCGGCCGGGAACAGCATGCGGTAATCGGTGCCGAACAGGCCGCCTTTGTGCACGGCTATGATGTCTATCCAATCGCCGTCAGGCTCAAACGAATAGTCCACGCTGGGTGAGAACACGCCCACATTATTTCCGGCGTTCTTCCTAGTCAGCGGGTGGACCCGGTTCGCTCGTAACTGCACGTCCTGCGTGATGTCGGCCACCGCCTGGCGGAAAGAACGCTCCATGGCAACGAAACCGCCTTCGATCACGGCGTTGTTCCCGACCTTTACATAGTACCGGGGCAGGCCGGTGTCGCCGCACATAGGGCGGGAGTCGGCGATGGCCAACTTGGAGTTCTCCAAAAGCTGGCCCAGGATGAAATGGGCCAGGGGTTTGGTCTCCCTCTGAAATGCGTCACCAAAGGCGGTCAAGCTGTCTTGAGGGAGGACTATGGCCGCCCTCTTATTGGCTTCATAGGCCACCTGGTAGACCAGTTCCTGGGTGATAGCGCCTGCTACTGAAGTCATATATCTGATCCCAAACGACGGTTCACTTGTCGGCTGTTTAGGCTTACAATTCCGGCCTGACAGAAGCCTAGAGGCCCTGCTGTGGCGATGCTGGAATTCTATGCAGGGCCTCTAGGGGTGTCAAGGCAACGGAGCTTGTCGCTGATGGTCGAACGGCTGGAACAAGACATAGTGATACTGGGCGGCGGTGGGGCCGGCCTGATGGCGGCGCTCCATTCCCGCCGTGCCAGCCCATCTTTGCGCATCGCAGTTGCCGCCAAAGGACTTGTTGGTCAGAGCGGGTGCACGCGGATGGTCCAAGGCGGGTACAACGCTGTCATGGACCCGCTGGACTCCTTCGATCTGCATTACTCCGACACCATCCGCGGGGGTTCGTTCATCAACGACCAGGAACTGGCCTGGACGCTGGTCACCACCGCCCCCAAAGTGATCGTAGAGCTTGAGCAGTTGGGCTGCTTCTTCGACCGGACGCAGGACGGCCGCATCTACCAAAAGGCCTTTGCTGGACAGAGCTTCGACCGCACGGTGCACCGGGGCGACCTAACCGGCATCGAGATCATGTCCCGTCTCAAAGAGAATGTCCTTGCCAACGAACTCACGCTGCTGGACGAATACCGGGCTGTCTCCTTATTGAGCAATGGCCAGGGAGGCATCGGAGGGGCCCTGCTGCTGGACACCAGGTCCGGCGATTTCGTTGCCGTCAGCGCCAAAGCCACTTTGGTGGCAACCGGCGGTGGAGCACGGATGTACTCCATAGCCGCACCCTCGCTGGAGAAGTCGGGCGACGGCATGGCCCTCTGCTACAGGGCCGGCTGTGTCATGCAGGACATGGAGATGTACCAGTTCCACCCCACCGGGCTGGTCTCCGGCGATTCCATCCTCACAGGGGCCGTTCTGGAAGAAGGGTTGAGGGGCGTTGGAGGATATCTGATCAACCGGCACGGCGACCGGTTCATGGAACAGTACGACGCTGAACGCATGGAACGGTCAACTCGAGACTTGGTCTCCCGCGCCGGGTTCATGGAGATCCAAGCTGGCCGGGGCACCGACGACGGAGCGGTGCTCCTGGACGTATCCCATCTGGGGGCGGAGTTCGTCGAGAAGACATTCCCTGGCATGGTCGAGCGCTGTCGGGAGGTCGGGTTCGACCTGGCCAGAAAGCCGGTGAAGGTCTCCCCCACAGCCCATTTCCACATGGGCGGGGCCCGTATCGACACTTCTTGCCAGACTAACCTGCCAGGATTATTCGTAGCCGGAGAAGACTCCGGCGGTGTCCATGGGGCCAACCGGTTGGGCGGCAACGGTGTGGCTGAGTCCCTTGTCTTTGGCACCGTGGCCGGTGATTCCATGGCCCAATATGTCACTGACCAGCCTCAACCTAGCATCGACACCAAGGAGATCGAATCGGCGATCGCGTGGACTGCGCAGCCCTTTGGAACGAACGGGAAACCGCAGGGGAACGGTGAGAATATCTTCCATATCCGGCAGGAGATCGAGCGGCTGATGTGGGCGAAGGGTGGATTGGTGCGCGACGGCACGGGTCTTCAAGAGGCATTGGAAGAGCTGGCCAACCTCGGCGAGAGGGCCAAGAAGGCCTCGGTGTCCCCTGGCCGTGAGTACAACCCTGGCTGGCATGAATGGCTCAACGTCCAGAGTCTTCTAACCGTCGCCGAGATGACCTGTCGGAGCGCCCTGGTGCGCCGCGAATCCCGGGGCTCCCACTACCGCAGCGATCACCCAGACAGGAACGAGACTGACTGGCTCTGCAACATCCTCATGCGCACAACCCCGGACGGTACACCTGACATCTGGAACGAGAAGGTGGAGTTCCCGCGCCTCAGCCCTGAGGGCTAGTATCAGCCTTGCATCGCACCAGCCACCGCTCGTCCTGAGCTTGTCGAAGGGCCCGGACCGGTCATGGTTGGATACGAAGAACTTGGTTCATGCGTAGCGGTGGTTCGACAGGCTCACCATGAGCGGCGGGTCGCACGTATCTATCCAGCTTTAGGAGCTTGATTAATGCGACTCCTCTTCCCACGGCATTCCTGACTCCCGCCTGTCCTGACGGCGGGAAGGGCCATCTTGCCCGTCGGCTACCAACGCCGGCTCGGGGCGCTCTGCCGTGCCTATGCTGCCGTCGCTGAAGATCACGCCGTCCTCGCAGAAGGCTTCGATCCGTCCGCCGCCGAACTGTTCCCGGTAGAGGTTGGCGTAGAGACCGCCGCGCTCCAGCAGTTCATCGTGGGAACCATGGTCAACTATCCGGCCCCGGTCCACCACGTAGATCACGTCCGCCGCGATGATGGTCGACAACCGGTGGGCGATGACCATGGTGGTGCGGTCCCGCATCAGGGGCTGCAACGCCGATTGGACGTAACGCTCACTGGCCGTGTCCAGGGCCGACGTGGCCTCATCCAATATCAGCACACGGGGTTGGTGCAGGATCACCCGGGCGATGGACAGCCGTTGACGCTCACCGCCGGACAGCCGGAAGCCGCGTTCTCCAACAACCGTGTCGTAACCGTCCGGCATCTCCATGATTCGGTCGTGTATGAAGGCCGCCTTGGCCGCCGCGATCATCTCGTCCCTGCTGGCTTCAGGCCGGGCGTAGAGCAGGTTCCGCTCCATGGTGTCGTGGAACAGATAACTGTCCTGGGTGACAAAGCCGATGACCGCTGCCAGGTCAGCCTGTCTGATCTTCCTCACGTCCAAGCCGTCGATGGACACCGAGCCTTCCGTTACGTCATAGAGCCGGGGCACCAGGTAGGCGAGCGTCGTTTTGCCGGCGCCGCTGGGACCGACGAACGCGGCCAGTTGGCCGGGCGGGATGTCCAGGCTGACACCGTCCAATGCCCACAGTCTCGACTCTTCCTCCAACTCCTGGTCCACGATCCCGTCTTCCGAGCCGTCGTAGGACCGGGAGTAATTGACCCGCACCGAGTCGAAAGTTATCCCGCCGGAGACTCGCTCTATGTCCAATGGCCGGGAGTCAGGGGCGTCCGTGATGTCCTGTTTCAGGTCCAGATAGCCATAGATGCGCTCGAACAGGGCCATGGACGACTGCAGCTCGACCGACACTTGCAGCAGCCTGCCCACTGGGAAGTATAAGCGGCTCTGCAGGGTGGTAAAGGCGATGATCGTGCCTGCTGTGACCGCGGGGGAGCCGCCGCCCGACATCAAGTAACCGGCGAGCAGGTAGATGAACGCGGGCGAGATGGACAGAAATGTCATCACCACCGCAAAGAAGGAGTGGCCGATCATCTGCTGCCGCACCGCCAGGTCGGACAACTCTTGGTTATGGCGGTGGAAGTTGGCCATCTCATGTGTCTGCCGGCCGAACAGTTTGGCCAGCATGATGCCCGAGACCGACAGCGTCTCCTGAGTGATGGCCGTGACTTCAGCCATGGAGCGCTGGGCTTCGGACGTGACCTGGCGCCGCTTCTTGCCCACAACCCTGGTCAATGCAAAGAAGAAGGGCACCGTCGCCACGGCCACGATGGTGAGTTGCCAGGACAGGATCAGCATGGCGACTATGGTGCTGATGAATATCACGGCGTTGGAGATGGTGTCGGTCAGTGTGCTGGTCACCACCGACTGGATGCCGCCAACGTCGTTGGAGACCCGTGACTGTATCTCCCCCGTGCGGGTGCTGGTGAAGAACCCCAGTGACATGCCTTGGAGGTGGGCGTAGACGGCGTCCCGAAGGTCGCGCATCACGCTCTGGCCCACCTGGTTGGTCATGTAGGTCTGCACTACGCCCATGCCGCCGTTCAAGATGGCGATGGAAGACATAACCGCCGCCAGTATCCACAGCAGCTGCATGTTGGGGCCGCCGGCTGGGAACAGGGCCGAGTCGAAGACGGTCTTGATCAGCAGCGGGTTGATCACGCCGATGCTGGCCGTGACCAAGATCAGCACGACCACCGACACCACCTGGAACCGGTAGGGCCGGAAAAGCCGGACGGTGCGGGGCACGATGGGGCTGGATGGAGGAGGCAAGCCTAGGGCGTTTCTCTTGTCTACCGGCGGTTCCGGCACGACGCGGTGCATCATGGGGTCCACCTACAGTACAAAGCGACGCGAGTGCGCCGCATAAATTCTTAACTCTGACCAGAGCCTGATCGGTGAATCCAGTTTACCACTCAGGCGCACTCAACAAAGTGAACGCAGGCTTTTCACATATGAACACTGCCACGCCTCTGTCATCCTGAGGAGAGAAGCGGCAAAGGACCTTCCATCTTCAACTTGGCAGACCCTTCGCTCCGCTCAGGGTGACATATGTGAAGCACCACCCGAACAGGAAACTCGGCACGGTGAGAATCAGTATTCGCCTTAGCCACCGGCAGGTATATACCGCGGTTGTACCGCCCGCCTACCAGTCACGAATTATCGGCAGCACTTCCTTCCCGAACAGGCCAATATTCGACATTGTGGCTTCGTGGTCCATCTTGGACTCCTGGCCGTACATGATCAGGTGCTCCATACCCAGGCGTCCGTGTAGGTACTCCAGCTTCTCCAGCACCGTATCCGGCGTGCCGCAGACGATGTGGTAGTTCTCTTTCAGTTCCTCGAAGCTCTGGTTGCCCAGAGGGACCGAGTTCCGGCGCGCCGCCACCGCTGATGCCGCAGTGGAACGGTAGCCCACGGGGTTCATGTACTCCCTGGGCCCCCGCGTGGTCGCGCCCATGCGCCAGAGGAAATGCTTGGCCTGCTCGTCGGCCTTCTCCTGGGTGTCGGCCACGTAGCAGCAGAGCAGGTACCCGAAGTTGTCTTTGGTGGGGGTGTGACCGTTGGCCACCGACGCCTCACGGTACATGTCGAACAGTTCCAGAGTGACGTCCAACGCCGTCAGGAACGCTACGTAGGTGTAGCCATGAGCGCCGGCCCATTCGGCGGTCTCCGGACTGGAGGTGCCCGGCACCCAGATGGGGGGATGGGGTTTCTGGACCGGCACCATCCACGGGTTAACCACCCGGTAGTTGTAGTGTTTGCCCTCCCAGCGGAAGGGCCCTGGGGTGGTCCAGGTCTTGATCAGCAGGTCGTGGCATTCTTCGAACCGCTCCCGGTTCTCAGTGGGGTTGATGTTGGTGGAGACGGTCTCGACGCCCGTGCCCCGGACCATGCCCGAGATCACCCTGCCGCCGGAGATCACGTCGATCATGGCGATCTCTTCAGCCAACCGCACCGGGTTCTCGTGGATGGGCAGGATATTTCCCAGCAGCAGTATCTTGGCCTGCTTGGTTATCCGGGCCAGCACCGACGCCGTGAGGTTGCACGACGCGTTCATGCAAGAGGGCGTGTTGTGGTGCTCGTTGACCATGATGCCGTAGTAGCCCAACTCATCAACGTACTGGCACTCATCGAAGTACCGTTTGAATAGGTCGCTGGCTTTGTTGGGCTCGAACAGGTCGTTGGGAAAAGTAAGCCGCAGTGAAGGGTACTTTTCCGCTTCCTCGTCAGGATACTCGTGGTAGGGGAATTCGCTGAAGTAGTAGACCTTCATGTGGCTTGGGTTGTTCTCCCGTTGTTTATTAGGAGATCAGGCCGCCAGGGGCAAGATCTCCTCCAGAACAGTTTCCTCGGACTTCCTTGCCTGGTGCAAGTCCCAGCGCATCTGGAGATACAGCCAGAACTCCTCGGTTTCGCCGATGTAATTGGAGAGCCGCAGGGCCGTGCTAGCCGTGATTCCCCGGCGGCCGTTCACAATCTCGTTAACCCTCTGGTACGGCACGCGGATCCCGGTGGCCAGGTTCCGCTGCGTAACCCCCTTGGGCTCCAGGAACTCCTTGACCAGAATCTCTCCCGGATGCGCCGGGGCTCTCTCATCTGACACTCTAACCATGATCAACACTCTTCCTAGTCTTCTAGCATGTTGCCCGATACATAATGCTAGACATGAGTGTCTTGCTATTGAAAGCCGCGGAGGATTTTAGTCCTCCAGAGTCGTGATGTCCCCTGGATCGAGGCCCAGCTCGTTGGCCTTCAGCAGGCGGCGCATGATCTTGCCGGATCGGGTCTTGGGCAGGCTGGGCATGAACTCCAGTTCGGCTGGGACGGCGATGGGGCCCAGTTCCCCGCGGACATGCAGCTTCAGGGCGGCTACCATCTCTTCCGATGGGTCCTGCCCCATGCGCAAGGTGACGAAGCCTTTGATGATCTCCCCGCGCAGCTCGTCGGGCTTGCCGATGACGGCCGCCTCGGCCACTGCGGCGTGGGAGACCAGAGCGCTCTCGACCTCGGCTGAGCCGATGCGGTGTCCGGCCACGTTCAAGACATCGTCTGCCCTTCCTACCACCATGTAATAGCCGTCGGCGTCGCGCAGGGCAACGTCGCCGGTCAGATAGACGCCGGGGATCTGGTTCCAGTCCCTGGCTTGGCGCTCGGGGTCGCCATACACGGTGCGGTAGAAGTGGGGGAACGGCTTCTTGATCACCAACAGCCCGCCCACGTCCGGCTCTGTGATGGGTTGACCCTCCCGGTCCACGATGTCCAACTCGGCCCCGGGCAGAGCGGGTCCCACCCGGCCCGGCTTGACCGGCAGAGTTGCAGGGGTGCCCAAACAGGGGCCGCCGGTCTCGGTCTGCCACCAGTTGTCCACGATATGCCCCCATTCGCCGTTGCCGCAGATGAACTCGTAGGTCCATTTCAGGGCTTCGGGGTTCAGAGGTTCCCCGGCGCAGGTCAGGAACCGCAACGACTTCAAGTCATACTTCAGGGCGTATTCCTCGCCGTAGCGCATGAGCATGCGGAGGAGAGTCGGAGCGGTGAACATCACGTTCACGCCGTACTTCTCGATGGTCTCGTAGAACACGCTTGGGTCGGGGTAGTCGATCGCCCCTTCCCGGAAGACCGTGGTGGCCCCGGCGACCAACGGCGCGTAGACGATGTAGCTGTGCCCCACCACCCAGCCGATGTCAGAGGTGCACCAGAATACGTCGTCGTCTTTGACGTCCCAGAATGTCTTGAAGTGGTAGTAGGTGCCCACCATATAGCCGCCGTGGACGTGCTGGACGCCCTTGGGGGCGCCGGTGGTGCCACTGGTGTAGAGGATGTACAGCGGGTCCTCAGAGTCCATCTCCTCTGCCGGGCAGTCGATGCTGGACTCAGCCATGAGTTTGTCGAAGTCCACGTCCTTGGGCCCGGGCGATTCGGGAGTGCCCTTGCGGCTCCAGACAACAACATGCTCCACCAGGTCCATGTCTTTGACCGTCTCGTCGGTGATCCCCTTCAGGTCGACCTCGTTGCCCCGGCGGTAGCCGACGTCGGCGGTGATGACCACCTTGGCTTGGGCATCCTGGATCCTGCCCCGGAGGGAACCCACGCTGAAGCCGGCGTAGACCACACTGTGGACGGCGCCGATGCGGGCGCAGGCCAGCATGGCGATGGCGCCTTCGGGGGAGAGGGGCATGTAGATGACCACCCGGTCACCCTTCTTCACTCCCAGGGACTTCAGGCCGTTGGCGAACCGGTTGACCAGTTGGGCCAAACGCCCGTAGGTGAACACCCTTTCTGAACCGTCTTCGCCCAGGAAGATGAAGGCGGCCTTGTTCTTGTTGCCGTTGGTCAGGTGACGGTCCAGGGCGTTATAGGTGATATTGCACTTGCCGCCCAGGAACCACTGGAAGGTGGGGTAGTCCCATTGGAAGACCTTGTCCCACGGCTTGAACCAGTCCAGTTCTTTGGCCACACCCTCCCAGAACGCTTCCGGGTTTTCCACAGAGTCCTTGTAGGCGGCCTCGTGGTCTTGGAGGAATGCCTGCTGCACCAGGGCCGGAGGCGGCAGGATCTGGCCTGTTTCCTGAAGTAGGTGGTCGATCTGTCCTTGCTGGACCATGGTTAGCTCCTTAGCTTTCAGCTACCTGAATCGAGGCATTACCACTTTGGCGAAGAGTTTCCCTCGCAGTTGACTGGGCCGGTCAGCTATCTAAACTTGGGCATGACTTCTTCGGCAAACAGTTTCCCTCATAGCTGACCTAAGCAGTCAGCTATCTGAACTTGGGCATGACTTCTTCGGCAAACAGTTTCCCTCATAGCTGACCTAAGCAGT
>CAYXDE010000024.1:0-11611 GCA_964463525.1 uncultured Dehalococcoidia bacterium | reverse complement strand
CAGCTATCTGAACTTGGGCATGACTTCTTCGGCAAACAGTTTCATCGAACGCATGACCTTGTCGTGCTCCAAGCTGCCATAGGAGAAGTGGGCCGTATAGTACTGGACGTTGTGTTCGTCGCGCAGTCCCTTGATACGTTCAACCACATGGTCTGGCGTGCCGAAATAGGCGGTGGACTTCAGCCGGGAGTCGTAGCTGGGCGGGTCTTCGGGCCGCGTTTGCCGCCAGTTATCCAGGTCGGCGTATATCTCGCTGCCGCCTTTGAGAGTGCGGCGGTAGCCGTTCAGGTCGGCGACCCAGTCCATGGACTCCTGAGGGTCCTTCTCAGCCGTTTTCTGGTCCTCGGCAACGTAAGTAACCCGGAAGAAGGGCATGTCATCCCACTGGGGCTGTACGCCTGCCTCAGCGCACCTGGCGGCATACAACTCGCGCAGGCCGAGCACGTCTTCGTCGGGCGTGTTGGCGCTGGTCAGCATGGGCAGGCCGCGGGTCACGGCGTCGTCGATGGTGCCAGGCGTTCTGGACACTGCCAGGTACATCGGCGGGTGGGGCTTTTGGACCGGCGTGGGCGCGATGGTCAGGTCGTCCACCTGATAGTGCTCGCCGTGGTAGGTGAACCCAGGCGTGCTCCAGAGGCCCAGGATGATATCGACGATCTCGTTGAACCGCTGGGTCCTGGTCTCGTAATCAACCTTGAAGTTGGCGTACTCATAGACCACCTGGCCGCGGCCGATGCCAAAGTCGAAACGCCCGTTGCTGAGCAGGTCCAGCATGGCGGTCTCTTCGGCCATGAACACCGGGTCATGGAAGTTGAGGACGCTGACTCCGGTGCCGATGCGAATCTTCTTGGTTGCGGCAGCCACGTAAGTGGCAAGTGGCAGCGCCGACGGGACGATTCCGAAGCGGGTGAAGTGGTGTTCTGCCAGCCAGACAGACTCGAATCCCAACTCCTCTGCGTACTGGATCTGTTCGACCATTTCGTGGTAAAGCCGGCCCTGGTGGGACGGGTCCTCCTGGGGCCAAGAGGGAAGCACAAACATACCGAATTTCATGGATCGTGGAGGCTCCGGTGCGGCGGACGGCAAGGTCTGCCGGTATTGGTTTTGGGTGGCCCTATTCTAACTGCCCCATACTACCCAGGCAAGACTGGCCAGGCTCGGCGTCCAGGCTGCCGGTTATGTTGACCGGTCAACCTTCATAGCCTACAATTTTCAGGCTTTGAATCTGGTACCGTTGCCGTCCGGCTAAAGGACTCTAGGAGGGATCATGGCATCTGAGGGTTACGCACACCCCGAATTCCTGGTTGACGCCGCCTGGGTCGACGCCCATAAAGGCGACTCCAATGTGGTGATCGTCGATTGCGAGGTAGACGCCGCTTTCGCCAGAGGCCATATCCCCGGCGCGGTTTTGGTGCCGGACAATTACGAGAAAGACCCGGACTCGGGCCGGCTGTTCCTGATGCAGCCAGACCAGTTCAAAGCCATGTGCGAAGGACTGGGCATCGGCGACGACACAACGGTCATCGCCTACGACCATTCCCGCAGCCTAACCGCGGCCCGGCTTTGGTGGTCGCTACACACCTACGGCCACACCGACGCCAAGATTCTGAACGGCGGCTGGCGGGCCTGGATCGCCTATGGAGGGGCCGTCGATTTCGGCCGCGCCGAAAAGAAGTCCGTCACCTTCACTCCCAAGCGCGACGACTCCATACTGGCGACGGCTGCCGAGCTGAAGACGGCCTGTGAGGTTGGCGATTCCGTGATCTGGGACGTCCGCAGCGACGGTGAATGGGACGGCAGCAACAGCCGGGGCAACAAACGTGCCGGACACGTACCCGGGGCTGTGCATCTTGAGTGGTTCAACCTGGTGGACTCACAGACCAACGAGTTCAAACCGGCGGCTGAGATACGCCGGATACTGACAGAACACGGTATCACTCCGGACAAGAACGTCTACACTTATTGACAGGGTGGGATCAGAGCGGCGAACAGTGTGTTCGTCATGCAATTGGTCGGCTACACCAACACCAAGAACTACGACGGTTCCATGGGTGAGTGGGCCAACCTGGAAGACACACCCTTAGAGCTATAAGCTGCATCTAAGCCAAGGCTTGATACTCATAAAACCAGCGAGGAAGGCCAAATGCCAGGATTCATCATAGGCCAGCTCAAAGAGATCACCGATTCGGATGCCTTCGGAGCCTACCAGGGCGCTGCGGGCCCGGTGGTCGCCCAGTACGGCGGCAAACTGGTAGTGAATAGCACCAAGATAGCCTCCGGTGACGGAGACTGGTCGCCTACGGGCATGGTCGTCGTGGAATTCGAAAGCGTTGAACAGGCCCACAAGTTTTACGACTCACCCGAGTACCAAGCGGTGATCGGACAAAGGTTCAACTCTGCCGACAGCGCGGTCATCATCGTAGACGGCAACTGATCCCCACCAAATTCCAGAAGAAGGTATAAGACAGGAGAGAACAATGCCAGGATATGTGATCGGTCAAGTGAACGGGGTTAAGGACGGCGCGGCCTTCGAGGCCTATCAGCACGTAGCAGAGCCCACCATAGTACTGTACGGCGGGAAGAGAGTCTTTCTCAGCTCCGAGGTTACGCCCGGGGACGGCGGCTGGGCTCCTTTGGGCGTCATTCTGTTCGAGTTCGAAAGCGCCGGCCAGGCGAAGAAGTGGTACAACTCCCCGGAGTACCAAGCGGTGGTTAATCAGCGCATCGATTCCACCGACAGTGCTGTGATCCTTATCGACGGCGAATAACCAACTAAGGGAACCGCACACCCCTTCTGCGTCCTCAAAGGGAATGGCCCCACAGTTAGCGGGCCATTCCCTTTCGCGTCTAGGGAGCAGCCAGACCCTCAGTCATCTTACGGATAACTTGCACACCGTCGAGGCCCACATCCACCCGCACAACCCGGCGTCCGGCGCTTTGCAGCGCTTGTAGGTCACCCAGTGCTTGGGCATCGGCCAGCACTCCAAAGGTGAACGGAACGCCCGGAATCGCCAGGTCCTGGGTGTGTCCTGCGGTGATCTGCAAGAACAACCCGGAACCTGGCCCGCCTTTATGCAGCTGTCCGGTGGAGTGCAAGAACCGGGGCCCGTACCCCATGGTTGTGGCGATGCCGTGCTTCTCCATGACTTGGCGGCGGAGTTGTTCCAGAGCCAAGTCGACTTCAGCCGACTGCGGGATGTAGGCCATGATTGCCAGGTAGTCTCCCGGCTTAGCCGATTCCAATAGATCAGACAGTGAACCCTCGCCTGCCATGGCGGGGAGTCGCTTTGAATCCTGGAACTGTCCAAGCACACTTTCGGTCATGTCTTTGGCCGCCTGAACGTCCGGCTGGTCAAAGGGGTTGATTCCCAGAACGCATCCGGCAACCGCCGTCGCCATCTCCCATCTGAAAAACTCAGCGCCCAGATCGTAGATATCCGCTAGATCCAGCCGCACCACCGGCTGCCCAGATTCCTCGATGGAATTGATCGCGGCGTCATTTTCGGCGTTGTCGTCGCCCTCCAACCGCAGGTAGACGAACAGCCTGTCATCTCCGTAGCTGTCCGGAGAGACAAGTGGCTCTCCTGCCACAGGGACTATGCCGGTCTCTTCTTTGCCGGTGCTTTCGGCGATGAGCTGCTCCACCCATAGACCGAAACTGCTGATCGCCGGAGAAATAACCAGTGTGAGCTTGTCCCTCCCACCCCGGGCTGAGACTCCCATGACCGTCCCCAGCCATGCCCCAGGGTTTTCTGCGACAGGCACGGCCGGCTCAGACGACCCCCACATACCGTCAGCCCGGTCCATCAGCCTCGGCAGGTCCAGACCGATGACCGCCGCCGGTACCAGCCCGAAATAAGACAGCACCGAGTATCGCCCGCCCAGGTCGGTTGGATTCAAGAAGACCCGCCGGAACCCCTGTTCCTCGCCCAACCTGGCCAACGAAGAGCCTGGGTCGGTGACGGCGATGAAGTGACTGCCAGCCCTGTCTTCACCAACCGCCTGCTCCACCAACCCACGAAAGTATGCGTAGAACATGTTGGGTTCGGTGGTGGAACCCGACTTTGACGAAACCAGGAATAAGGTCTGAGCTGGGTCGATGGCCTCGGAGACCGACTGCACCCAGCCGGGAACGGTCGAGTCCAGAACGATCAGTTCCGGGTATCCCGGAGCGCTGCCGAACGTCTGCCGCAGGACTTCAGGCCCCAGGCTGCTGCCGCCCATCCCAAGCAGGACGACGTGCTTGAAGCCGGCATGCCGGACCTCTGCCACGAAGGCATCTAGCTCTGGGAGCTGCTCCCGCATAAAGTCAGTGACTGTCAGCCAGCCCAGGCGGTCGGCTATCTCTGTGGGGTCCGGCTTCCAAACGGTATGGTCGCCGCTCCAGATGCGGGATATGATCCGGCTGCGTTCGAGGCTGGCCAATGCAGAGGTGATTTCTGGTAGGTCCAACAAGCTGCCTCTCCTTTGGTGGAGATCACTTGGTCATGATGCCCGTTTCATCAGATGCGGGGCCGTTAACGCAGATGCGGCGCTGCAGTCAGAAAATGAAGTTGATCGGCCCCGCCAAGAACCGCCAGACAAACTCCCACTTGCCGATGGGAATCGCGCCTTCCTCGGTGAAGAACCACATCAGCGTGAAGAAGAGCCAGATTCCAGAGGTCGGAATCCCCAGGCAGCTGCAGCCCTTGTCCTTCCTGAAAACGCCCATACGTCACTCCCGCAGCAGCTGCCTGGCGATGGTCTGCCGCTGTATCTCTGACGTGCCCTCATAGATGGTCAGCGCCCTGACCTCGCGGTAGAGACGTTCGACCCGGTTGCCCCGTTCCAGTCCGGCGCCGCCGTGTATCTGCACCGCATCGTTGATGATCCGGCTGGCAGCCTCGGTGCCGAACAGCTTGGCGAAGGACGCCTCCTTGATGATCGACTCCTGGCCCGAGTCCTTGAGCCAGGCGGCCCGGTGGGCAAGCAGCCGGGCAGCGTCCAAGGATACAGCCATGTCGGCCAGTTTGAATTGGGTCGCCTGGAAGTCAGACAAGGTCTGACCGAACATCTCACGTTTCTTGGCGTAGTCCAGCGACGCCTCGTATGCGGCCTGGGCCATGCCGATGGCCGCAGCCGCAACGGTGGTGCGGAAGGTGTCCAGGGTGCCGAGGGCCAGGCGCAGTCCCCGGCCCCGCTCGCCGATGAGGTTGGCCTGGGGGACGTGGCAGTCATTCCAGCGGGGCTCGCCGATAGGGTGGGCCGCCATCAGGTCCATGCGCTTCGAGTCGTCGAAACCGGCCATCCCCGCCTCAACGATGAACGCCGACAGGCCTCTGCTGCCTTCATCCGGGTCGGTCTTGGCGAAGACCGTGTAGGTGCTGGCGTCTCCGGCCTGGCTGATGAACTTCTTCTCGCCGTTCAAGACCCAGTCGTCGCCGTCCAGCTTGGCCTCTGTCTTCATGCTGACGACGTCCGAACCGGCATGGGGCTCGGTGAGTGCGAAGGCGGCGATACTCTCACCCCTGGCGATGGGCGGCAGGTATTTGGCCTTCTGTTCGTCCGTGCCTCCCAGGGTGATGGGGAAGCTGCCCAGGCCCTGCATGATGAAGTTGGTGTCCGCCTGGCACGAGACCCGCGCCAGTTCCTCTCGGATGATGCAAAGGTCCATCACCCGGATGCCAACCCCGCCATACTCTTCAGGCACGCAGTACCGCAGCAACCCTTCATTGGCCAAGATAGCCATCAGTCCAGCATGCACCGTAGGCGATTCGTCCGCTTCCTCGGCTATAGGAGCGATCTGCTCCTCGGCGATATGCCGTACCCGCTGCTGCAGTTCAGATTGTTCTTTTGTGAATGCGAAGTCCAATGCAAGCTCCTACTCCCCTTTTTTTGAGGGGGACGAGGGGATTTTTCCCTACAACCCCAACCTTCTAACCAACTCCTCGGCAGTCACAGTAGCCCCGGTCAGCCCTTGGGCGTCTTGGTTGGCCAGGAATTTGGCGGCTTTAACCATGTCGTTGGGAGTGGCCCAGGTTGAGACGCCGGCGTCAGGGCGCTGGGCCGTTGCTATAGGATCGAATTAGTCGGGCCGTGGGATATCTAGATCGGAACAGATTTTCCTGACCAGCAAATCATGAATCTCAGTGTGTCTGGGCACTGCGGAACGCCGGTTGTTAGTCGGATTGCCCCACCATGAATGTCTCGAGCCTTCCCGAATCAAAACGCAGCCACTGGACGTTAGAAATGAGATTAGGCGCCTGCGCCTCGACCTGCCAAGCTCACTTCTTCGTACTCACCGGTTACGCTCGCGAGTGCGTCTGCCCGATTCATCTCCAATGCTTCTTCCAGGGCAGAACGCAAGTTAGCCATCAGATCGTCGCGCGTCGTCCCCTGGGAGTTAACGCCGGGGATCTCTTCAACCCAACCGATCCACAATTCACCATCGTGTTGAATGACCGCGGTATACGTAGCGTCCAAGTTGCCTCCCGAATCTTAGCCCTTAAGTACCACGTTGAACTTCGAAATCGTTTCACCGAAGCGTATGTTAGCGACTGAACCCTGTCAACGACGGATGAGTTCCCTACAACGCCAACCTTCTGACCAACTCCTCGGCAGTCACAGTCGCCCCGGTCAGCCCTTGGGCGTCTTGGTTCGCCAGGAATTTGGCGGCTTTAACCATGTCGTTGGGAGTGGCCCAGGTTGAGACGTCGGCGTCGGGGCGCTGGGCTAGGAAACCCTCGGTGACTACCGGACGCAGGGGTTTCAGCACGTTTACCGCGATGTTATGAGGACCGAGTTCCATGGCCAGGCCCCAGGTGAACCGCTCCAGGCCGACCTTGGCCGCGCCGTAGTTCTGGCCGATGAGCGCTATCTCTTCGCTATCGGCCGAAAGTGTCGATGAAAATATGTTGGTCGCGGCGTGGGACGAGATGTTGATTATGCTGCCGCCGCCCTGCTCGATCATGATGGGGGCCGCCGCCTTGCAGGCGATGAACGGCGCACGCAGGTCGATGGACATGACCAGGTCCCACTCTTTGACAGTCATCTCCAAGAAGGGCGTGTAGCTGCCGATGGCGGCGTTGTTGATCAGTATGTCCACGGCGCCATACTCGTCCAGAGTGCGGTCGATCAGGTGGCGGATGCTGTCCTCTTCCCGAACATTGGTGGGCACAGCCAGGGCTTTTCCGCCGGCGTCTTCGATCTCGCCGACTGTTGAGTGTATGGTGCCCGGCAGCATGGGGCGCGACTCCTCGGAGCGGGCCGCCACGACCACCTGCGCTCCCTCCATAGCCAGACCCATAGCCATGGCCTTGCCGATGCCCCGGCTGGCACCGGTCACTATCGCAACTTTGCCGTCTAGGCTCATTGGTGTTCCTTTATAAGCCGGAGCTTGAAGATTCCGACGCTCCACTAGCCTTTGGATTGTTAGCAATTTAAGTCTTGGCCAGCGGTTGGTCAAGAATAGCCGGCCGCAGCCACAGGAAGGCCCGAATTGACTGCCAATCTAGATTCCTTTACACTGCGCGTCGCTCACTTCCCGTTTCGGAGAGCATAACCGGAAGGAATAGACAGGCATCCGACCTGATTACTTGGGTCGGAATGCTCAACCGCTATCCGGGAGCGTTTTGCTAACGATAAACCTGGCCCGTTCGTTGTTCAGGCAAGACCAAGCATTCAAGGCCTGCCTCCTCGCTTGCATCGCCACCGGAGTGCTTTCCGGATGGTTGATCTTCAGCCTCATCCAAGACAACCGCCGGGTGGCTGATGACGCCCGGGAAGACGCCGTGGAAAGGGCTGTGAACGCCGCCGGCGAGATATCCCAAGTCCTCGAAACGATCCCAGATCTGGCCCACGCGCTTGCCGATGAGATCAGTTCGGGCAGTCTGGCAGACGAGGACATCGAATCCCGCTTGCTGGAGCTGCTAAAAGCCAATCCAAGACTCAGCGCCATCACGGCCTGTTTCTCGCCGGAACATCTCCCTGATTTCGTCGTCTCCCGTGGCGATGACAGATATTGTCCCTTCTCCTACTTCTTAGATGACGGGAGGATGTTCGTCCAGTACATCGAGGACAGCTACGACTACACGCAACCCCACGGCACCATCGATATCGGAGGAGATCCCATCAATAGCGGCTGGTACCAACGGCCGATCATCGAAGGGCCGATATGGGGAGAGCCTTACCTGGGTTCAGCCACAGGGGTCTATTGGGGCGGCTATGGCACCCCATTTTTTAGACCCAAACCGGATGGGACCCCAGGGAGCTGGCCAGGAGACAGACCTGCCGGGACCATCGATGTATCCCTGACCCTGGGCCAATTCCAGAACCTGGTAAGCGCAGTGGACTTTGGCGACAGGGGCACCGGCTATGGGTTCATAGTCTCCAGGACCGGCGATTTCATCTACCATCCAGATTCCGGGTTCGTTAATCAGATCCTGAACATCTCAGATTTCGACCCAGAACTCAACATCATTGATGTTCTAGGAATCTCGCAAACGGAATCTGAGGCGCCCTTCGCGGTATTCGACCACATGGACCCACAATCTGGCCGGAGTTCCTGGTTGGTCATGGCGCCTGTGACTCCGGCAGGGTGGTGGGTCGGGATCGTTCTGGACAAAGAGTCGATATTGAACAGGGCTTCCCTGATCGAGCAGACCAAGAAAAGACAAGTTGAGATTGCCGTGGCCGTTTCGGCTTTCTTGTTCTTCCTTTCATTGGTGTACATCATTCGCACCCACAAAGGCTCAAACCTGAGTTTTTGGAGAGCATCGTGGATGTTCTCCATCTTGGCCATCGCCGGTATCGCCTACATCTGGAACCTCAGCCTCACAGGAGCGCGGGAAGCGCCTGAGAACGAGGTGCTCCTGCTGGAGCAGTCCATCAGCAGCAAGATTGTCTCAAGCTACACGGATCAGTCCGGTGAGATTCTGGAGGTGCCGACGGGAATCCTCATCGAATCTGTGGACTTCGTTTCGGCCCACAACGTGTTGTTCACCGGATACATCTGGCAGAAGTTCGGCAATCACATCCCCAGGTCCAACATTCCGAAACTCACCGATGAAGCGCCCGGGTTCACTCTCCCACAGGGAGACATAGCCTATTCCGATGACGTTACTGAGGTATTCAGAAGGGTAGAGAGAGATGGACTGGTGATCGGCTGGTATTTCCGCACCAACCTCAGGCAGCAGCTGGACTATACCCAGTATCCGTTCAATCGCGAAGACCTGAAGATGCGGATATGGCCGCCGGACCCGCAAGGGAATCTGGTGCTGGTGCCCGACCTGAAGTCTTACCCAAGCACCAGACCGGAAATATTGCCAGGGGTGGACCAATCAGAGCTGGTACTGGAAGGCTGGCAGGCCGAGAACAGCTTTTTCAGCTTCAGAGACTCGAATCTCAATACAACGCTGGGCGTCGATGTGTCCGCTGGCCGGACCGTCATGCCGGAATTGGTCTTCCACATAGGCCTCCGCCGCCAGTTCGCCGACGCATTTATCTCCCACGTCATCCCGGTGGTGATCGTAGCGTTCCTTCTATTCGCGGTCTTGGTTATCGTGACCCTTCGCCAAGAGAGTATCGGAATCTTTGGGTTCAGCACGTCCAACGTACTGGCGTATTGTGCTGCCCTATTCTTCGTTGTCGTCGTTTCTCATATCAGCTTGCGGACCGGGTTGGACGCGCCTGGCGACGTGGTGTATCTGGAGTATTTCTACTTCGTGATCTACGCGGCGATCCTTCTACTTTCGTTGAACTCCATCGTGTTCACTTCTTCGCGTACGAGCATTCCACTGATCGAATACCGTGACAATCTCCTGATCGAGATACTCTATTGGCCGTTCATCACCGGTTCGCTTTTGCTCATTAGCTTCTTCGTTTTCTACTAGCGCCTGCAGCCCGGCAACCGGTTATCCGAGTGGTCCGTACTCCAGAATCGTTGGCACTCCGTCGTATAATGCCTTATGCTTCAAGGGTATTCGTCAACTGATTTAGGTTTATTGCGGATTTAGCTCGTAGACGGAGGCAATCATGTCTGCTCCCTGGAAAGTTTGGTTAGCCAGATTGGGCGCTTTGGGTGCGCTGTTTTGCGGGGTTGTTGGTCTCTTGGTGGGATTCGATGGCGATACGTGGAAGTTAGGAGTGTCAGGCTGGTTTACCGGAGGGTCGCTGGCAGCCTTGATATCCATAATCGTGTACTTGGACGAAGCAGCCGAAGCGCGAAACAAATAGCGTCCAGAACATGGTGATTTGATCGGCCGGAGGAACGATGATCCTCCGGCCTGCTTTGCCCGCATCAGGCCCGGTGTTCCGCGGAACGCCGGGCCTCTTTCGCGCCTGGCGCCGTCTTGACAAACCAGGCTCCAGAGCCAATCATGCTGGCACGTGGACGGATCCTTCCCAGGGCCCCTGGGCGGAATGATGGGGCTGATCAGAATGAGGAGCGAACAATGACAACTTTGGTATTGGGCGGCACCGGCTTTATCGGCAAGAGAGCTGTTCCCCGTTTGGTCCAACGCGGCGAGAAGGTCGTGGTGATGGACATCAACCCCGGAGCGGCAGACTTCAGCGAGTTCGGAGACCAGGTCGAGGTCATGCGCGGCGACATAATGCAGTTCCAGGACGTTGTGACTGCCATCATGCACGCCAAACCTGACCGCATCATGAACCTGGCTTATCTCCTGGGCAGCGGCGACGACACCCCCCACTTCACGATGAAGTTGAACATCCTGGGAATGGACAACTCCTTCGAAGCAGCCCGCATCTGCGGCGTGAACCGGGTGACCTACGCCAGCTCCATCGCCGTGAGCGGCCAGCAGTCCAACTTCGGCGATCAGGACATCGATGAAGACGCCCCCATGCACGGCACCAGCCAGTACGCCATGCACAAGCGGTTCAACGAGTTCCAGGCCCAACAGTTCAACTCGGTTTACGGTATGTCCATCACGGGCATCCGTCCCGCCAACGTCACGGGGCCCGACAAGGTACGCGGGTCCACCGACCACGTGCAGTGCGTAACCCTGCCGGCGGCCGGCGAGCCCGTGAACTTCCCCAAGGCCGGCCTGATGCGCCTGCCGGTGCACGTCGACGACATCGCCGAGGCCTTCGTCCGGGTGACCATGGTGGACAAGAGCGCCCATGAGATCTACAACTCGGGCGGCTACCCCATCAGCCTGGGCGACCTGGCAGCCATCGTGAAGAAGTTCATCCCCGACGCCCAGATCAACTTCGCCAGCCAGGACGGCAAGGAAGACTCGGGCAACTACCTGGTGGACAACAACCGCCTGCTCGGCGAGTTCGAACTGGAATACCCGCCCATCGAGCAGCGCATCCTGCAGATAATCAACGATGTCCGCCGGGACGAAGGGCTGCCCCTCGTAAGCTAATAGGTATCAGGAATCAGCCGTCAGGGAAAACGAAAGAGCCCGGTCTTCCTGTAGGAAGACCGGGCTCTTTGAAAATCGGATAACGGCGGGTGGGCCTAGTCCGGGACTCTTGTGGACTGCCAGGCTATCATCTGCCAGGAGCCGTTCCGCTTGGCGTATACGTCCAAGTACCGGGCGTTGAAATGGTTGTCACCGACATGGATCGAGGCGTGACCGGTGACCACGGCGGTATCACCCAGGTCACG